>JBLNEP010000028.1:0-13508 GCA_050262755.1 Actinomycetota bacterium | reverse complement strand
AACAATTAAAAGAATTGCTAAATCAATTATTAAATGAAGGAGGACTTATAATTAAATGGGGACGAAAAATTAAAAACAAAGGGAATGCTGTTTATTCGATTTAGATGCGTAGCAGCTTATTAACTTGACTGATTGCAACCGTTACTCTTCAACGGCAAAAAGGGAGGGGAATTAATAGAGGGTGCAGAAGCGTTGCAGCTCAAAATTTTGCTCCCGTTAACTGTTCCATTCGTTGTATCTAAAAACTAAGCGACCAACAGCACCAGTACCAGCAGTGCGCCCACTGCTCCAACAATCGCAATAAAGGCTAAAATTCCTTTGATTACTTTCTTCACCATGATCGCGTCGCTGTTCATAATGCACTCCTGGTTTAATGTCTTAACCCCAATTTAGTCAGAATGAGCGCTGAAAAACAACCGTAGATTTACTGTAATTACCAAGAGGTAACTACCTTTGTTGGCAGCAAGCTACCTGTATTTCCAGTCTAGCAATTCAGACCGCTAAAAATCTCTGAATCACTTCATCACTGAGTTCGCTGGTGTTTCCCGATGCCACAATCCCGCCTTTTTGCATGGCGTAGTACCAATCAGCTTGTCGTACAAAATGCAAGTGCTGTTCTACTAGCAAAACTGCTAGTCCCTTAGAAACTACAATGCGACGGACAGCTTCTTCAATTTCTAAAATAATGGAAGGTTGGATCCCTTCAGTTGGTTCATCTAAAACTAGCAATTGCGGCTGCCCCATCAAGGCCCTCGCAATTGCTAACTGTTGCTGCTGCCCCCCACTCAAATCACCGCCCATACGAGACAGCATCGTTTTTAAAACAGGAAATAGCTCAAAAATTTCATCAGAAATTTCCTGTTTTTTCGTGGGTATCCTGTCACCTAAAGCTTCCAAACCCAACAGTAAATTTTCCTTCACCGTCAAGCGAGGGATAATTTCGCGACCTTGTGGCACATAACCAATCCCTAACCTTGCCCGCCGATCGGGAGATTTTGACGCCATCGATTCGCCACAAAAATTAATGTGACCACTGCGAGGTTTCAGCAGCCCCATAATTGTCTTTAATAACGTCGTTTTGCCGACACCATTACGACCAATCAAGCAAACCATTTTGCCCGCCAACACGCTTAAATCTACGTTGCGGAGGATGTGGCTTTCACCATAGTAAACATTTAAATCAGAGACTTGCAGCATATTTTGGTAGTTGGTAATAATTTCTGGCTAATTTTGTTAGTTTTTATCGATTCCGTTCAAGAGGACTCCCTACTGCCTCACGAAATCGTGAATTTTCCTTCTCAAGTTTCTGGCTTACCCAAATACACTTCGATCACCTGCGGATCGTCTTGTACTTCTTCCATTGTTCCTTCACAGAGAACTGAACCCTGATGCAGCACTGTTACCTTCTCTGCAATTTGTCGCACAAACTCCATATCATGTTCAATCACTAAAATAGAATGGCTTTCTGCCAGAGAAATCAGCAAATCTCCGGTTAATTGGGTTTCTTCATCGGTCAACCCAGCTACAGGTTCATCGACTAGCAAAAGATCGGGAGACTGAGCTAATAACATCCCAATTTCTAACCATTGTTTCTCTCCATGAGAGAGCAAACCTGCCGGAATATCTGCCTTAGCTACTAAACCAATTGTTTCTAGCAAACCCGCTACTGTCCGCTTCTCTGCGGCAGGAGGGTGCTGAAACAGCGTTGAAAAAACATTTTTATTGCGGTTACAGGATAGCTCTAAATTTTCGCGTGGCGTTAAATTCAAATAAACTCGTGGCGTCTGAAATTTACGACCAATTCCCATTCGAGCAATTTGATGTTCCGACAACCGTCGCAAATTACGCCCCTTAAATAAAACCTGTCCTTCTGTGGGTTGGACTTTGCCCGTAATTACATCCAAAAATGTCGTTTTTCCTGCACCATTCGGACCAATAATGACCCGCAATTCACCCGCATCCATGCTAAAAGTCAAGTTATTTAGGGCTTTAAACCCATCGAAGCTTACCGTCAAATTCTCGATCTCTAAAATTTTTTCGTTCATAATCAAAAATTAAATTAAAAAGCAGACAGTGTAGTTTTTCTAATCCTCTCCGACTACACTTTTTCACCCTTCTAGTTCTTCCCGTTCATGCTGAACCTCCGGATCTTCTTCTAGGCTGGGGTAGGTGGTTACATACTTCGGCTTTCTTAAAAGCTGGCGTATGAGATTTATGCCTTCAGATCGCAGCCATCCTACTAAACCATTAGGCAGTACCATCACTACGATTAAAAATAGCGCTCCCTGAAAAAACAGCCAGACTTCCGGGAATTGTTCGCTTAGCAAACTCTTGGCAAAATTGACCAGAATTGCACCAACTACAGCCCCCAGTAAACTAGCACGACCCCCCACCGCTACCCAAATGACCATTTCAATCGAAAAGGCAATATCCATTGCTTTCGGTGAAATAATCCCTGTTTGCACTGTAAATAAAGCTCCAGCAATTCCTGCCAAAGCAGCAGAAATACTAAATACTAAAACTTTAAAATCAGTGGGGTCATAACCAGAGAAGCGTACCCGACTTTCATCATCACGGATTGCAATGAGCAAGCGCCCAAAGCGCCCACTTGTTAGCCAACGGCAGAGAGCATAAGCAGCCGCGAGAAATAAAATCGTCAGAGTGTAAAAGGTAAATTGCATCTGTGGTTCGCCCACAGGCATCCCAAAAAAGGTTTTAAAATCTGTTAACCCATTGGTGCCATTAATCAGTTTTTGCTGACCGTTAAAGAAGTTAAAAAAAACGATGGTTGCTGCTTGAGTCAAAATAGAAAAATAAACTCCCCGGATGCGGTTACGGAATACTAAATAACCCAGAAATCCACCCAAAATTGCTGGCAAAATTACCATGGCTGCCAGGGTAAAAGGAAAAGAATAAAAGGGTTGCCAAAACCAGGGCAGTTCTGTAACGCCATAGAGGCTCATAAATTCAGGCAGTTGCAGGCTGGCACTGGGAGGAATTTGCAACTTTAAGTGCATGGCGAAAGCGTAACCACCGAGGGCAAAAAATACACCATGTCCCAAGCTAAGCAAACCTGTATAGCCCCAGATTAAATCAATGCCTAGGGCTGCAATGGCTAGGGCTAAGAATCGGCCTAACTGGTTCACGCGGACGCTGGGAAGAATCGCTGGCATCACGAAGATCAGGATCAGAGCGATCGCAGCCACAATTGCCCCTTCAATCAGTAGGGGTCGCTTCTCTTCACTCCCGATAATTTTTAGAGACTTCATGGTTCATTCTTCCTTCTTTTTTCCGGGTGCATGATCCGTTAAACTGATTCCAAAGTTTTTGACCAGCTTATCCTTCCACTGTGCGTCCTTTCTGTGGGAAAATTCCTCCGGGTCGCACCTGAAGGAAGGCAATAATTAGCGCAAATACCATGACCTTTGCCATGCTAGTAGTCGCAAAAAATGTAAAGAAATCTGCCAAAGGCTTAATAGGCGTAAGGATTAATGCTAAGGTGCCAGAACCAATCAAATAATTCGCGATTCCGATCGCCATTGCTGCGACAATGCTCCCCACGATCTTGCCAACACCGCCTACCACCACCACCATAAACGTATCGACCACATAATTTTGACCCGTATTTGGGCCGACGGAACCGAGCAAACTAATTGCACATCCTGCAACTCCTGCTAATCCCGAACCCAGGGCAAAAGTCAGCGCATCAACTTTCTCAGTGGGAATTCCCAAGCAAGCACTCATACTGCGATTTTGCGTCACAGCCCGAATGCGAAGCCCCCAAACAGACCGCTGTAAAAATAAATAAATCCCCACTAAACAAATAACTGTTAACACGATAATAAATACTCGCGCATAAGGCAGTTGAAAATTACCCAGTGGTAATCCAGCCCGCAGCCACTTGGGAGCTGTGACATCAACATTTTGAGCGCCAAACCAAGGCTTAGTGACAGCTAACTGATAAGTTTGCCCTAAAACAACCCCAGCGATCCATGAAATTCCCAAAGACAAGGGTAGAATCACTGCGATGATGCCCTTGCGAACTCGCTCAAAATCCGGGCGCTTTTGCAAGACCCACAACCCGCCAAAAAATAATAAACAAAATAGGGAAATCCCTATTACCAGCACCCAACTGACGCTCCGCACAAACTGCTGTAAAATCAAGCTAACGCCCCAGGTTGCTAGTAATGTTTCTAGGGGTCGTCCGTAGAGGTAGCGAATCACCCAGCGTTCGAGAATTAATCCCATCGCTGCTGCTACTAAAAAAGCAAGGATAAGGGCAAAAAAAATATAAAATTCAAAGCCGACATCTCCCAGACCTTTGAAGGCATTTTGCACAACAAAGGTTGTATACGCTCCCAGCATCATTAACTCGCCGTGGGCCATATTAATAACACCCATCAGCCCAAAGATAATCGCTAGACCCAGCGCAGCAATGAGCAAAACTGCACCAATACTAATTCCATTAAAAAGACCATCTAACAGCCCAATCACTGCTTTTTTCCTCGTGATACGCTTAACCTAAATAGGGGCAATCGATCGCCCTGCGCCCGGTGAATCAAACCGCGCTCAATCATTGCCCCTATCCCCGCTTAAATCTTGAATTTACCGCCTTTTGCTGGATCTGACCAGTCACAGGAATATCCCTTAGTTTCAGCTACATACTGATTCCAAGGAACAGGTTTTACTGCTTCTGGAGTTGCATAAGCAATATTAAACAAACCGTCTTCTCTCACTTCACCTAACCGCACAAACTTAGCAATGTGGTGATTTGCGTCCAGGGTGACTTTACCCTCAGGCGCTTCAAAAGTTTGACCCACGGCGGCGGCCCGTACTTTTTCTAAATCATCGGCGGTTCCTGCTTTTTCGACTGCCTGTTTCCAAAGGTAAACCATAATATAGGCTGCTTCCATCGGGTCATTAGTGACCCGGTCTTTACCATATTTTGCCTTGAAAGCCTCCACAAATTTTTTATTCGCTGGAGTATCGACAGTCATAAAATAATTCCAGGCTGCGTAGTGACCTTTTAGGTACTCTACCCCAATCGCTTTGACTTCTTCTTCAGCAATGCTGACTGACATGGTTGGATATTTGTCTGGTCCTAACCCTGCTCCTTGTAATTGCTTAAAGAAAGCTACATTGCTGTCGCCATTCAGGGAATTAAAAATCACGCCTCCCTCAGGTAAAGCTGCCTTAATTTTAGTAATAATGGGGGTGACTTCTGTCCCTCCCAGAGGAATGTAATCTTCTCCAACTACTTCACCCCCTTTAGCAGCTAGTTGTGCTTTAATAATCGTGTTAGCTGTGCGGGGAAATACATAGTCAGACCCCACTAAAAAGAATTTTTTTCCTTTATTTTGGAGTAGCCAATCAACGGCCGGTTCAATTTGTTGATTCGGAGCAGCTCCTGTATAAAAGATGTTTTTGGAACACTCTTGGCCCTCGTATTGCACGGGATACCAGAGCATGTGATTTTTCGCTTCAAATACAGGTAGCACTGCTTTGCGACTAGCAGAAGTCCAACAGCCAAAAACAGTGACAACTTTATCTTGGTCAATCAATTTTTTAGCTTTCTCAGCAAAAACTGGCCAATCTGACTGACCATCCTCGACGATCGCTTCAATTTGCTTGCCCAACACACCACCGGATTTGTTAATCTCCTCTATCGCTAACTGTTCCGCATCGACGACGCTTTTTTCGCTAATGGCCATCGTGCCACTGAGAGAGTGTAAAATTCCTACCTTAATTGTGTTACCGCTACTCGCACCTGTAGCTGTAGGCGCAGATGCTGTTGATGTAGGAGAAGCTTCAGGACTGCCAGTGGGAGTTGGAGTCTTGCAAGCTTTCAACAGCAAACTGGTTGCTACAGTCGCAGAACTGTATAGCAGAAACTTTCGCCGATCGAAGCGATTTGCCATGTCCTTTCAGTAAATCCTTATAGATGAGTTTGGTATGCTAGGCACCTATCACATTTCGTGTGATATTATGACTACATCCAGTCACTAGTTGTAGCGATTGATACAAATTTTATCTATTACCAGTTAGCGATGAACTCTTCCACCCCAGTCACAATGATTTCTAGTTCAACGATGCTGTCAACAGCCCCCTCTAAATTGTTTGACTGAGCTAGAGTTTCCAGCTTCCCTGCAATATTAGGTATGAATCGGACCGCTGCGATCGCACTTCCCCCTTTGAGCTGATGAGCCCTGCGAGCCACCTCTACCGCATCCTCAGCCGCGGTCGCAATTTTAACTGCTTCTAGATACTGGCGAGCATCCTTCACAAAAGTTTGTAGCAGGTCTTGCTCGAATTTTACATCCGAACCAGAAATTTTATGCAAGCGTTCCCAATCTATTAAAAACTGATAATTCGGCTGATTCCACTTCGATCGCTTCGGCTTTTTTGCATTTTTGAATGTTACAGCCTCTTGGTTTCTCCCCTCAGCTTCCCCATTGTTTAAGCTGTTACTAGAAATTTTTAATTCCCCAGACCATCGCTCTACAAGCGTTTGCAATTCTTCTAAGACAATTGGTTTACTAATATAGTCATCCATGCCAGCAGCCAAACACTTTTCCCGATCGCCCTTTAAAGCATGAGCCGTCATCGCAATTACCACTGTTTTTCGGTGTGGCTTCTGCTCTTGGCATCCCCTCTGGCTGAGTCCTCCACCTTCAGCTTCCCGGCGACGTAATTCTTTAGTCGCTTCGTAGCCATCCATCACAGGCATTTGACAATCCATGAACACTAAATCATAATCCCTAACCGCGAGCATTGCTAATGCCTCTTGACCATTATTAGCAATCTCCGCCTCATAACCCAAAACTTTAAGTTGATTCAAACTTACCTTTTGGTTAGTCGGAGTATCTTCTACTAATAAAACTTTAAGGTCTTTAGTCTTTGGTAAAGAGTCAGAATCTTTAGATATTTCACTAAAATTCTTTACCTCTTGAATTTCCGGTTTTTCCGGATCAGCTTCCCTTTTGTGTTCAACTGCATTCAGTAAGCAATCAAAGAGTCTTGATGCTTTGATCGGTTTCGTTAGATAACCAGAAAATCCCATTCTTACTAAGCGTTTTGCCTCTTTCTGCTGCCTCATTGAAGTCAAGAGAATCCACTTCGTGCGCTGCATCGTAGCATCAGCTTTCATCAAACTTTCTAGGGTCCTTCCCGTCATTTCTGGCAACTGCATATCAATCAAAGCCAGATCGTAAGGGCGATTTTGCTCAAAAGCATTCCGTAGTTTAATAATTGCCATCCAACCCCGCTCAACTTCATCCACTTCCATCCCCCATCTAGCTGCTAGCTTCTGCATCACTTTACAAATAGTGGGTTGATTGTTAACAACTAAGAGCTTCAATCCAGAAAGAGCAGTAGACTGAGGGAATTCATCGCTGCTAACCCTTGGGAGCAATTTTTGTGGCAGTAAGGGCAGAGTAAACCAAAAAGTTGAACCAGATTTAGGGGTACTTTCTACACCAATTTCGCCCCCCATCAACTCAACTAACTGTTTACAAATTGCCAGCCCTAAACCAGTTCCCCCATACTTCCTTGTCATAGAAGCATCAACTTGATTGAAAGGTTGAAAAAGCTTCACCTGCTCTTCAGGTGCAATGCCAATTCCCGTATCTGTTACTTGAAAAAGAAGAAAATTTGGTTGGTGATCGCTGACTTTAATGAATTGATTTTCCTCAATATTCCCACTCGACATCTTTTCTAATAACCCTGGATTCTGAGTTTCTTGGTTGTTTCTAATAGAGAGATGAATTACCACTTCACCAACCTCAGTAAATTTGATCCCATTTCCGATCAAATTCGTGAGGACTTGTCGCAGTCTTGCGACATCACCCCTAATGTGGAGTGGCACATCACTATTAATTAAACAAGCCAACTCGATCCCTTTATTCTGAGCGGGTGTTGCCAGCAAATCCAATACCTCATCCAGGCAAAGATTTAAGTCAAAATCCAGCACTTCTAGCCGCATTTCTCCAGCTTCCAGCTTAGAAAAATCGAGAATATCGTTTAGGAGAGATAGTAAGTTTTGACCACTAACTTTCAAGGTTTGCACAAAGTCTAATTGTTCCGGCGTCAGGCGAGTTCTTAGTAGCAAGTCAGTCATCCCTAAAACTCCATTCATAGGAGTGCGAATTTCATGGCTCATATTCGCTAAAAATAGAGATTTCATGCGAGAAGCTTCTAGAGCCGCTTCTTGTGACTTTTGAACCTGCTCGAAGAGGGTAGATTGCTGAATTGCGATCGCCAGTTGCACACTCAACTGCTTTAACAAATCGATCTCAGAAGCAGTCCAAGCACGAGAGTCACTGCACTGGTGGGCAATTAACAATCCCCACAGCCGATTTTGAATCGGGGAGGGCGACTCGGAATCTAACACTTCTGCTGCTGACTCCTGATTTTCCTCTCCAATAATAATAGGTACGACTAAAAGAGCTCGGACTTGAAGCTGTTCTAGCAAATCGATATGGCAAGGATTTAAATCTGCGGTGTAAATATCTTCAATGGCTCGAATTCTGCCAGATTGATAAAGAGGAATGTAAGTATGAGTAAAAAAATGATCTTCAATCTCTTTTCCTAAAAGTGGCATCCAACAAGCCGCGACAGACTCCACCACAACCGTTCCAGTTCCATCCGCTGCAAAGCAGTAAATAACTGTCCGGTCAGTTTGCAGCAATTGCCGCACTTCCTGCACAGCCGTACTCAAAGTTTGAGTGAGGTTAAGAGACTGGCGGACTCGCTGAGCGATCGCCGAAACCAGTCGTTCTCTTTCTGCTTGTTCTCTGAGCAACTGTTCTGAGGCTTGCAACAACCTTTCAGCTTGCTTGCGTTCAGTCATGTCGCGAATCACGGTAGCAAAGCACAGAGGTTTACCAGTTTTATGATGTTTAATGAGGAAAATATTCATCCAAGCGTCGATCAGTTTGCCGCTACGGAAGTGTTGCAGTTGTCCTTCTCCTTGCCATTTTCCCTGAGCAATGACGGTTGGTAAAATTTCTTGATTCAATTCCTGCTGAAAACTGAGAGGAATATAATGAATCATTTCTGTAGCAAGTGCTTCTGATACATTCTCTAGTCCTACCATCCGCTGACCGGCTTCATTCACAAATAGCACTTGTCCCTCCATTGTCGCCATCCCAATAAAGTCGCTGCTATTTTCGATCAACAAAACAAACTTTTCTCGTTCTTCCTCTGTGCGTTTACGTTCAGTAATATCTCGTTTAAATCCTACATAACAAATAATATCTCCCCCATTATTTTTCACAGAAAATGCTGATAAATCAATCGGGACTAGATTGCCATTTTTTGTATAATTAATAACTTCCCCTCTAAAAGTACCAACTGTAGCGAGCGTTTGCAGGACCTCTAAAAATTCCTCTCCTTGCATCAGTTGGGATTTTTTTCCTTCTAGTTCGCTATTCGTGTAGCCTAATAATCGTTGGTGAGCAGGATTTTGTTCGAGAAAAAAACTATCAGCGTCAAGGATAGCGATCGCATCATTAGATTTTAAAAAGATTTCTCGGTAAAGTTTCAGTTCATCCTCAGCTTGCTTGCGTTCGTTGATATCTCGCTTAACGCTGACTAAACACAGGATTTCCCCAGCGTCATTCAACACAGAAAAGGCTGAAATATCTACTTCAACCACTCCCATTTCCCAAACCTTCCAGCAGGTCACTTCTCCTCGATATCGCCCGGTTTTGGTCAGACTGTCTATAATAGTTGCAAATGTCTCTTCTCCCATGTAAATGCTGGGAGTCTTTCCGGTTAATTCTGCTTCAGTGTACCCTAGCAAAGCTAGCTCGGCATCATTCCGCTCGAGATAATATCCTTGGGGGTCGAGGATGGCGATCGCGTCATTCGATCTTAAAAATATTTCTTGATAAAGCTGTAATTTGAGTTCTGCTTGTTTGCGCTCGCTAATATCAACAAATAAACCATAATAAATGATTTCACCTGACGGTTGTACCTCTGGCTGAGCGACACCTTGAATCCACTTGACCTTTCCTGAAGAAGTAGTAATTTTCCCCTCCCAGCGGCAAGGTTCCCAGGTAGCAATGCTAACCGTAATTGAGTGAAAAAAGGCTTGACGATCGCTCTCTGACAGCAAGTTTAGAATTGCCTTAGCATCCTGTTGAACTGTCTCCGGTGCAATTTCAAATAAGTCTTGGCAACCAGCACTCACAAAAGCAAATGTTATGGTTTGATCTGAATGCCAAGAAAATTGATAAACCATTCCGGGTATATTAGCTGTAATTTTTTGGAGTTGAGCTTGGCTTTGACGTAGCGCTTCCACGGCTGCATAACGCGCTGTCATATCATTCCCAATTCCCAAAAAACCGGTGATATTCCCCTCCTCATCTTTGAGCGCTGTTACTGACAGCATCACGGGAAAGCAAGACCCATCTTTCCGAATATAGCTCCACTCATTTTCATCAGGAATTCCTAAGCGAGCTTTAGCAACAAAAGTTTCAAATCCTGGGGTGATATTGAATCCCAATTCAGCACTTAGAGAGGCTGCTCTTTTACACATTTCGCTGGGGTCGTGAAAGATCTCTGGGGTGGCTTTCCCTGTGACTTCCTCAGCTGTATATCCTAAGTGTTTTTCAGCGCTGGGATTAAAGGTTTGAATGATGCCATTGGGGTCAGTCGCAATAATCGTACAGTTGGCACTATCAAAAATTGCTTGTTGCAGTCTTGTAATTTTTTGTAGGACCGCCTCTGCTCCTTTAAGACTACTAATATCTCGCAGGGATGCCAGATAAGCAGGTTCTCCTTCCCATTGAGTTTCCGCTACGCGCATTTCGACTGTGAGGATGCGATGTTGGCGAACAATCAATAATTCTGCGACTCCGCCATTGGCAATGGGTTTACCAAATTCTGTGCCGATCAAGTTTTCTGTAGAGCGACCAAAGAAACATTCAGCAGCACGATTAACGAATAGCACTCGACCTAATTGATCGAGGATAAGAATGGCATCTGATGTATTCGCAACAATGGTTTTTAGCCGTTCCTCGCTGGCCCTCAGTGCTAATTCTTTTTGCTTGCGACCGCTGATGTCGAGCCAATAAATGGCTAAACCCTCAATCGAAGGATAGACCCGGATTTCAAACCAGGCATTTAGGGGTTGGTAAAATTCTTCAAATTTGACTGCCTCGCCTGTGGAAACTGCATGATAGCATTGGTAATAAAAGCTAGAGCCGACTGCTGCGGGCATTTCTTCCCAAAGGTTGCGACCGCGCAGTTGTTCCGCTGTTTTAAAGAAGAGATTCTCGGCTGCTTGATTCAAGTAGATTAGCTTCCAATTAAGGTCAACCGCGAAAAAAGCATCGGCAATTCTGTCTAAAATATGGGTGAGTAGGGTGCTAGGAGTCCGCTCGGTAGCAGCACCTGCGCTCGCAACTTCCTGCTGTTGGTTCTTAGCTGGGAATTCTCCTTGATTGTTCTGCCGATCGAGCTTGACCGTTTGTCTATTAGCCTCTAAGTTCATTACAGCGGTTGCTGCGAGTTGAGCGACCGTGTGTAACAAGCATAAGTGTTCAAAATTAAAGCAGTTATCTGCTTGTGCACCCACTAAAAATATTCCTAGCCCATCTTGACTTTCCTCTAAACGAGAGGGAGCAACAAGCACAGAATTTAACTCAGCGATTACCACTTGAGAATCATCTGGTTCCCCTGGTTCCTCTGTTGCTAATTCCCCATCTTTTCCCCAATTCTCTTTTCGGCTCACCTTTTGCAGGTACTCCTCAATTGCACTCCTGACTTCCCTGGTTAAAGGCTGTGGACTTTGTTGGTAAATTTGATGACTGGGAAGTGCGATCGCAGCGTAAGCTTCCCCCGGAATTAATTGCGGGAGACGAGCAAGACACAGCAGCCAGATTTCATCAGCGTTACAAGTTAACTGCAACTGCCCAGTGAGTTCATTTAGAACTTGCAGTTCCCAGGTGCGCTGGCGGACTTGTTCTTGGAGGCTGGCAGCAAGGGTTAGCATAGTCTCAGCAATTATTTTGCTCGCTTTTAGTCGGTAGGAAAAAAGAGCCTTACAGATGTACCCTACCCTGACCTTTGCCACCAAGCCTTCTCGCTAAGGTCGAGGACTCTAGAGGAAATCTTAACTCAACAACCCATAATCTTGAGCTGATTGAGGGTTGTCAGTTGCTTGACATCCTCCCCGGCGTGAACGCACGGGGATTCCAAGAATCACTTCTTGGGCTTTCTCTTTCCACGACTCGGCTTACTTGGAGGAGTTTCCTCACCCAAGCAGAGGTCGATGTCTCCGGAGACGTTTAACGTTCCCGTGTGCCCCACGGTACGGAGTGCGATTTCCAGGATATTGATGGCGGCGTTCCAATCTCGGTCTAATATGAACCCGCAATGATGACAATGATGTGTTCTTTGACTCAAAGACTTTTTGACGACTTTCCCACAGTTGGAACAGTTGGCGCTGGTGTAGTGGGGTGGGACGGCAACTGTCACCACGCCAAACACCTTACCAAAGTATTCCAACCAATCTCGGAATGCCGACCACGCCGCATTGGAGATGGATTTTGCCAACCTCCTATTCTTCACCATGTTTCGCACCTGCAAGTCCTCATAGGCAACCAAGTCGTTGGACTGGACTACGCATCTTGCCAACTTCACGGCAAAATCTTGACGCTGCCTGCTTACCTTCAGGTGCTTTCGACTCAGACGGTTTCTCGCTTTGGCTCTGTTCTTAGAACCTTTTTGAGTTCGGGAAAGTCTCTTGCCCAACCGTTTAAGAGCTTTCTCAGACTTCCTGAGAGGTTGTGGATTCTCAACAGTCTGTCCATCCGAGTCTGTGTAGAAGTGGCTCAACCCAACATCCAACCCGATATTCTTTTGAGTTGGCGTTCTCTTCTCAATGCGCTCGACATCAAGGCCAAACTGAACGTAGTACCCATCAGCACGACGGACAACTCGCACTCGCTTGATTTGTTCCAACTGGTAGAAGTGCAGGTCACGAGTTCCCCACATCTTGAAGCTTCCAGCTTTGAATCCATCGGTGAAAGTGATAGTCCGTCTATCCTCCGACAGCTTCCATGCACAGGTCTTGTACTCAACAGAACCATCTGTTTGATGTTCTTAAATCGTGGAAAACCTTTCTTCTTAGCTTTCTTCTTGCAGTTGTCGTAGAACCGAGCGATAGCCGACCAAGCTCGTTCAGCAGAAGCTTGACGAGCCATAGAGTTGAGTTTGTTTGCCCAAGGAAATTTATGCGCCAGAACCTTGCAATATGCACTCAGTTCGGATCGCCCAATTCCCTTGTTGTTCATCCAGTATCTGATACAAGAATTTCGGACAAAACGTGCAGTACGAATCGCCTCATCTAGCTTTTCGTACTGATGTTTTTCGCCCTCAAGTTTTGCCTCAAATACCAGCATTTACGTCGTTGCTCTTAACATAAATCATTCTATCATGGACAGAAAATCAAGAAAAGCCGTCCTGAAAGGACGGGGCTTTAAACCCAATTTTTCGGTAAA
>JBLNEP010000027.1:0-3128 GCA_050262755.1 Actinomycetota bacterium | reverse complement strand
ACCAGAAAGTCGATAATTACTTGCATCACACCAGTCGTCTAATTATTGATGTTTTAGTTGCTAATGACATGGGAACGCTGGTGATCGGCAAGAATGCACAATGGAAAACAGAGATTAATCTCGGGAAACAAACCAACCAGAATTTCGTGAATATTCCTCACGCTCGACTCATCGAGATGTTGGAATACAAGGCTCGATTGGCGGGGATTCAAGTAATTCTACAAGAAGAGTCTTATACGTCGCGCTCTAGTGTGCGTTTCGTTCTGAAGAAACCCAGAAATGGGGGGGGGAACTCAGGCTCTAACAAGGTAATCCAATATGGATCGAGATCGCACTTTAATCCCTTGTTAGAAGACAACTTGTTCGTCTTGTGGGTGAGAACATTGTTCAAGTCCCATCCCGCAGGTGCAGTGGTGAAAGCATCACCCCTACGGTAGCGATTAGCCATCAATCCGTAAAGCGGGGTGAAAAGGCGGTAACTGGAAAACCTATTTCAGAACCCCGTCGAGCAGGAGTTTATGGGTAGCGAAAGCAAAGGTATATCCGAACCATCGTGAGCGATAACCAGCGAAACAGGTTGATACGCTGGGAGTCCCAAAAGGGCAAGGATTGGTAATAAAAGGACTCCACCTTCAATTTACCACAGGGTTGGCAATTGTTTGCTTGACCAACTAAGCACTCTGTAATAAACCCGGTGGAAAGTACCACCCTAAAAGCTCTAAAGAAAGACGAACAGGAACGAAATAACCTACCGTTTGCTCTCTGAAAAAAAAGTCGATTTTCAGAGTAGGTGCTAACCGCATGCAACGGCAAGGAGAGATTGGGTCAAAAGCGAAAGCTCCCCTGTAACGAGGGAGATATGCAGACAGACCCACGGTGTCTCGGAAGATAGAGTCTCCAGTAGCAATGTAAAAGTCATGAGCACGGTGAAACCGATGTATGAATGGAACAAGACTCCCTGGCGAAAGCTGGAAAAAGTCGTGTTCAAGTTGCAGAAAAGAATCTATCAAGCCGCCAATCGTGGTGATATTAAGGTACTTCGCAGACTCCAAAAATTATTGATGAAGTCCTGGGCTGCAAAATGCTTAGCGGTTCGTAGGGTTACTCAGGATAACAAAGGAAAACAGACGGCAGGTGTGGATGGTGTCAAATCACTAACCCCAAAGCAACGCCTTGACCTAATAGGTAATATAAACCTGAGTTCAAAGGTCAGCCCGACCAGGCGAGTATGGATTCCCAAGCCTGGTACAGAAGAGAAGCGACCTTTAGGAATCCCGACAATGAAAGACCGGGCATTGCAGGCGCTTGTTAAACTGGCACTAGAACCAGAATGGGAAGCGCGATTTGAACCGAATCAATACGGGTTCAGACCCGGGCGCTCGTGTCAAGATGCTATCGGGGCAATATTTAATATGATTAGGTATAAGCAAAAATATGTGCTAGATGCCGACATCACCAAATGCTTCGATAAAATCGACCATAAAGCACTGCTTAAAAAATTAAATACATTCCCGCTTTTGCGCCGCCAAATCAGGGCATGGCTCCGAGCGGGGGTGATGGACTCTAAGCAGTTGTTTCCAACACTTGAGGGTACGCCACAAGGTGGAGTCATTTCTCCACTACTGGCTAACATAGCTCTCCACGGGATGGAACATCGAATTAAGGAATTTGCCAAAACCTTGGACCTTAAAAAGTCAACAGGGAAAGGACAAATAAGCTGGCAACAAAAATGTAAAAGCATATCCTTAATAAGATACGCCGATGACTTCGTAATTCTCCACGAAGATTTAACCGTTGTTCAAAAGTGTAAAGAGATCATCTCTGAATGGTTAAAAGGCATGGGTTTGGAGCTGAAATTCAGTAAAACAAGGATAGCTCACACAATGAGCAGCCACGAGGGACAGTCTCCAGGATTCGATTTCCTGGGATTTAACGTCAGGCAATATCCATCTGGCAAATACACTAGCGGGAAAAATCCTCAAGGTGAACTACTGGGTTTCAGCACAATCATCACCCCAAGCTCAACAAAAGTCAAAATACACCTCAAAGAAATCGCAAAAGTAATAGACATCCACACAGCCAAATCTCAATCAGATTTAATTAAGAGGTTGAATCCTCTAATTATAGGGTGGGCTAACTATTACCGAACGGTTCCAAGTAGCAAAGTCTTCTATAAATTAGACTCCCTGGTGTATCAAAAACTCAGAGCCTGGGCCAATCATCGCCATCCGAAAAAGTCGAAAACATGGGTGTCAAATAAATACTGGCAAACCATAGGCAACGATCGCTGGGTATTCGCAACCAGGGAAGAAGGGACTAACCCTCTCCGGTTACGCAAACATGGTCAAATAAAAATCATAGACCATGCCAAAGTTAAAGGCGAATCGTCACCCTACGACGGAAACCTAGTGTATTGGAGTACAAGAATGGGAAAACACCCTGAAAGTCCCAAAAGAGTGGCAACACTTCTTAAGATTCAAAAGGGTAAATGTTCTCACTGCGGATTACATTTTCGAGACGAAGATGTCAGGGAAGTTGACCCCAGAATTCCTAAATCGAAAGGTGGAAAGGATTCTTATGAGAACTGGGACTTACTTCACAGACATTGCCACGATATAAAGACTGCTACAGATGGCAGTCTGGGTACAAAATCTAGCTGTAAAAGTGCTAAACCTAAGCCACCCTCATATACAGAATGGTTCTGGAAAGAGGATATGTTGGTAACGCGGTATGAGTGACAATCACCGAGTCATTGAGGAGCCGTGTGAAAAGAAATTTTCACGCACGGTTTTGGAGAGCGGCGGCGCTCGTGAGAGGGTCGCCGACTTTAATTTCCTGGGATTAGATCCAATCCCTGTTTACGGAAAAACTGACCAAAGTGTCGTATTCACGGGTCAGCGAATCCAGAGAGGCTTATACAGAACATCGGACGGTCGGTCGATCAACGCTGATGTTAATGCTTCCTTTAATATTCTCAGAAAAGCAATCCCAAATGCGTTCAGCAATGGGATAGAGAGCTGCGTAGTTCAGCCAAGGCGGGTCAATCCGCTCAAAGTAAAAGTGAAGGGGGAGGGACTTAATGCCTCCCATGTCATTTGTAATAAATGACTATACTTTTTCTAGCTATT
>JBLNEP010000026.1:0-14817 GCA_050262755.1 Actinomycetota bacterium | reverse complement strand
AAGTGCTTGCAATACAGGCAGGGGAAAGCTAACGGGCGATGGAGTGCTGGGATTATCCCGCTCATTAATTACTGCTGGAGTGCCTAGTCTTCTCGCCTCGTTGTGGTACGTTCCCGATGCTTCAACAGCAGATTTAATGGTCGAATTTTATCGGCAATGGCAGCTCAATCCTAATAAAGCGCAAGCCTTGCGGCAGGCAATGTTAATCATCATGAAGAAATATCCAAAACCGGGGAATTGGGCCGGATTTACCTTAATAGGCGAAGCTGAATAATCTGAACCTCACCGCGTATCAGAGTAAAGCTTTCAATGACTCCACTGCTTGATTTTCCTGCGCTTGCTGTTAATAATTTTTAATCCTCAAGGTAAAAATGGAAATTATTGAAGTTAACGCTATGAATATCCGAATGGCTCGACTGGACGATATCGAACCCCTCTTTGACATCAGAACCAGCGTCACAGAAAACTATCTATCCCGCGAAGAGATTGCCCAATTCGGTATCAATCCCGAATCTGTTGCTAAGATGCTAGAAAGCGACTGTCGTGCGTGGGTAGCTGAAATTGGCAATCGAGCAATTGGCTTTTCAATGGCAAACGCTACTGAAAAAACGGTATTTGCTCTATTTGTCCTGCCTGCTTTTGAAGGTCGGGGAGTCGGACGAGCCTTAATACAAGTAGCTGAAAACTGGTTGCGCTCGCAAGGCATTGAAGAGATCTGGTTAGTTACAGGCAACGACTCTAAGTTGAGAGCTTACGGTTTCTATTTGCATCTCAATTGGATGCCAGCAGGCGTTGTATCCGAAGGAGATTTTACAGGGTATATGAAATTTATCAAAAGGTTGGTGTAGAAACTATTTTTCCAACCTCCCTAAGCCCTCCAGGCAATTAGAATCCATTCCGCGTCGGGGACTTCACGACCGGATGAGAGCGCTTCCCTTCCCACGATATTTTGAGAAGGTCTACCCCGGCGAGGGGTAAGGCAGACACAGTGAGGTCCGCCTAATCGCAGGCTTTTCTCATTGGGAACGCACCAAGAGATGTTGCTGAAAATATCAGCCGCTGCTCATGGGGGCGGCTTGTGGGAATCTGATGGAGAAGTTTTCAGATCTATCATCCACCTCATCAGTCTGGTAGGCAAGTTTTTCTCTAACAGCAGGCTTTCGAGGCGATCGCTGTCCCATTTCCCAAAAACGCGAAGTTTCGCGCTTTTGCTGCAACCTGGTATTAGAGTCAGAGTTCCTGTTGGGTTTGATTACAATAACCAACGAACGCACATCCTAGCGAAATCATCCCGGTCACTGAGCCTACCGAAGCGCTGCCCTCTGCCGTTCGGACTTCGGCGTGAGCGCGGTTCGGCTGAGCGTTCGACTGCACTTCGGCAGCCTCAGTCGAACGCTTGCCGAAGTTCACGGAAGCCTTAACACCCATACCAAAAGTGCGGAAGATTCTGAAATTTCTCGCTCTCCATTTTACAGTTATCTTGGCAGGGACCCTTCGACTCCTGCCAGGAGTGGGTAGAAGCGATGGTTAATTTGGTTCCCAATAAGAAATCATTTTATCAGAGGGGGTTCAGAGCTATAAAGCTTATACAGCAACCACTTTAGCCCCATTGTCCCCCCCTGAACCTGAACTCAAGTTAGTTAGTTTGCTGATCGAAACCATTGCGGAGTATTACGTATTGTGGCTTCGTCGGTTGGCCAATAAGCCGGATTTGTTGAGCCAACCTTCATGCCCGTTTTCTCAGCATCATGGGCAAAGAAGAGACCGTGAATGAACACCGTTCCAGATGGGGCTGTTGTGTAGGTCGGTGGCAATGGTGTGACAAAGCCTGGCGGGAGGGCGTTGACAGAAGAGGTCGGGACGGTGACCGTGCGATGCACCTCAGTTGAATACCACAGGACAATATCGGCACCTGCCGAAATGTCCAAGGGCGTTGCTCTCAAACTGGGGTTAAATAGCATCTTCCAATCCTCCTTGCTTAAGGCACTGGCAGCTATTCCGGCTTGGGGATCAAGGCTTGGGTCATTTTTTACGACAGCAACGCGGATCGATTGGATCCATATACCCGGATCGAGAAGCGGCCCCCACATGCCGTTGATTGCCGGATGCACTGGCATTCCCGCGGGCCAGGTTCGGGGGTTGAAACGTGGGTCTGACGACACAAAGGCCGCCTTGGCGGCGCCGCCCCATCGCCAGTGCATATGCGCGCAGTGAAAAGCCCCTGGAGCTGAGATGATCGGCGCACCGGGACCGCGACTGCCCCACCAATGTAAATTGTCCCAACAACGCACAGTTATTGGTGGACCGCTGGTCGCAGGAACCGAGAACTTGGAAAATCCATAAGCTAAGCCAGCAGTTGTGACTTCGAGTACGAGCGGTTTTTCCACAGCGTCGAATGCACCACTCGAAAAGGCAGTCGCCCCACTATTTTTCTGGCGAATATTCCAAATATTCGATCCGATTGTGGTGCCAATAGTGCCAAGAGCGGTGTCGCTGTCTGCGAAAAGACCCGCTTGATTGCCAATTTGTTGGAGCGTTTTATTGGTGGCGACGTCTTCATGCCTATCAAGAAACAGATGTAAACGATAGTCAAATCGAATACTGCTCACACGGGTTAATACCTTTTTGTCATCGTAGGAGGCGTTTTTGGAAAATGTATAACGGATCATTGGGTGAAAGCGCGCGCCGGAGAGGCCGCCACTTGGCTCATGTTTTGGTGAGTTTGAATAGCGCGAAAATAGGAAAATTTGTTCAATTGTCAGACCGGCGTATTCACAATTTGGAAAAGAGCTGAGGAGAGATGGCGCTTCAAATTTTGCGCTGACGCCATAGCCGACATATGTGCCACCTGGTTTGAAATATTCTGTAAAATCTAGTGCAGCGTCCGTCTGTTTCAAATAGTCAAACGCCGAGCTATAGCTGGGATTGAGAGTTGGACTTGGTTTGTGCTCGGCGATCTGAGAGACGGTGAAGTTTGAACTATCCAACAGATAGAATTTCTTGGCGGTGGAGATCGCTCGTCCAGACGGATCCACCTGCTCTGTCTGGATCCAGAAACCGATAAAGCGAATGTCCTTTGCAAAATTATGGCCGTCATGGGTGATTTGTTGCAGCACAAGCCCACCGGGAGGTGGTTTGCCACCAGCATCAGTCAGGCATTCAAACGACCAATTCGTAGTTAGGTCAGTAAGCTTCATTGCGTATCTTTAAGAGATAAGTTGAGAAGAATTTTCCGTTGATGAAAAAGCGCTGGAAAATACTTGCTGCTGGTGGTGTTTGAACGCCCCTGTGGAACGATCCTTGACATTAAGCATGACAACATAATGGCCATTGTTGAAATCGAGTGAAGATGCCATTGCCTTACCGTCGGCGCTATCAACAACTTGTGTCTCGCCACTGCCCAGTTCTCGAAATCCCTTATCAATATCGGTAAGGGAATAGACTGCCCAACTGTAGCGATAATCACCACTACCACCTTGCGCCAGTGCCATCAGAGTCATATGCGATTCCCCCTGTTTCGTTCGACCAATATCTACCGTGAGAGACCATGGTGATGCGCTCGACGTGGTGATGTCATGACCATCAGTTTGGAAATAATAGGGGGCGAGGTAATGTTGCGGAATACCATCTCCCTCTAATAAGAAATTGATAAACGGCGGCTGTAACTCTTCCTTAACGCCACCGATAGATTGAGTCTCCGTATCTTCATTTGGTCGAAAGGGTGTTAGGTCAGCGAATATTCGTTCGCCAGACAGCGGCCGCCATCTGGAACGAACAGTAATAATTTGTCCGAGATGTCCGATGCGCACTTCGACCTGCGAACCATAAACGCCTGCTTTTGTTTTCGCGCCTCCATCCAGTAACAATTGTGGCTCGGCGCGGTAGAGCCAATGATCCCATGCAGAGCCATCGGGTCGGGGAACAGCATGCAAACCAGCACGGCGCAATAGCCCGACAGGCGGTAAGAGAGCGATGCCGCGTAAGCGCTCTGGCCATTTGTCGTTTGCGTCTGAACATTTCTGCTCGATCTTTACTAAAAGGCCCTCGGCGGCTTTCAGCGCAGCGGTAGCCTCAGGCAAAGCAGGTGGGGTCTTGCGTTCCCACAGCTCGCCCACGGCAACATAATCAACCCAACCGCTCGATTCCGACACGGTAAAACGGTGCTTGTCAGAAGCCACAATCTGCATCGCTTCAAAGACCGCGCGTTGAACGGTTTCACCTTCTTGCACAATCAAAGCCGGATTGGCGAGGGCATAAATCCGCACTTTATCGTCATAGCTGCTTGAAGAAATCATCAAGTAAACCTCAATTCGTCGGTTGCCAATCCTCATTCACCTTTTGCCACGTCGGCAAATCATCATGAGGACGCAGTCGCACGAGTGTTGTCGGCAAATGCACTAGCCATGGGTCGCCGACCGGAACTTCGCTGCCCGGAGCGCCCGTTGCCTCCTGAATCTCTTTGATGATTGGTACATAGAGCGAGCTTGAAATATCGGGCGGCGGCCCTCCGTTCCAGATTTCGCCCGTCTCCAAATAATGCACCACCGCCGCTTCAAAACCAGGCCTTACCGGGAAGACGACACGTGCTGCACCGGCACGAAGAAAGTCTGCAAAAGCTGGATCAGTATCATCGAGTAGCATCCGGTGGTTCCAAGCCGGTTTCCATCCCCAGAAGTAAGGATAGAAGAAGTAGAGAATATGCTCCCATTCAAACGCCTGCTCGAAGAAGCGTACATAGGGCATTTGTTTTGCTGTCGCAGCTAGGTTCGGCTGAGCATAGCCTTCGCTTGAGAGTTCCAGCGCGCCGAAAGCATCAAATTCCTGCGCTGTGACCAGTGTGAGGCATTGTTTGCGCAGTTCATTGGCGATAAGTTTTGCATTGAATAGCGGGTTGCGCCCCGAGATTACGGTGCCTGCAGCTGCAAGAGCCTGCGCCAAAGCCTGGTTATATGCCTCCAGCTTGGCCTGATAGCCTTGCGCGATCGCCGCATGGGTTTTCAATTTCCAAGCCGTGATAGCACGCGGCGTGACTTCGCAAAAGATTTCGATCGTTCCTGCTAAAAGTTCTACTTTGTACGCAACATATGCAAAGGGTACGGAGCCGATCTCGCCGGACATATCTACATACCCCGTAGAGCCAAAGGCATCTATCCAATTGCTACCAATGAGAACCCTACACTGGGGCTTGGCATTTACCCCTGTATTGCTATCCACCCCTAACAAGTCTCTTTGAAATAAAGCATACTTGGCACTGTAGCCTTCATCGATCGCTAGCGTCTCGGATTTGCTACTTTCGTGCGGGTTAGCATTTACGGTCGCATCCAACGCTTTGGAAACCGTTTTTATCGGTGCTGGCGGCGGTTCCAGTCCGACCACACCATATTTCTGAGCCCAAAGAGTATAGTTGCCTTCGTTGATCTGATCTGCCGTCAAGGTAAATGGTGGCGGCTTAACGAGACTTTTACCTTGATCTGCTGCATTTGTCTGCGCCAAAATATAGTTTGTACCCGGCTCCGGCACAGTGACATCGAAGAGTAGTCGTTTGCCATAGTTATAGACTTGGGCCTGCATGACCTTATCAATCCACTGGTAGTAACCACTGACGTGACCACTTCCAGAGGTATTATCAAACCCGTGCGAATATTTCTCTTCAAACTCATCGATCGTTGTTGTGCTGCGGCGCTCAAGCACACGCTCAACTAGTTTTGATACCGAACGAGAGACCACATCTTTTGAAAATTCGCTAGCCGTTTTAGTTGCTGATTCACTGGCTGTGCTAGTGGAAAAATCAGCATTGGCCTTCACTTCGACGAAAGGGCCATATTTGGCATCAACCGATACACCAGCCTTAAATGAAGAATCTGTCTTGATCGTGTCCGATGTTTCGCGCTTAAGCGAGAAGCGATCTGTTGTCTGGGTGTCGCGTTGTTCTTCCTTTGTCGTTTCGGTTTCGCGAAACACGGTCGTTTCTGTGCGCTCCAACCGGCGGGTCTCGCGCGAAAGATGTTCCGTCTTGAGAATATTCTCCACATGGGCAAGGTCGCCGCCCTCGTAGCGCAGCACATGCTGCTTCACCAACAGCAGATCGCCGATGCCAACCGGGCGGATGCTACCATGGCTGGTAGGGAACGGAGCAGAGGGTTGCCCGACATAATCATTGGTCGATGCTCTGAGAAAGGAATTTCCTATTGGGTAAAGATACTCCGCATCCGGCATTTTTGCCTTTTCGACCATCATTAATTGCTCGGTGCGTTGCGTATGGAGGGTTTCCAAGACAACGGGGAGCGATTGGGTTTGAAGGTCAATTCCCGCATTGGATAACGTGTTTCGCACCTCTGGTGCCAATAGAGAAATCGCGCTGTGAGATAGGAGCCATGGGTTTGTTACAACTGGATTTGCTCCTGTGACGCTTAGGGTACTCGGCTCCTTTCCAACCGGATGTTCCAGTGCGGCCAGTCGCGTATCCAGCCGTTCTATTTGCATGTTTGTCGCGACGCCGATGTCGTCGAGATTTGCCAGATGAAAGCCTGATGCAGGTAAGGTCTTGAGTGTGGCAATCGCCAAGTCAAGATTTTTGATCGTTGCGAGGGGGTCACTCGGCATGTGGGGGGCGGGGACAGGAGCCGTAGCATGCGGTTCCAATCTTCCAGACGTACTAGGGGTCTTGTCTGAGAAAGTGAAGTCGGTGATGGTCAAGACGCGCAAGGATACTGGGTCGCGGCCCGATGCCGCAAGCCGAATGGCGTCATAACCTTGAATCAATTTGGCAAAACCGGGCGCATCACTCCCATAAGAGTTTGAGAGAAGTTTCATCGCCACAAGTGAATCGGACAGCAATGCCTCATCTGCACCAAATTTGGGATCGGCAACAATTTCTGCCAGAGCAAGGCATGTTTCCGTGTGAACGATAGCGGCGATAGCGTCTGCCGACATCGGAGCAGCTTCAAGTCTAGACACCACGGCTTGCGCCGTTGTAGCGAAGGTCAGTGCGTCGGTGGATGTAAGGAGGGATTTTTTCTCGACAAAACTAAGCGCCTCACGACGTGCCAATTTAAGTGAAACACCTTTGTCTATAAAACTTGCGGTTAGCACTTTAACATCTTTAGGCTTAGCCACGTCGGCTGGTCGCAACATCAAAAATCGAAATAGGTTTTCCATTATGGACTCCTTGGTGAGAGTATGACCCTAGTGGTGTAGAAATCTCAGGCGAGTCTTAGTTGAGACAGGTCAACTTCAAAAAACGACCTCTCAAATCGCATGAATAGCTGTAGCGAACTACAAACATCCAGAGATAAAACTACAAACAAGGCGATTCTGAAACCATATTCTGGCTCTTGTCCAATTTTTGCACTCAAGGACGAAACGCTTTTTAAGGCAGAAGGCAGAAGGGTTGTAAACATTTTGTTGGTCGTCATAGAACTTGAGTTCTCTTGGTGGATGCCAATATCTAAGACGCATATGTATATTATCTGTATTAATTTTATTTGTCTTACATTAAATATACCTGAAATCAGGTTATAGTTTTCATTACTGACTTTGTTAAACCTCTGTCTGATTCCTTAATAAGCCCAAAAATAGCTTGCGCTGACACCAGGGGCAAAGTAGCTTTTGAAACCATTGTGTCAATGTATCCATAATATTGCCGGGATTGGGGGGAGTCGGCCTTGAGCTGGGAGCTTTGCAAATTCGGCAATAGAGGCTGAAAAGCCTCACCAGTTCAAGGTTTCACCTTTAGAGGCTTTGAGTATGGTGAGGGCGATCGCTACACCACAAAAACGCGACGTTTCGCGATGAAAGCTACAACCTGGTATCAGAGTAAGAGTTCCTGCAAACCTTATCAGAAACAAACGACACTATCTCAACACTTAAATCCGCTACGCACATTGCACACATATCGGGCTGAGCTTTATATTACTCAGCCTTTTGTGAACCTTGAAAACTAAATAGTTCAGCCTCCTTAGGTTGTTAATCCTAAAGAGGCTGACATTGGAAAAGTATTATAAAAGGAAGAGAGCCTCGCCTGATCTGAGACAATTTTGTTATCCACACAATTTCGCTCAGGCCTATGAAATCTTTTAGACTTGCGAAGTCTTCACCTCGACCGAAAACACGACTGAGGAACTTTCCTAACTTTACCTCATGCTTGAGAATTTTTGCCCTTACTTCTACTTACAGCTTAGTTTCTTTTTGGTTAGCGCAAGTGATTTCAGAAGAAGTAGAACCTGCACTATTTATTTGGGCGGTTGGAACTTACCTGATTTCCGCAATGTTGATGGCTACCTGGTACGACCTGGCGACAAATGTATTTCTCTGGGTAATAACTTGGTGCCCACAATCTTGGGTTGGCTATGAAAAGTTGCGCCAGAAAGCGGCTCACATCCATAAGCCTTGGGATACATGGAAAGAAGGGATTAAGGCGTTGATTTTTCCGCTGGTAGCTGTTGCACTTACTGTGACGATCGCGAGTCTTGTTATATACTATTCGGCGCCGACAGAAATCGACCCTAGCAAAAAAAATGAAGTTATTACCCTTAAAATATTGGATGTACTACTTCTATCATTGAGTGGAGTATTTGCCAGCGCAAAAATGAACCAATCGATCGCAGAAGTATTACCACGGGAACTGGAGTCACTCTCAGGTGTTTGGACTGCTTTATGGGTGATGTGGTTGGGGAGTACACTTTTGCTCTATCAAATTGATGCGCGGATACACGAAAAGCTTGCCGCATGGCGAGAAAGAAGAGCTGATAAAAGCTTCAAAAAATCCGCAAAACTAAGCGAGAAAACCAAAGTAGCTAACCCGCAACCAGTAGACCCAATCGAGCAGGAACTTAACGAGCTTAAGGCTAAATTAATCCCCATAAAATCGACGAGTGAAGCTGCCGAATGGTACATTTTCCGCAGTGGCAAGGCTGAGGGGCCTTACACGAAAGAGCAGCTACGCAATATGAAAATCACAGCTCGCACCAGTGTGCGACGTAAGGGTGAAAAAAATTGGACAAAAGCCATAAATATCCCAGAGTTAGAAGTGAAGTAATCTGGGCGTAAAAATAACAAAACTGACACTAAAGAAACAGCGCCCCCTTGACCCGTTTTAGGATACAAGAGGGCAAACTTATTAACTTAATTATCGGTTGAGAATTAGTGAATGCCAGCAGCCATCAGAATTAAGGAAGCTACCAGCACAAGGGCGATCGCACCCTGCAACTTGTAGCGCTGTTGCTGTTCAATCGAGGGATAGTCCGCAAAGTACACAAAGGGTTCAATTGAGTAATTGTTGAGCAAGCCTTCGTTATCTGTGGTGTACATCTGTTTCGCTCCTGTTTGTTTCTTTCTGTAAATCAATGTAACAGAGTGTTAAGAGATGTAACGGTGACTTGACTCAATTGTAGAGGTGATGTTAATCACAGTGGGCATTGATACTGCTTGCAAGGGATTACCCGACACAGCCAGGGGAATAGTATCAGTGAATGCCTATGAAGTGTTAGAGGGGATTACCTATCCACTGCTGTTCAAAGTTTTCAAGCTCTTAGCTTGTCTCAAAGTCGGAGACATCTACAAAACCAAGCCACAATTAGCCCAATAAATCCTCAAAGAAATCCAAGCCATTTGGTTAAGAATCAAATTAGTGTTAGCAGATAGCCGATCGAGAGTTTGGCAAATTAATTTGTTATCAGAATAATTTTTGCAGCTTTTTTCCTGTTTCTGTCGTTGGTAAGCTAGTTGCTGCCTGACTTTATTTTACCCCCGTAGTGGTGAAAAAAGAGGGATTTAAGTCTTTTATAAACTGGTTCAGTGCATAAGTGTCAAATTGCTGGAGATATAGTAGAGTGCAGATAGATGACACTGTAGCGTTAAAAATAACCACTATTCAACTTAAGTTTCCTATGGCAACAATTGCTCCCATTCTCCACCGAGCAGCCAGCAAAATTCGTTTTTGCGTTGACTCCGTGACACCCTGTTTACAACCCTTACCCTTGCAAAGTGCCAAGTTACGGTTCGAGCAGCGATACGAAAAACCTCTCCTTGCTTTCAGTCATAGCGACTCTTTTGAAGTCCTCGAAGATAGAGGGCTTCACCCCTTAGCTGCGGCTGTTCATTACGCTTTCAGCGAGCATCGCCCGTTGCTTTTAAGTCCTGACATAATCTGGATGGTACTGGCTCAAGGCTTCGCTCAACATATTAATAATTTTGCCGAAGAATTACGCTCCTACTTTGTCCGCCATTCGGGAAAAAAGGTCTTGAAAGTGACGGTCAATGAACTAAGCGAACCGCACCACTGGGCGACAGCGATACAGGAGTGGAGCCTTCAAATTCGAGACTTTGTCGGAGCAGATTTATATCGATTAATGGAATGCAACTTCAGCACTTCTACGCCGATTACTCGCACAGCTAGTCACATCGTGATGATGGATGCTTTTCAGCAGTATTTTGACTACCAATGTCGCTGTATTTGTGGTATCCCTAACATCACTTTTTTAGGGACAGTTGAAGATTGGCAAAGCATCCGCGAGCGTGTAGAATTGATGGGTGAATATGATTTTCGCTGGTGGACAGACCGGGTCTTACCAATTTGTGAAGAATTTATCAACACAGCGGCAGGAAATCCGAACCAGGAGTTTTGGAAATCTATTTATAAACCCCAGGCAATCTACGGCGGTGAAGTCATTACTGGATGGTTAGCCTACCTTTTCCCTTATCTGAAAGATCCAGTGACTCAAAAGCCTTCAATCCCAGTTAAAACTCTTCCTGATATTAGAAACCAAATCCTAGACATTGAGCCAGAAGAACTGACTGTTGAGGGTGGCATTAGCCCCCACTCCCTGCCCCCTGGTTTGTCACGCGCTGAATTTGTCCTCAAAACTTTGACCAGCCCGCCAAAACAACTAGAATTAGTAGCTGGTTTTATTGGCATTCGTCAGGATCCAGATACGGGGATTTTGGAGCCAGAAATAGGCTGGGCTGTTCGGGAGGGAGATGATTTTTCTAGTTTACTAGATGTCTTGCAAAAAGAACACCAAACTAATTCTCCTACTAACTGGGCTGGCTTTAATTTTTTTGAGGAAATACCCGGTCAAATGATTCAATTACTGGAACGGTTTGATGGTGCGATACTCTTCGATAACAGTGAAACTTCCTGGTATATTCGCAAGAAGCAAGATTACGATCTTTACCCAATTATTGAAATAAAAGGTAAATCCAGCTATGCTCACCACTTCATTGATTTGAAAGATGGACGATGTATTGCTTACATAGAAGTAAGGCGGAAAATTAGTAATTTAGAAACGGAAATATCTACTTTTCCGCAGACTGAATGGTGGGTGGTTGTGGGTACACCCGTCAAGTATTCCGATCCTCATTTTGATGCTTTTTTCCAGCGGAAAGAACTGGGATTAGTTGTTCAAGATACCAAGGTGATTGCCACCAGTATTTCACAATTTTTTGAACGGGTTGTAGGTTCATTAGGAAGGTACTATTTTGATGAGCCTGATTTCGTTCCTGATGAGTTGCTAGCTAATCTGGTCCAGAAATAGCGGTGCGATGTCGCAAGTCGAGTGATAGAAGGATTGATCGAATCCTTCTCACTCGTGGATAACCCAAGTTATTTGTCAATTCTTCAGGTTTCGGCTTCAAAAAGTCAGGAGTTTGCAACATCAAATTTCCGTTGACAATAGTGGACTTTTCCCCTAGTTGTAGCAAACTGCAAAAAGCAGAGGTCAAAACTGCAAACAGGGGATTTTTGAAACCACATTCACTGCCAAAAGCAGGGGTATAAAAACCACATTAGCTGCGGAAGAAACCACATTCACTGCAAACAAACTGCAAACAGGAAATTGAAACCGTTCGGACTTCGGCGTGCAGTTCGACACGCTCACCGTCCGCTCAGTCGAACGCTGACGCTCACGGAAGCCACATTCACTGCAAATAGGCTACAGCTAATAACTAACAAGGGGTTCAGCAGCTCGACCCGATTTTCCGAACTTCTTTTGGCACTAGCTGCCGAAAGTTTCTCAGGGTAGTTAACGTAGCACGATCCAGCCAGGTTGTAAAGCTTTGTTACGAAAATCGTGATTGGCGTAAAAAGTCAGACAGCACCCAGATATAGGAATTAGATCTAGCGATCGCATCCGCGCAGACGTGCTATCTTTGCTGCACTATAAAATAAAAGTAATGGTGGAACTGGTAGGAGCAGTGGCAATCGTTCTGCGCTTACCCACCATTCCTCCACTGCAACTCCACCAAACCTCCACCAGCTTCCACCACCAGCACGCAAGGATTCCACCATCTCCACCACCACCGCGAATAATACACCCTGCTAAGGATAAGATAAATGGCTAATCTCGAACATCTAAAAATTTTGGGTCAAGGAGCTGAAGTATGGAATGCTTGGAGAAAGAGTAACCCGCAAGAAATTCCCGATCTGAGTGCAGCACATATTAGTTCTTTTGGTTTAATTACTTCATTTAATAATGAGTCAGTAGAATCAGTAGAAATTGATGAAGAAGCTGATTTAAAAGGAATCAATCTTAGCGGAACTAACATGAGAGGTTGAGGGCTGGAAATATTAGATTTTAGCGAGGCAGATCTCAGGGGAGCAGACTTGAGCCAAGGTCAGTTTCTCTGTTCGGTAGAATTCAATAAAGCCAACTTTTTCCAAGCTAATTTAGTCAATGCCGACTTCAGCATCGGTGTAATTTGTGAGGGACTACTATTCCGGGCATCTCTGAGCCAAACAAATTTCACAGAAGCCAATTTAACTGGGGCGCTTTTTGGGGCAGCAAATTTTGAAGGAGCCAGTTTAGTTAGAACTAATTTGAGTAATACTAAACTTATGGGAGCAAATTTTAAGAATGCAAATTTGGAGGAGGCAAATTTCTATGAAGCTGACCTGAGAGGGGCAGATTTTACAGGTGCAATACTGGAAAAAGCCAACTTAACAAAAGCCATAATTAAGGGAGAGTATTCTTTTGGAAGGATGGGTATGTACGACCTTAGCTCCTTAAACCACAGTCATGTCATTTTTAGGAATGCCAATTTGAGGAATGCGATTTTGATTGATGCTTCTTTGAGTGAAGCAGATATTGATGGAGCCATATTTTGAAAACCGTTGATTGCCCAAAAACGAGGGCAATGGAGATGTGAAAAGCCTGGATAATGAGGGGATGTCAGCTTTTGTGCAGCAGAACGAGTGCCAAGTTGCGCTCGCCCATACCGTGGATGAGGTTGCCGCTCAAATCGGTTGTAGTTTGGCTCAGGTCGTCCTCAGTTGGCTCCTGCATCAAGGAACTATTGTCTAGAATACGGCGATATTACGATAATTAGGAGACAAAATAATTATGGAATTCAACCCAAACAACAATGTTGTTAAACTCTGCCTTCAAGGTATGGGCATGGAAGAAAAAGGCAAACCTGAAGAAGCAAGTAAACTGTTTCTTCAAGCCTGGAACGAAGCGACAGACGACTTGGAAAAATTTATTTCAGCCCATTATGTAGCTCGATGTCAAAAAAATGTTTCCGACCAATTAAAATGGCTCGAAACAGCTTTGCAGTTGGCATTAAAAATAAATAACGACGCTGTTAAAAGTGCATTCCATTCTCTCTATTCAAACATTGCTAAATGCTATGAGGACTTAAGCGAACCTGATAAGGCAAAAAAGAATTATGAATTAGCAACTTCGTTTAAGGACAAACCTTCTGACAAAGGTCCCTTTTATCACGGGACGAAAGCAGATTTGCAGGTGGGCGATTTGCTGATAGCAGGGGGCAATTCTAATTACAAACTTGGACTCAAAATGAATCACATTTATTTCACAGCCCTGGTTAATGGGGCGGGACTAGCTGCTGCATTAGCGAAAGGCGACGGGCGCGAACGTGTTTATCTCGTCGAACCGACAGGGGAGTTTGAAAATGACCCGAATGTTACAAACAAAAAATTTCCGGGCAATCCGACACGCTCGTATCGCTCACTCGCACCCTTAAAAATCGTTGGCGAGGTAACAGATTGGGTGAGACAAACACCTAATGAACTCCAAAAATGGCGCGAAAAGTTGACCAGTAACAAAGGAGAGATTATTAATTAATTTCTGAAGTTAATAATTAGCGTATGAGGATGCGATCGCCCCCAAGCCATTGAATATTCTAGCAAGTTAAGCTGTCGGCAAGCAAAAACGTGGAAATCTGCGCTTTTAACTGTTAGTCTTTCATAAGACATCTCTGAAAATGTATAACTCAATAGTTTTTTGACCTCTACAGTATTTCATTCTCTACTGCACTACTGCATGAGTCCGCAACAACTCGTAACACCTCAGCATTAAAACCCATTACCCTACACCGCGCTTACAAGCAGAGCCGTGACTTTCGCTAGGGCAAAAACGCGAAACTTCGCGCTTTTCATTTCCCCAATGATTCGCTGAGAATTTCCCGTTCAACCTCACTCAACACCTTGGCTTCCATCTCGTATAAATCCCGCAAGATGGCTTTAACATCAGGAAACTGAAAATACTCAGTCAGCGTGCCGATGCGGTAATTAAAAGCGCTGTAGCGGTGTTTAAAGTACAGCTCCACATTCCCCCGGTGTTCCCAAAGCCCCAACAAGTTAACCACTACATCAGAGTAATGAGCTTTCACATCTCGCTGAACTTCGGTAATTCGTTCCTCAATCAACCGAAAAGTCACCCCAATTTTATAGAAGACGTTGCCATCCGCTTTCACTTCAAGGAAGTAGAGCGAATTTAACAGAATGCGTCGGAATTGAGCGCGGTAAATCCTGAGGTCAGCCAGTCTTTCATTCAAACAAGAAAGATTCGCTCGCTGTGC
>JBLNEP010000025.1:0-16096 GCA_050262755.1 Actinomycetota bacterium | reverse complement strand
ACTGCTACAGCGACTTTCGGTTAAAACTTAGCTTACCATAGAGGTCAGGTTATTGTAAATAATGCTGAGCCTGATAATCGTGGGGCGGACAGCAAATCTTGACGAGAATTTTTGTTGTTTTTAGAAGCTGTAGAAGTAGAGTCAAAGGAAAGGAAGAAAGGGGGAAAAGGGGAAAAGGGGGAAAGGGGAAAAGGGAAAAGGGGAAAGGGGAAAAGGGAAAAAGGGAAAAAGGGAAAAAGGGAAGAAGGGAAAAATGGCTGTACCTCATTAATCTGAGCAATGCTATAGCCGACTTCCTCCTCAGTTGTGTAGTGCGACCTTCCTCATTTCTGATCAAAGCTAGGCTAATTTCTTGGTGTCATGAATCCCGGTCTTTTTTGAAGACAAGTTGCCTGACTCTGCTACAACCAGGGATGAAGGCCAAGTTGTTACCCGATCCGGATATGCTTAAAAGTAGGGTAATCCGAATCAGCGTTTTAGGGCAATCCCTCATGACCAAAGAAACGCGATCGCCCACAATCAGTAAAGAGCCTAGGGAATCTTAAGGTAGAAGGCAGAAGGATGAGCGCAGAGTGAAGCGATCGATTCCCCTCTCCCCAACTCCTGACCCCATTCTCCCTAGCATCAAGTGTCAATCTAAATCACTTCTATTAAACCTATGACAGTCCTTGAACAGGGAACCATTACAATTCATACCGAGAATATTTTCCCGATTATCAAGAAGTCCCTATACACCGACCACGAAATCTTCTTGCGGGAACTGGTTTCCAATGCCGTAGATGCCATTGCTAAACTCAAAATGATTTCCCGTTCCGGGGAATTTTCCGGCGATATCGGCGAGCCAGAAATTCAGATTGCGATTGACAAAGATAACAAAACGCTTTCCATCTCAGACAATGGCATTGGCATGACCGCCGACGAGGTGAAAAAATACATCAACCAAGTCGCTTTCTCCAGTGCTGAAGAATTTATCCAAAAGTATAAAGGCAGCGGTGACGATGCGATTATCGGTCACTTCGGTTTGGGTTTTTACTCTTCCTTCATGGTGGCCAAGAAGGTAGAAATTGATACCCTCTCTTACCAAGAAGGCGCCCAATCTGTTCATTGGTCTTGCGATGGTTCGCCCATCTTTGAACTGTCAGAGTCTCCTCGCACCGAGCGCGGCACCACCATTACCCTCACCCTCCAAGATGAGGAGCAGGAATATCTCGAAAGCAGTCGCATCAAGCAACTGATCAAAACTTACTGTGACTTCATGCCAGTCCCAATTAAGCTGGATGGAGAAGTCATCAACAAGCACAAAGCAATTTGGCGGGAATCAGCGAATAGTCTCAAAAAAGAAGATTATTTAGAACTGTACCGCTACCTCTATCCTTTCCAAGAAGAACCACTGCTGTGGGTGCATCTCAACACAGACTATCCATTTATCTTGAATGGAATTCTCTTTTTCCCCAAACTGCGGCCGGATGTCGATATCACCCAAGGGAACATTAAACTGTTCTGCAATCAGGTGTTTGTCAGCGAACACTGCGAAGAAATTATTCCCAAATTCCTGCTACCGCTGCGGGGAGTCATTGACAGTACCGATATTCCGCTGAATGTTTCTCGGAGTTCTCTCCAAACCAACCGCACCGTGCGGAAAATCGCAGATTACATTGCCAAAAAAGTTGGCGATCGCCTCAAGGAGCTCTACCGCGACAACCGCGATGAGTATATTCGCTGCTGGCAGGATATCGGCACCTTTGTCAAGTTCGGTGCTCTCAATGATGAGAAATTCAAGAAGCAAGTCGAAGAAATCTTAATTTACCGCAGCACTTACCAACCATCAGCGGAACCGCAAGCAGAAGCACAGGCGGCGAAGGTGGAAGTCCAGGCGGAAGTTGGGGACGCCTGGCAAGAGGTGACGCCGAAGCAGTCTACTTCGACTCAGCCTTATACAACCCTTCAAGAGTATTTAGAGCGCAATCAAAAGCGCCACGAAAACCGGGTGTTTTACTGCACCGATCCAGTATCTCAGGCAACTTATGTCGAACTCCATAAGAGCCAAGGGTTAGAAGTGCTGTTTCTCGATTCCTTCATTGATACACACTTCATCAGTTTCTTGGAGCGAGAGCATCAAGAGGTGAAGTTCTCGCGGGTAGACTCAGAACTGGATGAAACCCTGATTGATAAAGACAAAACAGCAGAAATTGTTGACCCCAATACCAACAAAACTCGCGGCGAACAAATTCAGGAATTGTTCCAGAAAGCACTCAATCTGCCGAAGGTGACGATCCGCACCGAGGCGCTGAAGTCAGATGGGGCCCAGATCACACCGCCGGCGATGGTGCTGTTGCCGGAAGCGCTGCGACGGTTGCGGGATATGACCGCGTTGTTACAGCAGCAGGCGGCGCAGTTCCCAGAGGAGCATATTTTACTGGTGAATACGGCGCACCCGTTAATTCAAAATCTGGCGAGTTTAGGCCAGGGAACCATTATCCAAGGCAGTGGCGAGTCGCCTTCGGCTGAGTTGGCTACGATGATTTGTCGCCATGTGTACGATCTAGCGCTGATGGCCCAAAAAGGGTTTGATGCGGAGGGGATGAAGGATTTTGTCGAGCGGTCAAATCAGGTGTTGACTCGCTTGACGGAACGAGCGATGTAGGATCGATCGAGGGGTAGGAGCACAGGCATTTTGCCTGTGCCACCCGCTGCCATTCAATTTCAGCTCAGGTTAGTTTCCCCGCTCTTCTGGTAAAGCTCTATAATAAAAAATTGCGTCAAAATTTTAAGTTGGAGGGTTCTATGGCTCGGAAATGTCAATTAACGGGGAAAAAAGCGAATAATGGTTTCGCAGTTTCCCACTCCCACATCCGCACTCACAAGTTGCAAAATGCAAATTTGCAGTGGAAGCGGGTGTGGTGGCAGCAAGGGAAACGCTGGGTACGGTTACGCTTGTCTACAAAAGCGATTAAAACTCTCGAAAGCAAGGGTTTGGAAGCGATGGCACGGGAAGCGGGAATTAATCTGCACCATTATTAATCGTTGGTTGATGGCTGATAGTTCAGTGTTAACTGTCAACCGTCAACGAAAATTCTGGTGTCACTGGAAGGAATATAACTAATCCCAATTAAAATCTCTGCCGAGATATTCTGTGAGTTGTTGATTGTAAGGCCGGAAATATTCTCTCAATTGTTGCTGAATGGCTGCACTAACGGGGGGATATGTTCCGGTGTTGTATTTGATGTAGGTTTCTAGGTGATGGGATGGTAGTTCGAGGAACTCTAAGACGGTGTTGAAGGTGGCGGCGGGTTGAGTATAAAAGTCTTCGCTTTTCAGGATTAAGAGTTGTTCTTGGGGGAAGTATTGCCACCAGGTTTGCAGTTGTTCGAGGTAGCGACCCCGCGCTAGATAGGTGTAGTGTCGGTGGTAGAAGCTGTAATAGTTGGGACTGGCGGCGAGAAGTTCGGTTTCGCCGGCGAGAAGTTCGGTTTCTGTGGCGATCGCATCCTCTAAGGAACGTTTCTCAAAGCCAATTTTGACATAGTAATAATAGTGAGAAATGGCTCGCTCGACCGGGTTCCTCAGCAGGACGATCAGTTTGACTTGGGGAAAGTGCTGATGGATCAGGGGTGGGACGCGGGGATGAAAGATATAGTAGGGACTCGCTTCTCCAGTGAGGAGGTTTTTGCCATCGGCGACGCGGGGAAATTGGGCGTGATACCAATCTAAGCCTCTGTGGAAGTTAAGGTCAAAAAAATGAACTTCTTTTTCGCTGGCGGGGGCGATGTGGGGATGCTGGATCAAGTAGTTGTAGAGGGAAGTGGTGCCGCCCTTTTGGACACCGACGATCAGGAAATTGGGTATTGAGGGAGTGGGGGTGGGGGAGTGTTGAAGTTTTTCTGCGAGTTGTAGTGGAGGTTGCTTCACAGGGTGTCCTTATGGGTTGAGGTGGTTTGGGGAGGCAGGATGAGTTGAGTCAAGGTTACGATGCCTGCTTCTTTAAACAAACATAGCTAGAAAAAGTATAGTCGTTGATTACAAACGACATGGGAGGCATCAAGTCCCATTGGTGTCAACTTAAGACTAAAACCCTTGAGGAACTGGCTTTTAGCATCGTCTCGATCCCCCTAAATCCCCTTGGAGAAGGGAGAGTTGAGAAGACTCTTGTCCTGCCTGGAGAAGGGAAACTGGAGAAGACTCTTGTCCCCCCCTTTTTAAGGGGGGCTAGGGGGGATAATGCTCCGCATCGCTACCGCGAACGAAAAACTAAGCGTTAAACAGTTGACTGACATACCTTTGACGTTAAGTTGTCACCAATGGGGGAAAGGGAGGTCAGGCGTTAATTAATTTTGCCCGGCCTGATCGATTTGCTGCGGGAATGGGGAATGCTAAATATAGTCTAGTGTTAGACTCCTAAGTGAAGGTGTAACTAAAGCTGAGACAAGATCGGTGGAATTCACCAGATCGGTGAGCTGTCGGGCGATCGCTATCACGTGGGGTCTGTGACGGGGCGCAACCTACTATCGGTGATTTCGTTCCAAGCTAGTAAGTGTCAGGGCTTGGTTTGCTTGTTTCCTCCGTAAATTTGCTGTCCGGTTGTGGCAGTTTTCATTACTAAATTCGTGTTTTTATCAGTGCAGCCCTGCAATGGGATCTGTTACAACGGAGGAAAGTGACGTGAGTCGCAAAGACTAAATTTAAGATTTTAGCAGATAAGCTGAACCATTTGCAAGTAGAGCTTGCTACTTGCACCGACTCAGACCATTAACCGCCCTCATAGGGCAGCGACCCTCTTAATTCATGGAACCAGGAAGGCGTCTATGTTAAAGCGCAAATTAGTTAAAGTTGTCCAATCTCTGTTAAGACAGGTTGGGAAGCTTTCCAAAGCAGCAGCGAAACGGGTGATGAGGTCGCTGATGCGATCGCTCATGGCCAGAAGTCGCCGTGCTAATTTGCAAATAGCGGGGTTTGTGTTACCAACCGTTACGATGGTGTTATTGGTGGTGGTGCTGCTGACGGTAGCAATTACCCTACGCTCCTTTGACCGCTTAAACAATGCCCGGAATTTTAGAGTGGATCAAGCAACCCTCGCCGCGGCAACCCCTGGAATTCAGAGAGCTCGCGCGAAGTTAGACCGCTTAGTAGGCTCCTTCTCCTCGACTCCAAACGATTATTCTCTCTACACTGAATTTAACAAAAGCCAGGTAGTTAATGGCAAAAAAATTTATCTTTATGATTTTGGTGATGAAACCAGGTTAAAACTTGTCTACGACGTTAACGGTAACGGCACCATTGATGCCGATCCAACTAGCCCTCCCGAAGCGGTTCTAGACCTCAGTAAGTATGAGAATATTAAAACGGCTTGGCGATTTCCCGTTGACACAGATAACGATGGGAAATTTGACACCTTTACTCTCTACGCCATTACCTTCCGTAGCCCAAGTCGGATTACCAGCGATCCAGACCCCAATAAAGTTGGACAATTTAATCGAGCTAGAAAGCCCCTGGATGCTAGAACTCCACCGATGCCACCCGGTGGTTCCCTGAGTGCAATTTGTCAAGCAGCCCTGGGGAATGCGTCTGCGGTTGTCGGTGACTCTGACTGGTACAAATTAGAAGGCAAATTAAAGAAAAGCTTCTTTATCTACGTTGCCAATGTACCCATTACCCAAGATTATATCAACACTGTAATTCCTGGTGCGGATCAAAGTAAATATCAAGCCGGAAAAATTAGCTTTTCTGCCCTGGAATTGCAGCAAGACCGCAGTCGCCTCCCCCTGAACAACAACGCGGTCTGGTTTGATGATGATATAGAAATCAGTGGCGTTTCCGGCTTCAGCTTAAACGGGCGAGTCTTTACGAATAGCAATTTATTAGCTTCAACCACAAACTTTAACGGTCCTGTTGCTTTCTATCAAGTCAGCGATCCAAATTCTTGCTTTTATGAAATGGAAAATAGCAAGATCGTTGTCTCAGGAAATATCGCCAACGGGGCAGTGGTTGCAGATACAACTTATGACAATACTGGCAATATTTTCATCCATCGCTTCTTTGGCAAAGGTGTAACTCCTCCAACTCCTTATGAATCAATTGACAACACCAATAACAAAACAACCACCGACAGCGGTGGCAGTCTGATCGGTTACAACACCAGAGCCTATAGCGAACGCATTGGCACGCTGGTAACGGCGGCGCTTTGGCTACACGATGGCGCGCCCCCAAATCCAGTGGGTGCTTATCCTAATAATGTCCCCATTGATGAAACCACAGTGAGTGCGGTCGCCAAGTACCCAAAGGAAGTCAAAGACGCATTTAATAAAAAAGTTGAAGACAACCCTAATGGAGACAAGCGGGCAATTCTCAAACAAGTGCTGGAGGGTTACTTCAAAGACCGCACTCGCCGCGTAACCTTCAAAGAAGCTCCCGCTGGTTCCAGCATGGCAACGCTCTTGGGCGCCTTGAGCGCTTATTATCCCTTAACCTCCTCTAACTATCAGAATGTGTTTTCTGGTTCAGTCATCCTGCCACCAGCCAACTGGATGAAAGTGGCCACCTCTGAAAGCAATGACACTCCGATTGATAGTCAAGTAGGAGGATTTAAATATCTCAAGGCACAAAACCCGGATCAGAGTCCGGCCCCAGACAAAGAAAGTTTGCTCGGCGATCGCATGGTAGTGGGGAACGGTTTACCTGCTTATTGGATGCAGGATACTGGCACCGTGATCACAGACAAAGGACAAACGCAAAACGTTGCCAATCAAGTTTGGCAGGATAGTAGCGGTAATAATACAACGGATCAGCGAACTCGGAAGAGCCAGAGCGATACCCTCCCGGATCTGGGAGATACAGGTCGTGGTGGTTTCTGGGAAAGTGAAGCTGGGAAAAAACCCAAATCTTACGAAAATTCCGGCGGGATGCGAATTGTGACCGGGGCAGGGATTTATTATCGGTCAGGATCGAGCATTAGTCAGATCAGCGCGACTCCTTTGCTGAACGCTCATCGCCCCTCATCCAGTCCTTTAGTGGTTTGGCCTGACACGATGCCGATGACAGTGCCACAGGTTGACGATCCCAGTACCCCTGCTGTTGATGAGAGTACACTTCCCACCCCTTGGCCCGATCTGCGGATGCGGGCAACGGCAGTTTATCACTACGCACAAAATGCAGATGCTGACCAAAAACCCATCGCTTGCGTCAGCAGTTACTACGATCCAACGAATGCAATCACAGCAAGAAATCCCCAAAAGTGGCCCGATGCCACCGGTGTTGCCTTGCCCGATGTGAGTGGCGGGATTGATACGAACCTGACTGATACCCTTGGCACAATCGGTAAACTCGCAGATAACTCCTCTCCAGGAACTCAACCAACCGCTACTGCTGGAGCCCGCTCCAATAATGGAGTGGTGTACAGCACGGTTTCCAATCGAACCCAATACAGCGCAGAATTACAAGAACAAGCCAAACTGACATTCCCTAACGGTCGCTTGGTTAATAAACCCCTCGCGGATGCCCTTGCTAAGGCTACAGCTGCTCGCACGATCGCAGATTGGTCAGCGATTGATGCTGCTAACTGTGCGATCGGCATCCTCAATGGCGACCTCACAGTTCAAGCCGCTCCGATCATTCCTCATGGTGCGATTAAAGAATCAGCATTTCTCGATGGTCGGGAAGTGAAATCCCTCACCCGTCAGCTCCGGAACCTGCCTGCAACTCCAACGACAGCGAATCGTTTAAACTGGCTACAGATTGCTGACATTACCAAATTACGAACCGACACCGATAGTAGTGACCTGGATGGAGATGGCAACAACACCAACGACGATCAGTACACGCTCCCTCTAGAACAGCGTCAACCTTTAGAAGTTCGGGTGACAGACATCGACCTGAATCTGTTGCGAAAAACATCCATTGCTGTCACGAGTGTCACCAGCACAAACACGGAATACCTATTGCCCAACAGTGGCATTATCTATGCCACCCGCGACGATGCTCTCCCAGATGTTAGCTCCGCAGACGATCCAGCCAACCCCGCCAACACCCTCAATAGTCCCTCTCCCAAAGAACTCTTAGTAAGTGCCTCCGACTTTAAATTAGACCCATCGCGACGGCCTAATGGCATCCGGTTGGTGAATGGTTCTAACTTAGGTCGCAAAGATAATACCAATACCTACCGAGACATCGAAAAAGGTCTGATCTTAATCAGTAATGTGCCAACTTATATCAAAGCTAACCAAGAACCCGGTGGCTTAATCGGCTTCAACCTCCACAAAGACCCCGATCCCAGTGCTAGCTCCAGTGGCAAAATTATCGAGGAATTCCAGAACAAATTGCTCACCGGTTCTAGCTTTTACGGTCGTTCGACTGCTGCTGCCGATCTGGGTCTGGATCAAAGATTTGCTTGTCGGCAAAATCAGCCTGGTTGCAGTGGCACTGGCGATCAGTGGCGGCCTGCAACGATTATTGCAGATGCCATCACACTGCTATCCAATACCTTTTATGACGGCTTCCGCTCTCAAGGAGACTACGACCTTAATAACAATCTCGATACTGACACTGTAGTTGGCTCTCCTGCCTTTACTGATACTCCTGTCACTACCAGGCTGAAGAATGGATTCTTTTACAACAATTTTGTCACCAGTGCTGATTGGGTAGGCTCTAGCCCTAGCAATCCCCCCTATCCCCAATCTAGCTTTCAGACTTCTTATTTAATTAATGGAGTGACACCAGTACAGCGACGGGCAAATTTTCCAGAATATTTAATGGAAGTATGCCCTAAATTACCTGTTTCTGAGTGTGAAAAACCTAAAGATTGGTATGTAGATTTAAGTTCGTCAGATCCGTCGAATTGGAAACACTCGTGGGATCTGCTGGGGACTAGTGGCACTAGCGCTCCTTATGACGCAACTATATACTTTACAACAGCTTCGTTGCCAACTGATACTGCTGTTCTAAAATACCAAGGTTTTCCTCGTCGCGTCGCTTTCAGGCGAAAGGCTAATCCTGCTGCTCCTACTGATCCTTCTATTGGTGAGTTAAGCTCAAATGGGTCTACCTCAATATCGGCTCCCACCAGCGACTCCAGTAACTTAGTTGTACTAGGAATTAATGGTACTAATTTTCAGGTTTACCCACTGAACAGTAATACTGTTCCTCCCACAAAAAACAATGCACTCTGGTTCCAAACCACTAATTCGGCCAATTTCCACCCAGCATCTGGAGGAACAGCAACCGTTAGCTATGACAAAACGAATCGGTTGTTGATCTATCAACCGATCCAAGATGCCAAAGACCAGCCTCTGCTAGTGCCGGTTTTGAACATTCACTCAGCCATAGGAACACCAAATTCTAGTGTGACTACAGCTTTTGGAGGGACAGCAGGTGATTTAAACTCCTCGCTTCATGGCTCCCCATGGATCAAGCAAGCCTCACCGGGAATTACAATTGGTGGTGTTGCTAATAACCCAACCATTTTTAATGCCACTTTTGTCGCTCGGAACAGTCCCTCCAGACCTTCTCCAGGGGCAGGCGAGCAAGGAGGCGGTTTACCTAACTTCGTGCGCCTGCTGGAGAACTGGGGTGCTAGCACTGCCTCAGGTACCACCCGCACCGTTAACATCAGTGGTAATTTCATCCAGTCGGGACAAAGCCAATATGCAACGGGCCCCGCTCAACCAGCCGACTCCAGCGTAGGCAGTGCTTCGCGTTTGTTCTATACCCTGAGTGGTAGCAAAGCAGATTATCGCTGGAAAGACAGCTATACTGGCTTTCTCTACAGAGGGGGCGCTTTTGAAAGTAGGTCTCCTTTCTACTTCCCTGGAAAGCGGCAATGGGGTTTTGATGTAGGCATTTTGTCTCAGGTCCCTGATTTATTCGGCCAACGGTTTACTAGCAAGACGCTGGCTCCCTCAAACGAATACTTCCGAGGCATCAGTCAGAGTGACGATTGGCTAAAAACTCTCGTGTGTGCAGGAGTAGATGTAAATAAGACGGACAACTTCCAAAACAAAGCAGTTCCCAATCGCGACTCTTCCTGTCTACCTTTGACTAATTATTAAGAGCGGGGTGATTAACCATGAGTACAAGGAAGATAGCTTCTTATATTCAACTAAGTCAGTTTTGCAGGAAAGAAACTGGGCGCAAGGCTCAAGGGGAGGCTGGCTATACCATCTTGGAGGCGATTGTTGCAATGGTGGTCGTTGCCACCTTGATGACAGCCGTCGCGCCGGTGATCGTCTTTTCGATCGGCACTCGGCTACAAGCGAGGCGGGTAGAACTGGCAACACAAGCCGCTAGAACCTATATTGATTGGGTGAGTCAGGACCCGATCAAGCGAGTCACTACTAAAAGTGGTACTACTTTCAATCCAATAATCACTGAAGTTTCTCTCACTCCCGACCAAATGAAAAACTCAAGAGGTAATTTTACTTCATCAGCAGCTCCCACCAATAGCACTTTGAATTGCCCAACAGCCAATGATTATTGTACGGCTCCTGCAGCTCCCAACAAGTTATTTTGCGTTGATTTTGATGGAGATGGCAAGTGCGATAGCAGTAGTCAGCGAGACATGATCGTTCAGGGTTTTCGGAGTATTCCCAATGTCACAGGTGCAACTAACGATCCTAAACAAGGCTACTTATTAGGGGTTCGAGTTTACAGAGCCAGTGCATTTCAAGCAGGTGTGGATAATCTTGTTACAACAAGCGCATCTACAAATGTTACCAATGCTATTAGTAATCTCAGCGCTCCTGTGGTTACTATGACGACAGAAATTAGTCCAACTGGTCAAAAAGGCTTTGATAGTTATTGCCAGCGACTCGAAGGTTGCGGTAATACCACCTCTCCATGAGCTAGAAATCTAAGCACTAGCAAATTAAAAAAATCAGATCCAGGAAGAAGTCACTATGAACAGTTTACTCAGGTTGCTTCTAAAAAATCAGCAAAAATGCAGAGACTCTCAGGAGACTCAGAGTTCAGGTGGCTTCACAATGGTTGAACTCCTGGTCGGTATGATCATGGCTTTCTTGATTCTGACACCTTTATTTGCCTTCGTGATTGATATCCTCAACAACGACCGCAGAGAACAAACGAAGGCTGTCAGTGAACAAGAAGTTCAAGCGGCGATAGATTTCATGGCCCAAGATTTACAACAGGCAATTTATATTTACGATCAAGCGGGAATTAATACGATCAGGAACTACCTGCCTGAGCCAGGAAACACGAAGAGAACACCTAAACTGGTTTTCTGGAAACGCCAGCTTGTGAAAGATGTACTGCCAGTCGCTAATTGTACAGCTTCTGCTACGGAAGATTGCCTCAATGATACTTATGTCTTTTCCTTGGTAGCCTATTATGTATTTACAGACAAAGATACTACTTGGTGTCAGCCAGATAGCGCTGAAGGCTCCTGTCCTCAACGAATTGCCCGCTATGAAGTTCGGGATGGAGTGAAAGATCCTACCGATTCTACAAAATATCTTTGCGATACGATCACAGGTGGGTGTCCAACAGCGAGTGATATCAGGAAAAAAGATGATGCGTTTAATCCGAAGGTTGATCTAACCAACCCAACGAACACAACTGCGCCCAGTCAACCCACCCTCGGAGCTAATTTTAAGGCTCCCAATATTCTGGCTAATTATATCTTTGACTTCCCTGCTCCAGTTGTAACTAACAATAATCTAGCAAAAGTCTCCCTCATCGCAAACGCCCTGCGCCGAAGCGATACAAATGCTACTACTTGCCCTACACCTCCCGCATCTCCTTCTGCCTACTGCCCAACAGTTACGATTCAGGTACAAGGACGAGGAGGTTTAGGAAAGTGAGGTTAATTTTTGGTGATTTCAAAAGCTTGAGGAGAGTGGGAAGTCAAGGATAAAAATAGGAGAAAATCAATCATGAAACGTTTACTATTATTAACTTTTTTTCAGCACTCTTTAGGACAAGCAACGGCTAACAGATATCTGCGACAGTCGAGCCAAAAAGCGACAGTCCTGCCAACTCAATCAACAGCAGGATTTACTCTGCTAGAGGTAATTGTAGTCGTATTGCTCGTCGGTGTTTTAAGCGCGATCGCCGCTCCCAGTTGGGAAGCATTCATCACCCGCCAACGAATTCGGACTGTAAATGATGCAGTTTTGCGAGCTTTGCAGACGGCACAGAGTCAAGCTAAGTTGAATAAGACAGATGTGTCAGTTGTATTTACTACTACCAGCGATCCAGCACAGGTTGCGATTGGCTCGCAGACTCAGACCTTAAGTGCTAATGGTGAAATCAAACCGGGTCAGGTTAAAGTTTCTACTCAGATGAATGGCGCCACAGGAAGTTCAATCACCTTTAGTTATCAAGGCACTGTGACACCACAACCAGTTACCTCAACACCTCCACAAGCTACTGATGGTTTTACAGTCACAGTTTCGACCCCAGAAGGCACTGCTAAGCAATGTACAATTATCCAAACTATCTTAGGAACCATGAGGACTGCCGAGGGTGCTGATTGTCCATAACCATCAACCTTAATCATAAGATTGATTAATTTAAATTATATCCAATCCTGCTGGTTTAACTCCCCTTGTCTCTAGCAAAAAAGCAAGCTTGAGCTTAATATTAATTAAATCTACCTGAGCGACAAATAGCTGAGCAGTTTCTCGATAATTAATACTAAGGGGTGCATTGATAGTGTTAATGAACGATCGAGCCAGCAGCAGAAGCAAACTCTGCAATGCAGGTTTTACCATGCTAGAGGTTTTAGTTGTTTTATTGATTCTAGGTATACTCAGTGCGGTCGTAGTTCCCACCTGGCAAGCCTTTATTAACCATTACCACCTGACTCGTTCCATCGAGCGCGCTCACTGGGCAATGCGAACCGCCCAAAGCAATGGCAAACGTGACAAAAAGGGCTGGCAAGCTAGCTTCAGACAACTGAGTGATGTCGTACAGTTGGCCGTACACTCAGCCGATATTCCTCCCGCCAGCGTCCCCGCCCATGAATGGAAAGACTTAGGAGCAAAGGTTCAAATTGATACGGCACCCTCACAGACAAGCTTATTAAAGGTTAATCCTGTTACCAATCGAGAAACAAGTTCAACGATCAATATCGTCCGTCGCATTATCTTTAACCACAGAGGATGTCCTGTGTATAAAGAAGGAGACGAATGCGGTCAAACTAGCCTGGAGACCCTCGGCACTCTCACATTCATCCACCCCCAACTCGGTAAAACGAAACGATGTGTGATTGTCTCTACTATTTTAGGAGCAACTCGCATTTCGCAAGAGCAACCTAAACCCAATTCTAGCGGCCGCTATTGCTATTAAATAAAAGGGGGAAAGGGGAAAAAAGGAGGGAAAGGGGAAAAAGTGCAAACGTTTTGAGGTCTAGTATCCAATTTGGGAGCGCTTGAGAGGATTTTTAATGCCTTTTAGACCCTTGATGAATGCAGGTTTTCGCTTTAGTATTATTAACTTGTGAGCAAAGCCAGAAATACAGGATTTTGCTAAACATATTGATGTCCCCTTCTCAAACTTTAGCTGTGCTAAAATTTGAGAAGGAAACAGCCCTGAGTTCTGTAGCCTGCTTTCCAGCACCAGCTTTACAAGTTACCTCAAAACGGCGACTGCCTCTAATTTCTCTAAAGTAAGCATATAAGGTTACAACTTTCAGAAAAAGCAAATAGAGAGGACTCAAGAGCGCATAAACAATAAACCAGGTACAGTTGGCACTGTTTCGATCTTTGACGATCGCCACCCACAATGGTTCTACCAACAGAAAAACTAGCAAAACGATAAAAGTGAGTAACCAAATGTTTGCCCAATTCCAATTCCCAAGCTGAACCGACATCGCGATCGCCAAAGGTAACGTCTGCAAACAAATAAATTGTCCCCACTCTCTGAAGGGAAGAAGCAACAACAATCCGATTTTCTGTCTCCAAGAAAACTTACGGGTATCGGAACAGAGAATAACTTTTGCGTATTTGCAACTCACTTGTAACCATCCTTGTGACCAACGGGTTCGTTGTTTCCAAAGTTCTTTTAGATTTTGGGGGGCTTTTTCATAGCTAATAATCGTTCGGTCGAAGTGAATTTTCATCTTACTTAATAAAGCTCTTAAAGAAAGATCGATATCTTCCGTAAGCATTTTGTGGTCAAAGGCAAGCTGCTTCAATATTTTAGTTTTGAAATAACCATTTGAACCCCCAAATATCGCAAAATTCCAGAGTCTTGGTCTGGCAATATGGTTAATATTGTACATTTGGTTAAACTCGACACTTAAAAATCGAGCTAAGGGTGAGTTTGGCACGGGTAAACAAGTGCCTTGTACAATGTCATAACCATTTTGTAACCAATACAATGCTTTAGAAAAGTTCTCGGGGAGCGGAGCATGATCGGCATCAAAAATGGCAACGTACTTGGTTTTGATTTGTCGCAAAATATAGTTGATGTTTTCTGCTTTCGATTGACTCCCAGGAACTTTGAATACTTGTATCGGTAATTTACTAAATTGTTTCTCGATTGGCAAATCATAAGGTGTGTTGTAAGTCAGAATGATTTTGAAAGGAAGTCTTAGTAATAAAAAATAGTTAATAGTATCCAAGATAATATCTTGTTCAGCAGGCAAGTAAGCCGGAATAACAACAGTAAATTGATTCAATTTAGCGCTTAATTTTGAGGAAAAAGCTTTAGACCTTGAAGTAGGAGTGGCATAAGGCAATTCCGAAGCAAAAAGCGAAATCAAATGCTCAACTAACCTTAAGCTGGAAAAAAAGATAATGATAGTAACGGCAAGAAGGTACAAAATGTAATCAATTTCTGGAGCAATACAAAGGTAAAATCCCGTTGTACCAAAATTTGTCACTAAGAGGAATAAGACAAATTCAATGTTTTTCATTAGCGCTAAAATTAGAGGAAAGTTAGATTGGTTCTGCTTCTCCTAACACATCCGTTCCCAGCGATCAAAAATACTCTGATTTCACTACAAAAAACGTAGCGAAAAGTAGCGTTTGAGACTGAAAAACGCTGTGTTATTTTGCTAAATAAAAAATCACCTAGGAACTAGGAAGTTAGGTTATAAAATCAAACGTCGATCGACTTGTTGAATCAAATAAAGACAGCCACGTTTCACCCAAGGTGTGAGGAGATCCACCCCAATTGCTAACAGGAGAGTGGCCGCGACCCCAAGTGGCAATAGCAGATGATAGCGCTCCACATTGCCTTTGACATAGAGCAAGATCGCGCGGCCCATCGTGACATCGTGAAGCAAATAGAAAGTGTAACTGGCACGTCCCATCAGTAAAAACAACGGCTTGAGAGCAGAGAGTCCATCGAGGGGACGAAAGAACACCATCCCCAGCAAAGCCAAACCAACGGGAGTTAACAAATCGCACACCACCCAACCCCATTGATAAAACTGAGTCAGCATCCCCGCGCTGTAACACGCCCCACCAACAACCAAAGCCAACTCAGAACGCCAAAACAGCGGACCTTTGCCTTGCAGATAAGCTTGACCCACTGCCATACCGAGGGCAAAGGTACTCAGTTTGGACAAAAACAACTTAAACGGTTGTTCTAAGGCAGGGGTAAACAGGATCGTGTAGATGGGATGACCGCCAAAGTAGTAGACAGCCAAAAGGCGGAACACCACAGTCACCAGCAAGCACACCAGCAGAAACCGAGTGGTTCCCCAGAGTTGCAAGCAACGCCATAACAGTGGAAACACCAAACTCAAGCTGATAATCAACGGCAGGAACCACCAGACCCCACTACTGAGCAGCAACGGTTCTCCCCGATAATCAAAAGTCAGAGGAAAAGCAGCCCCAGAGAAAGTATGCCAAGCATCGGGATAGTAGCTGTGGGTCAAACTCCCCACCAGCCACAGAGTCGGGTAGAGCAACCAGGCGCTAGTCCAGAACGGCCACAACAGACGCAGCAAACGGCTTTGCAGGAAGGGTGCCAATTCCAGGTCTTTGCCTTGCAGAGACACCATCAAGCCAAAACCACTGACCAAGACAAAGAAATCTACCGCTTGAAAGCCAAACCAGACAGGCAGACTGAACCAACCTAAGCTGGTAGCGGGTCGTAAGTTTTGCAAAAGCTGCCAACTGGCGCTCCAACCGATCGGTTG
>JBLNEP010000024.1:0-4589 GCA_050262755.1 Actinomycetota bacterium | reverse complement strand
ACCCCTGTGTTCTGGCGGCGAGGGCGCGGTTGTAGACAAGACGTACAGATCCCAGAGTTCGCCTCAAGAGCGACTCCTGCTCGGATGTGGGATAGAATCGATAGCTAAACGATTTTTCCATCTTCACATTCTAATGGCTAGGATGTGAAGTGTAAAGCCGTCCTTAAGGACGGGGTTTCAGACCCATTAGTTTCGATGACCAAAAGCTGAGTATCACCAACTTGCCTGAAATCTCAATTGAGAAGAGGAATGCGCGATAAACTTTGTTGAAACCCCGTTGCATCAGCTCCAGTGTTTACTCGATCGAAAACCATTCCGGCTTGGGCCTTGTTATCCCTGGCTTCCAACGGGCTGTTAATCCTGACAGTCGTCCAGCTCTTACTGCGGGAACATAAGTTACCGGATCATGCCGCAGTGAGTGCCTCTGCCAATGCAACTAGCCTTGAGGAGAAAACCCTGAGACAGGGGTTAACTACTGCTGCCAACCAAGATTTACCTCTGTGGGGACCTCGCCATAAGTGGACTTATGAGCAGTGGGTTGCTCAACTCGGACGCGAAGCGGAAGCGGCAGCGACTAACCAGCCCCAACGCTTGACGATCCTGGCTGGAGATTCTCTGAGTTTGTGGTTTCCGCCTCAACTTTTGCCGAGAGAGCGAAGTTGGCTCAACCAAGGAATTTCTGGGGAAACTTCTGCTGGTTTGCGGAAGCGTTTGTCTTTGTTTGACCGGGTTCAAGCTGAGACGATTTTTGTGATGATTGGCATTAATGACTTGATCCGGGGGGTGGAGGAGGACACGATTTTGGAAAATCAACGGCAGATCATCCGTGATTTGCGGTCTTTTCACCCCAATGCTCAAATTGTGGTGCAGTCGATTTTGCCACACAGTGGAGAGAAAGCGACTTGGGAGGGACGCGATCGCCTCAAAGCGATTCCCAACGAGCGCATTCGGGAACTCAATCACCAACTGAAGGCGATCGCCAGCGAAGAAGGAGTTTTGTTTCTAGATTTACACCCACTTTTTGCGGATGCTAACGGTAATCTGCGGCTGGAACTCAGCACCGATGGCTTACACTTGAACGATCGCGGTTATTGGGTGTGGCGATCGGCCCTAAAACTTTACAGTCAACTTGAACTCGACCCAAAACCTCAGTCAGAGCAAATCCGGTAGTCTCCATCTTGTTAAGAAAAGGGAAACTCTGGACCAAGCGAATGCCCACATTTGAGTCGATCTTCGTTTCCTCTGTTCCCTTTCCCCCTGTTGTCGATGCAACTGAAATCAAGATCAGAGGTGAATGCTACCTGCTCAGGCATTGTCAAAGAACCTGAAGCTGAATTCTACAGCCTCTCTGATGCCCTCAAAGCTGTATCGTAGGATACAGATTTGAGAAGTTAACAAATGGTCGAATGCAAGGTCATCCCTGCTAATCCCTTCTGCGTTGGGGGTATCTAAACGTGCTAAAAAAAGTTCTCACGATTGGGTTGGTTACACTCTGGCTACTGAACGGGCCCCTGGCTGGAACAGCCTTGGCTCAAGCTCAGGAAGCAGCCGCCAAAAATCCCATTGATACAGGCGATACAGCTTGGATGTTGGTATCGTCGGCATTAGTGCTGTTAATGACTCCAGGCCTGGCCTTTTTCTATGGAGGGCTGGTGCGATCGCGCAACGTCCTCAATACGATGATGATGAGCTTGATCCTCATGGCTCTGGTTGGTGTCACTTGGGTGCTGTGGGGCTACAGTATCGCCTTTGATGTCTCCACCCCCGCCTCTGATGGTTTTGCTAAAGGTTTTGAAAGCCTCATTGGTGGACTCGATTGGATGTTTTTGAACAATGTCGGGGCGGACAAGCCTGACCCGATTGGTTACGCCGGGACTATTCCCCACCAAGTGTTTATGGTGTATCAGATGATGTTTGCCATCATCACACCAGCACTGATTTCAGGCGCGATCGTAGAACGGATGAGTTTTAAAGCTTATTTCTGGTTTATCCTGCTCTGGTCTACCTTCATCTACTCTCCCTTAGCTCACTGGGTCTGGGGTCGAGGTTGGCTGGGAGCAATGGGAGCGCTTGATTTTGCAGGGGGTACAGTTGTCCATATTAGCTCTGGTGTTTCTGCGGTGGTTGCAGCTTTTGTGATTGGGCCCCGCAAAGACTTTATGATTAAACCCCATGCCCCCCACAATGTCCCTTATGTCCTGTTGGGTATTGGGCTGCTGTGGTTTGGTTGGTTCGGGTTTAACGGTGGTAGTGCCTTAGCTTCAGGATCGTTGGCGACTGTGGCCTTTGTGGCGACCATGGTGGCAACATCGGCTGGAGGTTTAACCTGGGCGATCGTGGAATGGGTGCTCAGAGGAAAGCCAACGGCAGTTGGGATTGCTTCTGGCTTCCTGGCCGGACTGGTTGGCGTCACCCCCGCAGCGGGATTTGTGACTCCCATTGGTGGCCTGCTGATTGGTTCGATCACGGCAGTTTGTTGCTTCTACGCGGTTAGCTTGCGGGCGAAGCTGGAATTTGACGATTCTTTGGATACTTTCCCGGTTCACGGTGTTGGCGGAACGGTGGGTGCAATTCTCACCGGCATCTTTGCAACAAAAGCGGTGAACAGTGCTGGCAACGATGGGTTGCTGTTTGGGAATCCAGGGCAACTCATCACTCAAATTGTTGGGGTGGTTGCAACCTATATTTTTGCTGCGGTTGGTACTTTTGTCATCCTCAAAATTTTGGGGGCAGTGATGGAGTTGCGAGTCAAGCCAGCGGCAGAAGACCAAGGTTTGGATATCAACGAACACGGCGAAGAAGGTTACGGAGAAGAATTTGCAAGCGGTTTGAGCGTTATCGATCCAAATTCTCCTTATTCGATGAAAGAGATGTAACGCTTGTTTCATTGCCAATGACCCTGTAGAGACGTAGGTAACTGCGTCTCTTTGTTTTTCGGTGGTTGGCTCCCATTTCGCCGTAACGCCTTAAAATCAAAGGGAATTAATCTGGATTTGGCATAGAAGTCCCATGGATACTAAAGCTTTTAAGCGATCGCTCCAACAGTCTGAAAACTACCACCGCAAAGGTTTTGGCTACGAAGCTGAGGTGGCTGGCGTGATGCAGTCTGCTTATCAAAGCAGTTTGATTCAGCAAATTCGGGAGAATAACTATACCCTCAAACAGGGTGAAGTGACCATCCGGTTAGCCCAGGCTTTTGGTTTTTGCTGGGGTGTGGAACGGGCCGTTGCGATCGCCTACGAAACTCGTCGCCATTTTCCCACAGAGCGAATTTGGATTACCAATGAGATCATTCATAATCCCTCGGTGAATCAACATTTGCGGGAGATGCAGGTTGAGTTTATTGAAGTTGAAAAGGGGCAAAAAAATTTTTCAGTGGTGGAGCAGGGCGATGTGGTCATCTTACCTGCTTTTGGAGCGAGCGTGCAAGAAATGCAGCTACTCAATGATAAAGGCTGCAAAATTGTTGATACCACTTGTCCTTGGGTGTCTAAAGTTTGGAATACGGTCGAAAAGCACAAAAAGAAGGATTACACTTCCATTATTCACGGCAAATACAACCACGAAGAAACCGTTGCTACCAGTTCGTTTGCTAATAAATATTTAGTGGTGTTGAATCTGAAAGAAGCTGAATCTGTCAGCAACTATATCTTGAATGGAGGAAACCGCGATGAATTTATGAGCAAATTTAGTAAAGCTTGTTCGGCTGGTTTTGACCCAGACCGAGATTTAGAACGGGTTGGTATTGCTAACCAAACTACAATGCTGAAGAGTGAAACTGAGGAGATTGGTAAGCTTTTTGAACGTACAATGATGCGGAAGTATGGTCCAGATCGGTTGAACGAGCATTTCCAGAGTTTTAATACGATTTGTGATGCCACTCAAGAACGGCAGGATGCCATGTTTAGTTTAGTGGATGAAAAGCTGGATGTCATGCTCGTTATTGGTGGGTTTAATTCTTCCAATACTACGCACTTGCAAGAAATTGGAATTGAGCGAGGAATTCCCTGTTATCATATTGACAGTGCTGAACGGATTTTACCTGGAAATCAAATCGAACATAAGCCTTTAGGGCAGGATTTAGTAGTGACTAAAGATTGGTTACCAATGGGTGAAATTGTGGTCGGGGTGACTTCCGGTGCTTCAACGCCAGATAAAGTAGTTGAAGATGCGATTAAGCGGATTTTTGATCTCAAAGTAGTGGCGTCTGTTTAGTTAAAGCATTCAAGTTCTAGTCAGCAAGAAACCACCCAGGACTGAAGTTTTTATCTAAGAGCAAAAGTCATCTCAAGACGACTCAGATAGTCTTCTCTGAGAGGACTTTCGCTCAGAAAAATCGATTTTAAGGTCGGTCAGTTGCTCAGGAACAACAGAAAAAAACAGTCCTACCTGGTCCTAATAATTAGGAAAATTTAGCAAAAATTAGATCCGATCGATTAAAATCTCCCTGATTGTTTAACTGTTGTCATCAGCTTTTTTAAAGGGATGGGAATCGAACAAAGTTCACAATTCATTTGATAGGCAGGCAATTCTTCCGTAATTTCAACAGATGACAGTTTCACTCAGAAAGGTTAATCTATGACTAGAGG
>JBLNEP010000023.1:0-48749 GCA_050262755.1 Actinomycetota bacterium | reverse complement strand
CCGCACGGCGATAAGCCGCCACCGCTTGTCCCAACTGGCCCTGTTGTTCCAGCACTTCCCCCCAATTATGGTAAGACCAAGCCGAATTCGGGTTGAGTTCGCAAGCTCTCTGGTAACAGCGACTCGCCTCGTTCCACTGACCCAACTTTGCCAAAACTTCCCCTAAATTGTGGTGATACCAAGCAAAATCGGGGTTTAGCTCTATACAGCGACGGTAGGCAGCCACAGCCTCCTCCCATTTTCCTGACAGTTTCAGCAGGTTGCCTTGATTAAAATAAGTTGAAGTCGTTCCTTGATTTCCTTCTAATAAGCTACTCATATTGATTCGGCAAATTACTGTGAGATGTTGAGATGTTCAGGGTCGGCGAGTTTGATTCTACCAAACTGAGTACGCAATATAACCTGCTGCTTAGAGTTAGGTAAGCGAACCCCTCCCTCAACTCAGGGAGAGTGGGAACAATTGCCAGCTAACCTGCATCTGACTCACGAGCGATTGTAACAGTTCCCAAGACCTCTGAATTATCTGAGAGGCAAATGAAGCTGATTCATGCTCAGAGCAAGCAACAGCTCCTAGTCCACCCACGCCGCCAGAGCAAACCGAGGCGTTTAGCATCTAATCTATGATATGCTAAGCGCCGTTAGCTTCTAATTACTAATACTACCCTTAACTTAGGAGAGTAATTTCCAATGATGATTAATTTTATTCGTAATTTAGTCGATGAAGGAAATCTAATTTTTGATGTCGGGGCCAACATCGGACAGAAAGCAGATTTGTACCTGGCTAGTGGGGCTAAAGTCGTCTGCTTTGAACCACAACCCCATTGTGTAGAAATTTTAAAACAAAAATACCAAAACAATCAAAACTTAACCATTGTCAACAAAGGCTTGGCAGACCAAACAGGAAAAATGCAACTTTCAGTATGCAGCCATGCCAATTACTTGTCAACTTTTTCTGATAAGTGGAAAACGGGACGGTTTGCCGATCAAAATTGGAGTGAAACTGTCACAGTAGAAGTGACTACTTTAGATAATATGATTCAACAATGGGGGGGACCACAATTTTGTAAAATCGATGTTGAAGGCTTTGAATATCAAGTTTTAAAAGGATTATCTCGCCCGATCCCTTACATCTCCTTTGAATTCACCCAAGAATTTATTGAGGATGCCAAAAAATGTATCAACTATTTGCAAACATTAGGGTATAGACTTTTTAATTTTGCTAGAGGTGAAGAAGCAAATTTTGCAATTTCCGAATGGGCCTCTGCTGAGGGTCTCTTCCACGCCATAGAGTCTACCAATGAGCCTCTACTTTGGGGAGACATCTATGCTAAATATGAAGTAGAAAAAGTAACCGCTCAACAGACTCTCTCTCCTCCTACCTCTAAAGAAATAGAATTGAGTGGGGAAGTCGCAGTAATCCAAAAGTATATCACCAATCATCAAATCGTGTTCGATGTCGGTGCAAATCTCGGCGATTGGACACAGGAAGTCTTAAAAAAACACCCCGATCTAGAAGTCCATCTATTTGAACCAATTCCTCAAGTTTATAAAACCCTCCTCAAAAATTTAGCGGAACCCATTCAACAGGGAAACGTTATCCCGCTCAATTTTGCCTTAGGGGAAAAAGAAGAAGTTAAAACATTTTATAACTACGAAGAGTTACCTGTTTTGAGCACCTTCCATCGCCGACTAGAAGTAGAAAAACAGGGCTTGAGTATACCGAAAGAATTTACAGTTTTAACAACCACCCTCGATAGTTACTGCCAGCGACAGGGGCTCAAACGAATTAACTTCTTAAAAATCGATGTTGAAGGTGGCGAACTTAATGTACTGTATGGTGCCAAACAACTCCTAAAAACGGGTGGTATCGACTATATTCAATTTGAATATGGTGGAACTTATTTAGATTCTAAAAAAACCTTAAAGGAAGCATTTGAGTATTTACAAAGCTTCCAATACTCACTCTTTAAGATTGTCCCCAATGGATTAGAATATAAACCTAGCTTCTTGGCAACTGACGAAAATTTCGCCTACAGCAATTATTTAGCCGTTAACGAGCGATTTCGCTCAACTATTTTAGGTGAAGTGCATCAGGGAATGCTAGACTTGCAGCAACTTTGTCGGCAACATTCCCTCACCCCGCGCGGTGTGATTCATGTTGGCGCTCACGAAGGCACAGAATTAAAAGCCTATCAAGACCTGGGCGTCCAAAAAGTGTTCTTTATTGAAGCCAACCCAGTAGTATTTGAACGCTTGCAAGCCAATATTGCTGAGACACCCAATGTCCAAGCAGCAAACTTTGCCATCAGCAACCAAAATGGTAAAGTTGAGTTGCACGTGACTTCCTTCGATCAAAGCAGCTCGATTCTGCCATTGAAGCAGCATCAGGAAATTTACCCACAAATTCAAGAAACTCACCAAGTAACCGTACCGTCCCGAACTCTGGATGCACTCTTGCAAGAATTGGGGCTCGATCCGTCAGACTTTAATCTCTTAAACATCGACATCCAAGGTGCAGAACTCTTAGCGTTGCAAGGTGCAACCAACTGGCTGAAATATGTAGATGCCATTAACACCGAAGTAAATTATGAAGAACTCTATGAGGGTTGCGCTTTAATTCACCAGCTCGACGAATTCTTAGAAAAATATGGTTTTGAGCGGGTCGCAACCACCACACCCCATCACCCAACCTGGGGGGACGCATTGTATGTGAAAAAGCCCGTCATTACCCTATCCACGTTGGGACTGGATCAGGTAGCGCGGCTGGGAAATAACATCTTTCAGTATGCCTTTTTGAAAATCTATGCGCTCGAAAATAATCTCAGGGTAGAAACACCCGCTTGGATCGGTCAGTATTTATTTGGTCATAACGATCCCCCGATTTCTAAAGCCTTACCTGGCATTGGAGAACAAGCCCAACCCTATAAACTTTCAGATTCAGCGATTCTGAATGCACCAGAACCGTTAAAAAATGTAGACTTTCACGGTTATTTCCAATTTCACACCCAATATCATGCCCGACATCAAGACTATTTCCGATCGCTCTTTCAACCCGTGCCGGCCGTCAAAACCAAGGTAGCAGAAGCTCTCAACCGCCTGCGTTCCCAAGGAAAAACCATTGTTGGCTTACATTTGCGCCGTGGCGACTATCAAAGCATCAGCAGCGTCGTGCCATACCTCGCCGTTGCTCCTAATGAATGGTACAAGGAATGGCTCAATGGTTTCTGGGAAACCCTCGAAGAACCCGTCCTATTTATCGCTAGTGATGAAATAGAAAGCGTTATCAACGATTTTGCCGACTATCATCCGGTTACAGTCAAAGACTTAGGCGTAGAACTCCCAGAAGCACCTTGCTACCTAGACTTTTACATCTTAAGTCAGTGCGATGTCTTGGCAATTTCCAATAGCACCTTCTCGTTTGCAGCATCCATGCTCAATGAACGCTGCAAATTTTTCTTTCGCCCCAATTTGCAAAAGCAAAAATTGATTGCCTACGATCCTTGGAATAGCGAACCCTTATTGCGAGACATTCCCACTCCCATTCCCGCCACAAAAGCTCAGTCCTCAGTTAATTTTGTAACGATTCAGGAAGTGAGATTAATTCCCGCAGAAGCTCCTGATTTAGTCTGGGGAGCTACCATCGACTCACCGATGATTGAAACCCAAATTAATGCTAGTAATATTTGGATTGGTGGTTGGGTTCTTGGGAAGAAGTGTCCAGCCACCCAAGTTGAGTTCCTAAACGAGGGTGAAGTGGTCCGGAAAATTCCGATCGATCACCCCCGTCCTGATGTCGCCAGAGCTTATCCAGCAGTCTCCTCAGGAGAAACTTGTGGTTACGGAACTTTATGGGAACTAACAGGAACATCCTCAGAAACTGAAATCCTGATCCAAGCAGTATTAGCCGATGAAACTCGTGTCAAAATTGGAGTGGTTCGGTGGAAAGAAACTAGGTCTCCAATATCCTCCAATCATCGGAGAGCCAAGTGCGAGCTGAGTGTTGGCGCAATTATGAAAGATGAGGCGCCCTACCTCATCGAATGGTTGGAGTTTCATAAAATCGTAGGCGTTGAAAGGTTTTATTTATACAACAATAACAGTACCGACTCTACCAGAGACTTGCTTCAACCCTATGTGCAATCAGGCGAAGTCGTTTTGCTCGATTGGCCAGTAACACCTGGGCAAAAATCTGCCTACGAGCATTGTCTCAGTGCCTATAAAACTGAATCTGAATGGATTGCTTTCATCGATCTGGATGAGTTCTTATTTCCCACCGAAAAAGAGGACTTAAAAGAAGTTTTGAAGGAATTTGAGGGAGTGGCTGGCGTAGGAGCGAATATGTTATATTTTGGTTCTTCTGGTCACAAAGTTAGACCAGAGGGACTCCAAATAGAACAGTTTACTAAACGCTCAGCAGATACTTTCGACATGAATAAATATGTTAAAAGTATTGTGCGCCCCCAGCAAGTTCTCGGTCCTAGCTGTCCTCATTTTTTTATACCCATCAATGAGGAAGCTGCTTTAGTAACTGAAAATCAGGAACGGTTGACAAGTTCAATCGCTGAACGAGTGTCAGTCCAAAAGCTGCGAATCAATCATTACTATACTCGGTCGAAACAGGAAATCAAGGAAAAAGTGATGCGGGGAGATGCGTTTTTTCCTTGGCAAAAAGCTTTAACGGTTCTAGAGTCAATGGATCGCAATGATGTTGAAGATTTAACGATTCAGCGTTTTGTACCCCAGTTGAGGCAAGCGGTTGATGCCGTCATCTCTCAATCTCCCATCGCCCAGATTCTCAAAGAAAAGTGGAGCTTACAATCTAAGCTGTACCTCATGCAAGCAGAAGTAGAGGAATCTCAAGTGGGACAGCATCAGCTTCAGGAGCAATTACAACAATCTCAAGCTCACTTAAATCAAACTCAGCAAGAGTTAAAGCATCTGCAACTTCAACACCAACAAGCGGTCGCAGAACTTCTACAAAGTAAGTCTCAACTCGGTGAGTGCCAGGTTAAGCTGCAACAGTTTCAGAGTGTAGCCGCTCAATTAAACCAACTGGCTGAATACTATGGTGTTCAAAGCAAGCTCAATGATGCTCCCACTTGCAAGAACTGGGGGAATATCTTTCAAGCTCTGGGTCAGCTCGAGGAGGCTAAGCGCTGGTATCATCAAGCTCTGGAAATTCAGCCGAACTTTGCACCTGCTTTAGCCAACCTCGGGACTCTGTATGCTCAACAGCAACAGTGGCTTGAGGCGATCGCCTACTACCAAAAAGCGATCGCCATTGAACCGAGTTCTGGTTTTTACCGAAACTTAGCCAAACTCTTTGCTCAAATTGGTAAACCAGAGGAAGCAACTGAATGTTCTTATACAGCCCTTACCCTAGCACCAACAACCGCAAACGCAGAAGAGTACGTCAACCTGGGTAATACCTTAAGCCAGCAAGGGAAACAAGAACGAGCTGCGATCTGTTACCACCGCGCCCTCTATTTAAACCCGAATTTGGGCACTGCTTCTCAACAATTAGGCGAACTGCTAATGGCTCAAGGCCAATGGTCCGAGGGCATTGCCCACTATCGAAAAGCCACCAAACTCCAACCCAATAACGCTGAGATTCACCAAAAATTAGCAGATTTTCTGCAAGAAAAAGGACTCTGGGATGAAGCCTTCACTCTTTACCATCGGGCGATCGCCCTGAAACCCGATTCCTTCTGGGCTCACTACAACTTAGCGCAAACCTTACTGAAGCTGGAAAAATGGGAACTGGCCGTTGCCAGCTACCGCCGCGCTGCGGAAATTAACCCAACATTTCCTTGGTGCTATTACAGCTTAGGAGATGCCCTGCTCAAACTCGGAAAGATTCAGGAAGCAGCCGACGCTTACCGCCGTTCCGCAGAACTCAACCCAGACTTCTTTGGTGCTCACCATAACTTAGGAGATGCACTGCTTAAACTCGAAGAATGGGAAGAAGCGGCGATCGCCTATCGTCGCGCTAGCGAACTCAATCCTAATTTCTTCTGGTCGCACTACAACTTAGCCCAGATGTTGTTTAAGCTGGAACGGTGGGAAGAAGCGGTTCCTGCATACCGTCGTGCCAATGAACTCGACCCGGACTTTACTTGGTCGTACAACAGTTTAGGAGATGCTCTCATTCAACTGGAGCGGTGGGAGGAAGCGATAGTCGCCTATCGTCGTGCCCTAGAGCTTAACCCAGACCTACCTTGGTGCTACTACCATATCGCAGAAGCATCGCTGAAATTGGAAAGATGGGAAGACGCGGTCGCAGCCTACCGCCGAGGCATTGAACTTGCTGCCGACTTACCTTGGTCTTACCACACTCTTGGCGATGCTTTCTTAAAACTCGGTCAACAGCAGGAGGCAATCTCGACTTACCGCCTTGCCACGGAGAACAACCCTGAGGATGCCGAAGTCTACTATAACTTTGGCGAATCTCTGGCAAAAGCTGGTCAGCTTGAAGAAGCAATCTCAGCTTACCGTCGCGCCATTGAATTAAGTTCGAGAACATGATCGAAAGAGGGATAGGGTGTGGTTTGCGAACCCACCCTCACCATCCCATCAACTCATCGCTTAGTAGCGACCAAAGCAAAGCAATACCCATTAGGATTATTCGGGTCTTCAAAGTTGATTTTGATATCGCTGAACCCAAAATACCTCAAGCATGATAGGATATCCGCACGACTCATCCAGTGACTAAAAGGGTTACTACCCCCACAAAACCCGGAATAGTTTAGGGCTGTTTTATATTCCTGGCGGTAGAGTGTATGCTGAAAGCCTCCAATATCTGCCGGCTTGACCCCCGAAAACTTCTGGATCAGGCTAGGATTCAGGCGAAACATCTCTGAATCATAGTAGTGAGTCCAAAGGTAAATTCCATTTGATACCTGAGCGATCAAAGAGATGAGCTCTGCGGGGTCAACCATATGATAGAGCACACCACTGGCTATACAGATATCAAACTTGCGCGGAGCTAGGCGAAGGTATTCTACACAGTCACCACACAGAAACTGGCTGCGCTTTAGTCCCAGAACTTCCTTAATAATCAGACATTTCAGGTAGGCACGAGTATTAGATTCGATCGCTGTTACTGAACTGGCTCCGAATTGTTCCAGCATATAAGTGTGTCCTGCTTCCAGCGGTCCGAGTTCCAGCACATTTTTGCCTTGAACTCCCCCTAATTGCTCCACAGCCCAAGCGATTCGCGGATCTTCAAACAGCGGTAATTGCCCTACCTGGAGTGACGAGAAGCTTCCTGGCAAGCTGGATGTCCACTCCCCTTTAAAAATATCTAGCGCGTTCTGATTACTCGGTGCAGACTTGACATAATAATCGAGAATTTCCATAGGTTCTTATTACATTAGGCTTGATTCATTAACTGATTTTCTCAGAATTACAATCACTTCTTCAAAATTTTCTTGAAAGAGTTCTATTTCAAAATTCCTCAAAAAAATTGTTTGACAGTATTTAAGAAGTTCAGAGAACGTCTCGAATGTCCAAACATGAAAATGAATGCTATAATTGATATCTAAAAGGTACTGTATTCTCGCAGCTACATCCTGTTCTAGAGTTTTATCAACCAGCCTTACCCATTCTTCAAAGTGAGACCTTCTCGACCATCCCGCTCCTTCAGTGTGGTCTCTAATTAAGTGGTCGAGTGATGTCAGGGGGCGATCGATGTCAAAAGTATAGCGTTTATCGGGTACTCCCATGTACAGGACTCCGCCCGGTTTAATCACCCTCAAAAAATTTTCAAGCGTACCAATTGGATCTTGACAATGCTCGATCATGTGATTGGCAATGACAAAATCCCAGGAGCTGTCTGGGATTGATGCCAAATTTTCACCATCATCGACAATATCAGCTTCTACTAAATTCGCTGTTGCTAACTCTGGGTATTGTTTCCTCAACTCTGCAACAGGTAAGCGATCGACATAAGAGACAGTGACACCAGCAGGAACTTCAAGAGGAGCATGAAGCGCTCCTACTTCAATTCCCTTGCCTTTGAGGTATCGACCAGCAATTTCTCTCCGCACTTGAATGAAATCCATCATCCACCTCTCTCCTTAAAACCCTGTCTACTTTCCTGAAGCAATTTTTTCATCAGATGCTCTCACTCGCTCCTAGGCTCTGATACTAAAGTCTTGCCGAGACCTCGTTAAATGAGGACTGTAGCAAGGATCGTTATCAATAAATTGCGGCCATCTCCTTTCAAGTAAATCCGCTTCTTTTCTCCACCGCGCCTGCTTCTCCGGCGTATCTTCATAACCCCGGCTTTTCGATTCATGGTGGTAGAGAGAGACGTGAGGCACGTAAATGTTGTAATAGCCTTTAACGGTCAGCTTTAAACACAAATCCACATCATTGTAAGCAACAGCTAATTCTTCATCAAACCCACCCACCTGCTCAAAAACTTCCCGGCGACACATCAAACACGCACCTGTTACTGCGGAAAGGTTATTCATCCCCACAACATTGCTGAAATATCCAGGGAAGTTACTGGGAAAACCAATGTAAATATGACCTGCAACTCCTAGAATTCCGACAACGACTCCCGCGTGTTGAATTGTATGATCGGGATATAATAACTTAACGCCCACAGCACCGATCGAAGACCTCTGTGCTTGTTCCACCATCGCGTCAATCCAATCAGAAGTAATCACCTCGGTATCGTTATTTAAAAACAGCAGGTAATCTCCCCGTGCTTTACTAACCGCATAGTTATTGATCTTCGAGAAGTTGAAAGGAATGTCGAGCGGGTAACATTTAAACCGGTTTGGTTCCTTGACTGTCCATTTGGCAAATACCTCAGCGGTTTGTTTCTCTCGACTGCCATTGTCTATGACAATCACTTCATAATTCGGATATACGCTCTTGGTAAAGATCGATTCCAGGCATTTGTCTAAAACATCGCCATGATCTCTTGTGGGAATAATGATGCTGACCAGCTTGTAATCTCTGATTTGGTAGCGAACGATGTAGTGTCCTAAATAGTCGGGTACCTCTTCAATTCTTCCCGGTTCGCCTCTCCTGTCAATCGCTTCTTGCAGAGCTTTGATGGAAGCTTCATAGGCATAAGGTTTAGCTTCTGTACTCCCGGCCGTTGAACCGGAGTGCATTCGCCAGTGATAGAGGACTTTGGGAATGTGATAAATTTTATTGGTTTTTTCCGTAAATCTCAAAACCAAATCGTAATCCTGCGCCCCCTCAAAACCTGCTCTAAAGCCTCCAATTTCCTTAATAATCGATCGCCTGTACGTTCCCAAATGGCAGGTGTACATCCGAGATAAGAACGAGTCAGGACACCACTCAGGTTTAAAGTACGGACCTATGAGTTTGCCGTCAGCCGTCAGCTTATCTTCGTCAGAATAGATCATGTCCGCTTCTGGGTGGCGGTTCAGCATGAGCGCCACTTCATACAAAGCATCGGGTGTCATCAAGTCGTCGTGGTCTAAAAGAGTAATAAACTCCCCAGTTGCTATCTCCAAAGCTGAATTCGAGGCGCGAGAAATATGACCGTTCTGGGTTCTGTAAGCAACTTTGATCCGCCCGTCTTTAGCTTTATATTCTTCCAATACTTTCCTGACGTGAGGAGCAGTTGAGGCGTCATCAGCAATGCACAGTTCCCAGTACGGATACACTTGATTCCGAACGGACTCGATCGCCTCCCTCAGGAACTCCTCTGGCGTGTTATACGCAGGTACAATGACACTGATTAAAGGCTTGTAATTCAATAATTCTACCGTTGCCACCATCTGTCGCAGGTCTGATTCTCTCGGGAAGTTCTTGGCCCGCCACCTGGTATAGGCATCTTGGCTTTGCAGCAGTCCTTCCCGCAAAACCTGCAAGTCTAGAGGAAATAAGTTTCGGTCGAGTTCATTCGCTCTCTGGTAGTGACCGAGTGCTTCATACAACTTATCTTGTTGGTTCAGCGCTCGCCCTAAATTATAATGAGCCCACGCAAAGTTTGGATCGATGTCAAGCGCTTTGCGGTACGCAGCCGCCGCTTCCTCCAGCTTTTCTTGCCTCAACAGGGCATCCCCTAAGTTATGGTGAGACCAAGCATAGTCTGGCTTAAGTTCAATGGCCTTGCGATAGGAAGTTACTGCTTCCTCAAGCTTTCCTTTTTGTTGATAAATATCCCCTAGGTTGTGAAACGTTCCGTGGTAGTTCGGATTAATTTCGATCGCCTGGCGGTAAGCTGCGATCGCCTCCTCCAACTTTCCCTGCTTTTGTAGCTCCTCAGCTCTTTGGTGGGGTGCAAAATAATCATCCTGTGACCGATCCTGGCTGGAGGGGGTACTCGTTGGAGTCGAGGCGATCGCCTTATTTACCCCCTTTTTTTTTTCCAGCACCTCCTCGAGGCGCTGGCTCAGTTCTGGGTGATCCGGTTGCACCTGCAACCCCATCTGATAAAACACGACCGCTCCATCCGCCCAACCTTTTCGCAGCAAGGTATCTGCTAGCTGCAAATACAGGTCTGGGTCATTTGGCTTAACTTCCAAAGCCTTGTGGTACAGTTGCACATCATCCGGGTTTTCCGCGATCGCTAACTGATAAAATTCACTGGCCGCCTCTAAATCTGCCTGGGCCCGCTTCCGTAGGGCATCTCCCAATTTAACCGAGATCCAAGGCAGATCCGCCTTAATTTTCTGAGCATTGCGGTAGGCAGCGATCGCGCCGTCCCAGTCTGCCAACTCAGCTAAAACTTCCCCTAACTGGTAGTGAGACCACGGGAAATCAGGGTTGAGAGCGGTCGCACGACGGTAGGCAACTGCTGCTTCCTCCCACCGTTCCAGTTTAAACAGCGCCTCCCCTAAATTATTCTGAGTCCAAGCCTGGTTAGGGTCTAGTTCTATGCCGCGCTGGTAGGCAAGCACCGCTTCTTCCCACTGCTCCAACTTTCGCAGGGCATCCCCTAAATTATTGTATGACCAGAAGAAATCTCCCTGGATTTGATTTGCTCCCTTGTAAGCAGCTACCGCTTCCTCCCACTGCTCCAATTTGATCAGGGCATCCCCTAAATTATTGTGCGACCAGAAGAAGTCAGGCTTCAGCGCGATCGCCCGCTGATAAGCAGCGACTGCTTCTTCCCAGCGCTCTAATTTGATCAGGGCATCCCCTAAATTATTGTGCGACCAAGAGTGCCCGGGTTGGAACTCGATCGCCTTACGGTAGGCTGCCACCACTTCTTCCCACCGCTCTAGCTTCGCCAGCACCTCTGCTAAACTGCTGTACACCCAACCATTCTCTGGGTCGATCGCGACCGCCTTGCGGTAAGCAGTAGCTGCTTCCTGCCACTGCCCTTGACTTTTCAGCACTTCTGCTAATTTTTGGTGAGCTTCTGCAGAAGCAGGGTTTAACTGAACGGTGCGGCTCAAACATCCGAGCGCTTTGTCTGCTTTCCCTTGCTCTAAAAAGGCATTAGCCAAGTTCAGGAGTTCATCGGCTGTTGCCTTACTGGGATCGAGCTGGAACGAGCGATACCAGCACTCGGCTGCTTCTACTGACCGACCCACCTGCGTCCACACTTTCGCAAAGTTGCGGTAAGCGCCAGCGAAATCAGGTTTTAGAGAGATTGCTTTTTGGTAAGCTGCGATCGCAGGCTGCCATTTTTGTTGCTGGGCGTAAACGCTGCCGATGTTGGCGTGGACTTCAGCAAAATCCGGCTTGAGTTCAACCGCCCTTGCATACCAATTCAGGGCTTCTTCTGCTTTTCCTACTGCTTGCAGAGCATTTCCCAAGGTTTTATAGACAGCTACTGCATCGGGTTTAATTTGAATTGCCCGCTTACAAGCTGCGATCGCCTGTTCGTACTTCCCTTGGTCGAAATAACCTTGCCCTAAAATAATGTAGGCTTCTGCATCTTCAATATTAATCGCGGGTGCGACTGGCTGCGCTGCCACTCTTGCCCCCTGCTGTTGCACAGCGGCGAGGGTATCTTGCCCCTGGTTGCCGATCGGGTTTGAAACCTCAACCACGCCGAGGGTATCTTGCCCTTGGTTCCCGATACTCGCATTTGCGCCATTGAGTTCAATGGCTCTGCGGTAGCAAGCTGCTGCTTCCTCCGTCTTTCCTTGGCGTTTCAAAGCTTCGCCCAGATTTTGGTAAGCAGCCGCCCAATCAGGTTTTAATTCGATCGCACGGCGGTAAGAAGCGATCGCTTGGTCCAATTTCCCCTGGGCTAACAGGGTCTCTCCTAAGTTAAAGTGTTCTTCCGGCGGTATTTTCTGCGGTTCTAAGGCAAAGGCTTGATACCAGGACTCTGCTGCTTGCTCTTGCTTGCCCATCTGCGAAAACAACCTTGCCAAATTCCGGTACACACCGGCGAAATTAGGCTTAATAGCGATCGCTTTTTGGTAATGCTCGATGGCTTCGGGCCATTTTTGCTCTTGAGCATAAATGCTGCCCAAGTTCGCGTAGACTTCAGCAAACTGTGGCTGAATTTCGATCGCCTTTTGATACCAGTGTCGCGCCTCTTCCATCCGCCCTTGAGCTTGCAGGGCATTGCCTAAGGTCTTGAAGGCTGGGGCAAAATTCGGTTTAATTTTTAGGGCTTGCTCAACTGCGACGATCGCTTCTTCGATTTTTCCTTGGCTTAAATAAATTTCAGCTCGTTGATTAAAATGAACCGCTGTCGTTTCTGTAGAATTTACTGCTGTATTTACCATAATTGATTGCCTATTTTTTTCTGGGTTCAAAGGCGCAGTCGTTGAGGGTCGCTCAGCAATTTTAACTGACGTGAATCTTGCTCTCAGGTGAGGGAGTGAGTTCGCCACCGATGAGACTGTGCATCAAAGGCAACAGCATTGTTGAATCGCTGCCCTCTCAATGGCTACGGGTCTGCCCTAACTTGGGCGACGACAAAAAGTTAATCTCTGTCAGCCAACCGTATAGCAAGGTATCACAAATTGAACCGCTTATTATCCGGCGATTCCCAACCCGCCTTTCCCGACGATCCCCGAGAGATTTTTGTTGCCACAGTTTCCTATTTTTTGCCATTAGCTACTGGAGTAAATGCCTCGTTGGTGGAGTTGCTCCATAAAAAACTCTTCGAGAGTCGGCCGGGCCAACCTCATGGTGATTAATTGCCCTCCCATCAAGTTAAGGCTGGCTAGGAAGTCCTGGGTACTGCCCTGCAAGTGACCATACCATAACTCATCCTCTAGTTCCAGATCCGGCACCCATTTTTTCAAGATATTCAAATGACCGCCTTTGCCTTGCACATGGTAGGTGGTAGTGGTTCCCAGAAGTTCGTTTAAGGAACCGACGCAGGCTAATTCACCTCGAATCAGAATGGCGACGCGGTCGCAGATCCGTTCCACATCCGAAAGGACATGGCTATTAAAGAAAATGGTTTTCCCTTGGGTCTTGAGTGCGAGAATAATCTCACGCATTTGGTAGCGCCCCATGGGATCGAGACCCGACATTGGCTCATCTAAAAATACAATTTCTGGATCGTTGATCAAGGCTTGGGCCATGCCGATCCGTTGTAACATTCCCTTGGAATACTGGCGCAACTGCTTTTTGACGGCTGCGGAGGTAGCAAGTCCCACTAAATCGAGCAGTTGTGGGATGCGTTGGCGCTGGATGGTAGCAGGGATTTGAAAGAGTCCTGCCACAAATTGCAAAAATTCCCAGCCGGTGAGGTAATCGTAGAAGTAAGGGTTTTCTGGAAGGTAGCCAACTCGTCGCTTGACTTCGCGATCGCCTAAGGGTCTGCCTAATAGTCTCCCCGATCCTGAGGTAGAGCGCACAATTCCCAGCAAGGTTTTCAGCAGCGTGGTTTTCCCGGCTCCATTCGGTCCCAGAAGTCCAAAGGTTTCTCCCTGATACACCGTCAGCGTACAATTTTTGAGGGATTCAATTTTTTGATTCATCCAGAAGCCGGTTCGGTAGAATTTGCTTAGGTTTGAAGTTTGCACGACTGGGGGCGTTTCTGGCTCGGTGGTTGGGACTGGCACTTCAGCAACAGGTTCCATCTCTTGTGGGGTGATCGTAGCAGCTAATTCTAGTTATTCCTTATTTTGCCCGGTTTGGCATCAGTTGAGAAAAGGTGGGGCGAGGGAATTTTCAGGGGCGATCGCGAGCTGAGTTCCTCGATCGCTTTAACTTAAGGTAGGATCAGCTCAGATGTTTCAGGATAGTAAGCGAGATGGATCGGGGTAAACTGGTGGCGGTCGTTACGGGTGCGATTTCTTTGATTCTAGCGATCGCTTACCTCCTGCTGGTCCAACTCCTGGACTTGCGAGGCGAAATGCTTCCTGCACCTCAAAGCCAACTGAGCCCTACCTTACAAATAGCTGCCACTCTTCCTCCAGAAGTGACTCCTTCCAGGAAGATATTCCTTTAGATAGAGAGATGTAACGCGCCCTTTAACCTACCGTTAGATTAGGTGATGAGGAGAAAAGTTGTTTAAGAAAAAGCTCTTGGGGTCGAAACACGGCAAGACTCCCAGGAGCTTTTTCCATGGAGAAACGAGGAAACGAGGATGAACTCAATTGTGAGGCTCGGCGGACCTTGGATCTTCCTTTTTCTTAAAAGTTTTGATGCTACCGGACGATCTTACTTGCTCCCGGTAAAAGTTGCCCCAGAGATAAAATAGCGATTAAAAAAAGCATAAATTCCCAAGGCTGGCAGCGTAAACGCCATAGAAGCAGCCATAATATAATTCCAATAGCTGATATATTCCCCCTTAAAGGTATTCAGTCCTAACGGCAATGTAAACATTTCTGGCCGCGATACCAGCATCAAGGGCATTAAAAAGTTATTCCAAGAACCCATAAAAATAAAGATCGCTTGCGCTGCTAAAGCCGGCTTCGCTAAAGGTAGCACAATTTGCCAAAAAGTTTCCCATCGGTTTAACCCATCCAGTGCCGCTGCTTCTTCCAATTCTTTGGGAAAATTAATAAAAAATTGGCGCATCATAAAAATAAACGTAGCATTGATCGCATTCGGAACGATGAGCCCTTGGTAAGTATTCAGCCATCCTAAATTTTTTAAAATTAAAAAAGTAGGAATCAATGTAATTTGTCCGGGAACCATCAACACGGCTAAAATCAAGGCAAAGATGAGTTGATTTCCCGGAAACCGTACTCTTGCCAGTGCATATCCTGCCATTGAATTCAAGATGAGATTCCAGCTAGTGACGCAAATAGCGACAAAAACACTGTTCAAGAACCAGCGTCCAAATAAACGAGACTCAAGCAGAATTTTACGATAGTTATCTAGGGTGAAGCTTTGGGGGATAAAATTGAAACCTCCCTTGGCAATTTCTGACAGCGGTTTGAAAGAAGCAGACAATGCCCAGGCAAAGGGTAAAAAGGTAACAATTGCATAGACAATAAGCAGGCTATATAAAACTCCTTTCCAGACGATCGCGCGATTCATTCACCTGCACCTCCTAATCAAGTCTCTCTTCTTTAAATAAACGTCGCTGAATCAGGGTAACTGCTAAAATGACGACAGTAAGCATCAAAGCTAATGCTGCCGCATAGCCTAAGTCTAAACTTCTAAACGCATACTGATAAATTAACAAAACCAGCGTTAACGTTGAGTTATTGGGTCCGCCAGAACCAGCAGAAAAAATATAAGATTGGTCAAATAATTGAAAAGTCCCTATGACTCCCATCACGACAATAAAAAATGTAACTGGTTTAAGTAAGGGTAGCGTAATCGTGAGGAATTGGTCAAAATCATCGGCTCCATCTAGCTTTGCAGCTTCGTACAGAGAAGCAGAAATATCTTGCAAGGCTGCTAGGTAAATGACCATAAAAAAAGGTGCGGTAGACCAAATATTCATGAGCATAATTGCTTTGAGCGCTACAGCGGGATTTCCCATCCAATTATAAGTCGGCAAGCCCAAAACTGCTAAGAAACTATTCAGCAAACCCTGAGAGTTATAAATCCACATAAAGATTAAAGTTAAGACGGCAGAAGAAGTAACAGTTGGCAAGAAAAAAATTACCCGAAACCAATTTTTACCCCGGAGGTTTGCATTTAAAACCAAAGCTAATCCGAGAGCGAGGAGAGTTTGAGCTGGAACGACAATTAACACATATTCAATCGTATTTTTTAAAGCAATTCCTACTCGTTCATCGCTAAAAATTCGGATAAAATTTTTGAAGCCAACCATTCTATAGCTGACTTCGCCTAAAATCTGCACTTTGTGAACTGAGAGAAAAATTGCATAGAAAATGGGAAGGATTAAAAATATACCTAAAATGACGAGAGTAGGAGCCATGAATAAATATCCAGAGACTGCTTCTCTAAATTTTGCTTTTTGCCAAAGTTGTTTGATTCGGGAGTGGACTAGCATGGAGCAATCCTTTAGTAATGACTAGCTTGAATCTCTTGGTTAGCAGCTTTCTGAGCTTTAAGCATCGCAGACTTTAAACTTTGCTCCCCTAATAAGGCACTAATAAATTGATTATTGAAATGGTTAATAATTAGCGGTAAGTTTTCATTGGCTTGCCATAAAGTTGCATAAGCAGCCCCAGCAATGAAGGGAGCATAAACTGAGTTGTGATTATATCCTAACGCTGAGAGAACTGATTGGCGAGCGGGTAGTACGACTCCCTCTTGAGCCCAAGCTTTCATTCCTTCTTTTCCTGTTAAATAGGAAATCAGTTGCCAAGCAGCTTGTTTATGTTTCGTTTGTTTATTCATGACATAAGCAACCGTGTAAGCCATTGTTCCTTTTTGATCGCCAACTACTGGTACTTCTGCGGTGTTAAAATTGAGGTGGGGAAAGGTTTCTTTTAAGTAGGGAATAGCCCAAGTCCCTTCAATGACCATTGCAACTTTTTCTTGCCCAAACATTTCGCTACCTGAGGCTGCTCCTACGTCGGAAGGCTGAGCGGATGAGTGGTCTTGCTGATATTGGTTAATAATTAATTCCAATCCTTTTAAGCTTTGGGGAGTTGCAAAAGCAGCATTACCCTGTCGCTCCATGAGTTGACCTCCAAACGCTTTAATCATAAACAACTGGCGGGCAAGTTCTGGAGCAATTCCTAAACCATATCGCTCAATTCTGCCGTTGCGGTTGTTATCAATTGTCAATTTTTTAGACAATAAGCGTAATTGCTCCCAAGTGGTTGGGGGTTCAGTTAAATTTGCTGCCTTAAAGAAGGTTTGATTATAAAAAAGGGCAAGGCTAGAAAAATCTTTGGGGAGACCATAAATGCTTCCATTATATTTGAAAGCCTTCAGGAGAGAGGGGACAAAATCGGCTAAATCTACTTCTTCTTGTGTGAGATAACGATCGAGAGGTTCGAGACTCCCACTACTCATCATTAACGGTGCTTCTACAGCATCTAAAAAAAAGACATCAGGAGCAGCCTCACCAATTAACCGAGTTTTGAGGACATCCATATATTGATCGGCAATCGCTTCATATTCTACTCTTAAGTTGGGATGAGTGGTTGCAAATTTTTGCAGAACTTTTTCTAGTAATTCTCTCTCGGTAGGGCTACTTTGCCAACCACTCAGGGTAATAGTAGTTATTTCCTGGCTCTTCTGGGAGCTACAAGCTGTTAAAGCAAAAATGATGAGTACCAAACTCAGCCATCGGTAAATAATTTGATTCATCTGGCACGATCTCCTGGTTCTGACTGTCTTCTATTTTAAAGATTGAAAAAGGTTTTAATCTTCAGGGTTGGTTACCAAGGTAAGCGGTGGCTATTTTTTGCTCTCAATTAGTCAAGTTTTCGATTGAATTAACAAAAAAAGGACTCGGATCATTACAAGCATAGGTGCTGAATTCATTGGCAGCGAGACCGGGGAGCAGCGCTCGCTCTCATCATTAAGTATCAATTTCAACATCAAACTGATTCGCTCAGTCGTAATTCCTGATAGAATTGATGCCAGCGAGACCAAATCTGACTGAGCAATCACTGTTTGGCTGCTCTGTCATCAGGATTTATAACGAAAGTAAGCTTTTAACCAACTATTGATTGCTCCATTGTCAGAACTGACCCAGGGGTCGTTTGAGTATGTTAGAGTGAATTATACTTACCCAGACCTTTCCTGCCTGCTACTCGTTGAAATGCTATGACTAAAATTTTAGTAATTGAGGATGAAGAACAAGTCCGGGAAACCCTGGTAGAACTCTTGACAATCTGTGGTGATTTTAACGTAATTGGAGCAGATAATGGTCGGATAGGAGTGCAACAAGCGCTTTCGGAGATTCCTGATTTAATATTGTGTGACGTACAGATGCCGGAGATGGATGGCTATGAGGTATTACGGACACTCCGCCAATCTACGTTAGCTGCAACGATTCCTTTTATTTTTTTGACCGCTCAAGGTGCGAAAGCGGACTTTCGGCGGGGGATGGAATTGGGGGCGGATGATTACCTCACTAAACCTTTTACTAAAGCAGAATTGTTTGGTGCGATCGCATCTCGGCTTTCTAAACGGCAAACGATCACTCAACCTTTAGCCCAAGCTCTTCAACAGGCAGAAGAAAAACTCAATCATTTAGTTCATAACTCCCCAACGACTGAAGCTGTCACAGCAGAACGGTTGGCTCTGGAAGCGGGACTGCGACGCGCTTTAACCCATAACGAATTTTTAGTTTATTATCAGCCTCAAGTTGATGTTTCAACGGGGCAAATCATCGGTGCAGAAGCTTTAGTGCGTTGGCAAAACCCGGAAAAAGGAATGATTTCACCAGCAGATTTTATTCCTCTCGCGGAAGAGACGGGCTTGATTATCCCAATTGGAGAGTGGGTTTTGCTGCGTGCTTGTACTCAAGCGGCTCGGTGGATCGCGGCTGGATTTTCACCGTTTCGGATTTCAGTAAACTTGTCAGCTCGTCAACTATCCGAACCCCAACTGAAAGAGCGAATTCTACAAATCTTAGAAACAACTGGTTTAGAACCGGATCGTTTAGAATTAGAGGTGACAGAAAGTGCTGTCCTAGAGAATACTGCTGCTGCTGGCACTCTCTTAAATGAATTAAAAGCGGAAGGAGTGCACGTTGCTATTGATGATTTTGGAACTGGTTATGCTTCCTTAGGGTATCTTAAACAATTTCCCTTTGATACGTTAAAAATTGATAAAAGCTTTGTTCGTAATGTTAACGACGATCCTCAAAATACAGCGATTACTACGGCGTTGATTATCCTCGCCCACAGCCTCAACCTCAAAGCCGTTGCTGAGGGAGTAGAAACTGAATCTGAATTAGCTTTTTTGAGACAACAGCAGTGCGATCGCATTCAAGGATATCTCTTCAGTCGCCCCATAGACAAAGCAGAATTTGAAAATCTACTAAAGACGGATAAAACGTTGCCCGTCCCACCTCCTGAATCCCTTCCCAGTCGGGTGCTTCCGTTTTTACCGTCTCCCGATCGAGATAAATCTCAGAACATCCCCCTCTCTGGATGCGGGGGATGAATCAAAGTTGTCTGTGGCCTAGACTTGAATTGCTTTCATCATGTGATAAGCAATCAGTAACTGAGTCAAAGCTAGCGGATAACTTTGCAGCGTTTCACCCGTTGTACCGATCAGTTTACCGATTTCAATATTGCCTTGGCTGCTACAAAAGCTTCGTAAATGTGGCAATTCATTGCAGAGAATCATTTCTAATTCCTTCACCTGTTCGTCAGTGGCGTGGCTGTCCACTTCCAAAACATCGACAGGTTTACCCATATCTCGATCTAAACCCAAGCGAATAGCCGGCTGAAAATTCGGGCTACCTTGGTCTAAAATTTCAGTAAAATCTGGGTGCGGAATTGTTGGTCTGAGTACCAAGCGCACATTCAAAGTCGAAACATCTTCTTCATGGGGTGGGTAAAAAGTAACAATTACATCGGCGAATTTGCGTTGGGGACGGATGAATTCTTCTGAATCTGGTTCACGCTTTTCCAGTTCTGCTAACACTTGTTCTTGCGAGTAACCCCGCTTCATGGTATCGCGCTTAACCTTCCATTGTGCTCGCAAAGATTCGGGCGGTGCTAAATAAACTTTGACATCATAGCAGTCCCGCGCTGCGCGAGTCGCATAACCGAGTAATCCTTCAACAATGACAAATTTGCTGGGTTTGATATACTCCGGCGGGGTAAAAGTACCTGTCCCGTGGCTGTAAATTGGTTTGAGAATCGCCTGTCCAGTTCGCAGCAAAGTGAGGTGTTGCTGCATAATATCTAGGTAATTACAGTCGGGGTGCAAAGCTGTGATGCCAATTTCAGTACGTTGCTTTCTGTCATATCGATGATAGTCATCGGTACAAATAACAGTTACATTCTCTGGCCCTAATATCTGTGCAATTCCCCGCGTCAGCGTAGTTTTGCCCGCTGCGCTATCACCCACAATACCCAAAATAATTGGACGATGGCTCATAATTCTTACCCCGCCTGATCACACACAAGTTCCTGTCTAAGCGTTTCATTGTATCAAATTTATCATCGTCCGTATAGGGGGGAGCGCAACAAACCTTAGAATTTAAGATGGGAACTCAATCTAAAATTAAGCGGGGTCGCACAAACCGTTTTGATGCTAACCCTAGCAATATCCCATCCAGCACGAGCAACCCTGCTACCAAAATCCCAAATAATTGTCCGCCACTTGCTTTCAAGAACGGTAGAAACAGCGATAACATGAGTTGCTGTGGTAGTAAAGGCAACAGCAGCATCGGCAAATAAACCAGTACAGTAGTCGCTAAGCCTAATTGCTCGTGAGCTTGGCGTACCGTTGTTGCTCGCAACGAAAATAACGTGTAAATGCTCGTGTAGAGGGTGGCTGCTAATAAACTCAGTAAAGCTCCCCCGACCGCGACATTCGCGGGATAAAGCAGTAATCTGCCATGACCATACACATAGTTGACTGCTGCTAATCCTGCCAGAATTGGAATTAGGGTCATCATCCAAGCGTAGCCAACGATCGCACCCACTTTGCCCAACAAAATCGCTAAATCCGAGATCGGAGTTGCTAACAGCGTCTCTAAGGTATGCCGTTCCCGCTCGCCTGCAAAAGCATCGACCACTGGACTCAACACTCGCAACAGCGGTAAGTAAGCCCAGAAAAAGATTGAAATTGGCGATTTGACCCAAAATGGCCCGATGGATAAAGGCAAAATCAACCCAAAAACAATCACCGGTAAGACCAGGGACAAAGCAATTCCTCGCCAACTGTCAGGTTGAAATAATTCTCGATATTCCTTCCAAACGATCGTGAAAATATCAGTTAGCATCTTTTTTTATGATTCCATTAAAAAATCAACAAAAATTTAGATTAGCTTAGGTCATCAAATTCAAGAAAACTTGTTCCAAATTAGCACTCACTTTCCGGACTTCTTCTAGCTCTACGCCTGCATTAACCAGTGCTTTAATTAATTTGGGAACGCGGATTTTTTCCCCTAAGCAAATGGTTAACTGTTCTCCTAGCAACTGCACAGAAGTGACTTGTGGCTGAGACTCTAACCATTGGATGATTTTTTCAGTAAAACCACGACCGATCATTTCCACGCGGATACCACCTGCTTGCGACCGCAACTCATCGAGAGAACCCACCACGAGTAATTTCCCTTGGCGGATGACACCCACGAGGGAACACAATTTTTCTGCTTCTGCCAAGTTATGAGTGGTTAAAAATACCGTGACTCCTTCTTGTGCCACCATTTCTTGTAAGTCTTCCCGCAAGGCAGCAGCCGCGACTGGATCGAGTCCATTGGTGGGTTCATCGAGAAAAATCAACGGCGGGGAATGCAGCATGGTTCTGGCGATCGCTAATTTTTGCTTCATCCCTCGACTCCAATTCCCCGCCGTTTCATGACGACGTTCCCACAACCCCAAATTTTTCAGTAACTCTTCAATACGATGGCGACGCTTGGTGGATGGCAAGCGCCAAGCTCTTGCATAAAACTCGAGGTTATCTTCCGCGCTTAACCGTTCGTAGAGTCCAGAATGTTCCAGCAGCGCTCCCGTGCGTTGGCGAATTTCCTGAGCTTGCAACTGCGAGTCAAACCCTAGAATTTGAGCGCTCCCCGCCGTTGGTTCTAGCAGCCCCAACAACAATCGAATCGTTGTGGTTTTGCCAGAACCATTGGGGCCTAAAAAGCCAAAGACAATCCCTCTGGGTACTTCGAGGCAGAGATTATCCAAAGCGCGAATCTTACCAAAGTCGCGGCTCAATTTTTCTGTACGAATCGCAATTTCAGTCATGGATCGTTGGCTAGCTACCCTTCACCAAAAGCATACTTCATGAATCGGAGGGAATTTTCAGAGTTCGTAAGAATTTAGCACTCTCTTCTGGTAAAGCTGTATTGATATACATCCCACTGCCTAATTCAAACCCTGCTTGCTTGGAAACTCTGGGGATAATGGCAATGTACCAGTGAAAGTATTTCGTCCGTGGCTCACCGGTGGGAGCGGAGCGAATTGTATAGTTATAATCGGGATTATTCAAGCCGTAGTAAAGCTTGGAAAGCACCGTTTTTAAGGCATAAGCTAAATCCAAAATTTCTTCGTCGCTGATGTTATCAAAAGAAGAGGAATGCCGTCGTGGAAAAATCCAAATATGAAAGGGTGAAAGCGCAGCATAAGGAATAAAAGCGACAAAGTGTTCGCTCTCAAAAATCATGCGCTCGCTTGCTCTTAATTCATCTTTGATTGTCTGGCAGAACAGACAATTTCCCGTATCATCAAAATAGCGAATCGCTTCATCAATCCGAGTCCGAAATTGAGAAGGAACAACGGGCGTTGCTGTGATTTGTGAGTGGGGATGTTCGAGGGAAGTGCCTGCTGTTTCACCATGATTTTTGAAGATAATAATGGTTTCCATGTAGGGGTCTTTTCTGATATCGGAATACCGCTGACGGTAAGCGACCAGGATATTTGAGATTTCTTCAATACTGAGCAAAGCTGTGGTTACGTCGTGGCGGGGATGTTCGATCACGACTTCATGATATCCCAGTCCCGACAAAGCTCGGTGAATCCCATCTTCAATTCTCACTCGTTCTGTGCCTGGAGACAGAGCCGGAAATTTATTGCGAAGTACCCGTACTTTCCAGCCTTTGCCATCACTCAGGCGGAATGTTTCGCTCCCTTCCTCTTCATTTCCTACACAAAACGGGCAATCTGGTTGATAGGAAGGCAGGGGGATTACATTTTTTTTTGGTTGAGCAAATTGGTGGGGTCTTTTTGCTCTTTCGGTAGCAATAATTACCCAGTCTCTGGTAATAATATTTTGTCTGAGTTCAGACATATTTTGACCTTCTATTTACTCTAGCGTTAATCGATGTTGAGTGAAGTTGCGCTTGCTGTAGGCGCGAGCAAATGGAACATCCGGATTTGATAAAAAATCGCTTTTTTGCTACAGCGAGGTTCTACCTGGCGCTACGTCTACAAGAGTGAAACATTTGCCCTATAATGGTAGATTTGTACCTGAGGGATGCTCTCCGATGGATTGCGTCACGACTCGATCCTCCTCCTCGCTTTCCCCTGCAAATATCCACCAATCTTAGCGTTCCTGGTCTAGAATGCTACTGAATTCCTAACAAATTTTTCATTATGTGCCGCTTGCTTGGTTACCTCGGCCCACCAATTTTACTAGACTCGATCCTGTGTAAACCAGAACACTCGCTGATTGAGCAGAGTTACCAACCCCGCGAGATGACTTCTGGTGTGGTGAATGCCGATGGTTTCGGAGTGGGTTGGTATCATGCACAGCAAGACACTGACCCGTTTACCTATAAAAATATGCTGCCGATCTGGAATGATACTAACCTCTCCAGTCTTGGCCGCTACATAGAGTCAGGGTGTGTGTTGGGTTGCGTCCGCAGTGCTACCTCAGGTCAGGCGCTAGATTTTAGCAATTGCCAGCCGTTTGGAAGCGATCGCTTACTGTTTGTCCACAATGGTTCGATTCGGAATTTTCGACAGACACTGTATCGACCGCTCCGTAGTAAGCTGAATGATGCTGCTTACCAATTGATTAAGGGCACCACGGATTCAGAACACATCTTTGCCTTGCTAGTGAATGAATTGGCAGCAACTAGCAACCTGAGTTTAACAGAGGCATTCCGTCAAACGTTGGTGGTTCTGTCGGAATTGGCAGACGCTTCTACCTACTTAGGGAAGATCGAATTTTCAGTCAATGCGATCGTAACTGACGGTCACCAGCTAGTGGCCTCTCGCTTTGCCTCTGGAACTCAGCTTCCTTCCCTCTATTGGCTAAGGGACGATCCTAGTTTCCCGGAAGCGGTAATCGTTGCTTCTGAACCGTTATTTGCTGGAAATTGGCACCCCTGTCCACCCCAAAGCATTATCAGTGTGGGAGAAGACTTAGATGTCAACATCTGCCAACTTTAGAGAGGCGGTCGCGGTCGCATTACACCACTGTCGGATCGGTACTCTCAAGTTATTTGATGGGATCGATCGCGAGCAGTTTTGCCGCCAAGTGCATCCTGATTTTAGTCCAGTTGGCTGGCATCTCGGTCACATCGCCTATACAGAGGAATTGTGGCTCTTGCAGCACTGTGCTGGGTTTTCCTCAGCATTTTCCCAGTATCACTCGCTCTTTACTGCTAACGGTTTACCTAAACAAGAACGGGTTCATTTGCCAACGCTTTCGGAAGTACAAGGCTATTTAGATACGGTCAGAAAGCAGGTGTTAGATTACCTGGAAGTTGCGCCCATTGAGCAGCAAAAACGCCTCTGGCATTTTATTTTGCAACACGAGAGCCAGCACTGCGAAACCATCGCTTTTGTTCTGTTCATGCAGCAGCAATTGACTCAATCCCCCATCTCCCATCCCCCCTCCTCTATTCCCACTCTCTCATCTCCCATGATTGAAATTTCGGCGGGAGAGTTTGAACAGGGAAATGATGGCATTGAGGCTTTGGATAATGAGCGATCGGCCCATCGTCTGGCATTAGAAACTTACTGGATTGACCCCTATCCCGTCACCTGCGGCGAATACCAAAAATTCATGGAAGCAGACGGCTATCAAAATCCTCAATGGTGGTCAACGGCTGGGTGGAAATGGCTGCAAGAAAATCCCATCGATCGACCGCTTTATTGGTCAGACCATCCTGCTTTTAAGTACCATCCTGTTTGTGGCGTAAGCTGGTATGAAGCAGATGCTTATTGTCGGTTTGTTGGCAAGCGACTTCCGACTGAATCGGAGTGGGAAAAAGCCGCGAGTTGGGAGCCAGTTTTGGGAAAGAAGCGTCGCTATCCCTGGGGGGAGCAAGAGCCAACAGCGCTTTTATGTAATCACGATAATCAGGTAGGAAAAACGACCCCAGTCAATGCTTATCCAGCAGGAGTGAGTGCCTATGGCTGTTGGGATATGTTAGGGAATGTTTGGGAGTGGACAGCTTCTTGGTTTGAGCCTTATGAGGGATTTAAAAGTTACCCTTACCCTGGATATTCTCAAGCTTATTTTGATGGCGAACACCGAGTTTTACGGGGTGGTAGTTGGACGACTCGCCCCTGGTCTTTGCGTTCTAGTTTTCGCAACTGGTATCATCCAGGAGTGCGCCAGATCCTAGCAGGATTTCGCTGTGCTCTCGGCTAAAATCCTGACCAAGGAGCATTCAGCTTGCAGCTTGATTAAGCTTTAACTTCTGGTGGAACGGAGATTAGGTCTGCTTCACCAGAAGTTCAATGACTTAAAAATAGCCGACTGAGGAATGAGAAAATCGGGAAGGCTACTGCCTCCTCAGCATTTCAGGTTTAATGAGGGTGATGAATCAGGCAACCCTTGATTGACTATTTAATAAAAATTATTTTTGATTAATAACTGATTAGCATCTTTCGGCTCTATCTGAGGTGTGATTTTACAGATTAATGCTCAGACTTTGATAATTTTGCGCTGACGGTCATCTAATGGGACAATACAGCAGAGGCATTAACCTGGAAAATTACGCTCTGGTGTGAGGAGGGTAAGGAGAAAGGTTAGATGCTACACCGGTTCTGTGAGTTGAAACTAAATTGTATGCAATTTTCAAAACTGTCTGAAACTCAGAAAAAAACTTTTCAGTCTATCAGCAATTGCTCCCCATTGGCAAATCGGCTACACCTAGAGAAACTGATTGACTCTACCCAGCCTTTGCCAGCAGAAATGGTTAATGGTAGCGATGTAATCAGTGGCTTGACTCAGATTCCCAAATCTCTGCCTGCACGATACTTTTACGATGAGCGGGGGTCTCACTTATTTGAGTTGATTTGCGAGTTGCCAGAGTATTATTTAACTCGGACTGAAACAGAAATTTTGCAAGGATGTGCAACTGCAATCGCACTTTTAACCGGTCCCTGTGAAATGGTAGAATTGGGCAGTGGCAGCTCGACTAAAACCCGCTTGCTACTGACTGCTTACGAAGAACTGGGATATCCCTTAGTTTATCGACCCATTGATATTAGTCCCAGCATCCTAGAACTCAGCGCTTGTCAACTTTTAGCGGACTATCCCTCCCTTCATGTCCATGCACTGGTTAGCACTTATGAACTAGCACTTGCTAAGTTACCACCCTCGCGGTTGCCAACTCGCATGATTTGTTTTTTAGGGAGTACCCTTGGTAATCTCGAGTCGCATGAATGCGAACATTTCTTCTCTCAAATTGTCGCAGCAATGCAGCCAGGTGAGTATTTTCTCTTAGGGGTCGATCTGGACAAACCGAAGGAGGTCTTAGAGCCAGCTTATAATGATAGCAAAGGGGTGACGGCTGAATTTAACCTGAATATACTGCAACACTTAAATCAGCGGTTTGATGGCAATTTTGACTTAACTCAGTTTGAGCATTGGGCATTTTACAATGAAAATTTGCAGCAAATTGAAATGCACTTGAAAAGTAAGCAAGCCCAGAGTTTCCAATTAAGGAGTCTGAATTTAACAGTTAATTTTGAGGCAGGGGAAACGATCCGGAGCGAAATTTCCCGCAAATTTAATCTGAGTGCGGTGCAGCAGCAACTAGAGAACCGATGTTTAGTACCGCTACAAGTTTGGACTGATGCAAACCAGTGGTTTGGTTTGTTGCTGTGCCAACTGCGCTTAGTTCCTTAACCGTTGACTGAAGGGCGCTCGGAAGAGAACCGCTCTGAGCGCCCTTCTTCTCATTACTTCGTCAGCAAACTAGCCAAGCAAACCCCGATACTCAATACAGTGAATGAGACGGCTCAAACGCTGAATGCTGTTGCCTGAGGTTTTCCAAGCAGGTTCTTTATTAGTAAAAAACTCCCACAGTAATCATGAGCAAGAGTCCCAAAAGAGTCGGCCAGTAAAGTAGTCTGGGTACGAGATTATCCTGTTCCTGAATTAAACGAATCTTAAAGCCAAAGACAAACAGGAGCGCATTCACAAGCACCAACAAAACCATGAGATAAACTACAAAGTAGAAATATTCCAAATAAATAATTCCCATTGAGGCGATCGAGCCTCTGAGATTGATTTGGTTCAAGAGCACAATAAATAGCAGACCCGCAGAATTTTGAATCGTATCTTTGGCACTAAACCCCAGAGGACCATCTGCTTTTTTGCGAGTAATTGTTAACAGAGCAAAGAGCAAGAAAGAAACCACCGAGAGTGGCATTACATTGGCAATGAAGATCGGCAGCAAATGCCTTTTAATGACGATGGTAAAGTAAAGTTCAGGAAACTTTTGTTGTTCGACATAAGTCGTAAGCCCGAAGTTAGTATTATAACTGTTGAGAGCATATTCAAAAAAGCTGCTATCAAGCTTCCACCCCGATAAAACTAAATCTTTTTCCATGCCAGGAAAAGAGGTGGGGTTTAGCAAGTCGTAAGCATCAAAATCCGGGACTAAAACCACATTTTTATCGAAGTCTTTCGCCCACAACCGAATTCTCACATTTTTCGAGTCAAGGGGATATTGAGAATAATCAAAATTCTGTCGCAATTTTGCCCGGAAATACCAACCAATGACCTCCTCATTCCCTCGTTGTTGCCGATAAGATTCGGTCACATCTACCTTATCGACCGACTCTGGCATAATAAAACCACGACTGACTCCATCATGGATACCTTTGGTAAATTTTTGCCAAACGTAACCGGTCACACTGACATTATTAGCCGTGTTAAATTCTAGGGATTGGATAAACAAGCCTGTAGGAATGTAAAGTGATTTCCCATATTTAGAGTTTTTTAGCAGCTCTTCGCGGGCGCTCAAAAACTTATTTAAACCCGCTTGGCTCACTAGCACAATCTGCTGATCGCTATCATTTCCATCACTGCGATCGTGGAGAGTTAGATACCAGATCGACCCGATTCCTGCAATGAATAAGGCATTAGAAGAATAAACAAAAGCCCAAAGGCGGCTAACCTTACCAGTATGCACCCGGAAGACTAAGATGGAAAGGAAAAATAAAAAGGCGAGGGTTGCTAAAAGAATTCTGATTAATTGTCGCTGCAACGTATCAGTACCCGTAATAATTTCCCGTTTAAAAAAGACAACGGCCATTGTCCAACCTGTTGAAGGAATTGGCTCATAAAAAACCCAGGAAGACTGACCTGTGACTTGGTCGTTAACTTCGACAAAGCCACTTTCACCTGCGATCGCTTTTTCGCCTAATAATTTCAACTGTGGGTTGTTTCGTTCTTGAGCAAAATCAAAGATGCTTTTTTTACTGGTGACGAAATCTTCGAGGGGATGGGAGATATAAACCCCTTTCTTAGACAAGATAAATCCATACCCTGTTTTCCCTAAGTTGAGGGAACTCATCATGGATTTTAAATTTTCTAAGGAATAGTCGGCGTAAACAACACCTGCCACTTTCTTTTGTTGAGTTGCATCATCAACTCGATAGAAGGGGGTACTAAATTCAGCTAAAATTGCGCGGGCTGCTTTAGCATAGAAAGGTTCTAGCCAAATTCCCCCCTCTTTTAGGGGTCGATTGTACCACTCATTTTCAGGCTGAGTGTAATCGTAGGACGGTTGCACTGTTAATTGCAATTGCCCTTCTTTTTTGAAGTAGTAGGGTACATATAGCCGGATGTCTGGTTTGTAAGCATAAGGGACGTAAGCAGCACCCACTCCAAAAAAATTAGGGTTTTTCTGCATCGTGCTTTTGAGCCGTTCTGTCAGTTCTTTATCAGCTAATTTTTTAGTTGTTAAGTCATCAGCGATGGTTGTGGCGCTATCTTTAAGTTTACGAAGATTGAGATCGATTTGCTGGACAGCTTTTACTGCTTCTTGCTTAGCTGTTTGTTTTGCTTCTTGTTCACTTTTATTTTTATGATACCAGTAAGAATAAATTCCTCCAACTGCTGCCAGTCCACTGGCGATACAAAGAATTAATGCAGTTCTAACGATTAATTTAGGTCCGAGAGCTTTTAGCGTCTTGTTTGATGGCACTTTTTCTGGATGAGTCACTTCTGTCGTCTTTTACTACTAGATTAGGGTTTCAGTAAAACAGTGTAGTAGCACCCTAGTTTCTGATAATGAACTAAATGATATCTATCTTAAGGTATAAATTGAGATCAATGATACATTTTTTAAAAAATTAGTGGTCGCACGAGTCACCCAGGCAAGCTCTCGCCTGGTCCAAGTTGACGGCTAAACTTACTCACCCAGCTAACAAATGGGTCGCTGTCCGGGCTTCACTGCATGGATATACTCACTCCCCGACATCGGCCATCCCCGCTTATAATAAGCTTCCTCTGGCTTTCCCCAGCCCAACTGCAACAGAATTTCTAAGAAATCTAACTTTTCCCACTTCCACAGACTCGCCCATTCTGTCCGTTGTTCGATCGCACCGACATCCTCAGGCTCGATCTGGCGATAATCTTTACCATGATTCACACTTAAATAAAAATCCATACCCACCGTGACTTTCTGCCAGAATTCTAAAATCGAACCTCTGGCGTCCTTCATCACCTTTAAATCCTTGGGCAAAGCAATCAGTTGATCGTCTACGGTTGGATAGCAGAGAGAATGTTCGTTGACTGTCAATTGTCGCCAAATAATCCCTGAAACTTGATGTTCTCGCTGGTAGTCATGAACGGCCGCTTTAAAATCTTGATAGGCCGTGAATTTTTGAACGCCCTCGGTTTTGAGAAATTTGTCAATCACTGGGTTGCCTGTAGAAGGCATTGCTGCTAGGTTGAGGCGCTTCCCACGCAGGCAGGCTTGGCGCTCCTCTGCTAAGATTTGGATGAGTTCTGACGTGCTGTAAATCTTTGACATCGGTGACACCTTCTCGTTGCCAGACAGCCGTTTTGACTTTAAATTTTAGATGAAGAATCGGTAATTGGTAATAGGTGATGGTTAACTGTTGACGATTAACGGTTGACAGCGAACCATGACCGATTACCCCTTCCCAAATTTATGCAGTTTGGCTCTCGACTAGCTGGTTCTCTTGTCGCAGGTACGCCTGAATAAACGAGTCTAACTCACCGTTCATCACGTCAGCGATCGCAGTCGTTTCCACGCTAGTCCGCAGATCCTTCACCAGTTGATAGGGGTGAAACACATAGTTACGGATCTGGTTGCCCCACGCTGCTTCTACCATATCACCTCGAATCTCGGCAATTTCCTTAGCGCGTTGCTCTTGGGCAATCACTAGCAACTTTGCCTTCAAGAGAGCTAGAGCTTTTTCCTTATTTTGTAGCTGACTTCTCTCTTCCGTACAGCGTACAGCGATACCAGTTGGCAGGTGAACCACCCGCACCGCTGTTTCCACCTTGTTGACATTCTGACCACCCTTGCCACCCGCACGGGAAGTGGTGATTTCCAAATCCTTTTCAGGAATCTCCAACTGTACCGACTGATCGAGAATTGGCATCACTTCTACCCCAGCAAAACTTGTTTGTCGCTTGCCGTTGGCATTAAAAGGCGAAATCCTCACGAGGCGGTGGGTTCCTTTCTCTGACCTGAGATATCCATAGGCATATCGACCCGCTATCTCCAAGGTCGCTGACTTGAGACCCGCTTCATCCCCTTCGGAAATTTCTGCTAGGTGGACTTTATAACCGTGACTTTCTCCCCAGCGAGTGTACATCCGCAGCAGCATCTCTGCCCAGTCTTGGGCATCTGTACCACCAGCACCAGCATTGATTGTCAAGACCGCACCATTTTGGTCATAAAGTCCAGACAGTAATTGTTGTAGCTCCCATTGATCGAGTTCGCGACTCAAGTGGGAAAGATTATGGTAAGCCTCTTGGAGCAGTGGTTCATCGGTTTCTAACTCTAGCAGCTCCAAGACGGCCCGCGCATCTTCGAGACTGGTTTGCCACTGATGATATTGCTGCACATGGGATTTGAGGTCGTTGAGTTCCTGGAGGGTCTTTTGGGCTAAGGTTTGATCGTTCCAGAATTCAGGTTGGGCAGCAACTTGCTCTAAATCTTGGATTTTCGCTGTCAGTGCAGGGATGTCAAAGATAGTCCTGGGTTTTACCCAGGCGATCGGACAGCGTTTCGATTTCGCGCTTGATATCTAGAACTTCCATTCATTTTCCTCCTGGCTCTAGGGTGTATTGTTGATTTTAACGGGTGTTGGGATTTTTGGGGACGGGGGCGGTCCAAGGCTGAGGGTGGAGGGTTGACACTCAGCGATCTATGGGGCTAACTGCCTCTGCATTCCCAGAATTGATTGTTTCTGGCTGATGAGTGACGAACGACTCCCCACCGATCGCGACCTCGCTGTTGAACAATTTCTCCCTACTTATAACTAAGAATTCCCCAAGCGAATGCTCGAGGAATTAGTAAGCTTTGTCCTGAAGTCAGGCTGATATCATCAGTGGCAAAATTAATCTCGATTATTGATGGCAATCAGCAGCCGCAAAATAAAGATAAACAAGTTGATGTAAGTTAGGTACATCGATAAAGCGGCAGGTAAATATTGATCGTTGCGGTAAGTGCGAGGTAGCACATAAAAATCCACTACAGCACAACCGGCAAAGATAAAGACACCGATGCCAGAAATACCAATTTCTAGCCAAGTTGGAGTATAAACATGGAACAAGGCCAGGACAAATTGAGCCAAAACGACCACTAGTAGGGCGATGATCCCTAAACTAATGGTTTTGCTTAATGCCATCCCGTCTGATTCTGACAAATTCGACCCAATCGGGCGGGCGACAATGAAGGTAATGCCACAACCGAGGGCAGCAAAGGCGATGCCTGTAAGACCGACTCCTTGGGTGCTTAACGCGGTATAAACTAAGCCACTCAGTGTATAGCCGGAAAGTAGGCTATAGGTCGCTAACAAAGGTAGAGCAACACTTTTATTACCGCTCTCTGCAACCCTTTGGGCAACAAAGAACAAAATTAACTCCACAATGACCGCACCGATAAAGGTGGGGAAGAATAAACCCGGATTGCTATGGATGACTCCTAAGCCTCCGTAGGTACCGATCGCTGTCAGGACGAGTCCGCCACCGACAAAGGGGAGGGCATTGGCGATGACATTAGGTCCAACGAGCGCTTGGTCTCTAGCTTCGCGCATCGCTCCGCGGAAGTTACTGGTGTGGCTCATAGAGCTTCCTCTAACTAGATACCTTCTTATTGTGGCGTAGAAGCTCTCATCCTCTCAACTGCAACTTCTTGGACTGAAAATTTCAGTAACTTACTTTAACAAAAATTCGGAAAACTCGTAAATTTTAAAGATTTTGTAAAGAAGAGCCGGTAGGTAGTTTAAGTGCTTATAAAGAGTGTTTATAATGGTGGCTATAGAGTGTCTGCCTATAAAGCGATCCGTAACTATCACCCCCAAAAAGGGGGGACGGGTATCTTTTCAGCTTGATACCGATAAAAATCAAGCTCTCAAAGCTTATTTATCGAGTCTTGTCCAATCAACTTGCGAGCAAAGGCGCACAGCTCACCTAGCAGCCATTGGCTGAGACCCTATAGATTTTATGCTGAATCAGGTCAGTGTTATCTACTTCTGTAAGGATCATCTCCATCACCATCGTACCAGGTCAGTCAAGTCAGTTGTTACGGTTGGTTAGACAAGAGAAACTCAAACAAGCGAAATGTTGCAACGGTCTAGAACTTTAGCCAATTGCCTAAGAGGAATATCCCATGTCTACCTGTTGGATTCATCGGTTTTTAACTTCTACGATAGGAGCTGCATTAGCAATAGGAACAGTGAGTGGGTTTGGGGAAGTAGCCTTAGCCCAAAATGGTCCCTTAGATTTACCTGCTGCCAATTTGAATCAGCCTCCCTCCTCCAATATTCAACCCGTGAAGGTTCCCGAACCCGCAACGCTTGCAGGCTTGGGTTTAGTCGCCGGCTCCTTAGCAGTGACTCGTCGTCGTCAAACTAAAACCAAAGTTTAATCAGGAGAGCGAGTTATTACGGAGACTAGAAAGGTTTTCTCGGGGTCAGGTTGTTGTTCAACCTCACAACCTTAGTTAAAGTCTGTGAGTGAAACTAAAGATATTTTTACGCTTATTTTATTCTTAATTCAATGAACTGTACTGACCTAAGCGATGGGTCAGTTGGGGTCAACGGTTGTTAACCCCAACTTTAAACTCAAGATTTGATTGAGGCGATCGCTCCCTTCGCCATTGCCGCGATCGCCTGATCCGTCGCCTTCGGCAAATGATAATAGCTGCCGCCAGCATTCTTCGCCAATTCCTTCGCCAACCCCGTCGAAATAAACTTATTCTCCGTATCAATCACCAACAATTGCATCCGTAACCCGCGAATCTTGGCAGCAATTTCCAACAATTCCCCCTTAATATCTGGCTTCTCTCCCTCCACCATCGGTTCTCCTAAAGAACGAGCCAACGGAATATTCCCCCGGCCATCCGTAATCGCCACAATCACCACCTGGCCGATATCTCCCGACTGCTGAGCATTCACCCCAACTCGCACCGCCTGAGTCAAACCGTGAGCTAACGGCGAACCCCCACCGCAAGGCAATCGCTCCAAACGCTTGCGAGCCAAGGCGATCGAGCGAGTCGGCGGCAATAACACCTCTGCTTGCTCTCCCCGAAACGGAATCAAAGCCACTTGGTCACGACTTTGATACGCTTCCGTCAGCAGTTGCATCACTGCACCCTTGGCAGACTGCATCCGGTTCAACGCCATAGAGCCAGAAGCATCCACCACAAACACTACCAAAGCACCTGCTTTTCGCGCTAACCGCTTGGCTCGGATGTCTCCCTGCTCGACAAAGACGCGCCGACTAGGACTAACTCTGGGGGTGGGAGCAACAGCTTCCGCCTGGGAGTGGCGATCGCGTCGCGCCTTCTGATAGGGAGCTGCGGCTCTCAGAGTCGCGTCAACGGCAATGCGTCGCACTTTCCCTTTTGGCAAAATGGGTTTGACATAACGACCGCGATCGTCCGAGAAAATCACGCTACGACTCCCCGACTTACCTCGACGGTTTGCCATTTGGGTAAAGTAAAGCACGCTTGGGTCGAGTACCACTCCCTCTGGATCGAAAATAAATTCCTCTGGGATGCTCGCTTCTTCTTCCTCGGGTGGATCTGGATTTTCTTCCTCTTCTGGTTCGTCCGGCTCTTGCTCAGACTGGTCTTGGGGAGGGGGAGGCGGCGGCGGGGGTGGGGGCGGCGCTTCCTCCGGTGGTGTTTGCACGATCGTCGCGCGGGGGACAATCACCAATTCTACGGCGCGGCGTAAATCTTCCGCCGTGACTGTGGTGCGACCCTCCAAGGCAGCGGCGGCTTTGGCAACTCGCACGGCAAATAATTCAGCTCGGTGTCCCTGAACACCTCCCCGAATGGCTTCTTCTACTAAATAAGCGATTTGTTCGGGTTGGATCTGAACATCTTTGAGCCATTCCCGCCCCAGAACGATCTGAGTTTTGATGTTATCGATATCTTCGGCGTAGTGACTGAGGAAACTTTGAGGAGACGTTGCATAGGAGAGCGCTTGATCGACCGCTTGCACTCTTTCGTCGAGGTTGAGCACTGCATCGGCGGACAATGCGATCGCAATTCGATCTAGTAAGTGTTCCCGTAAGGGGCCTTCTTCGGGGTTATAAGTGGCGACAAACAGTGGTTTGCAGGGATGTTGAAAACTAATGCCTTCCCGTTCGATTTGGTTGCGTCCTTCTGTCAATACGGTCAGCAGCAAGTTGGCAATATTGTCCTCAAGCAAGTTGATTTCATCAACATAGAGTACGCCTCGGTGTGCTTGGGCCAACAACCCAGGCTGAAAAACTGTATCGCCACGCTTGACGGACTGTTCGACATCAACGGCCCCAATCAGTCGGTCTTCAGTGACACCGAGGGGAATTTGCACGAAGGGAGCGGGAATGATTTCTGTGGGTAGGTTGTCGAGCGATAAAGAGGGTCCCGGTTCAACCTGGGGTTGTGCTGCTGGGAGAGAGGAATCTTCACCCACTGGCACTTCTAAACGAGCGAGGAGTTCGTCATCCCACTCGCTGGGAGACTCTGGATCGCAGTTACTAATGCTACCTTTGACGACTTCAATGGGGGGCAATAGAGCGTGTAAGGCACGGGCCATCACTGATTTCGCGGTGCCTCGGCGACCGGCAATGACCACACCTCCCAACCCTGGATCGATGGCAGCTAATAGCAGGGCGAGTTTAATGGCTTCTTGCCCGACGACAGCAGTCAGGGGAAAAGTAGTTGCACTCAGGGGCGCGGAGGAGGCAGTCATGACAGTTATCTTGGCTATTCGTCGCTATTTGTCTTTTATGATACTGCCTGGAGGGAGCGGTCGCACTCATTGGGTAATGGGAGGGACTTTGCTGCTGCAATCATTGCTCATCGATGCTTGCCGCGTCAGATGTGAGAGCGCTGGTCACTTCTAAGGGAAAAATTACGGTAAAGGAAGAGCCAACTCCTAGCTGAGAAACCACTTCAATTTTGCCTTGTAAAAGGTTGACCAGTCGCTTCACGATCGCTAATCCTAACCCGGTACTATCGGCGATATAAGCTTGATTTTGGTTTACTTGAAAATAGGGTTTAAAAATCTGCTCTTTGTCTTCGGCTGCAATGCCAATCCCGGTGTCAGTAATCCGAATTGACCAGTAACGATCTGACTGTTGCTCGCACTGAATGGTAATTGAGCCAGCCTGGGTGTAGCGAATGGCATTGCTCAATAAATTGGTGATAATCTCCTGCAAGCGTAAGGAGTCGGTGATCGCTTGTTCTGGGGCGCGGTCGCAATCAACGAATAGCTGTAAGTTTTTGGTGCGAACTAAAGGATCTACCATGTCGATGACGCTATTAATGACCTCGCGCACCTGAGTTTGGGTTAATTGTAGCTTCATTTTTCCGGCATCGTACCGGGAAATTTCCAAGGCATCATTGATTTGTCGCAGCAATTGTCTCCCGCTCCGTAGCACTTTATCAATATGTCCGAGATTGGGTAGGGCATCTTTCATTTCAGAATTCTGTTGCTGGCGCAAAAACAAATCAGCATAACCGATAATGGAGGTGAGGGGAGTTTTTAAGTCGTGGGCCAGTTGGCAGAGGTTGTCTTGACTGGCGCGGACTAAGCGAGTTAATTCTTGATTGGTTAACCGGAGTTGATTTTGCAGTTCTTGAAATTCTCGTAATCGCTCTTGAGTGTAGCTATTAAAACACCGGGCTAGGACTTCATCGAGGGCTGTATCAATCAGGCGGTAGGCGCGAATGACTTCCGTCGGTGAACCTTGGAGTAAATCTGGCTCTAAGGCTGCAAACATAACCCAGCGTAAAATTCGATACTCTCGCGCAATTTCTTCGGCGTCATACCCTTGTTGGGCTCTGAGAGTTCCATGTTCTAAACTCTTCTCAACTAGCGTGTGTAAATCGCTATTTTGAGTTTGGGAGAGCATCGTTGCAATTGCTTGGAGGATAATCGGTAGGCTGTTGAGTACCGCTTTATAAGTGAGCTCCTTGGCACTCTCCATTTGCTCGTCGGAGCGCACTGCTTCAATCCATTTTTCTACAATTGTGTCGATTTTATCCAGGAGTGCTTGGCTGAAATCTATCATGGTTCACAGGTCAAAAGATAGGGCGATCGCACTTTATTCTTCTATGTTAAGTGAAGCTACGTAATTGTCCTCATGACTCAGTGTTCCTGACTCCGAACCCAACGTATTTCTTAAGGCATATTGACTTGAGGAGGAATTAATGCTAAGCTTACTTATACTTATAAAGTCAGCCTAATCCAGTCTTTCACAACCATACAGGGTGTAACTGGAGCGGAGGAACCAACTTCTGGGGCGTATCTTTGCCTTTTCGCGTGAGGAGGTAGGCAAAGAAGGACATCTCTCAGTCCGAGCCCGTCAGCTAACTTCGTCGGCAGTGAGAAGAGACTGAAGAGTCAACTTTCTAATCGGGTAGATAGTTTGGCTTCATCAGTGTCTCCGGTTGGTATTGTTCTAGATTTTTGTACCTTCCCTTGACTCTGAGGAGTAGAAGATGTCAATCCAGCTTAATGTATCTGCAATTGCAGGAGCTAGTCAAGCTGCTTGGAAACAAGCTAAACCCATCCTCATTCGGGATGTCATCCTGCTGCCAACCGCGGGTTTTTTAGGAGTCATCCTGTTGTGGTGGATAGTAGCGTCCTTAAAAAGTGACTTAATCCCAACTCCTTATCAAGCACTCATCGCTAATTTAGATTACATTTTAAACCCCTTTTATCAACGGGGGCCAGGAGATTTAGGCATCGGTTGGCTGTTGCTAGCCAGCATCCGGCGCGTGTTACTTGGATTCACACTCGGCGCACTTGTCGCCATTCCCCTAGGATTCTTAATCGGAATCTCTAAACCAGCGATGATGGCTCTCAATCCTCTGATTCAAATCTTCAAACCCGTCTCGCCACTCGCCTGGTTGCCCATCGCCCTTGCCATTTTTAACTTAGCCGACCCCTCAGCCATTTTTGTAATCTTCATTACCTCTCTGTGGCCAACCATTATTAACACAGCTTTAGGCGTTTCTAGCGTTTCCAAAGATTACTTACAAGTCGCCCAAGTGCTAGAAATGCCTCGCTGGCGACAGATTACCAAAATTATCTGGCCAGCTAGTTTACCCTATATCTTTACGGGGTTAAGGATTAGCTTAGGGATTGCTTGGCTCGTCATCGTAGCGGTGGAAATGCTCACCGGTGGCATTGGCATCGGCTTCTTTGTCTGGGATGAATGGAGTCGCTTCAATTTAAGTTCAGTCTTTCTCGCCATTCTTGTCATTGGACTGACAGGACTTGTCTTTGATTACGCAGTCGGTAAAATTCAGGAATTAGTCACACACCGGGTCGTCAAAGTTCAGTAGCATCCTGGGTGATGGGGAATGGGAAATTGAGGGTTTGCGACTGCGACTCACCCCTCTACCATCAACACAATTAGCCATTAGCAACGATTAGCAACCTATGATTGAAATCTCCCCCAATCAATGGAATCGGCGCGAGTTTTTGCAAGGCATAGGAGCGACAGCGGCGGGAATGGCATTATCTGCTTGTGCCATCAGTGGCGATCGCTCAGCCAGAGGATTAACTCCAGAAGCGCTAGCGGTGACACCCACGGTCGATCCGAGTACCCTGGAAAAGCCTGATTTAGTGGTGGGATATGTACCCGTCAATGACTGTGCTCCCTTTGCGATCGCCTGGAAAAAAGGGTTCTTCCGCAAATACGGACTCAATGTCCGCTTAAACCGAGAAGCAAGCTGGGCAACCTCCCGCGACGGTTTAATCTTTGGTCGTCTCGACGCCTCCCCCGTCGTATCAGGGGCCGTCACCAATGCCAGAATCGGTGCAGAAGGAGCAAGACACGCTCCCCTCTGTGCAGCCATGACGATTCATCACCACGGAAACGCCATGACGATGAATCGAGCCATGTGGAACTTTGGGCTACGGCCTTGGTACGAATATCAACAGCAGTATGGCGATCGGGCCTTAGAAGAATTTGGCAAACAATTTAGAGCTTATTTTGATGAGCAGCCACCAGAAGGAAAAGTATGGGCGGTGGTGTTAAGTTCTTCTATTTACGAATACTTTGTCCGCTATCTATCGGCTGCTGCTGGCGTCGATCCGCTCAAAGAATTTCGCGTCATTATTATTCCCCCGCCCCAAATGGTGACGAATATGAGGATTGGCGCAATGCAAGCTTATATGGTTGCAGAACCTTGGAACACGCGAGCCATCACCGGCAATTTGAACGTCGGCTTTACCTTCGCTCAAGGCAAAGAAGTTTGGCTCGGACACCCAGATCGGTTGCTGGGAGTGATGGAATCTTTTATCACCAATTATCCCAAAACCTATCGCAGTTTAGTGAAAGCCATGATTGAAGCTTGTCAGTATTGCAGCAAACCTGAACACCGTCAAGAAGTGGCGATGCTGTTGACTGACAGATCCTTTACAGGTGCAAAACCAAAGCAGGGGCCAGTCGATAAATTTACAGGTCCTGCAATCCTTGGTCATTACAATTATGGTGGGTTTGATGGCAAAGACCGCACGATTTCAGCAGAAGATACAACGATTTTCTTTGACATTCCCAATACTGTTCCCAAAATACCGGGAGAACATGGCACCTTTCTGTGGCGCTCGAGAAGCATTTGGCTGATGACTCAAGCGGCTCGCTGGGGTCAAATTCACCAATTTCCCCAACAGGCAGAAAAGCTTGCTGAAAAAGCTTGGAGGACGGATCTTTACCGGGACATTGCTACAGAAATGGGCATTGAATGTCCCCAGGAAGATTATAAAGTTGAACCTCCAGAGGTGTTTATCGATCGCAAAGGATTCGACCCCAGCGATCCGATTGGATATCTCAAAAGTTTTGAGATTCGCGCCCATCGTCCCCAGAGAATTTTCATGTCTTAATTTTGGGTGAATTGTAAAACGTCGAGTTTTGTTTAACTCATCATCCCCAACTGTAACCACAAATCCTAACAATCCCATGACTCAATCTACTTCCCAGTCCATTGGTCCTAAAAATCGCATGAATCGGACCTTACCCTTTCTAGAAATAGACAATCTTACCAAGTCCTATACAACGGCTGATGGCAGTCAATTTACAGTCCTCACGGATATTCATTTAACTGTGGGAGAAGATGAATTTATTTCTGTAATTGGTCATTCGGGGTGTGGCAAATCAACGCTCTTAAAAATGGTGGCTGGTTTGGAAAAGCCGACGACTGGGATGGTGCGGCTCCAGGGTCAAGAAATTCGCAAACCGGGAGCCGATCGCATGATGGTGTTTCAACATTACGGATTGTTACCTTGGCTGACGGTACGGGAAAATATCCGCTTGGCTGTCGATGAAGTGTTAAAAACTGCTACCCGCGCTGAAAAAATTAGTATTGTCAACGAACACCTGACAATGGTAAACTTAACAGCAGCCGCCGATAAGTATCCCGATGAAATTTCGGGTGGGATGAAACAGCGGGTAGGAATTGCCCGAGCTTTGGCGATTCGTCCAAAGATGCTCTTGATGGATGAACCATTTGGTGCTTTGGACGCATTAACTCGTGGCAAATTGCAAAAGCAGGTGCTTGACATCTGGGAAAATCAGCGGCAGGCAGTAATGATGATTACCCACGACGTGGATGAAGCTATCTATATGTCTGACCGAATTGTGATGATGACCAACGGCCCCAATGCTACCATCGGTGAAATTTTAGAAGTCCCTTTTGCACACCCACGCGATCGCCATGAATTACGAGAATCTAAGGATTATTATGAACTCCGCAACCATGCCTTAGATTTTCTAGAACGATACTTTACCAAAGATGAGTGAATCAGGCTATAATTGATTGGGTCTGCCACCGTTTTGATGAAAAACCGGGTTACATTTCAATTAGCTTTAAGCTAGCTCACGACCCGGATTAAGAACCAGGTTTTTGTATTGTCTCTTGCGAGTGAGTGAGGAGTTGAGTTTCAGACAGCAGTTACCTTAAGGATTTTACAGGAAGGTTGCTGTAGGTTTTTCTGGAATTTTGCTAGAGAGTTCCCAGAAGGTGAGATTTTAGGTGCAATCTAAAATCTGTTAGCAAAGTTCCCCAGAGTCATTTTTTTGCCGTTTCGCCTGAGGTAGATCTGAAAATATTGAAGCTCAAATTTCGGGATTTTATTGCCTAATTTTCATCTGGTGTCCTTATTCGTTTAACAGGGGTAAAAACTGTGAACATTAAGCCAATGTTATTGCGCTTAGAAAGTGCGATGGGTCGAACTGATTTAGTTGAAAAAATGGTGTTACTTCCAGGGGAAAAAACATCTGTTTCTCAACTCAATAAATCAGCAAAATCAGTCAACTTTATCGTTGGCTATAACAGCTCCCCCAAGAGTCAAACAGCCCTAGACATTACCCTCTGCATTGCCCATCAAACTCGTTTAGCAACGAGCAAAGAAGTCACTGTTCAAGTCGTTTACATCATCGATGAAACTCAGAGCGCTGATGGGAATAAGACTGGCGGATCAACTCACCAGGCACCCTGCAAATTCAGGGAAACAGCCAGCTTGAGATGTACAATCCCGGTCGTGATGTCCGATCCTGAACTGACAACCGAGCAAGATTCGTCTCACTTCCCCAGTCATTTTTCTCAAAAAAATCAGTTCGAGCAAGCAGATAAGTTATTGTGGCAAGCTCGTTGCCTAGCCGATGAATGGCGTGGTTTATTTAAAGCTCACCTACGATTTGGACCAGTGGCGACAGAATTAAGAAAAGTTGTAGAAGCAGAAGCAGCAACGCTACTGGTTTTAGGCTGTAGTTCTGCCAAACATCCCTTGGTGCAGGAACTCGGTCCTCATTTTCCCTGCTCAGTGCTGGGTATTCCCACCGTTTCCTATGAAGAGTGGTACCTGGAGGAATCCTTTAAAACCTTGCAGATTGGTGTAGCGATGCCTCGCCACTTGTAAAGGCAAGAGTTATGGGGATTTCTCTGGTGTGAATTGCAGCAATCTCAGAAGGATCGGGGGAGAATAAAGCTAGCACTTTTTGATTCAGGGACTAGCAGACACCATTGAGTACAGCCATTTTTTTGCTCATCCTCACCCTCATCCTTTGGCGGCCACGGGGTTTGGGCATCGGCTTTATCGCTGTGGGGGGAGGGCTTTTGGCGCTGTCCACCGGTGGGGCGACGCCTGAAACACTGCCAGCAGCCAGGATTGTTCTCGGAAATGCCACGTTGACGCTGGCGGCTTTTACAGCGATTAGCTGGGTGCTAGAGCAAACGGGGGTGTGTCGTTGGGTAGCACTTCAGGTCGCTCGCCAACCTTTGGGTAAGGGGCGATCGCTCTTAGTTCTGATGGCTTTGGCAACGGCAATGGTGAGTGCTGTGTTGACGAACTGTGGTGCAGTGTTGCTAGTCATGCCGATCGCCCTCGAAATTCTAACTTTGCTGCGCTGGAACCCGAAAGCCACCTTCGCCTTTGCCGTCGCCTGTGGGTTTATGGCTGACTGGTCAAGTTTGCCGTTTACCACCAGTAATTTAGTGAATACGATCGCGGCGAGTTATACCGGTATTTCTGGGGGGCGTTATGCCTTGGTGATGGTACCCGTTAGTGGGGTAGCGATCGCCACTGGTGTGGCAGTGCTTCTGTTCTATTTCTGGCGTTACATTCCGGACACCTACAGCCGCTTTGATTGGAATACCTCCTTAACCGCTTTACCCCCAGGTTTAGCCTCTTCTTCATCGAGGACTGTCAAGGAAGGGGATCGAGTTTCCCTCCCTCCCTCTGTAAACTCCAGCAATTTCTCCTTCGATCCCATCAGTGGCGGTTTGTATGGGAGTGAAGCTTTAGATACTCTCTCCTCCTACTCTGCTACCGATGCCAAGCGCGACCGCTTCCCTTTCGATCGGAGTGTTTGGTTTCAACGCCTCAATAGTGCTCCGGTGCAAGCGATTTTATTCAGTGCGGGGATGTATGCCACTGCGAGCAGTTTAAGTTATGCAGGTTTCACCGCTTCTCTCAGTTCTATTTTCACACAGCTAGCTGACTGGGGACTCCCCCTTGCCACGATTGGTAGTTGTTTATTCGCCACCATTCAAGCAGGGGTAATGAATAATTTGCCTGCTACTGCGATCGAAATTTCGGCGATTCAATCGGCCGTGATTCCTGATGTGGGAATCCGAGAGGGAATGATTGATGCGATGGTGATTGGCTGTGTCCTTGGCGCTAAAATTAGCCCGATTGGGAGCTTATCAACCCTACTGTGGCTCGGTATTTTGGAGCGGCATGGGTTTCATTTGAATTGGAGTCGTTATTGTCGTTTAAGCCTGGTCTTGACGCTACCGATTGTATTGGTAGCGCTTTTGACTTTAACGATCTGGCTATCAATATTAAGCTGAGGGTTATTCTCGTTGTGGCTCTAAGAGTTTAGCTAATCTTTCAATAATTAATAAGAAATCTGAGAGGATGGAATCGAGGTTTTCAGGAGTTAACAGGGGAACATGGATAAATAGACAAAAAGTATTTAAACTCGAACTTGCTAAGTGTTTTAAAGTTGAAAAATAAAGAGATTCACAGACAAATTTTCCAGCGTCATGGCTGATTTCTGTCATGTTAAGATTGGTGAGTAACGCTTCTAAGTCGATCGGAGTTTTCAAGGTTTCATCGCCTTGAGTGGCTGTAGATTCTAAAGTTAATTTGGAGCGAAGCTCTGCCATTCCACAGGGAATAAAAATATCAGGTTTCACTTCTTCAAGTTTGGCGATGGCTTGGCGGGGAGCTTCTTCAAAATCAACGGGGAGTTTCCTGAGAAACGAGAAGGAATGGGGGAGGGAATGGAACTCAGAAAATTTGGCTAATAAATCATCGGATGAGTTAGAGGTGTGGTGAGGTTTCCAAATATCAAAGGAAGTTAAGAGGATTTTAGCGGTCATAGGGAAGACGAGAGCAAAGACAAGTTGTGTGTAAAAATAGGGGTATTGACTTCATATTAAGGTAAGCAGGTCAATGTCTGTCATTGCAGTAGTAGACTACGACATGGGCAATCTGCACTCAGTCTGCAAAGGCTTGGAGCAAGTGGGTGCAACGCCAGAAATTACCGATTCACCGATCGCCATTGAGCGAGCAGATGCGGTAGTTTTGCCGGGGGTAGGGTCTTTTGATCCAGCGGTGCAACATTTGCGATCGCGCCATTTAACGGCACCCATCAAAGCAGCGATCGCCTCTGGCAAACCTTTCTTGGGAATTTGCCTGGGCCTGCAAATTCTCTTTGAGAGCTCAGAAGAAGGAGTTGAACCCGGGTTAGGCATCATTGCAGGGAAAGTGCGACGGTTTCAGTCAGAACCAGGTTTGACCATTCCTCACATGGGATGGAATCAACTAGAATTTACGCAGCCAGAGAACCCTTTGTGGCAGAATTTAGGGCCAGATCCTTGGGTGTACTTTGTCCATTCTTACTATGTTGACCCGGTTGACCCCCAAGTGCGAGCCGCAGTGGTGAGGCATGGTAGTCAAACCGTAACGGCGGCGATCGCTCGTAGCAACTTGATGGCGGTACAATTTCACCCTGAGAAATCTTCAACCACCGGGTTAAAAATTCTCTCAAATTTTGTCACTCAGGTCAGAGCAAAAGTCACTGCCTAGTCGAGAAGTTGTCGAGAGAGGACTGTAACTGAACTGGGTTTTGAGTCCTCTTGAGGCGACTTCAGCGATCGGACCGGGAATTCATTTTCTGGCGGGTGCTAGCAGCAGGAAATCAACCTGCTTGGTCTGTTTCCCCCTCTTTCCCGGCTCAAAATATAGCGCTTTCTAATGCCATGAGAATCTACGGCAATCGCTCCATTAAGACCTTACCAGGATTAGCCACCCGCCCCACCTTGGGGCGGGTGCGGGAAGCGGTCTTTAATATTTGGCAAGGCACCATCTCAGAATGTCGCTGGTTAGACCTTTGTACTGGCAGTGGTTCGATGGGGGCAGAAGCATTGTGCCGGGGGGCCTCTTTGGTGATGGGAATTGAACAGTCAGCGAAAGCTTGCGCGATCGCTCGCCAAAATTGGCAACAGGTGGCAAATGCTGACCAAGAATTCCAAATCATTCGGGGCAATGTACTGGCGAAGTTACCCGCCTTAGAAGGACAGCAGTTCGATCGCATTTATTTTGACCCACCCTATGCGAGTGACTTGTACCAACCGGTTTTAGAAGCGATCGCTCACTATCAACTTTTAGCCCCCGATGGGGAAATTGCAGTGGAACACCACCCGGAACGATGGACGGTGGCATCAGTCCCCGGTTTGGAAATTTGCCGGGAAAAAGTTTATGGCAATACCGCGTTAACTTTTTACTGCGGGGCTTAGGTCAAAAAAAATCAGAGTTTTTGGGAAAAATCTGTCTCTGAGAAAACAGTCTTTTTTGAGGATGAGCCTGGGTTTGCCATCGAGGAGGGCAACCGATTGCTGAAGGTAGGGGCGATCGGCTCGCGACAACTTTACAGTTTGAAATTTGTCTTTATATTTTTATACTAAATGTTAATTATTATGAGCAGCCAAGCTGGGATAGTAAGGGAAGCGATCCCTTGTGACCAAGCTGGGATAGTAAGGGAACTCATCCCCATACTCGCCCCACAAGGCAATTCCCTGGTCTGGCTCATGGAGGAATTCAGGCAGCGACGAAGCAAGTTGCTCCCATTCTCCCATCCCCTCCTCTCCCACTCCCTCTTCGCGATGCCTTCAACGTTTGGGTCGCACAGACAGAAAAATCTATCTTTAGGGGGAGTCGGAGTAGCGCTGAAAGCCCACATATCAATGAAAATCGTACTTAAACAGCCATTTTTTTAAGTCGATTTAGTGAACTGATTCAGGTAGGTAGTTTTATGCCCACGAGCATTCCTTTTGACCAGATTGACCGGATTGTTTGGAACCAGCACCACGACCCCTTTGAAGTCCTTGGCCCCCACCTGATTGAGCAGAATGGCAAGAATATCTGGGCGGTGCGAGCGTACCTACCGAGTGCGGACGCGGTATCGGTGGTTTTGCCGGAAACACGGGCAGAATACGCCATGCAGCCAGTGCATCACCCTCACTTCTTTGAATGTACGATCGAAACGCCGGAACTGGCGAACTACCAACTCAAGCTGAAAGAAGGAGAACACGAACGCTTCATCTACGACCCCTACGCCTTCCGTTCTCCAAAGCTGACAGACTTCGACATGCACCTCTTTGCGGAGGGGAACCACCACCGGATTTATGAAAAATTGGGCGCTCACGCAATGGAGATTGAGGGCGTCAAAGGAGTTTACTTCGCTGTTTGGGCACCCAACGCCCGTAACGTGTCTGTATTGGGGGACTTTAACTGGTGGGATGGCCGCAAACACCAAATGGCAAAACGGGGGAATGGCATCTGGGAGCTATTCATTCCGGAGATCGGCGTGGGCGAACATTACAAGTACGAGGTCAAAAACTGGGACGGACATCCCTACGAAAAATCAGACCCCTATGGGTTTCAGCAGGAGGTGCGGCCGAAGACTGCTTCGATTGTCGCGGACTTGGATTCTTATCAATGGAACGATCAAGAGTGGCTGGAACAGCGCCGTCACACAGAGCAGCTCAAGCAGCCTGTTTCTGTGTACGAATGTCACATCGGTTCCTGGCTACACGCTTCTTCGGCGGAACCAGCGAAGTTGCCGAATGGGGAAGAGGAAGCTGTTGTACAGGTTTCGGATTGGAATCCAGGGGCACGGTTCCTGACTTACCGAGAGTTAGCTCATAAGTTGATTCCCTATGTGAAGGAGTTGGGCTATACCCATATTGAGATGTTGCCGATCGCAGAGCACCCCTACGATGGTTCTTGGGGGTATCAGGTGACGGGTTACTACGCGCCGACTTCTCGCTTTGGCACACCGGAAGATTTCATGTACTTTGTTGACCAGTGCCACCAGCATGGAATCGGGGTGATTGTGGACTGGGTGCCGGGACATTTCCCGAAGGATGGTCACGGGTTAGCGTTTTTTGATGGAACTCACCTCTACGAACACGCAGACCCCCGTAAGGGCGAGCATAAGGACTGGGGAACTCTGGTCTTTAACTATGGCCGCAATGAAGTGCGGAATTTCTTAGTAGCCAATGCTTTGTTCTGGTTTGACAAGTACCACATTGACGGGATGCGGGTTGATGCGGTGGCGTCGATGATTTATTTGGATTATTGTCGCAAGCCAGGAGAATGGGTGACGAATCAATATGGCGGCCGGGAGAATATTGAAGCTGCGGATTTCCTGCGACAGTTCAACCATGTGGTGTTTAGTTATTTCCCTGGCGCCTTGACGATCGCAGAGGAGTCTACCGATTGGCCGATGGTGTCCTGGCCGACTTATGTGGGCGGTTTGGGCTTTAACTTGAAGTGGAATATGGGCTGGATGCACGATATGCTCGATTATTTCCACCTCGACCCCTGGTTCCGCCAGTTCCACCACAACAACATCACATTTAGTATGTGGTATCACCACAGTGAGAATTTCATGCTGGCGTTGTCTCACGATGAGGTGGTGCATGGTAAGAGCAACATTCTGCACAAGATGCCGGGGGATGACTGGCAGAAGTTTGCAAATGTCCGCACTTTGTTTACTTATATGTTCATGCACCCTGGTAAGAAGACCATGTTTATGGGCATGGAATTCGGCCAGCGGGGTGAGTGGAATGTGTGGGCAGATCTAGAGTGGTGGCTGATGCAGTATGAAGCTCACCAAGGCTTAAAGAAGTTGTTTACGGATTTGAACCACCTCTACCGCAACGAACCTGCGCTTTATGAGCAGGATTTTGAAGAGGATGGGTTTGAGTGGATTGATTGTAGCGATAACCGCCATAGTGTGGTGTCCTTTATCCGTCGTGCTAAGGCAGAACGGAATGAGGAAGGAGAATTGATTGCACCCCAGGAGTTTGTGGTGGCGGTTTGCAATTTCACGCCTCAACCGCACAGTCATTACCGGATCGGAGTGCCGGAACCAGGGTTCTATAAGGAGTTGTTTAATAGCGATGCGGGCCAGTATGGTGGCAGCAACATGGGGAATTTAGGCGGTAAGTGGACGGATGATTGGTGGTATCACAACCGTTCTTATTCGCTGGATTTGTGTTTACCGCCGTTGTCGGTGGTGGTGTTTAAGTTGGATCGGTCAAAGACTGTGGCATCGGTACTCGCACCGGCGGAAGATGAGTAGGGATGATCTGTATCATCCACTAGCAGCGATGAGCATCCACAATCAGCCACAATTAGCCACAGGTTGAAACCTGTGGCGATCGGAATGAAGTCCGCCTGCACGGATGATTGTTAGAGGAACCCGCGTCGGCGGGTTTTATTTTTTTTGTAGCGTGTCAACCCCTACAACAAAAGAAAACCAGGAGCTGCGATCGCTCCTGGTATCAGGTTTTTTATTGCGTTGCTGTTACTCAAATGCAATGAACATTAGTTTGAGGAAATTTGCCTCACTCCATTCAGCACCTTCGCTACTCTCAACTCCCTAAATTGAGAATGAGCGTCGAGTGGTTAGTTGGTTGCTTCCGAAGCTGGAGTCGCTGGAGTTTCAGCAACTTCACCCAAATTAATCTTCACCACTTTATTGCGAGCTTCAGTCACTTTTGGCAGCGTCAAAGTCAGAATGCCATCTTTGAATTCTGCTTGCACTTGTTCATTTTGGATTTGTGCAGGCAATGCCAACACTCGATGGAATTTGCCATAGCGGAATTCAGAGCGGAAATAGCCAGATTTTTCTTCTTGATGTTCGCTCTTGCGTTCGCCAGAGATAGCAACCGCTTCACGAGTCACTTGAACGTCAATATCTTTCGGATCGATTCCTGGCAGTTGTGCTTTTAATCGGAAGTAGTCCCCAGCATCTTCTAATTCGATTGCTGGCATCCAAGTAGCTTCTGCATTATCTTCAGTGACCGCGAGTTCATCAAAGACTCTATTGAGTTGTTTTTGAAT
>JBLNEP010000022.1:0-28421 GCA_050262755.1 Actinomycetota bacterium | reverse complement strand
TTCCATAGCAATGAATATCCTACGCCAGAACGGTTATGGGTCACTCACAGTAGCCCGTCGTCTCATCGGTAATGACTTGCAACAAATTTTCCTCCTTTTACAATGAATTAGCCCTGCCCTTTCCCCCTTTTTTCCCTTTTCCCCCTTCTTCAGCAAGCCCTAAGTCCTCCTGTTCCTTCTTGTCTCTGTTATCTGGATTCACGCCCGCCCGTTCTCTCAGAATCAATTAACCCCTCCCTTCTGAGATTGCTCAAATTTAGTTGCGGGTCGTAGGTTGAGTAATTCAGCCGGAGACGCTAATAATTTAACGGTCACAGAAACAATTTCTTGCTGAGAATTGAGGAGAAAGACCCAAGCAACATTCACCACAAAGACAGAAGTTTTGACTTGGCCCCTGATTTGAATGTACCGAGCGTTATCTGCTTGGGTTTGGCTAATTTCACGGGGGTAAAGCTGCATTCCTTGAGCTTCAGCGTTCAAATAAGTAGCGATCGCACTCCGCCCGACAATCGGTTCTTCAAAGGGAGCATTGAGCACGCCATCAACGGCAAATAAATCTGCTGTCGCTTGAAAATCATGGGTGTTCATTGTGTCAAAATAGCGCTCGATCGCCGTCTCTGCGCTCTCCACAAGGGGAAGGGTATCTGTCAAAAAAGTTTCTCTCTTTAAAAGCATAAAATTGTAAATTTTACTAAGATTTCCACCTTTTTCAGTTTAGTAACTGACAACCACAGAACCCACCCTCTTTAGATAGAAGTAAAATCCTCCTGAGTCTCACCACCGGATTGACTCAGGTCTTTCCCCATTGTCCCTCCCTCTCAGTGCTGACTTCCTCCCAGAACGAAGGATTCAGCTTGGGTTGTTGGTATGAACATAAAAATAGTAAACTGTCAATAAGTTTTGCTTAAAAAAACTCAAAGGTTAACACCATCATCTTGTTGAAAGCTGGAGGGGGAAGAAATGGCATCGCCCATCACTAGCGCTGAAATTAAGCAGAAAGCTCTAGAATTAGGATTTCACAAAGTGGCGATCGCGTCGGTGGGCGAAGAAATTATACCAGAGGTACAGAAGTTACAAGCATGGTTAGAGCGAGGCGATCAGGCGGAGATGGCATGGATGGCGAACCCAAAACGCCAAAATATCCGCTTAGTGATGCCAGAGGTACAATCCACGATCTGTGTAGCCCTTAACTACTACACCCCCCATCAGCGTCCAGAACACCCAGAATCTGCCAAAATCTCTCGCTATGGATGGGGGCGAGACTACCACAAAGTGCTGCACAAAAAACTCAAAGTCTTGGCTAATTGGCTACAAGAACTAGGCGAAGGGATTCAAGCGCGGTATTATGCCGATACAGGGCCCATTCAAGATAAAGTTTGGGCGCAACGAGCCGGCATTGGCTGGATCGCTAAAAATGGAAATGTAATTGCGCGGGAGTACGGTTCTTGGATATTTTTAGGGGAGGTATTGACAAATCTGGAGCTAACGCCAGATCAACCCCATCCTCAACACTGTGGTACTTGTACTCGCTGTATCGATGCCTGTCCCACAGATGCCATTACAGAACCTTTTGTTGTCAATGCCAATCGGTGCATCGCTTATCATACGATTGAGAATCGGGCTGAGAACTTGCCGGCTGAAATTGCATCGTCTTTACAAGGTTGGGTTGCGGGTTGTGATATCTGCCAGGACGTGTGTCCCTGGAACCAGCGTTTTGCGAAGGAAACCGACGTTGCTGAATTTCAGCCTAACCCTGAGAATATAGCGCCAACTCTTGCAGAATTAGCTGAAATTTCAGAGGCGGAGTGGAACCGGAGATTTACAGCTTCGGCTTTACGACGAATTAAACCAGAGATGTGGCGACGTAATGCCCGTGCAAACCTTGCCAAAGGTTTAAAAGATGAAGGGGTGAACTAAAACTGGGTACTTCACATATCACCAGGTCTTAATTACCAAATGGCTAAATTAATTATTTTTGACTTCGATGGCACCCTTGCAGATACCCTGAATGCGGTTCTTAGCATTACGAATCGCCTCTCTGAAGAATTTGGATATTCTCCGGCTACTCAACAAGAACTCGCTCAAATCAGAGAATTAAATTCCTGGGAAATTGTTCAACGTTCGGGAATTTCTGTGTTTAAGTTACCTTTTTTGGTGGGGAAAGTCCGGGCGGAATTAAAAAATGAAATCCAAGAAGTTAGTTTATTTCCAGGGATTCAAGAAATGCTGATTGAGTTAAAAAATCAAGGCTATAACTTAGGAATTGTTACTTCAAATTCCCAAGAAAATGTCTTGGCTTTGATGGAAAAAAATGGGTTACAGGGAATTTTTAATTTTATTTACTCAGGAACGACCTTATTTGGTAAACATAAAATTCTTAAAACTATCATGAAGCAAGAAGCCGTTACCTCTGGGGAAGTAGTTTATGTCGGAGATGAAACTAGAGATATCGATGCGGCGAAACAAGCTGCGGTTAAGGTTATTGCGGTGGGTTGGGGTTTCAATGCGAAAGCAGCACTTGCAGAACATCACCCTGATTATTTAATTGAACGACCGGAAGAACTGATTGAAATTTTGAAAAGCTGGTAATAACTATAATGCCACTATCTTGTTTCAGGTGACAGGAAAACAATTTGGCAACCATAGCTATCGAACCAGCCTCGTAAAAATGGGTAACTGTCCAAAAGCTAATTACTAATTACTAACTCCTAATGCTTCTAATCTCAAAAGCCATGAGTTTTTAGCCACTAGCCATTAGCCATTACCCATTTGTTGCTATCGGTTGACCATTGCCTCGCGGGCGGCCGCCGCTTCATCCGGGTGAATGTTAAGGCGTGTCAAATTAATCCGACCTTTGGAATCGATCTCCCGTACCTTGACAATCACTTCATCGCCGACGGCTAATTCGTCCTCGACTTTGCCGACGCGGTAGTCTGCCAACTGGGAAATATGAATCATTCCTTCTTTCCCAGGCAAGATTTCTACAAAGGCACCAATCGGAATAATCCGCGTGACTCGACCCACGTACACGTCACCGACATTGAGCTTGCGCGTCATACCTTGGATAATATTGTAGGCGCGCGCTGCCTTTTCGCTGTCATTGCCTGCGATCGTCACGGTGCCATCGTCTTCAATATCAATCTTGACACCCGTTTCCTCAGTAATGCCCTTGATCGTTTTGCCACCCGGTCCAATCACCAACCCGATGAATTCTGGGTCAATCTTCAGAGTCAGCAAGCGGGGTGCATAGGGAGACATTTCCTTACGCGGCTTATCAATGGTGGCTAACATTCTCTCCAGAATATGTAGCCGTGCCGGCTTCGCTTGGCGGATAGCATTGGCGATCACTTCCAGAGGCAACCCCGCGATCTTCATGTCCATCTGCAAGGCAGTAATGCCGCTATCAGTGCCGGCCACCTTAAAGTCCATGTCGCCGAGAAAGTCTTCAATCCCCTGGATGTCTGTGAGGATGCGGACTTCATCGCCTTCTTTGATCAAACCCATGGCCGCACCGCTGACTGGTTGCGAAATCGGCACTCCTGCGTCCATTAAAGCCAGGGTGGAGGCACACACGGAACCCATTGAGGTCGAACCGTTGGAGGAAAGCACTTCCGAAACGACGCGGATCACGTAGGGGAACTGGTCTTGGGCGGGCAATACTGGAACAAGCGCCCGTTCTGCCAAGGCACCGTGACCGATTTCCCTGCGTCCGGGCGATCGCATGGGTTTTGTTTCTCCCACGGAGAAAGGCGGGAAGTTGTAGTGGTGTAGGTAGCGTTTTTCTTCTTGGGGGTGCAAGTCATCCGCCAAATCCTGGGCATCACCGGGGGTGCCGAGGGTAACGGCTGACATCACTTGAGTTAAACCCCGATTGAAGAGAGAACTACCATGCACTCGTTTGGGGAGGACACCGACGCGACAGGATACGGGTCGTACTTCATCCAATTTGCGACCATCGACGCGAACGTTGTCTTCGAGGATTTGCTTCCGCATTAGCTTCTTGGTTACGTCCTTGAAGACGTTGCCGATCGCTTTGCTATCGGCCATCGCCGCGACTCGCACTGGATCGTTTTCTGACAGTTCTGCGATCGCAGCTTCCACCGCCTGAGCCTTAACTTCATCTAAGGCTGCGTCCCGCTGGTTTTTATCGAATTCAAATTTCGATAAAATTTGTTTAATCGGGTCGGCTGCGCGATCGCGGATGAAATTCTCTAGGGTTGCATCAACCGGGGGTTGTTCCTCCCGAACTAACTCAATCCCCAGTTCTGCCATAATTTCTCGCTGGGCTTGAATCAAGTCAGCGGCTGCTTCATAGCCGAAATCAATCGCTTCAATGATATCTTGCTCCGGCAACTGGTTGGCTCCCGCTTCCACCATGATTACCCCGTCTGGGGAACCTGCGACCACCAGATCCAACTCACCATTTTTAATTTCGTTATAAGTTGGATTGATGATAAAGTCGTCACCCACTAGGCCCACGCGCACTGCTGCCATCGGGCCGTAAAAAGGCATCTTTGCTAGCAGCACTGCTACTGATGCGCCCGTCACCGCGAGTACATCTGGCGGCACTTCCTCATCCATTGACAGCGTGGTAGCGACAATTTGAATGTCATCTCGCAACCAACTGGGAAACAACGGTCGCAGGGGTCGATCGATCAGGCGACCGGTGAGCGTCACTTTTTCCGGAGGGCGTCCTTCCCGTCGCAGGAAGCCACCCGGAATCTTACCACCTGCATACAGCCTTTCTTCGTAGTCCACCAACAACGGCAGAAAATCGATTCCTTCTCTTGCTTGGGCTCGAGTGGCAGTGACTAGAACTGCGGTGTCTCCTGACTCGATTAAGACCGCCCCTCCTGCCTGAGGTGCTAGTAGGCCAATCTTCAGTCTAATATCCCGACCATCAAAGGATATTGACTTGTCTATCTCTACCATGTAGTCGTTTTTCCTTATTTACCATTCTTCTTTCTCTGTCGCAATCCTAACATTAAGAAGCGGAGGAGTGTGAGAGAAATCACACCAGATAGCCACAATGGTTAAGGGTCGCTGTTAGGGAGAACTGAGCAATAATACTTAAGCTTTTTTTCCTTGCCTAAATGGTCGGTGAGCAAGTAGGAACCTCAGTTGCTTGTGAACGATCGATCGCATCGAGAACCCCCTACCTCCCCTCCCTCAGCAGGGGGATTACCCGTCTGTGAAAGCGTGAGTCCAACCGGGGTTTAAACCCTTCCGACTCTGATTGCAATTGGACAGGGGGTTGCATTCAGGGGAAGTTCCGAGACAGGGAGTTGTCCTGAGCAACTCAAGGTCGTACCTTCCTGCATCGCTCCCCTCCAGAAGCCAGCCACCCGTCAAAACTCGACAATCGATGATAGGATTAAATTCACTATCGGCAGGGTCACAGGTCGGATTTTTCATCAGGCTGAATCTGGAAGCGTGCTTGCCCGTTGCTGTTTTTGGAATGGGAATGGCTATTTCAAAATTTGACAACAGGGTTCTGCCTGTTTTCCCAGAGCGGAGGCTTCTAGCCAGCGTTTAAACAACTGGAAGATTTGAGCAGACCCGCAAGTTGCTTTTAGCAAGTCGCGTCGCAGAGCCGTTAAGTTCTTTTGCCAATTCAAGGGGAAAATTCATTAAAAATTTTCTCTTTTTCAAGGAGGAAACCTTTAATAATTCTCAAAGTAAAATTGAAACAATCAGCACTCGTTCAATTAGCAGCAGACTTGAGTTTAGGGAGACTGGCTCTCGCCAAAAATGGGAGAGCTTGAGGAATTAAACAGATGGCGATTTTACATGGCAGTTGGCTACTTCAGACACAAGGTGGTTCTTTATTGATTTGGGGAGAAACTTGGCGCAGAATTGCGACGAGTGATGGCTCGGAAGACAGCCGAAATCTGCACCACCCCTATGCAATGACTCCCACCGAGTTAACGGCGTTTCTCACCTCATTGCAGCAGTCGGGAAAACTCAATTGGCAGTTACCGACAGCCGGCGAAAAGCTATCAGCAAAGGGTCAAGAAACGCCGGAAAAACGCAGGACAAAAACGAGAAGTTCGCAAAAGCTAAAGGCAGAAGAACTCAAGAGTGGGGATCGTTCAGAACCCTCCGGGACGACGCAGCGATGGCAAATTCAGGCGATCGCGCTACCGACTGCGATCGGCGATCGTCATCTGATTCCCCAACACTCCGCCACCACTCCCGAAACCGAAGCACCACTGTCTCTCTATCCCTGGCAAGTCGAGGGATTTTGCCTCACCCCCTCAGAAGCTTTTGATTTCTTGCAAGCACTTCCCCTCAGCACTGTTGGGGAAGCTAATGTTTTTGTGGGTTCAGATTTACAATTTTGGTCGCACGTCAATCGATGGAGTTTAGATTTACTAGCGCGGGGTAAATTTTTGCCCACCTTAGATCGGTCTTCCAACCGTGTTTTTATCGCCCAATGGCATCCCCTTCTGGATAGTGCCACGGATCAAATGCGCCTGACCCATTTTGCCAAGCAAATGCCTCCTGCTTGTCGCACCTACCAACAGCACCGAGAAGGAACGGAATTAGGGTTAATGGCTCTGGATTTGCCCCCGACTTCCCAGGAATTATTACGGGGATTTCTCCAGGGCATGATTGACGCTCAGATCCGAACGGTAAGCAGCCTCAATTTAGATTTAAAAATACCTTCACCGGTGCGAGAATGGCTCACGGCTTTAGCAGTAGAAACTCCTACGATTCCCACCCAAGCGGATGCTTTAGATAGCTTAGAAACAGCCCTTGCTGCTTGGGCGACTCCGCTACAACACCAAGCGACTCAGAGTCAATTCCGCACCGCTTTTCACCTAATGGGGCCCTCAGCTTATCAGACTGAGTGGACCTTAGCCTATGGTTTACAAGCCGCCGACGATCCAGACTTTTGGGTCGATGCTAAAACGATTTGGAATAATCCCGTGGAGCGTTTTCTGTATCGAGGTAGAAAAATTGAATTTCCTCAAGAAACGTTGCTGAGTGGTTTAGGTTTAGCCTCAAAGCTGTATCCGCCACTCGAACCGAGTTTGCAAGCACAACGGCCTCAATTGTGTCGCTTGACGGCGTTACAAGCTTACGAATTTCTGAAGTCGGTTGCTTGGCGGTTTATTGATACTGGGTTGGGAGTGGTGTTGCCACCTTCTCTCGCCAACCGCGACGGGTGGGCCAGTCGTCTGGGCCTGAGTATTCAAGCGGAAGTCCCGCGGAAACAAAGCGATCGCTTAGGGTTACAGAGCTTGTTAAATTTCAAGTGGGAATTAACCATTGGGGGTCAGCGACTGTCTAAGGCGGAGTTTGACCGCTTGGCGGGGTTGAATTCGCCGTTGGTGGAAATTAACGGTGAGTGGGTGGAGTTGCGACCGGTGGATGTTAAAGCCGCTCAGAATTTCTTTACCACCCGCAAAGAACAGATGAGTTTATCTCTGGAAGATGCGCTGCGTTTAGCTTCTGGGGATACCCAGACGGTGGAAAAATTACCCGTTGTTAACTTTGAGGCGTCGGGTCAACTTCAGGAACTGCTGAACACGCTGACAAATAATCAAGCTGTCAGTGCGATCGCCACCCCGAAGAGTTTCCGAGGAGAATTACGGCCGTATCAAGCACGAGGCGTGGGTTGGCTGGCTTTCTTAGAAAAATGGGGGTTAGGTGCTTGCCTTGCGGATGATATGGGATTAGGAAAAACACCCCAACTGATTGCATTTCTGCTACATCTGCAAGAACAAAATGCGTTAGAAAAGCCAACCTTAGTTGTTTGCCCAACCTCAGTTTTAGGCAACTGGGAGCGGGAAGTTAGGAAATTTGGACCGACGCTGAAAGTCTTCGTTCATCACGGCGATAAACGTGCCAAAGGCAAAGCATTTGCTACGGCGATTAAAGGTAAAGATTTAATTATTACCAGCTATCCCTTAGTTTATCGCGATGCCAAGGAACTCCAGAGTATTAAATGGCAGGGTGTGGTGGTTGATGAAGCTCAAAATATTAAAAATTCTGAAGCGAAGCAGTCGCAAGCTGTGCGGCAGTTAGAAGCGTCTTTTAAAATTGCCTTGACGGGGACTCCGGTTGAAAATCGGCTGCAAGAATTGTGGTCAATTTTAGAGTTTCTCAATCCAGCTTATTTAGGACCGCGTAATTTCTTTCAAAGGCGGTTTGCCATTCCGATCGAAAAGTATGGGGATAAAGAGTCACTGCAAACCCTGCGGTCGCTCGTTCGTCCTTTCATTCTGCGTCGCCTCAAAACCGATCGGGAAATTATCCAAGATTTGCCAGAGAAGCAGGAAATGACAATCTTTTGTCCCCTGTCTACTGAGCAAGCTAGTCTTTATCAAAGAGTGGTGGAAGAGTCCTTAGCAAACATTGAGTCTGCTGATGGAATCCAGCGACGGGGAATGATTTTAGCGTTGCTAGTTAAGCTCAAACAAATCTGCAATCATCCAGTGCTTTTGAAAACCGAGAGCAAACTGAAAGAGACCGTAATTAGTCCTCAGCAGTCTGGGAAATTACAGCGACTGGATGAAATGCTAGAAGAAGTTTTATCTGAAGGCGATCGCGCCTTGATTTTCACGCAATTTGCTGAGTGGGGACAAGTCCTCAAACCTCATTTAGAGAAACAACTCGGTCGCGAAATTCTATTTTTATATGGTGGCACTCGCCAACAACAAAGAGAGGAAATGATCGACCGCTTCCAGCACGATCCCCAAGGACCGCCGATTATGATTCTTTCCTTAAAGGCAGGGGGTACTGGTTTGAATTTAACGCGGGCAACTCATGTTTTTCACTTTGATAGGTGGTGGAACCCCGCCGTAGAAAATCAAGCAACGGACCGTGTCTTTCGCATCGGCCAAACTCGCAATGTGCAAGTCCATAAATTTGTCTGTACTGGTACATTAGAAGAAAAAATTCACGACATGATTGAAAGTAAAAAAGCTTTAGCTGAACAAGTCGTGGGGGCTGGCGAGCACTGGTTAACTGAACTTGATACAGACCAACTCCGTAACTTGCTGATCCTTGACCGGAATGCTGTAATTGACGAGGCAGAAGAATGACAAATTACAAAGCAGAAAGTGACCGAGAATGGTGGACGCAACAGTGGTTGGATTTAATTAATTCCTATCGTTTTAAAAAGCGTTTAGAACGGGGGTGGAAGTATGCCAGGGAAGGCAATGTGCTTAGCATTGACTTTCAAGGTCAAAAAGTCATTGCCCAAGTCCAAGGCACAGAACCAGACCCCTATAAAGTGTCTCTGTGGTTAGATCCGTTGACCGATGAAGATTGGGACTATGTGATTGAAAGTATGTCGCAGCAAGCGATTTTTTCAGCAAAACTGTTAGCGGGAGAAATGCCACATAATATTGAAGAAGTGTTTGCTACAGCCGGTAAAAGATTATTTCCCTTCAGTTTATCTGATGTTCATTCGCGGTGCAGTTGTCCTGACAAAGCCAACCCTTGTAAACATATTAGTGCGGTCTATTATTTATTAGGCGAGCGCTTTAGTGAAGATCCTTTTGTCCTGTTTCAGCTTCGAGGTCGGACTAAGGAACAACTCCTCTCTAAACTACGCCAATTGCGAGGGAAAGGAGAGGAAGAAATGGGAACAATTACCGTAGAGGGAACTCCCAAAACGAATGATTATCAAGCACCTAATATCGAGCTGTTTTGGGAATATAGCCAGCAGTTAGAATCTTCCTTAGTCGTTATTGCACCGCCACCCAGTAGTGAAACAGTGTTAGATATTTTGGGTTCGATTCCGGTGGCTGAACCCATGAAAAATAGAGACAAATCAGCATCAACCTCAGACTTAATTATGGAGCATTTGAGGAAGATTTATCGTGAAGTGAGCCAGCGAGCGGTATTAGCAGCTTTGAATCGAGGTGAAACTGAGTGAGGTTAGCAAAGAAGAAGTTCCTTTCAGCAGGTTGAAGTGCGCTGAAGAGGATTTAAGGCATGAGACAGAGGTTTCTACCTCTAGCGGAAAGTAGCAACTGCTACAATGGTAGCTCAAAGATTTGCTAAGTTTACTTTTTTTCCTGAGCTGCTTAACTACTCACTCCCTGCCTCATGCTGAATGAACAACTATGAATATCAGGTTGGTGGCAGTCTACCCATTAACGCTCCTACCTATGTCACGCGAGCCGCCGATCGCGAACTTTATGAGTCCTTGAAAGCTGGCGAATTTTGTTACGTCTTGACTTCCCGGCAAATGGGTAAGTCTAGTTTACGTGTACAAACGATGCGACGTTTGCAAGCAGAGGGTATTGCTTGTACTGCCATTGATTTAACAGGAATTGGGACTGCTTCAGTGACTCTGCCCCAGTGGTATGCCAGTATTGCCGCTACTCTCGCCAACAACTTCAAAATTCAGATTAACCTCAGAACTTGGTGGCGCGACCGCGAACACCTAACGCCTGTGTTGCGGATGAGCGAATTTATAGAAGAAGTGCTCCTACAATTTCTGACTGAAACGATCGTTATTTTTGTTGATGAAGTTGATAGTGTCCTCGCGCTCACTTTCCCAACCGATGATTTTTTTGCCCTCCTCCGGGGTTGCTACAACAAACGTGCTGAAAATCCCGCCTACTGTCGCCTCACTTTTGCTCTCCTAGGTGTCACTACTCCAAATCAGTTAATTGCTGACAAAAACCGGACGCCTTTTAATATCGGTCGGGCTATTCAGTTAAAAGGGTTTGAATTAGAGGAAGCATTACCCCTTGCCAAAGGATTAGAAGGAAGATTAGACAACTCAGTCGAGGCGTTGCAAGCAATTTTAAACTGGACAGGAGGACAACCCTTTCTCACTCAAAAACTCTGTAAGTTAGCAGTACAAGCAGCAAGCCAGGAAAGCAAAGCCTTAACGAGTGCTAGCTCATTGTTGATTAACGAACTGGTGAAATCACGCATTCTGGAAAATTGGGAAGCCCAAGACGAACCAGAACACCTCAAAACGATCCGCGACCGTCTTAAAAGCAACCCCCAACGCATCGGTCGGTTACTCGGAACTTATCAGCAAATATTGAAAAAATCTCCTGAAGCTTTGGGTGTATTGGCTGATAGTAGTCCCGAGCAAGTTGAGTTGATTTTATCAGGGATTGCAATAAAAAAAGCAGAAAACTTAAAAGTTTATAACCCAATCTATGCAGCAGTTTTTAACGAAAATTGGGTCCAGAAAGAGTTAGCCAAATTACGACCTTACTCCGAAGCTTTAAATGCTTGGGAAACTGCCAACGGCTCCGACAGTTCCCGGTTATTACGGGGGCAAGCATTGCAGGAGGCTCTCGTTTGGGCAACAGACAAAAGTTTGAGCGACCGCGATTATCAATTCTTAGCAGCCAGTCAAGAATTAGATAAGCAACAAGTGCAAATTGCTTTAGAAACAGAAAGAGAAGCTTCCCAGATTTTAGCCGAGGCAAATTGGGTATTAACTCAAGCCCAGCAGAGAGCAAAGCAAACGATTCGCTTGAGTTTATTAGGATTAGCTCTCATCTCCTTTGTTGCTGCTGGAGTAGTGGTGCAGGCCGTGGGAGCGGCTCAGCGAATGGAAAGCCAAAGAAGGCAAGCTTTAATCTCTCAAATTAAAGCCCTGGATTCTACCTCGACTCTTTCATTCAGTTACGATCAATTGGGAGCTTTAATCGCCGCAGTTAAAGCAGGTCAAATCTTATTTGAAGCGAAAGTTCCTTTAGAACTCAAACAACAGATTCGAGAAACTCTCTACCGCACACTGAGTCGGATTCGAGAACGAAATCGCCTGGCCAATGGACACACTGCAAGTTTTAGTCCTGACGGTCAGTTGATTGTCACGGCGGGAGATGATTTTATGGTTAAATTATTTAAGCCGGATGGAACGTTGGTTAAGAAACTGGCAGGCCATAAAGAACCGATTACAGAAGTACGGTTTAGCCCTGATGGTCAGTTCATCGCTTCCGCAAGCTTTGATAAAACTATCAAACTTTGGACCCTAGAGGGTCGTTTCCTGCAAACTATTAAAGGTCATCAAGATTTAGTTTGGAGTGTTAGCTTTAGCCCTCACGCGGAGTTGATTGCCAGTAGCAGTTCTGACAAAACGATTAAAATTTGGCGTCGAGATGGCACTTTAATTCAAACCCTAAAAGGTCATACTCGACCCGTAACTAGTGTGAGGTTTAGCCCGGATGGACAGATGATTGCTTCCACTAGCCAGGATAAAACAGTCAGGCTTTGGCAGCGAAACGGAGATGATTTTCAACTTTATAAAATCCTGTTTGGGCATAAAGATGAAGTGTGGGGTTGTAATTTCTCCCCGGACGGTCAGATTCTTGCTTCTGCTAGCCACGACTGGTCGGTCAAACTCTGGAACCGAAAAGGTGAATTGCTGCGGAGTCTCAAGGGTTATGCTGACCGTTTTGGTGGGGTTAGTTGGAGTTCTGACAGCCAGTTAATTGCTGGGGCTAGTGCGGATGGCAGAGTGAGACTTTGGCACAGAGATGGAGCGTTATTGCAAACTTTCAATGCAAACCAAGCTGATGTTTGGAGTGTGAGTTTTAGCCAGGATCGGAAAACGTTGACGGCGGCGGGGAAAGATAAAATTGTGAGGTTATGGAGCTTAGAAACTTCTCCAGTCCGAGCTACCGAGCTGGAGAGTTTGTTAAGGAGTAGTTGTCAGTGGCTACAAGATTATCTGCTCCATAATCCGAATGCAGAGGGCGAGCGCCACCTCTGCGATCCAAAAACTTTTTCCCGCAGCTTTAAACCTTAACAATCATTCCCCACCTGAGTTATAGCAGTAGCACCCGTGATTAAATCCTGTTCGCGATTAATAGTAGTCTTAAAAAATGGTTATGAGTTTGTTAAACTTAAAGGTTGGGTAGCCTTATTTTCCCTTGAGAGCCGAACCGTAAGTATTTCGGTTTTCCGTACTGCTAACAGGTTTACAAAAATCTAAAAATTTACTTAAAGTTACTGTTGAGTCCTTAAACTCATGCAGTTAAGAGTCGCTGGCCAGCACTACTGTAGGTCATCAAATTTCCCCCTACTAATTCAGGAGGTAAGGAATGCGAATTGCTCAGCTAGCACCTTTGTGGGAGCGAGTCCCACCGCCTGCTTATGGAGGCATTGAACTGGTTGTTGGACTACTTTGCGATGAACTAGTGAGGCGCGGTCACGAAGTAACATTATTTGCATCCGGTGATTCCATAACTCTGGCAAAATTAGAGTCCGTTCATCCTCAAGCTCTACGTTTGGATAACACTGTTAAAGAATACGGCATTTATGAGATGCTACAACTCAGCCGAGTGTACGAACGAGCTGGGGATTTTGATATCATTCACTCTCACATGGGGTGTTCCGCTCTCCCCTATGCCAATTTAGTAAAAACTCCGACTGTTCACACATTACACGGGATTTTTACCCCGGATAACGAGAAATTGTACTCCTATGCTCGTCGTCAACCCTACGTCAGTATTTCTGACGCGCAACGGGAACCAAGATTAAATCTCAATTGCGTGGCGACCGTTTACAACGGCATCGATCCGAGTACCTACGAATTTCACGAAAAGCCTCAAGAGCCTCCTTATTTGGCATTTTTAGGGCGACTTTCCCCAGAGAAAGGGCCTCATTTAGCCATTGAAATTGCCAAGCGTTCCGGTTGGCATTTGAAGATAGCAGGGAAAGTCGATCCCGTCGATCGTGACTTCTTTGAGGCCCAAATCAAACCTCACATTGACGGCAAGCAAATCGAATATCTAGGCGAAGCTAACCATGCTCAAAAAAGCGTGCTGATGGGGAATGCCGTTGCGACCTTGTTCCCCATTACCTGGCGAGAACCTTTTGGGTTAGTGATGGTGGAATCAATGGTGGCAGGAACGCCTGTGATCGCGATGAAACTGGGTTCTACTCCAGAAATTATTGTTGATGGCAAGACAGGATTTTTATGCGAGAGCGTAGAAGAATGTGTAGCCGCCATCGATAAAGCGGCTCAATTGAACCGCCATGCCTGCCGCGATTACGTTGTGAACAAATTCAGTGCTCAACGGATGACTGACGGTTACGAAGCAGTTTATCGCCAGATACTGGAAGAGCGCTTTTCGCACAACGGTCGTGTTCGCAGTGTCAGCGCAAAGGCTAGCTAAAACTTAAAAGTTCCTAATTAAAAATGAGCTGAAAACTCATTTTTAATTTTTTATCATTTACCCTTTCATTCAGGAGATAGGTATGTCGGATCCTACGAAACAGCCGATGGCTCTGCTCTCTGAACAAGCCTCTCATTCAAAACCAAATTTGCTAGACACCAAACTCTCCAAGTCACCCTTCATTTCTCCCCGCCACAGTCACCACGGCCGACAGCCGATCGCGCTGATTTCTGACCACGGCGATCCGGCCGCTGATATTGGGAAAGAAGAAGCGGGTGGTCAAAATGTTTACGTGCGTCAAGTCGGCGAAGCATTGGCAAAATTAGGCTGGCAGGTGGATATGTTCACCCGCAAGGCGAACCCAGACGACCCGATGATTGTCCAACATTCTCCCTACTGTCGCACGATCCGCCTGGTTGCGGGCCCAGAAACATTCATTCCCCGCGATGAACTTTTGGAGTATATGCCTCAATTTGTAGAGGCTTTTCAAAAGTTTCAGAGTAAAGAAGGAACCAATTACCCCCTGGTTCATACGAATTACTGGCTGTCGGCTTGGGTGGGGTTGCAGTTGCAAGAATTGCATAATATTCAGCTTGTTCACACCTATCACTCGATCGGTGCGGTTAAGTACCAGTCGCAGGGACAAATCCCTGCGATCGGGAAAACTCGCCTCGCAGTTGAACAACAAATTCTCGAACGAGCTCAGTGCATTGTTGCCACCAGTCCTCAAGAACAAGAAGCTTTGCGCGAATTCATTTCGCCGCAAGGCCGCATCGAAATCATTCCCTGTGGTACAGACCTTAACAATTTCCGGGTGATGCCAAAGGCGGAAGCACGAGCCAAATTAGGCTTAAGCCAAACAGAGCAAATTGTTCTGTTTGTGGGACGATTTGACCCCCGCAAAGGAATTGAAACCCTTGTCCGAGCTTGTGCTTTGTCTGGAATCTACGCTCAAGGGAATTTGCGTTTAATTATTGCTGGGGGTAGCGATCCAGAACGAGCTGATGGTCAAGAAAGAAAGCGCATTGAGCATCTGGTGGCAGAGTTAGGGTTGAGCGAAAAAACTCTGTTTGCAGGTCGTCTCGGTCACGATGTGCTGCCACTTTACTACACAGCGGCTGATGTTTGCGCCGTTCCCAGTCACTATGAACCCTTTGGGTTGGTAGCCATTGAAGCGATGGCTTGCGGTACACCGGTGGTGGCGTCTAATGTGGGTGGTTTGAAGTTCACGGTGGTGCCAGAAGAAACTGGGTTGCTCGTGCCACCTCAAGACAGCGCGGCTTTTGCAGTGGCGATTGATCGCATCCTGGGTGATGAATTGTGGGCCCGGAAGTTGAGGCGCCAAGCTTCTGCGAGAGTGACTCAGAACTTTAGCTGGACGGGAGTCGCGATTCAATTAAGCGACCTCTACCGTCGCTTGTTAGCTCAATCGATTATGGACGACCGATTGTGGAACTTCTCACAACCTCATCCTTGGGAAGCTGTTTCCTCTGGGGTTGAGTTCGCCAAGGTGACATCGGCAAAAAGCCTCACTCAAGTTTCCTAACCGCGCCAGTCATGGTTGGCAATACCTTTCACCATTGATGATGCTCAGGGGCGGTATTTTCCGCCCCACCAGATTTAAGGGTTTTGGAGCGAAACTTTGAAAATAAACAGTCAAAAATTGCTTCTAGTTTTACTTGATTGCTAGATGGGTTTTTAATGTAAAAATTGAATCAATTTAAAGCTAATTTTCTGAAGATAAGCTTGCTCAAAATCATAAAAAATCCAGGGTAAAATTCCTATAATAAAAATATTTGTAAAATAAAATCAATTGAGTAGCTCACAAAAAGATATGCTTTTAAAGACTACAAAAACTATGTAGTATGAAAAATTAAAATTTAATAGTTCCCGCTGAGATTTGACAATAAAATGCACTGAAAGTCTGCCCAAAACACCAAAAGCGATCTTTCCCGGAAGCGGTCTAAGCTTAAGCAGCCCTGCTATCTGGTCATCAGCTTACCACCAACCTTCAAGGCACCAACACCACTGGCTCCCTGCCTCCAGCACCTGCTCAAAATCTAAAAAATCATTAAATTTTTACCGTCCAACTTCCTCACAGAACTCTTCTATGGTAGATTAATAAAGTCTGTGTATAGGCAAAAACAAGGTAGCTAAGTAGGTAAGCGCCATTAAACTGTAGCGCTAGTGGTGGCTCTGCTCCCAAAATTTGGGAAACAGTTTTGTAAGAGCCCCGCTAAGTACCAGGCAGCAAAAGTGATGTTGATTGAGGCCCACTTACTTAGCACCATCATTTCTCCCTAAGTCTAGATACAATTGATTTCAGGAAATCGATCTACAAATCAGCCGATGGCGATCGCCAGGGAAAATAGGAGCTGGGTGAGTCAAACTCAGGAAGCGCAGAGCGAACAAAGCCAGAACATTGGAGTTGTGAAAAATTTTGCAGGGGTTAAGAGAGACTGAGGGGAGAGTAGAAATTTGTGGCGCTAGAAGCCCATCACAGGGTAAGCTGAGGGTTAAGGAAGCCTGTTTCGGCTACGAGTAGTGCTGTGCTACCTGAAGGGGAGAGCCATGAAAGCAAGAGCGATGGGGCACAGGCGCTCAACTAGAAGAGGAACTGTACCTGTACGAGTTGAAATTAAAAACGACTGGCAGCGTGCAGTAGTAGAGGTGAAGTGATTGGGAGCCAGAGCGATGACCGACAACCGAAAAAAAGCACTTTTTATTTTAGGTCAACTCAATAATTTAGATTTAGAGTGGATCATTAAAAAAGGTAGAAAAGAAAAGATTAAAATTGGGCATATTTTGATCCATGAAGGGAGGCAAATTGATGCACTCTACATTGTCTTGAGTGGAACTTTGAGTGTCCTGATGGAATCTAATAGTAATAAGGAACTCGCTCAAATTTCTAGCGGCGAAATTGTGGGAGAAATCTCTTTTTTGGACACTCGTCCGCCTTTGGCAACTGTCAAAGCCATTGAAGAATCTCAATTATTAGCTATTCCTCGGATGCAGCTTTCAGCAAAACTTCAACAGGATATGGGGTTTGCTGCTCGCTTTTATAAAGGAATTTCCTTGTGCCTGTCAGACAGAATGCGGGGTACCGTCCGACTTTTAGAGTATGGACGAGATATAGAAGAGCATATTATGGATCAGCAGGAAGATGTGAATCCGAGCGTATTAGAGAATTTAGCTTTAGCTCAAGCTAAATTTAACTGGTTGCTAGAAAGCGCAACTGGCTGATTGGGAGATATAGTGAGGATACACTAGGCTACTGGCAAAAGTTTCCCTATGAGCTACTGTATCAACCCAGAATGCCAAAACCCAGAGAACCTCGACACTATGGCATTTTGCGCGAGTTGTCGCTCGAAGCTGTTGCTTAAAGAACGATATCGCCCCCTTCTTCCCTTGGGACGAGGGGGGTTTGGCAGAACCTTTTTGGCAGTTGATGAAGACCTTCCCTCCCAACCTCGTTGCGTCGTCAAGCAATTCTACTTCCGCGATCGCCAGCCAGATATTTACAACAAAGCCATTGAATTATTCCGCCAAGAAGCGCAGCGACTAGACGAACTCGGAAAACATCCCCAAATTCCTAGCCTGCTAGCATACTTTGAACAAGACCAACAGAATTACTTAGTGCAAGAGTTCATCGAAGGAAAGACGCTCAAGCAGGAATTGGAAGAACAAGGTGTCTACGATGAATCTCGGATTTGGCAGCTTTTGTTTGATTTATTGCCGGTGTTGGAATATATCCACAAGTTCCGAGTGATTCACCGGGACATCAAACCAGAAAATATCATCCGTCGCGCCTCAGATTATAAACCCGTTTTAATCGATTTTGGCATTGCTAAAGTGCTAACAAATACAGCACTACTCCGTCCAGCCACCTTGATCGGGAGCCAAGACTATGCAGCTCCTGAACAAACAAAAGGTAAAGTGTTACCCGCCAGCGATCTCTATAGTTTAGGCGTCACTTGTATTCGCCTACTGACAAAAGTTCCTCCTTTGGATATGTATGATTGTACCGAGCAGCGGTGGTGGTGGGATCAATATCTGCCAAAAGGAACTAGGATCAGCTCTCCCTTGGTACAAATCTTAAATAAATTACTAGAAAATTCAATTCCCCAACGATACCACTCTGCGAAAGAAGTCTTACAGGATTTAATTGAAGTTTCAGAGACAACCACTCAAAGCTTACCTAAAGGAATACCTGCTCAAATTTCTCAAGACTTAATGACAACTTTTAACGCGGCTCCTGATGCCTCTACTCAACTCATACCTGCCAGCACAACAGTAGACAGAGAAACTTTGATTGAATTAAATTCCTCCTTATAGCTAATTTTAACCAGGAGAATTGATGATAGACTGCGGGAGGAATTGCTCACGTACAACTGACAAGAATCGGATCTGGCGGTCTCGGACATAATCTGTTAACCACTTTTTCTACCCCCTGCAACTGAAAATCCGTCCCATCGCTCCATAATCCTACGAAGATTGGTAAATCACGGCTTGCCTGTGGCAAAAATACAGCTAAGGACGTTTAGACCTCTTGTTGGGGGGTTGTGTCCGATGGTTGTCCCCCCTCGCTGCCCTGTCAGCAAACTTGACAAAATATTGTCAAAATTGAGCAACTTCTCTTCTCAAACAATCATCCTCAAAAAGTTAAAAAATTTAATTTTTTCTGTTGACTTCTGATTAAAATTCTATCTGATTACAGAGAAAAAGCAATAGCTATCTGTACCTGAAGGCAGACGTTGCCCTGAATCCCCTAGCGGAAAATATGAAAGAGAATCAGCGCAGTCGCTGCAAAAAAATCAGGAGGAACCAAGCCTTGTTTTTTCATAAAAAAGAACCGATGTACACGGTGAAAATAGACGAGTCTAACCCTCGTTTTGCTCAATTACTCCTCGAACAATTTGGAGGAGCCACCGGAGAACTGACTGCTGCTTTACAATATTGGGTGCAATCTTTCCACTGTGAAAATCCTGGAATTCGGGATATGCTCCAAGATATTGCCGTCGAGGAGTTTAGCCATTTAGAAATGGTGGGGCAGCTCATCGAAGCTCATACCAAACAAATGGATCAAACAGACGTTTACAAGAGTACGCTATTTGCAGTGCGTGGCATGGGTCCCCATTTTTTAGATAGTCAAGGTCAATCTTGGACCGCCGCTTATATCAATGAAGGTGGGGATATTGTGCGCGACTTGCGGGCCGATATCGGCGCAGAAGCAGGAGCTCGTCAGACTTATGAAGAGTTGATTAAGCTGGCTCCCGATCAAGGAACTAAAAACACCTTGGTTTTCCTGTTGACCCGCGAAATTTCGCACACCCAAATGTTTATGAAAGCGCTGGAATCCCTGGGTAAGCTCACCGATCCGCTATTCGGAAATATTACTCCCGATCAGACAGTGGATCTGTATTTTAATTTGTCGAGTGATGGCAAGGATGAGCGTGGCCCTTGGAACTCTGAGCCGAATTTCCGCTACATCGCCGATCCGTCACCCAAGGGTTAAGGGTCGATTAGGGAATGGGTCAGGGGTGATGGGATTTTTCTTAGGACCCCTGACCAGTCTTAACGGATATCAGTGGTGACTTAGATAAATGAGAAAGATTGCTATCTATCTAAAAGATGTTATAATTGGCCGAAATCCCTCAAAATGTCCAAGCAATCGGTAGGGAAATTGCAATCTACTTATCTGTTAGTCGCTCACGGTAGCCGTGACCCTCGACCGCAAAAAGCGTTAGCAAAGTTAGCCAAACTCTGCTCTGAACGTTTGGCAATGTTAACACCGACTGGCATAGCAACTCGCTCTCGGCTAACAAGGTCAGAAGCCTTGGTAGGAAGTGCAACCTTAGAAGGTGGACCGACGGCACTGCACGAACAAATTTGCCAATTTGCTGATTATACGCTGTCATTGGGGTTGGCTCAGGTGCAGGTGATGCCGTTGTTTTTGCTTCCGGGTGTTCATGTCAAGGAAGATGTACCGGCAGAGGTGGCGATCGCACAGCAAGTCCTCAAGGACAAGATCGCCATTGACTTACGACCGCATTTAGGTTGCCAAACCTGTAGTCTCGCAAAGTGGATCGCAAGCCAGAAAACTTCTGTAGCACTCCCAACAAACTGGCAAATTCCCTGCGCGGCAAAATGGATTTTGTTGTCCCACGGAACTCGTCGCACTGGCGGAAACTCGACCGTTGAAGCAATGGCCGAGCAAGCTGGTGCGATCGCTGCTTATTGGTCAGTCCCGCCGAGTCTGGAGGAGCAAGTGAGTCGTTTAGTTCACCACGGACATCAGGAAATCGGGATTTTACCTTATTGTTTATTTGCTGGAGGACTGACCGATGCGATCGCTCAAAGAGTGGAACAGCTCAAACAACAGTTTCCCCAGGTGAAATTTTATCTAGCAAATCCGTTAGAAGCTAGTGTAGAATTAGCAGATTTGATTGTAAATTTGATTGCCAAATGAATCGTAAAGACTCGCAGGTGAGCAGCCTGTGCCACAAGGAGGGAGAGGAAAACCAGAGAATGCCAGTTGGGAAAGTATATTTAGTGGGTGCAGGGCCGGGAGACCCGGGGTTAATGACGCTGAAGGGTAAGGCTCTGTTAGAGTGTGCAGATGTCGTGATTTATGATGCTTTAATCAGCCCTCAAATTCTAGCAATGATTAATCCTCAAGCAGAACTCATTGATGCTGGAAAACGCCGGGGTCGCCACTCGCTTTTACAGGAAGAAACGAATCAGTTATTGATCGAAAAAGCTCAAAATCATGCGATCGTTGTGCGCCTCAAAGGTGGCGATCCGTTTATCTTTGGTCGCGGTGGCGAAGAGATGGAAGAATTGCTCCAAGCAGGAATACCGGTGGAAGTAGTGCCAGGAGTGACATCTGGCATAGCCGCGCCTGCTTATGCTGGAATTCCCCTGACACATCGACTCTACAGTTCCTCTGTCACCTTTGTCACCGGTCACGAAGCAGCCGGAAAGTATCGACCTGAAGTGAATTGGGGCGCGATCGCTCACGGTTCAGAAACGGTCGTGATTTACATGGGGATTCACAATTTATCCCACATTATTGAGCAGTTAACCGCAGCCGGTTTAAATTTAGAGACACCGATCGCCTTAGTGCGGTGGGGAACCAGGCCAGAACAGCAAGAATTGATCGGCACTCTAGCCACCATTGTCGAACAAATGGAGACCGCTGAGTTTGGAGCCCCTGCGATCGCAGTGATTGGTAATGTTGTCAACCTCCATGCTGTGCTGTCGAAGTGTAAACCCTAACCTATGGATAGCAGCGCGATCACTGCCACCCAAGCCATCCAAGCCATTCTCGCTCCTGCCATCATGATCTCATCGATGGGCTTATTTCTATTAGGGTTAAATGCGAGACAAGCCTCCGTATTTAGCCGAATTCGGCTCTTAAATCAAGAGCGAAGAACCATCGCTAGAGAAGTCAATAACGGACACAGTCTAGCAGAATGTGATGACATTCGCTGCTTGAGCATTGACCATCAACTCACAGCCCTCTTGCAGCGAGCTTGGTACATTCGTAGTTCAATTATCTGCCACACCAGTGCAGTGGTTTTCTTTGTTTTAACGTCCTTTGCGCTCGGAGTCAAATTTGTCCTCTCCCATTATTTTCCTCAGGGAATTGCGCTCTACTTATTTCTGATGGGAATGTTCCTCGTTTTAGCAGGAGTCATTTGTATTGGCATTGATGAATGGATTGCCTATTCAGTGATTTTAATTGAAGCCAAGCGCCCGGATTAATGGGGTGACAACCCCGTCTGGCCATCGCTTTTCTAATCACATCAGTTGTTCCCCTCAATTATGCGCTTGCTGTTGATGCTTTCACAGGCAAGCGGATTGTGAACGCTGTTCCTTGCCCCACAGTTGAAGCAACTTCGAGCGCCCCACCATGTTTTTCCACGACGATTTGACGGGCAATTGTTAATCCTAATCCCGTCCCTTTTCCTACGCCTTTGGTTGTAAATAAATGGTCAAATATTTTGGCTTTTACGGCTTCGCTCATGCCCTTGCCATTGTCTTGAATGCGAATTAACACTTGATTGGCAACCGCTTCTGTATGAATAGTAATTTGTTGAGGATTGGCTTTTGCTTCTTGAAACGATCGCGTTTGTGCCATCTCGTCAAACATATCAATTGCGTTCGCCAAAATATTCATAAATACCTGGTTAAGCTGACCAGGGAAGCATTCGATGGGGGGTAATTTACCATAGTCTTGGATTACCTCAATTGCCGGACGATTTTCATTAGCTTTGAGGCGATATTTAAGAATTAGTAGGGTGCTATCAATACCTTCATGAAGATTAGCTCTAACTTTGTGGTCAGTATCGGCGCGGGAGAAAGTACGGAGGCTAGTGCTGATGCTTTTGATGCGATCAATTGCACTTCTCATCGAATCGAGTAACTTGGGTAAATCCTCACTGATAAATTCGAGATCGATGTCTTCAGCATGATCTTGGATCGGTGTCACTGAGTTGGGATAATGTTGTTGATAGAGTGCCAGATGTCCGAGTAAGTATTTTACAAAGTCTTTGGCATTGTCGATGCTGCCATTGAGGAAGCCAATCGGGTTATTGATTTCGTGGGCTACTCCTGCCACTAAGTTGCCCAACGAAGCCATCTTTTCATTTTGTACCATTTGCAGTTGGGCATTTTGCAACTCTGTCAAGGCTTGTTCGAGTTCCTGGGATTTCTGAAGAACGGCAGCTTCGGCAAGTTTGCGATCGGTTATATCGATCATAATTCCATCCCAGACTATTTCACCATCCTCCCAGCGTTCAGGTTGAGAAGCTGCTTTCACCCACTTCATCTTTCCATTGGGTGTAATAATCCGCCACTCATGTCGAAATGGAGTCAGATTTTTTGCTGACTCAACAACTGCCTCAAAAGTCTCTGCTTGATCGTCGGGATGTTCAAAATCACGCAGGCTATATTTTCCTACGATCAGATCCTCTGCCGCTACTTCGTAAAGCGTTTGACACCCAGAACTAACATAAGGTGTGGAAGCTGAACCATCCGCTTTAATTCGGATCTGATAAATTAAGCCAGGAATGTTATCTGCAAGTTTCTGAAAGCGGGCTTCACTGATCCGTAACTTTTCCAGAGATTGTTCTAACTGTTGAGAATATGCTTGAGATTCTTGATAGAGACGGGCGTTTTCCAAGGAAATGGCAGCTTGAGTACAAAGGAAATTGAGAATCAGGATGCGATCGTTGGTAAATGCTCCACGAACTGATTGATGCTCCAGATATAAAATTCCAAGTAACTTTCCTTGATTGAGAATGGGTAAGCACAAAATACTCTTAGGATTTTGCTGCATTAAATACTCATCCAGAATCGGTAAATTGCTTTCACAGTCATTAACCACAATTACTTCTCTGGTATTTTTAACATACTGAATTAACTTAACTGGAAAATCGGAACTGTTATCTAAAGGGATTGAACAAAGTTGCGTTTTTTCTGGGGTAGCAATCGCTTGAATGTTCCAGTTTTTCTGACGCTCCGGTAAAATTAATGCACAGCGATCGCTCCCAGAATTTTGCAGAATAATCTGAGCTAATTGGTGCAGTAGTTCATCAAATTGAATCACGCTGGAAAGGCTCTGAGATGCTTTGAGAATCGCAGCAAAATCTAAAGCGGTATTGAGGCTATGGCTAGAAGAAGAAGAACTCGTTGTGGTGTGACTATGGATTGAAAAATTAGGAGTGGCAATACTTGCTAACGTTTCCAGGGGGTTAAGATTTTTGGCAGCTTGTTGGAGAATGGGACGCAGTAAATTCGGGTAACGATTTTCCAGATCGTCAGTTTTGGCTTTTGCGCCCCAACGGGCGTAGCAGTAGTAGGCTTCCTGCATATAACCTGCGGCAACTTTTTCTTTACCCCAATTCAGATAAAATTTGGCTGCGAGTTCGTTGGCAAGCGCTTCATCTTGGATAAAGCTGTTTTCTTTAGCATCTGCAATGGCGAGGTCGTAAAGTTCTATTGCTGCCATTTTTTCATCCAGCACTCGATGCTTCTCTGCTGCTATTAGATGAAATTTATGTAAATGATTCATGGGGGCATAACTTGCCCATTTGTGCATCATTTCCTGATTGGCAATCACTTGTTGTAGGATAGATTCTTGCTCAGATTTGGGTTGGTTGGATAGGAGCGCTAACTGAGTGAGAGAAACATATAAATAGAAGGTAGGAATATTAAACATTCCTTTTCCTCCCAATAAGTAATGTTTCGCTTCTTCAATATAGGTGAGTGCTTTTTCAAATTCTTGGAACAAGTAACACAGCATTACTTTGATAAAAAAGAAATGCCATAATCCTGTTTTGTCATCAGCTTGCTGATATCGTGCTAACAATACCTGTTCTTTCTTTACTTCTCCCAACAAAAAAACTGGACTGGTTGTTTGACCGAGTAAATTCAAAATCATCTGTCGATACAGTTCATTATAGTTAAGCTGTGTTTGCTGATGAATTTGCCCCAAAACTTTACTATAAGCTGCCATTTCTTGCTCTAACTGAATTAACTCATACCCGGTCAAATAGGCATGAAAACCGTAACCATAAGCCGCATAACCCAATTCCATTAAACTGCCACTTTCCCATCCACGGGTGTAAGCATATTGCAGTAATTTTAAGGTTTCTCTTCCATGAATTTTCCAATGAAGAACAAAAATAGTAGTAACAAAGATAACTCTACTTTCAATTTTGTTTGCTTTGAGTTTCGACAATAAATTTAATGCTAATTGAGCAAATTCATACCCCTGTTCAATCTCGCCAGTAATTGCACATAAAAATAAGCCATAGCTAGCGTAAGACAACGCAGAATTCGGAGCATTACCGTAGGTTATTGATAAATTCATCTGCGTCATAATGATCGCTGAACTTAAATTGGGTTTCGCCAAATAAGCAGGAACAGAGATAGCATCCAGAATTTTCATGGCTGCCAATATTTGAGGATTTTTCATCTCTGGTAGATCGATTAGATCTGCGGGTTTCCTATTGTTAAGCAGCCTTTGAGTTTCTTGACTAACCCGTGCCACATCTTCTACATTTGGCGATGCAGGAAGATCGATCGCAAAATGCTTAAGTGCAGTGAGTCCAGTGTTAATGGCTTCGAGTAGCTGACCCTGAGAAGTGTACGCATAGGTTCTAATTGCATAGACTTTTACTGTATCCAATGCTGTTTTTGCATGGTGCAACACCTCTTCTGCAAGGCTTGCCATTTCCTCAATATCTGTGTTGAGATAGGCTGCCTCTGTTGCTTCTACAAACAGCGCTAGAGTTAGGTCATACTGGCTTAGCCAGCGATCGCCAGCTAAGAGATTGCGCCCCATAGTAAAATATTTCACAGCCGCACTATAAGCAGTTGAATTCTTCGCCTTGCAACCCGCAATTAAATTCAACTGGGCAAGTTCTTCTCGTTCTGTTGGCTCTTCAATTAATTCAAGAGCCATATTGAATTGATTAACAATTTCAAAAATTCGTTCTTCTCGGTTAATTTCAGAGGTGTTCTTCAGTAATCGTTGACCAATCCGATGATGGGTAATTTTCTTCTGTGCTTCTGGAATTAAAAAATAAGCGGCTTGTTGGACCCGATCGTGTAAAAACCGATAGGTAACAGTTTGAAAAGTCGTTTGAGTAATGGGAGCTTCTGTGCCTAAATAAAATTTATAAATCTCACTTTCAGGTAAAACTAACCCTTCTTGTAATGCTTTCCACAATGCTGCTGCGGTTTCAGTTTCTGTTTGCTCAGAAACAATTGCTAATGTGGTCAAATCAAATTCGTTGCCAATGCAAGCAGCTAATTGCAAAATTTCTTGGGTTGTAGTTGGTAGCTTCTGCAATTGCTGCGCCATAAATTCAACAACATCATTCGTCAGGGTAGTTTCCCGCACTTTGGTAAGATTACATTGCCAATGTCCAATTTCAGCTTCAAAGGTAATCCATCCATTCTGATGAAGCGCTTTCAGAAACTGCGTGGTAAAAAAGGGATTACCCTTGGTTTTTTGATAGATCAACTCAGTTAATGGCTGTGCTAACTCTGCTGCACAAGTGAGGGTATCTGCCACCAATTGATTCAAACTACTTTCAGACAAAGATTGTAAGGTGATGGTGTTTACCGTTGCTCCCGCTTTGGTCAATTCTTCCAAGGTCAGCATCAACGGATGTACTGCCCATACTTCATTATCTCGATAGGCTCCAATTACTAGCAAATAACCCGTTTGTGATTCGCCTATAAGCAAGTGCATTAACTTCAGCGATGCTGAATCTGCCCACTGTAAATCATCTAAAAAGATGACCAATGGATGCTCTGGTTGGGTGAAGATTTGAATGAATTTCTGGAACAGTAAATTAAATCGATTTTGTGCTGCTGTACCCGATAGTTCTGGTGCAGGAGGCTGCAATCCGATGATGCGTTCTAGTTCGGGAATTACATCAATAATAACTTGGGCATTTTCTCCCAATGCTTCGAGAATTTGAGTTTTCCAACTTTGCAATTGAGTATCGGATTCGGAGAGCAACTGCCCCATCAAGCCTCGAAATGCCTGCACAAAAGCAGAAAAGGGAATGTTGCGATTAAATTGGTCAAATTTGCCTTTGATGAAATAGCCCCGTTGCCGGACAATTGGTTTATGAACTTCGTTCACGACTGCTGTTTTACCAATGCCAGAAAATCCAGCAACCAGCATTATTTCCGATGTGCCGTTGGCAACACGGTCAAAGGCATTTAACAGAGTTTGGACTTCCCCTTGACGACCGTATAGTTTTTCGGGAATCAAGAAGCGGTCGCACCGATCCCGCTTGCCGATTTCAAACAACTCAATAGTGCCTGTTTCTTGCCATTGCTCCAGGCAAGTTTGTAAATCATACTTTAGACCCAAGGCACTCTGATAGCGGTCTGCCGCATTCTTCGCCATCAGTTTCTGTACAATATTCGCGACCGCTAATGGTAGATTAAATTCACTTAAGGCAGGAGGTTGCTTGGCAATGTGGCAATGCAACAACTCCATCGGGTCATTCGATTGAAAGGGCAATTGCCCTGTTAAGAGTTCAAACAGCGTCACCCCTAGGGCATAAAAATCTGCTCGATAATCAATGCCTCGATTCATCCGTCCTGTCTGTTCTGGTGCCAAATACGCTAGCGTACCTTCTAACCCATTAGGATTCTTAATTTCTTGAGTTTCTTTTGGCAATAAAGAGGCAATGCTAAAGTCAATCAGTTTAATTTGTTTTGATGGAGGATGGATGAGAATATTAGCCGGTTTGATATCTTTGTGGATGACACGATGCTGGTGTAGATCGTGGAGGATCTGAGCAACTTGAAGGGCAATCTTTAACACCTCTACTACTGAAAGTGTTCGATTGTGAGCATACTCTCGCAGAGACACTCCGCCAAAGTCTTCCATCACCAGCGCATAGCTGTTGCCATAAGCTTCTAAGCTGTAAGGATTCACGATTCCAGCTATGTTGAGATTTTTAGCGATCGTGTACTGATTGCGAAATTGCAACAGATCTTTGAAACTGGGGTAGTCTTGGTACAAAAGCTTGATGATGACAGAACGGGGTTTACCCTCTGACTCTGCCTTTTCTGCTACTGCCCGATAAACGACTGTTTGGGAACCCCTGTACAGTTGCTCCATCAGACGGTAACCCGGAATGGTAGGGTTTAAATTTGCTTTTTCTGCCATTTTAACTACTAGGAAAGATTTTTTTACTGCTTGCCTACTGATGCCGATCGGAGTGATGATTTCGATTAGGTCTTTTCAGGATTTATCTGTTACCTTTCAATTAACCGATCGATCCTAACAGACTAGCTCATCTGGACGGGGCAACAAAAATCGGTCAACCCCTCACGAAATAAGGGATTGACCGATTGTTGTCAAAAAGAATTCATGTTAATGAACGCCTCGATTATCAACGAGGTCGCGGAGCTGAACAGCTTCCCAAGTCTACATTTCAGCCATAGTTATCATCTGATGGGGACGATTTAGAAAAATGGACAAATGTCAATCAGTGAAAATACTTAATTTAAATTAAAAGGAAGACAAGAGTCTCTCTTGGTATAAGAATTATTTTCATTAAAGACACATCCATACAATGCTTTGGGAGCCTTCCTCTTCCAGCAGATCCTACTTGTATCTGCATCAAGAAGGAGCTGAACTCGAGCATCTGCTAAGCTGCTACGCATCTAAATCGAATAAACAGCATTCCCTTTGTTTTTAATTTTTCGTCCCCATTTAATTATAAGTCCTCCTTCATTTAATAATTGATTTAGCAATTCTTTTAATTG
>JBLNEP010000021.1:0-70900 GCA_050262755.1 Actinomycetota bacterium | reverse complement strand
AATGTTAATCATCATGAAAAAATATCCAAAACCGGGAAATTGGGCCGGATTTACCTTAATAGGCGAAGCTGAATAATCTGAACCTTACCGCTCTCAGCTTCAGTCAACAACCCCCAACCTTTCCCGCATTAAGGCGTTATCCTGATGCAGTCCAACCCCGACGAGGGATCAGGAAGACACAGTTAGGCTCGCCTAATCGCAGGCTTTTCTCATTGGGAACGCACCAAGAGATGTTGCCGAAAATATCAGCCTCTTCTCATGGGGGTGGCTTGTGGGAATCTGATGGAGAAGTTTTCAGATCTATCATCCACCTCATCAGTATGGCAGGCAAGTTTTTCCCTAACAGCAGGCTTTCGAGGCGATGCTGTCCCATTTCCCAAAAACGCGACGTTTCGCGCTTTTGCTGTGACGCGGTATCAGAGTCAAGCTTTACCTTGGGCTTGATTGCGATTATTTTGATAGCTTGCAACTTGCACCACTTCCTAAAAAACAGTACCCCCTTGACCCGTTTTAGGATACAAGAGGGCAAACTTATTAACTCAATTATCGGCTGAAAATTAGTAAATGCCAGCAGCCATCAGAATTAAGGAACCTACCAGTAAAAGGGCGATCGCACCCTGCAACTTGTAGCGCTGTTGCTGTCCAACAGAGGGATAGTCCGCAAAGTACACTGAGGGTTCAATTGAGTAATTCAGGACTTACGCAAGCACGCTATCTGTAACGTGCTTGCGAAAGAGCGATCGCGCTTCACTCAACTCAATCCAAACTGCTCTTGCAGAACGCAAACACTCAGCATCTTTATCAAAACACTATCAAGCAAGGTGCGTGCCAAGTCATCCATTTCTGGGAGTTTGTCAAGCATAGCGATGACTTTTGATTGGTCGTAGAATGGTACAGATCCCATGCGAGGCGAACGCAGCGTATCCTGTATCAGTGAAAGTAAGGGCGTGTTGATTGAAAGGGTTGAAGGCGGAGCAAAAAACGGATGTTTTTCGCGCTTGTAAACTGTCTCAGTTAAGTAAGGGCGCATTGCTTCTCGCAAGGCATATTTCTCAGTCATGCCGTTAATTTTCAGAGAAACGGGAAGCTGGCATACTAACTCGACTACATGATGGTCGAGAAATGGCAACCGACCCTCGATAGAATGCGCCATCTCTACGCCGTCACCCAAGACTCTTAAAATATAATTTGGGAAAATACTTTTAGACCACGAGTAAAGCGACTGGTTGACGGGTTCCCTGTCCTTAAGTTGACCTCGAACATCTAGACCATTTAAAAAGACTCGATAGGCATCTCGAAGTGCAAACTGTGCGAAAAATTCTGGCGAATATAGAAAACGAGTATTCATACTGCCTGCTGCTACCGTTTTCATCCAGGTCGGGACAAACCCTAAAGTTTTTTGGACGCTGGTCAGCGGTTGAAATGCCCCATCAGGTAACAGTATTCCCCTAGAGATTGCATTGCTAGATTGCAATTGTTCGAGTAACTGCTGGATTTGTTTTTCATCCTGCCCTTGCGTATTGTAGAGCAGCATATCATGGCGAAAGTGAGCGTAGCCGGCAAAAATTTCGTCAGAGCCTTCGCCAGTCAATACAACTTTATAACCTGCATCGCGAACGGCTTGACTCAAAATATATTTAGCCACGGAATGAGCGTTAAGACAAATCGTCTCGCCGTGCCAGATCGTCTCGGCAAAATGCTCGGCTAAATCTGACTGAGTAACAGGAATTACGCGGAATTCTGCGCCAATCCGCTCTGCCGTTTCGCGAGCGACTACTTCTTCATCATAAGCTTTCTGGTCAAAAGAAATAGTAAAAGTTTTTAGCGGAGCGGAAGCATATTTCGCTGCTATCCCCAAAATGGCAGATGAATCGAGTCCGCCGCTGAGATAAAAAGCAACTGGCACGTCAGCTCGCAAGCGAAGTCTCACGGCTTCTTCTAGCAAAAATCTGAGCTGTTCGATTGATTCTTTTTCAGTAGTTTGAGTCAAGCCTTGCCCTACTGCCGGGTAATTAAAATCCCAATAGCTTTTTAGTTGAATGCCTCCAGGCGAACTAACAAGAAAATGACCGGGCGGTACTTGATATATGCCCTTAAACAAAGTCCGATTTGGGTCGAGAACGCCACTATCAACTTGAAAAAAGGATTCCCAATCCCAGCGAGCCGATACGCCAGCAGCTAACAAGGCTTTTACTTCGGATGCCACATAAAGGGTTTCGCCAATAACTGCGTAGTAAAGAGGCTTGATGCCAAAACGGTCGCGAGCGGCAAACAAAAGTTGATTGCGTTCGTCCCACAGCACGAAAGCAAACTCGCCCCGCAAATGATGCAAGCATTGCGTGCCAAATTCGTTATAAAGATGAAGGGCTATCTCGCTATCAGAATGAGTGCGGAACCGACAACCCCGTTGTTCTAAATCGTGTCGTATCCGTTCAAAATCATAAAATTCGCCGTTGACGACGATATGCAGCGTTTCATCAGAGTTGGCAATAGGCTGGTCACCTGTTGTTAAATCAATAATGCTGAGCCGAGCGTGACCTAATCCAACCCGTCCATTAGGCGAAATCCAATATTTTTGACCGTCTGGTCCCCGATGGAATAAACGTTCAGTAGCCCGTTTCAATGTTTCTTTTGGAATAGGCTCTTGTTTTGAAAGTAATGCAACAATTCCACACATGAAGCAAATTCCTCGTCGGCTCAGACCTGTCTAATAAACTCAAATAATCATACCTTCAACGAGATAAACTCGATAAAATTATTTACCAATGCCAGTACCTAATTTTAATCCCCTAGAAACAGTATCCTGGATCACTCCCGATCGAGCTTTCGTCCTCACCGTAGGGAAGATGAAACAGAAGTGCGATCGCAGCTACAACAAAAGACCAGAATGCACTCGGTTTTTGTGAGATACGTCAAAAGCAGTCTCTGCATCGAGAGGCAGTATCCAACCTGAAACCGATAAGGAGGCTTGTTTATGACCACCACCATCCCAAACCGAACGACCGACTCAACATCCAATACCCCCACTCCCTACACTGGATTCGATCGCCTATTCATCGGCGGACGATGGATCGCAGGCCGTTCCGAACACAAACTGCAACCCATTAATCCCTACCGCCAAGACGTAATTCTGGAAATTCCGGCGGCGGACCAACATGACATCGAAGACGCCTATCAAGCAGCGCAACGCGCTCAAGTAGCTTGGGCACAGGCATTACCCAGCGAGCGATCGCTCATAATGCGTCGTGCGACTGAGATCGTGGATGCCCGTCGCGAGGAGATTATTTCCTGGTCGATCCGAGAGGCCGGGAGTCCGCGCAAGAAAGCAACCCTGGAATGGAAAGCAGCACGCGACGTGATGGAACAGGCGGTTTCAGCTCCCTACGCCGCCCAGGGACACATTCTCCCCTCGGATATTCCCGGTAAAGAAAGCCGAGTCTATCGCCGCCCCGTGGGTGTCGTCGCTGTCGTGAGTCCGTGGGACTTTGCCCTCAACCTAGCGAATCGCTCAGTGGCCCCTGCCCTCGCCTTGGGAAACGCGGTCGTACTGAAACCCCCCTCAAATACGCCCGTCACGGGGGGTCTGATCTTTGCCAAAATTTTTGAGGAAGCGGGACTTCCCCCCGGCTTGCTGAGCGTTGTCGCAGGCCCTGCCCGCGAAATTGGGGATGCCTTCGTCAGTCATCCGGTCCCGCGTGTCATTACTTTTACCGGATCGACAAAAGCCGGTCGGCATATTGGCGAACTTGCAATGACTAGCCCCATCATGAAACGGGTGTCGCTGGAACTTGGCGGCAATAGTCCACTGGTGGTTTTAGACGATGCCGATCTGGAATTGGCAGTCAAGGCGGCTGTGTTTGGTAAGTTCTTAAACTCAGGGCAAATCTGCATGAGTATCAATCGGCTCATTGTCGATGAACGACTGTATGACGAGTTCGTCGATCGCTTTGTCGATCGCGTTCGCAATTTGAAAATGGGCGACCCCAATGACCCAGATACGGATATCGGGCCGATCATCGATCGAGATCAATTAAACTCACACCTCAAACACATTGAACAAGCGCATCAGGAAGGAGCCCGTCAACTACTCGGTGGCGATCCAGAAGGGTTAATGTTACCGCCGCACGTCTTTGTTGATGTCAACAACCAGATGTCGATCGCGCGTGAGGAGATGTTCGGTCCGATCGTTTCTATTCTTAAAGTTCGGGATGAGGCAGAAGCTTTACAGGTGGCGAACGATACCGAGTACGGCTTATCGAGTGCGGTGTTTACCCGCGATCAGGCAAGGGGACTGCACTTTGCACGCTCGATGCAAGCTGGAATGACCCATATTAACGATCAGACAGTCAACGATCTACCAAATGCGCCCTTTGGTGGCGAGAAGAATAGCGGCATTGGACGTTTTGGGGGGAATTGGGCGATCGATGAGTTCACAACTGACCATTGGATTACTGTGCAGCATACTCCGCGTACCTATCCCTTTTAGAAGCGATGGAATGACTACCTCTGCGGGGAGTCCGCTTCGTAAATTTTTGTTCTGCGACCGCTCTGCCTTCCGGATCGCCAGGTAAGAGTGGCGGTTCTGGAAACACTTCATCAAGGTATTCATTGATGATAACAGACTCATGAATTTTGGCATTCCTGTTCTGAAATATAAGTCCTCCTGCCACAAAGTATGTGCTTAACAAATTGTTAGAGCCTCTAACAAATGAGGCCGCGCGTGCCATACTAATTGTTAGAGAATCTAACGATGGAGGCAACAGCATCTGTGACCCGATCGATTGGAAAGACAGAGCGACCTGAACCAGAACCCTTTTGGCAAGCACAGCCCGTCCCGGCTGCTGACCTAGAAGACGCGGAGTGCAGCCCTTCTCAAGCTCAAACCACCCGCCCTTCGCCTCCCGAATTGATTCGTGGAGAAGAACATCATTCCTTGTTGGCATCCCCTCACTCTCATCAGGCGGTGTCCCCGCGTCCTCTTCCAGAGGTTGGTAGTAGCGCAATTCTGGAGACAGAGGCACTGACTCGCCGGTTTGGTAAATTGACTGCGGTTCATGCGGTCAATCTGGCAATCAAGCCGGGTGAAGTGTTTGGTTTGCTGGGTCCCAATGGTGCAGGCAAAAGTACCTTGATCAAAATGCTGACGGCGTTGCTGCCACCAACCTCTGGACGAGCCGCGATCGCAGGCTTCGATCTCAAAGAGCAAGCCGCTGCCATTCGCCGAGTCATCGGTTACGTTCCCCAGGCACTCTCCGCCGATGGCAGTTTAAGCGGCTATGAAAATTTGCTAATTTTCGCCAAGTTATACGATATTCCTCACCGCCAACGCGAACGCCGGATTCGAGAGGTACTGGCGTTTATGGGCTTGCAGGATGTGAGCGATCGCTTGGTACGTCAATATTCCGGTGGCATGATTCGTCGCTTGGAGGTTGCCCAGTCCATCCTGCATCGACCCCAACTGTTATTTTTAGATGAGCCAACAGTGGGATTAGATCCATTAGCCCGCACTTCTGTCTGGATGCTGGTGAAACAACTTTGTGCGGATTATGGCACCACGATTGTGTTGACCACTCACTTTTTGGAAGAAGCTGACAGTTTGTGCAATCGGGTGGCCATTATGCACGGGGGCAACATTATCGTGACGGGGACACCGACTGAATTAAAAGCATCCCTAAACCAAAGCGATGCCACCTTAGATGATGCCTTCATCCACTACACCGGAGCTCAATTAATCTCAGGAGTGAATTACCGTGAAACCTCTCAAATTCGGCGTACTGCTCAGCGATTGGGATAAGGGGCGGTCGCTGCGATTGGGTAGACTGGGAGCGGTCGCAGAACTCATCACTAAAACCCTAGTGATTACTGAAATGGAAGTGCGTAAACTCCGCCACGATCCCAGCGATTTGTTACTGCGGGCGGTTCAGCCGACCTTGTGGCTGTTGATTTTTGGGCAGGTGTTTACCCGCATTCGGGGTATCTCGACCGGAGAGCTTCCCTATCTCGATTTCATGGCTGCCGGAATTTTGGCACAGAGTGTCCTATTTGTCTCGATTTTTAGTGGCGGGATGTCCATTATTTGGGAGCGAGACCTGGGGATTGTGCATAAGTTTTTAGTCAGTCCAACACCCCGCGAATCAATGGTATTGGGCAAAGCACTGGGATCGGGCGTGCGGAGTCTATCGCAAGTGCTGATCGTTTATGCCCTGTCCTTAATTTTAGGCGTCAAGTTGAACCTCAATCCCTTAGCGATCGCTGGTGTCATCTTAATTGTCCTATTAGGAGCTGCCTGTTTTTCCACTTTTTCCCTGATTATTGCCTGTTTAGTGAAATCGCGGGAACGCTTTAACGGTATGGGCCAACTCATGACCATGCCGTTATTTTTTGCCAGCAATGCCATCTATCCAATTTCCCTGATGCCCGCTTGGTTACAGGTCATTTCTCACCTCAATCCTCTCACCTATGAAGTGGATGCTTTGCGCGGGACCATGCTGGCGAATGGCACCAGTGTCTACGGATTTGGATTTGACTGTGTGATTCTCTTGCTCGTTGTCGCGGTTCTGACGGTGATTGGTGGGCGCGTCTATCCCCAAGTGGGCATCTAATCCGCAGTGACTCGCCCAATTACTAAGGCTTACGCGAAAGTAGAAATAGGGCCGTTAACTTTTACAGTAAAATGATTGCTCTGCATCGTGCTCGCGCCGGTATTTGGGGAGAATCACCATCAGATGGGATCGAAGAAATCTGCTCGGAAAAAAGCTTCGGAACAATGTGCTGCCAAAGTCATGGAAACGGTTCCGCTGGTCATGCGGTTTATCCGAGCAGATATGCGGGCGCGGGGGTCTTATGAGGAGATGTCTGTGCCCCAATTCCGGACGCTGGCATTTCTCGATCGCAATCCTGGTGCTTCTGTTTCTGAACTTGCAGAGCATTTGGGAGTGACTCGCGCCACGGCCTCCGCCAATACCGAACGGTTGGTGCAACGCAATTTTGTCCATCGTTGCGACCGCCCAGAGGAACGGCGACGGGTGGCGCTGAAGCTAACGGAGGCCGGGAAGCAGCATCTTCAGCTCATTCGAGAACAGACTCGCGCCTACATTGCCGATTCGCTCAATTCCTTAACCGAGGAGCAAATTGCTGTGATTGAAGCAGGATTAATCCTGCTGCAACAGGTGTTTGAACAATCTTCGGAGTTGAAATAAACAGGTCTCGATCGAGGGTCATCAAACTGAGGCGAATCATGTCAACGATCGTATTAATTATCGGTGCTGGTAGCGGACTGAGTGCATCCCTCGCTCGTTTGTTCGCAAAGGAAGGCTTTACTGTTGCTTTAGCGGCGAGGCGAATTGATAAACTCAAGGCTTTATCTGAGGAAATTGGAGCAGTCAGTTTTGCCGTTGATGCTGCTAAACCCGATGAGGTCAATCAACTGTTTAATCAGGTTGAACAACGGCTAGGAACGCCAACAGTTGTTATTTACAATCCCGCATTACGAATTGCAGGGTCGCTCATTGAACTCGACCCGATCGAGGTTGCTAAAGCCTTAGAAATCACCGCTTACGGTGGCTTTTTGGTGGCACAAGCGGCAGCCAAACGGATGTTGAAATTAGGTGAAGGAGCGATTTTTTTTACAGGCGCTTCCGCAAGTGTTAAAGGTTATCCGCGATCGGCACCGTTTGCAATGGGTAAATTTGCTCTGCGGGGTTTGGCTCAGAGTATTGCTCGCGAACTGGCGCCTCAGAATATTCATGTGGCGCATTTTGTGATTGATGGTGCAATTCGCTCTGCAACTCGTTTGGAATCACCCGATCGACCGGATAGTTTACTCGATCCGGATGCGATCGCTCAAAGTTATCTCAACATTCTGCGTCAACCTCGGAGTGCCTGGACGTGGGAAATAGAATTAAGACCTTGGGTTGAGCCATTTTAATGGATGGGTTAACAGCGATGCCAAAAGATGCGATCGAGATTACTGGTTTTCACGCTCATGTCTATTTTGATGCCAATAACCGCGATGTGGCTGCCCGGATACGGGAAGGATTGGGCGCTCAATTTGATGTGCGACTAGGGCGCTGGCATGAGCAACCCATTGGCCCCCATCCGAAATCAATGTATCAAGTTGCGTTCTTACCAAATCAATTTGCTCAGGTAGTTCCGTGGTTAATGCTTCATCGCGAGGGGTTGGATATTCTCGTTCACCCTGAGACGGGCGATGCGGTGGCAGATCATACAAACCATGCCCTATGGTTGGGAGAGAAATTAACGTTAAATATCGAAGTTCTCAAGGCAGGTTAGAGCCATTTAAGTCGCTTTATACTTTCTCACAAGATTTACTAACAGACAGATTAATTGCTGATGTGAATCTCAACCTAGCTGGTGAATTAAGCTATCCAGTTGGGAAGCGCTACTGAGAACCGATTTAAACTCCCTCGTCAATCCAATCCGGCTGGCTGTACCTATTGATAAGCTGTGACGCATTTAATTTACATATTTCCACACCCTACACCCCACACCCATTACGACAATTTCTATGGCAATTTAGCTGCACATCAGCTTACCAAGCAACAACACTTCAGTACAGCTTGATGCTAGCTTAAAAAAACTTAGCAAATTCCTGTAGTCGCAAGACTTGATTTTTCTTGGATGCCTGTGCTAGTCTGCTTCCATCCTATACTACAGTATTTCGATCGACTTATAGTATTTTAGTCATTAAGAGTGACCAATGCGTCTACTCTTGAGGCTTCGCGATCGCAGTACCAGACCTTGCAAAAGGCTGAGGAGTTAGTTTTTTAGAACGCTACAAATAGACCAGACATAGAACCCCTGAAAACATCAATATTTGCTGAATCCAGGAGAAATTATGGCAGTTATAGAACAGATTGAAGTCAAAGATTACAATGCGCTCGCAGATTCTTTATCCCAAGAATTGGCACAATCAGCCGTTGAACGGGATCTCAGAGCAGGGACACCGGATGAAGAAATTGAGCGATTACGGCAAACTGGATTACTTCCCCTCGTCGTACCTCAAGAATATGGTGGCGCGGGAGCGACTTGGATAGAAGCATTCAAAGTGGTCCTAAAATTGTCTAAAGCGGATGGTTCGATCGGGCAATTGTACGGCAACCATTTAAACTTAACTGCATTGGGTCAAGTATCGGGAACACCTGCCCAAGCTGAACGATATTATCGAGAAACTGTCGAAAAAAATCTGTTTTGGGCGAATGCAATTAACACCCGCGACACTCGGCTCAAAATTGCACCAGAAGGCGAGCATTTCCGAGTCAATGGCATTAAAAGTTTTGGGACTGGAGTCATTGAAGCAGACTATCGAGTATTTTCAGCTCTGCAAGAGGGTGTAGAATTTCCCATTATCTTTGTGATTCCCAAAGATCGGGAAGGATTAGTTTATAATGACGATTGGGACAACATCGGACAACGGCGAACCGCTAGCGGCAGTTTCACGTTTAATCAGGTTTTAGTGACCAAAGATGAAATTCTCGGTCCACCACCCAATCCCGATAGTGCCTTTGCCACCTTTCTCGGTATTGTCGCTCAACTGACTAAAACCTACGTTTATCTGGGAATTACCAAAGGCGCATTTAAGGCAGCCAAGGAATACACCAAAACGCAAACTCGTCCCTGGATTACATCAGGTGTAGATAGTGCCACAAAAGACCCCTATATCGTGCATACTTATGGGGAATTGTGGATTGAACTGAAAGCTGCGACCGCACTTGCAGAGACAGCAGCGCTGAAACTCCAAGCTGCTTGGGAAAAAGGTGAGGCACTCACCCATCAAGAACGGGGTGAAGTGGCGATCGCAGTTTCCGCCGCCAAAGCTTTAGCCACAAAATCCGGCTTAGACATTACCACCCGCATCTTTGAAGTCATGGGGACTCGTTCCACGGCCACAAAATACGGTTTTGACCGCTACTGGCGCGATTTGCGAACCTTTACACTACACGATCCATTAGACTACAAACTGCGGGATATCGGCAATTGGTTGTTAAATCACGAACTGCCAACAGTCACTCAATATTCCTAAGCCAAGTTTTGAGTTGAAATCTGGCATCAAAGTGATGAAATGAAGTCTGGTTCAAGGTTTGTAGTAAAGACTTTAGTCCTAATTGAGATAACAGATCGGGACTAAAGTCGTTACTACGAACTGATTAAGGTTAGAGAACCGGACAGTTTAAACCCCAGGAGTTTGTCCACCATCCACGAGAAATTCCGCTCCCGTAATCGAAGCAGCACGGTCAGAAACTAAAAATAACGCTAAATCCGCAATCTCTTCAGGCTTCACTAATTTTCCTAAGGGAATTGCTTTAATAGATTCTGCTTTGAACTCATCCACGCCGATCCCGCGAGATTGGGCAATTTGCTGGGCTAAATCTTCAGCACGTTCTGTGGCAGTTAAACCAGGCGAAATGGCATTAATGCGAATATTATCTTGAGCGAGTTCTTTAGAAATTCCCCGCGTAAAATTCAACAACGCCGCATTCGTTGTCCCGCCCGGTAAAAAATTAGGACGAGGCGTGCGTCCTGCCCCACCAATGATGTTGACAATTCGCCCATCGCGCTGACTTTTTAGATGGGGAACTACAGCTTTTACCAAGCGAATATAGCCCAATAGTTTTAAGTTCCAAGCATCTAAAAATGTCTCGTCGCTGAGGTCGAGAAACGAGCCAGCGCGTGCCGAGCCAGCGTTATTGATTAAAATATCAATTCGCCCAAACTCTGCAAGGGTTTTGGAAACGACTTTCTCGATATCCTCTGCTTGAGTGAGATCGGCGCTGATGGGAAGAACTTTGTTACCAAGACTGGGCAATTCGCGGATGGTATTTGCGGCTTGTTCCAGGCGGTCTGGGTTGCGGGCTGCGATCGCCACACTCACTCCCTCACTATAGAGCGCTTTGGCAGTTGCAAACCCAATCCCCGCACTTCCTCCCGTCACAATTGCGGTTTTACCAGATAGATTTAGATCCATAATCGCACCTCACTTAAGTTAAATACACTTTGACAAGTTGCATCCTGAGTGTCGTCAAACTTGGCAACCCTTTAAGCTGAAACATGCAACACCGCTTTACCAGGAAAGCGTCGATCGATCAGTTGTTGTGCTACCTCTGCAACTTGCGTCCAGGGTGCTTCCAGATCGATGTGAGGGCGTAACTGACCCGCTTCTACCAAACTCAAAAGCCGTTTTAGCCCTACCGATGCTGGTTCTCGTTTTAACTCGTGGAACAAAATTAGCCCGTATAAACTTGCACCTCCCGTCGCAAAAAAGCGCTGAGCGTTAAACGTCACTTCCGACCCGCCGGACACGCCAAATAACACGGTGATGCCATCTTCCGCTAATAAACCGAGGGCATCGGATAAAACTTTTCCGCCCACAGATTCCACAATCAAGTGATAGGGGCCGTACCGATCTGCGCTGGAAAGGTCTTCTCCCAGTACAATTGATTGCGCTCCCGCCTCTTTGACCAACGTCTCGGATTCAGGTTTGCGAATGTGTGCAACCACCTGTGCCCCAGATAGACGCGCTAACTGAATGGCGAAGTAACCGACACCGCCCGATGCCCCTGTGATCAGAACTGGGCGACCCACCAGAGAACCCCCCTTGAGTAGCGCATGGTACGCCGTTAAACCTGCTACTGGCAGCGTGGCAGCTTGGGCAAAGGAAACCGATGGGGGCAGTTCCGCCAGCGCATCGGTAGGGACAGCCACCAATTCACCCCAGGCACCAGCCCGCAGCAAACCCACAACCCGCGCTCCTTGAGCAGGTCCCGATCCATCGGCAGCAGGGGTTTCTACGATTCCCGCTAAGTCCCAACCCGGTCGCCAACCTGCCTCAGCAGTCGTTGAGCGCCTGACTTCTCCCCGATTGAGGGAAATCGATGCGACCCGCACCAGTGCTTGGTTGGGGGCAGGGGTTGGCGCATCTACATGATGAAGTGCCAAACGTCCCGGCACGTTGGGGTCTACAATCACAGCTTGTATTTTGTTGCTCATGGGAGACTATCCTTGGTTGAGTTAAAGATTGAGGTTTACCAAACTCTCTTCCTGCTTTAAAGTTTCCGATCTTCTCTCTTCGCATTGTGTCTAATTTGTGTTCGCGAAGCACTACGCTAACGTGGTTTGTTCAATCCCTATACTTCTGGCAGGAAGCGAGTAAAGCTTTAATTCAAAAAATCCGATTCTTCCCGCAGAATTTGAGCGGAAAGCGACTGGAAACTGAACCATCTAGCAACTTAGGTTCTCGCTTGGCTGTGGGTGAGACGCGCTTGCTTGGGTTCAATTCTCTTCATGGATGTTGAGACATGAATGGGTCAAATCCACGAGCCACTCAGAACTATTGACAGTTAACTACGTTAAGTCGATAGATAAACAGTAGCTTTAGGGGAATAGCTAAGAGTATCACATAAACGAAAAAGAAAAGCAAGTCCTGAATTAAACAAGTTGCTCTTTATTAACGATTGATGAACGAGCTGGCTTTGACAGTCCTTTGACCCACTAATTTGAACCACTCAGCTCAGGGAGTTACCGTTTGCAACCCCATTGTAGTTGTATCTATGTCTCAGTATTTCAGCCTTAAAGGCGATGCGAATGATTGGTCGTTGGTTCATCTAACAACTCGCGCAGTAGGTGACACAGCGATAATAACAGAGGTAGCGGGTGAGCCAAGTCGATGTTAAAGGTGATGGCAGCTACAATGAATTCCCTCAATGAGCCATTCCGCCGCCACCCGCTTTCACTTTCTTCAAAAACAATGCCGCCAGTCCACTTAAAAGCAATGCAAACCCAACAAACTGAAAACAATCGTTAAAAGCTAAGACATAAGCTTCCCGCCGCACAATATTACTGAGTGCTGCAAGCGCCTGATCTTGAGCCGTCGCTAAATCTGCCCCCTTGCTCATAAAAGCCTGTGTCATTTGATTAATTCTCTCTTGGGTAGCAGGGTCATAAACTGAAATGTTATACCCCAAATAATGCGAGTGAATTTGTTCCCATCTCGTCACCATGGTTGCCAAGATTGCAATGCCAATCGACCCTCCCAAATTTCGCATCATATTGAATAGACCCGATGCTGAACCCGCCTCTTCTTTCTCCATTCCTGCGGTGGCAATCGTTGATAATGGCACCATAATTAAGGGTTGCCCCATCGCCCGCACTAATTGTGAAATTCGCAACTGTTCCAACCCGCTCACATTCGTTAAATCCGAGTTCATAAAAGCGCTCAAAGCAAATAAACTCACACCGATTCCAATCATTAAGCGGATATCAATCCGCTGCATTAATTTCGGGACTAAGGGAATTAGCAATAACTGGGGAAAGCCAGCCCACATCAGCACCTCCCCAATTTGCATGGAGTTATATCCCTGAATCTGAGCTAAGTAAAGCGGTAGAATGTAGATGGAACCGTACAACCCTAATCCCAAAGAAATATTAATAATACTTGCTAAACCAAAATTGCGTCGCCTTAGCAACCGCAAATTAATAAACGGTCGCTTCGCGGTCAATTCAATCCAAAAAAATATGATTAAAAAAATTGCAGCAATCACGCTCAAGCGGACAATCAGTTGCGAACTAAACCAATCTTTGCGACTTCCCTCTTCTAAAACAACTTGGAGTGAACCTAAGCCGATGGCCATCGCTATAATTCCACCCCAATCTCCTTGTTTCAGTAAATCGAGTTGTAGGGGCTGGCGCTCTACTGCATACCAAACTGCGGTTATCAGCAGCAATCCTGGAAATAAATTTAAGTAAAAAATGTATCCCCACCCGTAATTTTCAGTCAGCCATCCCCCTAGGGTCGGTCCAATAGAAGGAGCAAAGGTTGCTGTAATCGCAAATAATGCCATTCCAATGGGGACTTTGGCTGGGGGTAAATTTGTTAGTAAAAAACTAAAAGCCATCGGGATTAAAACACCCCCAGTAAACCCTTGGGCGGCCCGAAAAACAATCATAGAGTTCAAATCCCAGGCCCAAGCACAGCAAATTGAAAAAAACGTAAATAGGGCTGCATTGACTAACAAATACCAACGCACTGAAAATACCCGTGAGAGCCAACCAGTGAGTGGAATCACAACAATTTCTGCTACGAGGTAAGCGGTGGAAATCCAAGACCCTTCCTCCAAGGTTGCTCCCAAAGCTGCTTGAATCTCTCTGAGTGAGGCATTGGTAATTTGAATATCTAAAACCGCCATGAAAGCGCCTAAAAGTGTCCCCATCAAACCAATCCAGGTTTTAAGGGGAACGTGAGCGGATGGCTGCTGTTGAACTGTAGCAGGGTTAGCCATGAGTTTACTCCTCTTTGCTCCGGGGAATCCCTATAGTCAAGGTCAGAAAAGCTTCCCAGACCCCAGGTGAGACGATTGCTGGTCTGACTTGTACTTTTCAGGCATGAAATCTCACCTTGCTTTGTCTCTCTGCGATCATATCATGCCCCTTTACTCACTTGAGGATAGAGAGTGAAAAATGATAATAATTCCTCCTAAGGCAACAGACCTAATTGTGCGTAGATTGGTCTCACTAAACACTTTAAAGCGGGGAGCTGTTTCATGAAAATCCATGAACCTAATATACACAAAGTACCCCCAATCATTAAAGTATTAGCAGCTCCTATATAATTCGCTAATCCCCCAGCTAGTAAATTGCCAATAGGCGTTACCCCAAAAAATGCCATTGCGTAAATACTCATCACTCGTCCCCGCTTATTATCCTCAACAATGGTCTGTAAAAAAGTATTGCCAGAGGTAAATTGGAGGATAAAACCAATGCCAACTATGACCATCATCACTAAGGATAGCCACAAAACGTGGGACAAAGAAAACCCAATTAATCCCAATCCCATGACCGCTGGCGAAATTGCAATTAATTTGCCAATGCCCAGGATGCTTTTGCGCGTACTCAGATAAATCGCTCCCCCTAAAGCGCCGACTCCAGAAGCAGCCATGAGGAAACCCAAAGTATCCGGACCCCCCTGCAAAATTTTAGTGGCAAAAACCGGCACTAAAATTGTATAGGGCATTGCGACTAAGCTCACTAATGCTAAGAGCAGTAAGAGGGAACGAATGGGGGGAAAACCAAAAGCATAAGCGAATCCTTCCTTTAACCTCTCCAGAGGATTATGGTCGGTGACAGCAATATTGCGAGGCTGGATTTTCATGGCTAACAAACCAATAATCACAGCAATATAGCTCAAGCCATCAATTAAGAAACAGTAACTTGTACCGATGGTACTAATGAGCAGCCCAGCAATGGCTGGCCCAATTAATCGCGCCCCATTAAACATAGAAGAATTCAGGGCGATCGCATTCGCTAAATCTTCTCTCCTCTCCACCATTTCTGGTACAAATGCTTGGCGCGCTGGCGCATCAAAAGCATTAATCACCCCTTGACAAAAGCTTAAAATAATAATGTGCCAAATATTAATCAATCCAGTGAATGCTAAAACTGCTAGCGCTAGCGACTGGAGCATGGCGAAGATTTGGGTCGCAATGATGACATGATGTCGATTAAAGCGATCGATAAAAACCCCGGCAAAAGGAAGTAAAATAAAACTCGGAATTTGACCCGTAAAACCAACAATTCCCAGCAACAAAGGGGATTGACTTAAATGGTAAACAAGCCAAATTGTCGCCACTTGTGTCATCCAACTGCCAATCAAAGAAATTAGCTGTCCTGAAAAAAATAATCGGTAATTTCTCGAACGCAGAGCTGGAGGAATTAATCCCTTAAGTCTGGGGCGTATCTTCATCAGAGGCCGTCTCTATAGGTGGGCTGTCTCATCTTTTCCTTCTAGTAATACCAATTTTTAATGAAGTTACACTCTCATCAACCCTCCCGATGCTTTCCTTAAACCCAGAAAGGTAGAGAGGGGTTCATCTTGAGTGCAGCGCTACAAAACAATGATATGACCAGCAAGGTGAGCGCTTAATAGCTCAAAGTGCTTTCTACTTTACTATCCCTTATACTTCTTGACCACAAAAGAGTTATCATTCTGATGGGATATTTTCAGCTCTTCCGCTTTTTGTAGCGCGGTCTTTAAATCACTATAGGGACCCTCCCAGAAATAAGCCTTTATGAGCTGACCCTCTCCAGCTAAAGAACCATAAACAAGATAATAAACGCCATAAAACTCACCATTACTCCCATTTTTGCTCACAATCATAGCCCTCATCCTCCCCATTGGAGTCAGAGCAAATGTCTCTAGCCGTTTGCAACTGCCTGCGGTATCATCGGCTGGGTCAAGGCAAGGGAAGATCGGAGTTTGGCTCAGACCCAGCCTTGAGAAAAGGTTTCCCCTTTTCCCCTTTTTTCCCTCATTTCCGTGCAACCGGAATGAATCAGATTCCCTATTGCCTTGAGACGATCGACTGTTCCCTTATAGAGGCTGCAAACTACCACAGAAGAAATTGGCTCTTGGCCATTGTCGGTTTTACCAAGGGTCAATTGCCAATCTCCCTATTTCACTTCCACAGCAACCACCGCAGACATCCCAGGTGTAATTCGCGATTCATATCCTTTGATACTGTTGCGGTCAAAAACAATTTTGACTGGAATGCGTTGCACAACTTTGGTGAAGTTACCGGTGGCATTATCCGGTGGCAGCAGGGCAAACTGAGAACCAGAAGCCGGAGAAAAACTATCAACACGCCCTGCAAAATGATGCTTGGGAAAAGCGTCTAATGTAATTTCTACTGGTTGACCGGGTTGCATTTTGGCAATTTGCGTTTCTTTGAAATTAGCAGTAACCCAGTAATCATTGCTGACGATCGCCATTAACGGAGTCCCAGCCTGAATCCGCTGTCCAACTTCCACGGTTTTGCGCCCAATTTGACCGCTGGCAGGAGCGACGAGATTTGTATAGGACAGTTGCAACTGAGCGTCTTTGAGCGCTGCTTCCGACTGCCCGATCGCAGCTAACGCCGCATTGTACTGAGAGCGATTCACCTGGGTTTGCTGACCGGTGGCCTGAGCTTGTTGGAGTCCACCTCTAGAGGACGCTAATTTCGCCTGAGCGGCTGTTACCCCTTCTTGGGCTTGAGCCACTTTCGCTTGGGCGCTGGCGACTTGGACTTTTGCTTGGGCCACTTGGGCCTGTGCTTGGTTAACGCCTTCTCTCGCTTCTGCCAGGGCTGCCTGAGCCGCTGTTACTCCTTGCCTTGCTTGGGCCACTTGTGCCTTCGCTTGTTCAATTCCCTGTTGGGCGGCGGTGGTTTGGGCGGCAGCAATATCGTAGGCTTGCTTCGCCGTGTCGAGTTGCTCGCGCGCGATCGCGCCTTCCTGGAACAATTGACGGTAGCGGTTGTAATCAGTTTGGGTTTTTTGCAGCGTTGCTTGAGCTTGGGCTAATTTCGCTTGGGCCGCGGCAACCCCAGCTTCGGCTTCAGTGACTTTTGCTTGCGCCTGGGGAATGCTGGCTTCTGCTTGCCGGACTTTGGCTTGAGCGGCCGGAACTCCAGCCTGGGCTTGCTCAACTTGAGCTTGGGCGGCGGGAACGCCAGCTTCGGCTTCTCTCAGGGACGCTTCAGCCGTCCCGATCACGGCTTGGGCGTTGGAAATATCGCCTTGGGCTTGAGTCGTTTTGCCCTGGGTGGTTTCAGAGGCAAGGGCGATATTGGCTTCGGCTGCTTTTGCTTGGCGGCGAGCGTTTTCTAAGGCTGCTTGTGCTTGCTGCACTTTGACTTCATAGTCGCGGGGATCGAGTTTAACGAGCAGTTGCCCCGCTTGTACTTGTTGGTTGTCTGAGACTAGCACGTCGCTAACGGTACCGTTCACTCGGCTGCTAATTTGGTGGATATGGCCGGTGACGGTGGCGTTATCCGTTTCTTGATGGCTGCCGGCATACTGCCAGTAGCGGTAGCCAAAGCTGCTGGCAGCGATCGCACCCACTCCCAAGGCCGCGAACAGCAGGTTGCGGTTTTTCTTTTTGGGTTGGGGTTCTGGTGCTTGGGTTGTCACCACCGTCTCTTCTGGCGGGGATACTACCGGTGCTTTTTGCTCAGTGATGAGTTCGGCTTCGCTCCCCCCATTGGGCTTATCTAAGACTGCGATGGGTTTGCCTTTGCCGTTGAGTTCTGCGGAGTTGATGATTTCGCGATCGTTTTTCATGGTTGGGATCTCTGGGGAATTTAGTCAGGGAGCGTTTGTTTAAGGTACGTAGTTTTACGGTAGTAAGTCTGCTTTTTTTTAGAGTACGTAGTATTTAATCACTAATAAAACTCTACTAGGAGGAGTGAGGACTGGGCTTCATCCGATTGGCTGAATTCTGGGAGTAAATTTACCTAGGAAGAAAGATTAGCGATCGCTTGGTCTATTAATTGTGAGAAGCGTTCGCGATCGGCGTGGGAGATGCCTTTCATCGCTTCTTCTCGGATTTCAACTGCGATCGGGGGCAGGACATCTTTCAGGTGATAACCAGCTTCCGTGAGCCAGATGCGCCAGATCCGACGGTCGTGGGGATCGCGTTCCCGGCGGATCAAGCCACGTTCTTCCATGCGATCGAGTACGCCCGTTAAAGTACCCCCGACTTGTTGCAGTTTTTCACCAATGCTAGAAGTTGGCAACCCATCTTCTTGCCACAAACAGCACAAGACTAACCAGTGAAAGGGAGTTAAGCCAAAGGGTTCTAGGCGTTCTTGAAACTTACGGGAGCTGAGTTGAGCTAGCAACTTGATCCGGTAGCCGATGCTATGGGGAGCTAGTACGTCATACCACTGCGCCAGTTGCTTGTAATGAATCGTAGAAGTAGGAACCATAGACGGTTACTTTGTACACGTAATATTAGTGTACGCAACTTTCTCTCAGATGTCAAGGGTCGAGCTGCAAGCTCGCAAGAGATAGGGTGCTATCCTGTTGCTATCTTAATGGGCCAGACCCAAGGAGCTCACTGGGAAAGCGGAGCCGGCATATTTACATTTCTTAATTTTTCTTACACTAGGAGAGGTAAAACTACGAGAGCGATCGCCCCTATGTTGCTTCCAGGTCCACAGCGTACCAAGCTAGATGATAGCGATGATACCTTGTTCTACAGCTCTCCTCGCTTCGTAACCCACGTCGATGAGGGGTTTATTCAACAATTAACCGAGTTGTATCGGGAACGCCTCAAACCCCATACCCGCATCTTAGACCTCATGAGTAGTTGGGTTTCTCACCTGCCAGAGGAACTCGAATTTGCTCAGGTTGAGGGACATGGTATGAATGAAGAAGAATTGAAGAAAAACCCCCGATTCCATCATTACTTCGTGCAGGATTTAAACAAAAATCCGAAATTGCCCCTACCCGATCGAACCTTTGATGCCGTGCTGAATTGTGTTTCCGTGCAGTATTTGCAGTACCCGGATGCAATCTTTTATGAGATTCACCGAATTTTAAAACCCGGAGGAGTGGCAATCATCAGCTTTTCCAACCGGATGTTTTATCAGAAAGCGATCGCGGCTTGGCGAGACGGTTCAGAAAGCGACCGCGTGGAATTAGTCAAGCGTTATTTTGACTCAGTGAAAGTAGAGAATATCCCCGGATTTAGCCAACCTGAAGTCATTAGCCGCCAGTCTCCTGTTCCCAGTTGGATGCAACTGTTGGGAATGGGCGGCGGCGACCCCTTTTACGCGGTCATTGCCGATCGCCAGAGTTAGGGATGCTTGAATTTATAGGGGCAGGATTACCCTGTCCTAACCCCTGAGTCTTTCCAGCTTATCCCTGAACTCGATATTGACTGAAGAACACAGGTTAAAAACTGGATGCAGCAAGATCATAACTGGGGGCGATCGCCACAATTGCATCAGAAACATCCAGCTTGCTCCACCCATCTGTTGCCACACAGACTTCTGCTTTTCACCCCTCAAGGCTCCACTCAAATTGCTAGCCAGAACTCAATTAAATCCCTCCCGATGAAACCCTATCAACAAATTCCCATTCTCGAATGTAACGAACCCCTGATTCCCATTCCCTTAGAATTATTTGCCGTCGAAGTTCCCCATGCTTACCAAAAGCTAGGCGCACCCTATCCCATTGATAAAGCAGATTCTCCTTACTACCTCCGCGCAGGCGTCCTCGATAGATTAATTACAGCTCAAAACGATCTCCAGCAACAACATCCGGGATGGAAAATTTTGATTTTTGACGCTTATCGCCCGGTAGAAGTGCAACAATTTATGGTAGATTACACTTTTGCAGAACTTGTCAAAGCTCAAGGTGAGTCTTTCCCAATCTCAGCAGAAAAACGTCAAACCATTCTCGAACAAGTTTATCAATTCTGGGCAGTTCCTAGCCTCGATCCAGCCACGCCACCCCCCCACAGTACCGGCGCAGCATTAGATATCACCTTAGTGGATCGTCATCATCAGCCGATTGAGATGGGTTCGCCCATTGATGAAATTTCTCCCCGTTCCTATCCTAATTATTTTGCCAAGAGTCAGGATGTGAAAGAACAGCAGTATCATCACCATCGACAGATTTTAAAAGATGCCCTATTCGCTGCTGGATTTCAGCAACATCCTAATGAGTGGTGGCATTTTTGTTTCGGCGATCAAATGTGGGCTTGGTTGAGCGATCAAGAAAATCCGAGTCATTCAGCTTTTGCTAGATATGGTCGCTATTAACAAAAATCAACGGAAGTCTCGACCTTTGTTCCGTTGATTTTTGAGCGGACAGTGGGAGAGAATTTAACAAGCTTTGCCTGAGTTGCAAGTAGAGAATAGTCCCTGTAGGGCTCGGACAGCAAAGATCGAGACTTCTCAACTGACAACAGCCTAGGCTGGCTTGGGTGCAAGCTCTAAATAGGACTGCTTCGGAATAAGAGGCTGAGTTTGCTGTGCTGGAGTCGGCTCTTTTTTTGTCTCTGGTATGACTACAATCCACTTGCCTGTGTTCGGATCGCGATAGGTAGTAAAGGGGTTTGATTTTAAGGGCTGATCGCAGGGTTTCATGATCCTTTTCGGAGGCTTTTTCTTAGACTGGGGTCAAGTGAGTCACTATCAGTTGTTACCAGAATGTTAGCTGATTAAGGGTCAATAATTTTTTATTTTTTTGTCTGGATAGTTAGCTTTGGTCATTGCCAGCCTAATGACTGTAACAACCAATTTAAGTTCCTGAATGAAGTAAGGGTTATAACTTGATTTTTTAATTATCTACCATCTTTTCATCCTGTTTTGTGATTTCTCTATCTGTTGTCTGTGATAATTTGCAATTGATTGGGTGATTGAAATCGCCATTTTTAGTGATACATATCACAAATACCACTAAAGAGTTAAGGGTACTTAGAATTCAGAGAACAATTTTATACGACGGATCAAACTATAGCGTTTCTCAAAGAGTTGAGGTACATACATGAAAGGGGGGAAAGGGGAGAAAAGGGGGGAAAGGGGGGAAAGGGGAAAAAAGGCTGTACCTCATTAATTTGAGCAATGCTATCTTTCTATTTTTCATTTCTCGTTGTAATAGAAGGAAGTTTGAATCAGCAACAATTGGCAAAAAAAAAGCAGCCGATCCGGGCTGCTTTGAGGAGAAACGATTCAATGAGTTAGCAGGAAATCAAGCAAGAAAAAGTAAGAGGTTGACCGATGTAGGCTGAAGGTGGATTCATGACCCTTACTCTTGCTGATTTTGTAGAGTTTTCAGAGAGATTAGGGTCGATACCACTTGAGGAAACCGTAAATTTTGAGTCAACTTTAACGTCTGGGTTCGTCTAATTTTTTGTTTAAGCGAATCGCATCAATATTTCTAATTCGCTCATTTTTTGGCGCTGACGCTGAGTTGTTTCGTTGGGTGCAAGGACCGGAAATTTTACCGTTGGAGTTGTTAAGGAATTGAGGGTGATTTCCATATTTTTTTGTCCCAGAACTTGAAGCTTTAACTTTTCTATGCTTTAACTTTATAAACTTTTTGAACTGGAGAGGCACTCAATCGTGTCACTCTTTCAACTTCAACAGCGTTGTGTCGCTAGAGTCACGAGTGTAACTTCACCTCAAAGCTTGACACAGTCTGCGAGAGAGAGGTGCTTGCAGGTGAGGGAATGAGTGCCTCAACCGTGGGACAGTTGAGTGATTGTCACTGGATGAGGTGAGCGATCGCAGCTTCCAGGGGGACCGATCGAGTCAGCGATCGCCCGCCACCCCAGTTTACTCTCTCCATCAGCCTTTTAGATGCTAACTATCTGTTATTGTCAATGAGTTTTTATACTGGTTTTACCGAAACTTCATTAACACTTTTTTTCAATAAATTCTGTAACAAATTTTACTATTTAACTCCTGACTTAAGAAGGCTGGGTTAGCCTAGGCATATAGCTAAAAATTTACTCAGTTCACCACAAAGTGCCCTATGGTTACATCACCGCTACGACCCCAAGAAGCACCAACCCCTGCCTACATCTGTCCCTTAGACCGGACTTGTAGCTACCTGCAACAAGCAGCAGACGAACTCCAGATCGATCGCAGTGTGATCGCCATCCTGGAACAGCCCCGTAAGGTGGTCACCGTCTCCATCCCGATCAAACTCGACAACGGAGAAGTGCAAGTCTTAGCGGGACATCGCGTGCAACACTGCGATGTCCTCGGCCCCTACAAAGGCGGGATTCGCTATCATCCCTCCGTCACCCTCCGGGAAGTATCCGCCCTCGCCATGCTCATGACTTGGAAATGTGCCCTCCTTGGCATCCCCTACGGCGGTGCAAAAGGCGGCATTGCGATCGACCCCACCCAATACAGCATCGGCGAGTTAGAGCGAATCACCCGGCGCTATACCAGCGAATTAATAAAAGATATTGGTCCAGCCGTCGATATTCCTGCACCCGATGTCGGCACCTCGGCGCGGGAAATGGCTTGGATGATGGATACCTATTCCATGAATGTCGGCCATGCTGTCCCTGGAGTGGTGACCGGTAAACCCCTCTCCATTGGCGGTTCCAAAGGACGCGAAATGGCAACCGGTCGCGGGGTTATGATTACCGTGCGCGAAGCGTTAGTGGAACGGGGCCGGAGTTTAGTCGGAGCCCGCATCGTCATCCAAGGATTTGGGAACGTGGGAAGCGCGGCAGCGATTTTGCTACACGAAGCAGGAGCCAAGGTTTTAGCCGTCTCAGACGTTCAAGGGGGAATCTATGCACCAGACGGCCTGGACATTCCAGCGCTCAAACTTTACGCCCAAAAGAACCATCGCAGTTTAGCAGGGTTCCCTGGTTCAGAACGGATTAGCAACGAGCAACTCTTAGCATTACCTTGCGACGTGCTGATTCCCGCTGCTTTAGAAGACCAAATTACAGAAGAAAATGTAAATCAAGTACAAGCTGCGATCGTGGTAGAAGCAGCAAACGCTCCCATTACCTTGATCGCCGATCAAATGCTGGAAGCACGAGGCGTGATGGTCTTGCCCGACATTTTAGCCAATGCTGGCGGAGTCGTGGTCAGCTATCTGGAATGGGTGCAAGGTCAATCCTACGTCTTCTGGGATGAAGAGCGCGTCAACAGAGAAATGGAAGGGTTAATGGTGCAAGCTTATCATCGAGTCAGCCAACACGCCCAAGCCAGAAGCGGCTCGATGAGACGTGCTGCTTATACATTAGGTGTCGGTCGTGTTGCTCAAGCACTGATTGACCGGGGTTTGTATCCCTAAAGAGGAGGTTATGGAGAAAGTAGATTAATCGCTAACGACTAAGTAATGAGCTTTTTCTGGGAGGAGCTAACATCGGCTGCGATCGACTTACGATCGTTCTCAACCATTGAGTGTCGGTGTGGCTCTCCCAATAGAATGAGGGAACCATTTAATTGACTGAGTAATTGAGTGGTGACATCACTTACAGCTAATCCTGCTGAGGTACGATACCTCGTTGAGCGCAAGACCACTAAATCAGCCGATCGCGAAGCACTGACAATTTCCCGAACCACATCTGCGCCGCGTCTAACCTCCACCCGAATCTCTACATTGTCTTTCACACCCGCTTTGGCAACCAAAAGCGACAACTGAGATTCAAGCCAAGCAATTCCTGAATCTCTCGTCCTGCGGTCGCATAGGTGTAAAACCGTAATGTCCAGCGGAGAATCCCCCATCCCTTGAGCAAACTGTAACAGGCGCACCACCTGATTGCTCAAGTTTTCTACGGGGACTAAAATCCGCTGGATCTTCATCGGTTCTTCTAGCAGTCGCACCACTGCAACTCGACAGTGGGCACTCCACAAAACTCCATCAATGACATTCCCAAATAAGCGAGCTCGAAGTCCCGTCCGCTTTCCCCACCCCATCACAATTAAATCAGCTTTTTGTTCGCGAGCAACCCGGGCGATCGCCTGGGCAATATCATCATCCAGCCGCAGGACCGGCTCAGATTTTACCCCGAATTCTTCTGCTAATTCCGCTGCTCGCTCTAGCAAACTTTCACTTCGTTGCAGCGCCATTTCTAACTGAGGTGCATCCATATTGCGAGTATGAGGGACCGTAATCGCAAGGGGGACAATTTGACCCGCACTCCGCTTTCCTAAAATGGCTGCCATTTTAATGAGAGAGCGCTCTGTCTGAGGATTATAGACAGGGACTACAACTTTTAAAGCGTGGTTGACTACTCCTTTGTCCCAACCAGTTAAGGGCATTTCTATGTCTGAGTCTTTAGAATTGGTACTCAAACCAACCGCTACACGACTGGTGATCACGGGTCCTAAGGTCGCAGTCACTAACATCAAGACAATCACACTATTTAAAACATCCTCAGTCAGCATTCCGGCCCGGTATCCTACGAGCGTTGCGGCGAGAGTTGCACCCACCTGTGGCAATGATAAAGACCACATCGTGAGGAATTCTTGGCGGTCATAGCCATAAATAAGTTTTGCGAGGTAAGCCGCAATAAATTTACTGCCAATTAAAGCGATCACAATCGAGACCGGGAAGGCGAGCGAAGATAAACTTTTGAGAAAGGTTGGCAAGTCAATTAATAGCCCCAAATCCACAAAAAAGATGGGAATAAAAAGGACACTTCCCACAAAAACAACTTTTTCTTTAACAGCTCCTTCTCCCACAGCATCATTGACCGCCAACCCAGCTAAAAACGCACCGATAATTTTTTCAACACCGATGAGTTGAGCGCCCAATGAAGCCAGAAAAACTGCTAATAATACAAATAAAAATTGATTTCCCTCTTCATCTCCGGTTCGTCGAAAAAATTCTCGACCCGCCCAGTCAAAGCCAAATAAAACAACGACGGTATAAATGGCCAATCCTCCAATTAAGGTGAGCAGGTGGATGGCAGAAAATTCCCCGGCATTAATGGCGATGCAAACAGCTAACACTAATAGCGAACCAATATCAGTAAAAATGGTCGCGCCAATTGTGACCATCACAGCTTCATTATTAACCGCTCCCAAGCGACTCACAATGGGGTAAGCGAGTAATGTGTGGGAAGCGAGTAGCGAACCAATTAAAATGGACGCATTCCAATTAAACCCAAACAAGTAACCCAGTAGAGTACCGGCGAGGAGGGGAACGGCAAACGTTAAGCTCCCAAAGCCGATAGAACGATTTCTTTTTTTCCGGAATTGCTCGATGTCTACTTCTAAACCTGCCACAAACATCAGGTAAAGTAACCCGATGTCTGAGAGCAACTTCATGGTCGGCATTTCCTTGCTCAATAGGTGTAATCCGTTGGGTCCTAATAGCACGCCAGCAGCGAGTAAACCGACTAATCCAGGGAGTTTGAGGCGTTCAAAGAGAAGGGGGACAGTCAAGATGACTAAGAGCAGGACGGCGAAGGGAACGATCGGTTCTGATAAAATTTCGGCAAAGTGTCCCATAGGAAATTGGGGAAATTGGAGCGCAAGGAGAATGTATCATATTGTGAAGGGACTCCTAGAGAATTGCCTATCCCCCGCTGGATATAGATTGAGCCACGAGCGCGCGCTATTTTTGGGGGATTTTTAGGAGAAATCCCGCCTCTTTTTAACGTTTTAATTCACGGATTTAAGCTAATTTAAAAAAATTGGATTGATTGAAGATTCTAGCAGAGTGGCTCCTGGAGTGAATCCTCATCCGGGTGGAGCTAACACCCTGGCAATGCGATCGCTACTGTGGCAATACTGCCTAGCCAGTTTCGCGATACCTGTAATCAATTTATTCGCTTCCACGGGTTTAGAGAGGTGGATCTGAAAACCAGCTTGTAGTGCTTGTTGCTGCTCTTCAACTCTAGCATAAGCGGTCAAGGCGATCGCAGGGATTTTCCCACCCCGCATCGCTTCCATTGCTCTCACCTGTGTGATTAATTCATAACCATCTGCTTCTGGCATACCAATATCGCTGATCAGGATGTTGGGGACAGCATCTGCAACGACTGCTAAAGCTTGGGCCACTGAGTCCGCAGTTTTCACCTCTGCTCCTTGCTCCTCCAAGACTGTCTTGAGGAACTCGCGGGTATCGCTGTCATCATCAACCACTAGCACTCGTAAACCCACTAAAATTTGCAGGTTAGCGATCGCACTTCCCAGGGGTTCCAGTTCGCCACTGTCTGGGAGAAACTCAGGAGCATCGCTGTTAGCGGAACCTGATAGCAGGGGTAAGTATACTGTAAACTTGGCTCCGGGGCCACCGCTGTTATTTTCTGCTTTCACCTTGCCACTGTGTAATTCCACCAAATGACGGACGATCGCTAACCCTAACCCCAAACCACCATAGGAACGAGTAGTGGTGCTATCCGCTTGGCGGAAGCGGTCGAACACGAATGGCAAAAACTCTGGACTAATACCAATTCCTGTATCGATGACTTGAATTTCTGCATGAGTACCAGTCACTTCTAATCTTACCTCTACCTTTCCACCTTCCGGAGTAAATTTAATCGCATTTGATAGTAAATTCCATACAATTTGTTGTAAGCGACCGGCATCGCCTAAGACTTTCCCGGCACCCCGTTGGCAATGACCCGTAATGGTCACTGATTTTGCTTCAGCGAGGGGTCGCTGAGAGTCAATTGCTGCTTCAATAATCGCTTCTAAATGCAAGGGACGCAGCGTGAGATGCAGTTTGCCCCGCAGGATGCGCGAAACATCTAAAATATCTTCGATGAGCTGAGTTTGACACTTGGCATTCCGCTCAATTGTTTCTAGCGCTTTATTGATCGTTTGTTCGTCAAATTTCTTGGTGCGGAGGAGTTTGGACCAGCCGAGAATAGCATTTAACGGGGTGCGGAGTTCGTGGGAGAGAATCGCCAAGAATTCATCTTTCATTTGATTGGCTCTTTCTGCTTCCTGTCGCGCAATTTGTTCGCGGATTAAGTGACCCCGCTCTTCTTCTGCAATCTTACGCTCGGTAATATCTTTAATCGTGCCGACATGACCGATCGGTTCACCGGCATCTGAAAACATCGGTGAGGATTGTACATGCACCCAAATCACTTTGCCACTGCTCGCCAGCAAGCGAAATTCTTTAGAAAATTCGTCGCCTCGCTGACTCCACTGCAACCAATCTGCCAGTACGCGGTCGCGGTCTTCTGGGTGAAGGCAGCGCCTCCACCCCCGCGTCAAATTTTCCTCTAGGGTGAAGCTACACAGCGCTTGGCAACGCTGGTTCATGTAAGTACAATACCCTTCGCTATCAGTCATGTAAATTCCCAGGGGGGAACAAGCACTTAATGAGCGAAATTTTTCTTCACTTTTACTGAGTTCTGCATTCACAGTCTTGAGCTGTGCAGCTTGCCGTTTTATTTCTTCCGTTTTCTGAAATAAATCTACAAATACATTCACTTTAGAAATTAAAATTTCAGGTTCAACTGGCTTCATTAAATAATCCACCGCTCCCAGAGAATACCCTTTAAAAACCTGGGCATCGTTATTACTAAAGGCAGTCAAAAAAATAATCGGAGTCGAGCGCGACCGCTCTCTGGAGCGAATCAGGGCAGCGGTTTCAAACCCATCCATTCCTGGCATCTGAACATCTAGCAAAATGACGGCAAAATCCAGATGCAGTAAGCACCTCAAAGCTTCCTCCCCTGACTTGGCTTTAACCGCATTGTAAACTGGGTTATTGAGTAAGGCTTCCAACGCCAGCAAGTTCTCTGGGTGGTCATCAACGAGGAGGACATTTACTTTAGACTCTGGCTGCATACTCATAGGTTTTTAAGGTTTAATTTTGGCAAAGTAATTCCGCCGAATCCCTGCTCTCAAAGCGACAGAATTGAGTTGCCTCCTACATTGGTTTTAACGGGCTCTGGTATCCTGTAGCTTTCAGAAGTATCAACTTTCTAGAATGATGTCAATCCTCCTTAAGACTTAGGTTGTTTAGCGTCTGAATTGAAGGATGATTTCAACCTATTTCAATTCTAATTGATAGAATTCCCTGGGCTCGCTGAGCTTACTCAGGGGTCAGTGGTTGGCGCTCCGATGAGAACTGACCCCTGAGTGCTACCGCTATCGATACAACCAAACACGCAGCATCGAAAGTAACTGCTCTGTATCAACCGGTTTTGTGATGTAGTCGGACGCGCCTGCCTCGATACATTTTTCACGATCGCCTTTCATCGCTTTCGCCGTCAGCGCAATCATCGGCAGTGAGGTAAATCGGTTGATTTGACGAATCGCTCGCATCGTCTCATAACCGTCCATTCCTGGCATCATCACATCCATCAACACCAAATCAATGTCTGGTGTATTCTGCAAGATCGCAATGCCTTCTCTGCCACTCTCGGCATAAAACACCTGCATCTTGTGGCGTTCCAACATACTGGTGAGTGCGAAGATATTCCGCACATCATCATCTACAATCAGAACTTTCTTGCCAGCGAGCACAGAACCAGTTTGATACAACCGCTCTAACATTTGTCGCTTGGGTTCCGGCAAGTTTGCTTGGACTCGGTGCAAAAATAAAGAAGTTTCATCCAACAAACGCTCCGGCGATCGCACATCTTTGAGAATGACAGTTTCTGCCACTCGCTTCAGTTGAGTTTCTTGGGTCGAGGTTAGTTCTTTCCCGGTATACACAATAATCGGAACCTTCTTCAACTGCTCATCTGCTTTGATCCGGTCGATCAATTCAAATCCTGTCATGTCCGGTAGACCCAAATCCAAGACAATGCAGTCAAACGGCCGCGATCGCAACGCTTCCAAGGCCGCCGCACCAGTTCCCACGGCGGTGATGCAGACATCGCCATTGCCAATTAAATCCTCAATACTGCTGCGCTGTACTTGGTCATCTTCGATCACCAGCAAGTTCTTCACCCCGCGCTCCACAAATCCCTTAATGTTGCTAAAAGCAGTGGTTAAAGCTTCGCGACTCACGGGTTTTTGCAGGTAAGCGATCGCGCCGAGTTGTAAGCTGCGTTGTTGTCCCTCATCCACAGAGACAATATGAACTGGGATATGGCGAGTATTGGGGTCATGCTTCAAGCGATCGAGCACCGTCCACCCATCCATGATTGGCAAGTGAATGTCTAAGACGATCGCCGTCGGTTTAAACTCCCGTGCCATCGCCAATCCTAAATCGCTCCGCAAAGCAACCACCGCTTTAAAACCACGTTCCCGCGCCACATCCAACAAAATCCGAGCAAAGTTAATGTCGTCTTCGATAATTAACAACACCATTTCACCTGCTTGGATCTGATCTCGGTCATCGGAGATCGCAACTGGTGAGTAATCTGGCACTGGGTAACTCGACACGGGTACCGGCGAGGGACTGGCCGGTAACAATTGAGGATTACTGGGAGAGAGGGGGGATAATTGCCGGGTGTTGATTCCCGCTGACCTCAAGTTCCCTCGCGGTTCTTGGTAAGTCTGCGGTAAGTACAGCGTAAAGGTGCTGCCTTGACCGGGTTGACTGACTAATTGAATTTCTCCTCCTAAAATATTGGCAATTTCTCGACTAATCGACAACCCTAATCCCGTGCCGCCATACTTGCGACTCGTACTGCCATCTGCTTGCTGAAACGCCTCAAAAATAATTCTCTGTTTATCCGTAGGAATGCCAATTCCTGTATCCAAGACTGAAAACGCAAATACAGTCCCACTCCGGTTTAAGGTTTCAACCTCTGGGTTCCATCCCTGGGAGACGAGCTTAATTTGCAATTTCACCTCACCCCGGTCTGTAAACTTAAAGGCGTTCGAGAGTAAATTCTTGAGAACTTGTTGGAGGCGCTTGCTATCTGTATAGAATGCTTTTGGCAGTAACGGATCGAATTCTACTTGGAAATTTAACTTCCGGTCGAGCGCCACTTGGCGGAAGGTCCGTTCCATCTGGTCTCGCAAGTCTGAAAATAGCACTTGGCTAATTTCTACCGACATCGTTCCCGATTCAATCTTAGCAAGGTCTAAGATTTCATTAATCAAGCCGAGCAAGTCATTACCGGCTGAGTAAATGGTGCGAGTGTATTCTACTTGTTTGGAGGTTAGGTTGCCATCAGCATTTTCCGAAAGCAGTCTGGCTAAAATTAACAACGAATTCAGCGGAGTTCGCAACTCGTGGGACATATTGGCGAGAAACTCTGATTTGTATTTCGAGGTCAATGCCAACTGTTCTGCTTTTTCCTCCAGCGATCGCCGCGCCTGTTCAATTTCTCCATTCTTCCGCTCGACTTCCTGATTTTGCAATGCCAGTAACTCTGCTTTTTCTTCGAGTTCTGCATTGGTTTGCTGTAACTCTTCCTGCTGATTTTTCAACAATTCTTCGGAAGCACGGAGCGATTTTGCTTGCTGTTCGAGGCGCTTGTTGGTTTCGGTGAGTTCCTTCTGTTGCGCTTGCAGTTCTTCGGCCAGAGACTGGGATTGTTTCAGCAATTCCTCGGTCCGCATACTCGCCGCAATGGTATTTAACACGATGGCGATACTTTCAGTGAGTTGGTCGAGGAACGTCAGGTGAATTTCGCTGAAGCGACGGAAGGAAGCTAACTCTATTACCGCTGTAACTTGTCCTTCAAATAATACAGGTAAAACCACCACATTCAGCGGAGCTGCTTCCCCCAACCCTGAGCTGATTTTAATATAGTTATCCGGAACTTCCGTGAGCAAAATTCGCTCTTTCTCCAACGCACATTGCCCCACCAATCCTTCCCCTAAAGAAAAGCGATTCGCGAGGTGTTTGCGTTCGCGGTAGGCGTAGGTACTTAATAGTTTAAGGAACGGATCGAAATCAACATTTTCCATCAAATAAAACACCCCATGCTGGGCAGAAACCAGCGGGGTCAATTCTGATAAAATCAGCTTAGAAACTGTTTCTAAATCCCGCTGTCCTTGCAGCATCCGGGTAAACTTCGCGAGGTTGGTTTTTAACCAGTCTTGTTCTGTATTCTTCTGAGTGGTTTCTCGCAGGTTAGCGATCATTTGGTTAATATTATCTTTTAAGATCGCAACTTCACCTTGCGCTTCCACTGCAATGGATCGAGTTAAATCCCCCTTCGTTACCGCAATTGCCACTTCTGCGATCGCTCGCACCTGGGTGGTCAAATTCGCTGCGAGTTCGTTCACATTATCCGTCAAATCTCGCCAGGTTCCCGACGCACCCGGCACTTTTGCTTGACCCCCTAATTTCCCTTCAATTCCCACCTCACGCGCCACGGTGGTCACCTGATCGGCAAAGGTCGCCAGCGTATCAATCATCTCATTAATCGTATCGGCTAATGTAGCGATTTCGCCCTTCGCTTCCAGCATTAATTTTCGCTTCAAATCACCATTCGCTACCGCCGTCACGACTTTAGCAATTCCCCGCACTTGCGCGGTTAAATTTCCCGCCATTGAGTTCACATTGTCCGTCAAATCTTTCCAAGTTCCCGCCACTCCTTTCACATCCGCTTGGCCACCAAGTTTTCCTTCCGTTCCCACTTCCCGCGCCACCCGGGTCACTTCAGAGGCAAAGGAGTTCAACTGATCCACCATCACGTTAATCGTGTTTTTCAGTTCCAGAATTTCCCCTTTCACATCAACGGTAATTTTCTTGGATAAGTCGCCATTGGCCACCGCCGTGGTCACATCCGCGATGTTCCGCACCTGCGCCGTCAAATTCCCGGCCATTGAGTTGACGGAGTCGGTTAAATCTTTCCAGGTGCCTGCAACGCCTCTAACTTCTGCTTGCACGCCGAGTTTGCCTTCGGTTCCCACTTCTCTAGCCACCCTGGTCACTTCTGAGGCGAAGGAACTCAGCTGATCCACCATGGTGTTAACAATTTGAGCGGTTTGTAGGAATTCGCCTTTGAGGGGTCTGGCGTCTATTTCCAGTGCGATCGTTTGCGATAAGTCTCCTTCGGCGACGGCCCGGATCACCCTTGCGGTTTCAGCAGTTGGTTGGACTAAATCTGTAATCAGAGCATTAACAGAATCGAGTGTTGCGGACCAAGAACCGCCAACGCTCCCTAGGCTCGCTCGCTGAGTAATTTTACCTTCTTTGCCGACGACGGTACTAATCCGCTCTAACTCAGAGGCTAATCTCTCATTCATTTCGATAATTTCGTTGAGCGTATCGGCAATTTTCCCAGCTATGCCAGTTTGGTCGATCGGCATCCGAACAGAAAAGTCACCTTTTTTGACAGAGGCTAAGGTTCTTAGAAGCAGTTTGGGATCGAAGTTATCTGTGGTTTCTGTGGTTCTCTGTACAGTTGGCATGGCCGTTACCTATGGGAAATGAAGAGGAGTTGCTTGCTGCGGGGGGTTGACGATGCAAGAGAGTCGCGAGGGAGGAAGTCGCGACCCTAGTTTTAGTCAATTTTTGAGGCATGATATCTTTGTTTATTATCGGACTAAGAGATGTACTACCTGCTTCTGTCTAAAGGTAGATGGCAAAAAGCAAGTCAACCCTTCGAGGTGGAATAAAACTCGGTTAAATCCTAGGTAGAAGCATCTTGGCGGAGGTAAGGGGTCAGGTGAAAGTCATCCTAATTTTTGAGCGAGTTATGCTGATTGAACTCCATGGCTCTTAACTTGAGGAAAGTTGGCAGGGGTAAATTTTGAGTATCAAGGGGAAATGGAAGTTGAAGCGACGGGTATAGCGAGGGGAAGAGTTACTAAGGAAGGGAGGACTGGAGAGTTGAAAGGTTAAGATTTTTGAGCAGAACTTTGATTTAAACTTTGTCTTTATGAAAAGCTTTTGCTCCTCGCCTTTTGCTTCTGTCGATCGCTCAGGTTAAACAAGTAATATGATTTAAGAAATTAGGGGTTGAAGTGTGAGCTGGGGAACTTAATGACTGTCATGCTAGTCTTTCGATGGACCCAGTTGGTAATCATTGAGGTGGCTCTAAAATGAGAGGGGCGACTCAATTATTAAAAAAAAAGAATAATATTATACCAGATTAAGTGCGATTAATAGCTATCAGTATCCGTAACGGCATTAAAAAATCCTCTAAAAGCCTTCTGGAAGGGGGAAAAGCGGGTAAATGCAATCACCCACTTGAGCATCAAAAATCTTGCCTGTAATAATCAATAGAAGATTGATAGAGCCTTGATACTCATCAGTACCAAGGTGGCTTGTGAAGAGTGTCCAAAATCTTCCTACGTCCCTCCTCTCAAGGAGAACCAAGCCCGATCTATCAGGGGGTGAATTAATCGGGGTGCTCCACTATCAGAATGAAAATCCATCAGGGTGCTTCTTACTTTTTTCATTCATCTTACGAACCTGCTGGAAACTCACGTTCTGCGACCGGGCAGACAGTCGAGCATTAAGAGTGACGCAAATTGCGACTCTATTTGTAGCCTCCCTATGGCAGGGCGATGCCTGAAGTATTCGCTCTGTAGGGGGGCTATGTAGATGAGGGATACTATTTCCCAGCTCTGCTAGACTTTCTGAAAATCGGGAGAAAAAATCTAGAAAGCTGCACCCCGCATTAATAGCTAAGTTCAAGCAGTGTGTAACTAGATGATGGCAGAGTTATGGGCATGAATTATTTGCTACGACCCCAAGGTAATTTGGACTTACAGGGTGGTTCTTTACTTCATCAAAAGGCGACTAGCATTATTCCTAAAGGAACCAATTCTTGTTGGATTATTGACCTCAGTTATGTCAAAGATATCAATAATTTTGGCTTAACAGCTTTGGTGGCAGTTCGTCGCATCGCCCGCCAAAAAGGATGTCGTTTATACCTATTTAATTTAAAAGGTTCCCTGCGCTGGATTTTTGAAATTACGGGATTCGATCGAGAGTTTGAAATCTTGGAGGGGACTGAGGCAGTGCTGAAGTCAGGATGGCAACTGTTACTCTGTTAAAAAGCAAAGCGATCGAGCTTCAAACTGGATGGAATTAAGTCTTCTGGCCACAGCAGCTACAGCTCATTGAATGTGGCTTCTGAGCGATCTGCTTGCTATGTGAAGCCAACTGAAAAGTTGATTCCTTCCTCTCAGTTAGCGGTTTGAGCGCTTCCTATTTCACCTTTTGCTAACGAGGTCGTCCTACTGAAGAGGCATGACCCAAGGAACTGAATCTCAATCTCGAGCTAGAGACGGCAAGTCAAATTATTTTGATACCTTGATAGAAGTTTCAAAGGAGGTCAGCTTCTTATAAAGACCTTCAATTTTGATAGGGGGGTCAGCTTTTATAAAGACCCTGTTCATTTAATAACTTTTCTGGATCTAGAGTTCACTCCAGCAATGGACGCAGATTGATATGACCACCAATGTTCCTACTGACATCAAGAAAGTTTCTACCCCTGGCTCGCTTTGGACTGGCGTTCTCCTCGTTGTATTGGGGTTGGTAGCGGTCGCAATCCCTGCCGTCACCACCATTGTCGCAGAAACTTGGATTGCTTTAATCATCGGCTCAGCCGGAGCTGCTAAACTGGTCTATGCGTTTCAAACCCGCAACGAACCCGGGTTTCTGTGGAAGCTCCTTTTAAGTGCCCTCTACATTGCCACCGGCATTCTGCTCTTTATTTACCCGTTACCAGGTGTCATCACCCTCACCCTGTTAGTTGGCAGCTTTTTGCTCACAGAAGGTGTTTTTGAACTGTTTCTGGCTTTCCGGTTACGTCCTGAGCAGAACTGGACTTGGGTACTGGGTGATGGCATCTTAACCTTAGTGCTGGGTGCGATGATTTGGTTTCAGTGGCCCTTCAATGCTCCCTGGCTGATTGGTACCTTGGTAGGAGTCAGCGTCTTATTCACAGGCATTTCCCGCGTGATGTTGTCGCTTTCCTTACGAAATCGCGGTCGCATCGACCAAGCGGTGGAAGCTTAAAACAGGGTGCAGTTGCCCTGCCTTCGATCCATTTTCTGGGACGAGCAACGGCTCGTCCCAGTGCTTTGTGGTAACGAATGCTGCCGATTTTGCACTCCCTGCTTAGCGAATCCGGCGAAACATTTTAGGACGACCCCGTTGACTCAGATCCTCCCCTTCACACTGCCACACAGAACCATCAGAGCCATCCATTTGCTGACCTTTTTTCGCCCGTTGGGTTTGCGCGACCCGGAGAATTTTCGTCTTCAATAAATCGCCACTTTTCACCTGAGCTCCGGTGACAAATCCCTGACGATCTGACTGAAGCGGATGAACTTTTTCTCCGACTTCTGCAACCGCCTCCTCAGCCGTCTCCCTAGTCACTGGCGACCTATTTTCCCCAATAATTTCATAGTGACCCGCAGCATCAGCTCGCCAACTAGAACCATCGGGCATTTTAATTTCCGAAGGAATTTTTGCCTCCACCGGAGGCGGTCCAGGCGGGGATGAACTCCCTGACTGAGCAGCGGAATTGGCTGATTCTTGACCCAGGTTCCCAGGTAATACCCATTCCTTCAACAGCTCCAGCTTCTGCTGTAAAACCTCCATTTGAGCGAGTTGTTCCTTGGCGGCCGCATTCTCCTCCCACAGCGATCGCTGGTGAGGCTGTTCTGGCTGCTCGGGCTTTTGCAACAGTTCCTTCAACTCCGTTAATTGCTGATAAATACCCTGGAGATGCTCTGCTAACTGTTGCTCAATTCGCCGCTCCAATTCGCGACCAAGAGTCACTTTTCGATAGTGTTCAACCCGTCCCTCTAGTGCTTGGTCTAGAAACTCTGCCAGAGGTTCCATGAGTCGCTGGCTTTGAGGAGTTGCCACCTGAGCTTCGATCGCCGCTAACCGTTCTGCTAACTGCTGCCGCTCTAAAGCTTCCCGTGCGAGCTTAGCCGCTAGCAAGTTTTCTACGTGACTCTCTAGCAAACGCACAAAACCACTGCCCAGATCCTGACTAGAGGCCTGTTGACGTAAAGAGCCACCCGCTAGTCGCCACTCTACAAACCGCAGCAACTCAGCCGATGCGCTCGTGTTTTCTGCTTCGCACAAAGCTTGGAAGCGTTCCCACAACTCATCATCAATCCTGAAGGTTCCCAGCCTGCTCATGAGTGTCTATTGGTGTTGAGATATCTTTCTAGCTTACCTCGCTATTTACAACACCTACTTTTCCTGAAGTCATTCTGCATTGCAGAGCGCTTGAATATCACCCTGCATAATCACAAGAATGTGGCGCGAAATCTTTTCAATTTCCCAATCCCACCACCGAATTTCTAGCAATTGTGCTACCTCGCTCTCACTAAAACGCTGCTTGATCGGGCGGGCTGGGTTGCCACCAACAATTGTATAGGGAGGAATATCTTGAGTCACAACAGACCTCGCACCAATTACCACCCCATCCCCAATGGTGACTCCTGGTAGAATCATGGCATCGTAACCGATCCAAACATCATTCCCAATCGTAATATCACCTTTACTGGGATGACTCATTAACAACTCCATTCCTATTTCCCACCCATTGCCAAAAATGGGGAAGGGATAAGTGGAAATACCATCAAGTTTGTGATTAGCACCCCCCATAATAAATTTAACCGCGGTGGCAATGGCGCAAAATTTGCCAATGATGAGGCGGTCGCTCCCATAATTGTACAAGACGTTTCGCTCAAAACCTTCTGGGTCTACTGGGTCATCATAGTAAGAGTAATCGCCGACGATGATATTGGGGGATTTAATAAATTTTTTAATAAAACAAACTCGCCGAAAATCAGCCATTGGATAGGGCCGATTGGGATCGGGGCCGAATTGTCCCATCGATTTTTGACTCCTTAAATTCTCCGAAGCAACAGGGAAGTTGTAAGGGGGAACCAGGTTTCTGTTCCTTGTTCTCTGCTGAGGCAAAATTTAATTTATCATACTCAGGACGCTAGCCGCAAATTTCTGAGTTCTGTCATCGGCAACCATTTCCGGGTCTCATTTCAGTTCAATTTGGCTAAAAATATGAGTGGCGAGGAGGAAACCCCCACTCACCCCTCATAACTCACGCCTTGATTAGAGACTTGAAGTTTTGCCCACTTCTGCCTGAGTGGGAATTGGTTTCACATCACTGAAACCCATCTGATTGGCTGCATCCCGCAGCACAGAAATTTGCTGTTCAAAATTAAGCTTTTCAATTTGATCCAGGGCGTTATTTAGAGCTTGAGTTGCCTGGTAGTTGTCGGGTAAATCTACCACTGTATCGCCCATTCCTTGCGCCCAAGCATACCAGACTACTAACTGATTATTAGCTGTGAGCGCTCCATAAGCGCGGGAATACTCTGTATCTTCGCCATTGGCAATGGCGCGCATTACCGCCAGCTGATTGTCATCAGAGAGGTTGTAAAAATCATCTAACAACAGGGGAGCAATTTCCGGTTCGGCGGCGATGGGAGCTGCTGGGGTAATGGAATCTCCCATCTTTTCGTAGATAAAATAAAGCAGCGCTAGCTTGTCATCAGTGGGAAGTGAATTCATAAGCTGAACGACTTTTTGAGTGTCGCCTGAAAGGGTATGATGCCCGCTGGCGTTGGCAGTTGAACTCATAATTTTTGTTCCTGAAAAAGGTTCCCTACGATCAATATCAAAATAAAGTTAGTTTAGTCACCTTCCTGAAGAGGGAAGCTCAACATTACTCATGGTTGATGATGAATATTCCTTGTGACAGATCGCGCCGATCTCTCGTTTGATGGATGAAAAAAGGTCAAAAAATCGGTCAGGATCAACCCATTGATGATTTAAAAATTTTTGAAAAGGATTGCGCTATGTCTGAAGCGACCCCTGAATTAAATAACTCTCAAACCTATGATGCTCAGCAAATAGCTGAGAGCGTGGCATCAGGAGAACAAAAATTGCCGCAAGTTGATGTAGCAGCAGACTACGAAGCCTCAAAGGAATTTAGTGTTAGTGATGTTGACCGGAGTGGAAAAGGACAACAAGCAGCAGCAACAGCTACTGCCCCTCAGTTTAATGTTTCATCTGTCAAAGAAACGCAGTTGAAAACAGAACCAACTGGTAATCCCGATGGATTTCGCTCAATGGCAAAAGAAATTCGCCCGGAACCCGCAGATGTAGAGAGTATCAGTGACGATCTCGTCCAAAAAGCACTAGACAAAGGTCAACCTGCCTAGGACAGGAGGGAGAGGTTATAGGAACTAGCAAGGCAAGCTGTTTCAGAAAGCGGAGATAGGGAGATAATAGCAGGGGGAGAGTTTCATCTTCATCCCCCTGCTTCTTTAAAGGATTAGTTAACAGATTGCCGCTCTCGGAAATGGGACCGCTGGGTTAACGCCTGAGCTCATGTCAGGATGATGGGAGGGAAGATTGGCTCGCTCGTACTCTCATCAGTAAAGTTTTTATTCATGACTCCGCAAAACTACTGAGGGTTTCTGAACCTGCATTGAGTTGTCACAATTGTCAAGGGGATGGGTACAGATACCCACTTCATAAATTTCTCTGCTTATGGTAGGCTACCTTGAGCGAGTCAGCGACTTAAGAACTAGAAAGCCGTTCTCAAAAATCTTCCTAATGAGAGAGGTAATAGGAGAAAGAAAATGAAACAGTGAATACAAAAACCGTACAATGTTAAGCTCTTACCGCCAGCCCTCAAATTCCATGAATTATTTGTCGGTTCCGAATGCTGCGAAAGCGGATCGTATTCTGGTTGTTGATGATGCGCCAGATAATGTCTTGCTTGTACAGACAATTTTGGAAGAAGAGGGATATGAAATTAGCAGTGCCGACAATGGCTTTTCAGCATTAGCTCAAATTGAGCAGTCACCCCCTGATTTGGTACTGTTAGACGTGATGATGCCGGGAATGGACGGTTATGAAGTCACGCAACGCATCCGTCAGAATTCAAAATTGCCGTTTATCCCGATTTTACTGATTACAGCCCACGATAGTCCGAGTGTGGTGCAGGGTTTAGATTTGGGAGCGGATGATTTCATCCGCAAACCCGTGGAAATGGACGAACTGTTGGCGCGGGTGCGATCGCTACTCCGGCTCAAACATAGCGTCGATCAGCGCGATCGCATTGCGCTGCAACGGGAAGATTTTGTCTCTCGTCTGGCTCACGATCTGCGGACCCCATTAGTAGCCGCCGATAAGATGCTGAATTTAATGCAGCAAGGTGCCTTGGGAGACATTTCACCCTCCATGCAAGACGCCATGACCACCATGATCCGCAGCAACAAAAATCTGATCGTGATGGTGAATATGCTGCTAGAAGTCTACCGCTACGAAGCAGGTCGCAAAACTCTGAGTTTCGCAGCCGTTGACTTGCGACAGCTGATCTCAGAAGTGGCAGAAGAACTGGCTCCCCTCGCGAATAGCAAAGGTCTGTCTCTCAATTTAGACTCGGACCTGGAAGCGGATGGAAAAAGCAGTTGCACGATTCGAGGCGATCGCCTGGAACTACATCGCTTGTTTACCAACTTGTTGGGAAATGCAATTAAATTTACAGATGCTGGCTCCGTGGAGATCCGCTTGAGTTGTCCTCCTAACCTTGGCAACCATCCGGACAAGGTGATTCCCTTCGCAACCATTGAAATCGAAGACACGGGCCCTGGTATTTCTCGAGAAGAACAAGCAAAATTATTCGAGCGGTTTGGTCCGGGGACTCATAAACGTTCAGGGACTGGTTTAGGCTTACACTTGTGTCGCCAAATTGTTGAAGCTCACCACGGCACCATTGAAGCAAAGTCTCAGGTCGGTCGAGGCAGTTTATTCATTGTCCGCTTACCTTCTCAAGGTTAATCAAGGATCGTTTAATCATCAAAAGTTAAAAAGCGTTTTAAGAAAGAGGAAGGTTAAGAAGGAGTTTCTTAACCTTCCCCTTTGTGTGACAATTTAAGGGGAGGAGGTCGCATCTTTGTCAAAACCACCTTCTCCGGCGTTCCATGTTTAAATGTCCTGTTTGCGATACTGAATATGCGGAACTGCTAACCGATCGTTGCTCAGTTTGTAGCTGGGAATTCACCCCCGATCCCCTGGCTTTAGACGGACAACTCAACTTAGGTGATTGGGAAAAAGAACAAGCGAGGATCGAAGGGGCCCGGAAAATGTGGGCGAATTCACAGCAGTTAATCGCTCAACTTAGCAAAGAAAAAAAGGGAAAAAGCAAAAAAAAGGCAACCGCTAAAAAGACTGCTACCAGTCAGTTACAAACTCGCTTAGAAGCATTGCAAGACCAACTGCAACAAGCTTCAGCCGAAAGAGCTTACCTTCAATCTCAACTGGAATGGGTATTATACCGTCTGGAACAGTTGCACCCAGAGGAGATTTCAGCGACTCTGTCACGTCTGGAAGCTGCGATCGCGACTCTACCCGCCAGTACGCCTCCTCTCTCAGAAGTTGGGATCGACTACAACCCCCTGATCCAACTGCTAGCAGCAGGAAAATGGCAGAAAGCAGATGAACTCACTTGGGAACTCATCCTGAGAGCAAGACTTCGGGAAGAAGAAGGTTGGCTAACCGCAGAAGACCTTGCGAACTTTCCCTGCACAGACCTTTGCACCATTGACCAGTTCTGGGACTATTACAGTGGGGGACGATTTAGTTTAACGGCGCAGTATCGGATCTGGGAAAGTGTGGGTCAGCAATACACGGAGTTTTGCAACCAAGTGGGGTGGCGAGCCAAAGAAAACTGGAAGTATTATGAAGACCTGAACTTTAGCTTGAGTGCGCCAGAGGGACACCTACCGGTGCTAGCTTGGCGACGCCGCGCCTGTTATGGTGCTGGTCAATTAATGGCGGCAGAAAGCTTTTTTGTGTTGATTTTGAGGGTGTTAACTTGTCAAAATCCGTCAAGGGTTGATGGTTAACTGTTGACTGATAGGGTGTATCAATCACCTTTTAAATCTGGATTTTACATCCTTAATTATGATCAGAAATTGTTGCGGAATTTTAGACAAAACCTGCAACTTTTTACAGCAGTTTTCAGTTAATTTGTTCTCTCTTTTCCAATTCCCTTAACCATTTTTCTCCTCACTGAAAATCACTCGTACTTCTGCTCCCACCTCAAGCTGTAGCATGAATTGAGCGTTCCCTCCGGCAACGGCAATTTCTACCCAACCATCAGAACCAATGAGAGCGACCGCCTGACTGGGTTGACTCTCTGCATAGGTAAAAGCACTGGGAACAACGAGAGCTTCTGAAACGGGTAAGGGTTGACTTCCTTGAGTACCAACGACCGCTGACCACCGTTTGCCTCGAACCAAGCTGCCAGGAATATTGGTAATTAAATTACCAAAGCGATCGATATACTGGATGCAGCCTTCAATGCTACCCTCGGTTAAGGTATAAGCAGGAAGAGCTAATTCGATCAGGGTATCAGGAGCGATCGCTGCTCCCAGCCGTGCCAATGGCACGCCACTGGCGAGGTGAGCACCAACGGCAGCAAAAATATCTCGGCCATGAAACGTCATGCTAGGTTCAGGGGTGCGCCAATATTCGGGGTTGGTGAGTTCCACGGCGGCGATCGGGGGGGAGTGGCTCAAAATACCACTGAATAACCCGTTATCTGGTCCCACCAGAAAACCATTGGCACAGGCGATCGCAACGCTGCGTCTATTACTTCCAACTCCCGGATCGACCACGGCGATATGAACGGTGTTTGGAGGAAAATAGGGATAAGCATTCATCAAGCAAAATCGACCGGCAGCAATATTCTGAGGCGGGATTTTGTGAGTGAGGTCGATTACGGTTAAGTGCGGGTTAATTTGAGCAATGACACCCTTCATTACACCTACATAGACATCACTTAAGCCAAAATCAGTTAATAGAGTTATGATTTGGGTTTTAGACATTTGGAGGCAGTTTGGTTATGGCTAAGCGGAAGTTTTCCCTACATTTAACGGTACTTGCCTTAGCCTGTTTCTGTTTATTAACTTTTAGCGCAAATTGGCCGTTGAAGGTACACTCGCAGTCACCTCCGACCGCGATCGCTCAAATCCACTTTGCCACGCCGCCGGAAGCTGCACCCGCTTTTGCTCGCCGGGAAGAGTCGCGGTCGCGCTGTCCTTGCTACAGTTCTTCCCAACCTTTAACTGCTTTAATCCCCGCCTCGAATTTAGCCTTAACAGCCACTGCTCACCCCACCTTTTTTTTGTACGTCCCTCATGCAACCGGTGATGGCAAAACCACCAATCACGCCGTAGATCGAGAGCAATTTGAGGTAGAGTTTGAGTTAGCCGATCAACAGCAGCAGCGAGTTTACCAAACCACTTTTAACATTGTTAGCACTCCCGGCATTGTCAGCTTTACCCTGCCTGCTACGGCTCCACCCCTGGAACCTCAAAAATATTATCATTGGTACTTTGAAGTCATTTGCGACCGCGATGACCGCAGTGGTGACAGCGTCGTCAGCGGCTGGAGTCGCCGCGTCGAACTCACCCCAACTCAGGTACAAGCATTAGCGCAAGCTTCACCGCTAGAAAAGCCGAGGATTTATGCTCAAGCGGGTCTTTGGCACGATCTACTCGCGACTATCGCGGAGTTGCGACGACCTCAACCAGGGAATCCTTTATTAGGAGTGGTTTGGGTGGAGTTATTAAAGTCCGTGGGGTTAGAGAAAGTGGCCCAAGAACCGCTGGTGAATTGCTGCACTCAACCAACTGAGGAGACAGGCGATCGCTCAATGATGTTAAAAGATAGACCACTCAAGAAAGAAACTGGATGTTGAGGAGCAACGGATGGGAACACAGTGGGAAAATTTTCTGCAAAATTTAGGGGTTTGGAACGGTACGTTTACTGAGTTTTCACCCCGAGGAGAGTGGATCAAGGATACCCCTAGCACTCTTTGCTTAGAAAGCTTCAATGATGCTCAGACAGTGCGGTTGACACTGCGGCGTTTTTTAGCTAACCCTGAGGGGACTGGCGCACCAGAAGTGAATGAACTGGTGCGACAATACCAGTCTCTAGGGCGGGATCTGTTGTTTTTTGATTGTGGGGCCTTTTCCCAGGGAAGTATACAACTGGCTCCATTTTCGGAGTTTGGGGCAGAGTTTAGTTTGCTGGAGAGCGATCGGCGTTTGCGCCTGGTACAACTCTATAACCGCGAAGGTCAGTTAGCGAGTTTGACCTTAATTCGGGAGCAACGAACCCAGGAAAACCCGTTAGAAACTCCACCTTTAACGCTGGACGCTTTACTAGGAGAATGGCAGGGGGAAGCAGTCACCCTCTATCCAGATTGGCGATCGCCTGACACCTATCCAACTCAGTTAAAATTGCAGCGTGAAGGGGCAGATCGATTAGTCCAAACCACTGCTTTCGGTCCGGGAAGTTCTGCCAAAACCTTCACTTCTAGCGCTAAAATCGACGGCTCAATTCTCTATTTTGACCAAGGTTCCCAAGTGGTACAAGTGCTATTACTGCCAGGAGGAGCTTCTGCCACCAGTCCGTTGCAACTTCAACTCAGAAAGTCTTTCTTTTTAGAAGCAGGGTGGCTAGCAGCTCCTGACTTACGATTACGAATGATTCGTACTTATAGCGAGACAGGGGAATGGGTAAGTTTGACCTTGGTGAAAGAGCGAAAAATCAATGAGTAGGCTAGTGAAACATATTATAACCAAACACGAGATGATAGATTCCTTTTAACAATTCAAAACTCCTGGAAAAATCATTGAGAACGAGAAAACCAATGGTATAGGCTCGGGCTGGGTATTTATCAAACTTAGCAATCACCCAATCTAACAAACCTGTGAGATTTTTGATATTCATGAGCAGGGTGTATGCAACTAAAAAGCCTAGCAAAGCTCCACCGACAATATCAGCCGGCCAATGCCACCCAATCCCGACCCGGAGAAAGCTATAGTAAACACTCAGTAGTAAGCTGATCCATCCGAGCTTTTGATTGATGTGAAATAAGATGGTGATGAAGATAAATAATAGAGCTGCATGATCGCTTGGGAAGGAACCTAAATGAGAAAAAACATTGGTTTTAAAATATTCCCAGGATGGTGCAAAAATTGGGTGAACTTCTAACGGAAGTATCATCAAGGGGCGGGGACGGTGAATCAGTGATTGCAAAATTCGACAGATGGTATAGGTAGGCGGACAGGCCAAAAATAGTAGGACAATAAGCTGGCGGTAATTTTGGTGATGTTCGGTTTTTAAGTTGGGGTAAAACCACAAAGTAACGATACCTGTCGCCATGACTAACTCAGTAATATTCTGAGTATTAAAGAAGAAAGCTTGATGAGCTAAAAAATCTGAAGAGGTGACCCAAGAGTTAATCAAATTGATCAGCCACGATTCAACATTATTCTGCATGAGTAGTACCTAATCTCACTGTGCGAAACTACTTGCTAGTAGCACCCTGCTTTTTATTGTTCAGTTGTTCAAGACAGCATTAAATTCCACACTGGCAAAGCCTAGTGTTCGATTGGCAACTAAAATCCTTCTTTAAGGAGAGGACGCCTAACTTTTTTAACTATATCATGACCGCGCTTTAACTCTATCATAACTCCGCCCCTAGGAAGTAAGTCTTAAATTACAGCTACCTCAGCTCTCTATAACGACCAGAGCATGCAAATTTGCTAGGTAATCATACTTATTTATTAGATAGATTCAATTGAAATCAAGATAAACTTGAGGACTGAATCTTCTCTCATCTGATGCTGAAGTGACCCACTACATAACGCCTCAACCAATCGTTCTGTAAAGATGAGCTATCTATGAGCTATACTAAAATCTGCGTAGTTTACCCTAAAATGCCATCGATCGCTAGCCATGAATTTGAAAAAAAACACTAGGTTCTTCGAGCTAACCCAGCTAATTCATCTTAAAAATACTCAATATTTTTTAATATTTATTGAACAGCAAACTTGAGGCTCGCCAGCCCAAACTCTCAAACCTAGACAAAAAGCAAGCTCTAAAACTTATCTGGGTATTTGCTTCTTGAGTTCCCTAATTTCTAATAGTCGTTTATTGAGGCTTTCAAAAGGTATTTTTAGAAGAGGCTCATGTTCATGAAACGTTTCAATCTTTGGGTAAAAAGTAAAGGACTCCAATTTAAACTCATCAATGCCTTTTTACTGATGGGTTTTATTGTTTTTATTGTCGCCTTAGGAGGATGGTTTGGTAGCTCCCAATTAAGCGAACATATTAATGAAATTAGTATAGTTAGACTGCCCTCTATTGTAGGATTGCAAACGATCGACAACGGAGTTAGAGATGTCTATGCAGTAGAGTTATCTCTTTTAAATACTCGATTGACTGATGTAATTAGGCGAGAGCAAATCCAAAAAATCGATCGAGGATTTCAAAAAATTAAAGTTGGCTGGGAAAAGTATGAACCCTTACCCCGGACTCCTCACGAAGATCTGCTCTGGAAACAATTTATTTCTCAGTGGCAGCAGTGGCATCAAGAACACGAGCGATTTATGGAAATTTATAATAAATTTAAAAATAATGGCATTCTCTTTCCTGTTCAAAGGCAATTAGAGTTAATCAATAAAGGTCAAAAAAACTCTCCTGAATTTGCAATCGCTACAGAGGCGGGTGTTTTATTAGCTCAAATGAACGATCAAGTGTTTGCGAGGAATCAATCGAGCTTTACTTCAGTTTCTCAAGCACTGGAAGCCGTGATTCACGAGAATGAAATTATAGTAGACTTAGCGAAAAAAAATGCTGAACGAAGCATAATTCAAACCAAAAGTCTAGTATTGACAGGAATGATTTCAGGACCAGCAATCGCAATTATTTTAGGCATAATCTTGAGTATCGCAATTGCAAAACCCCTCGATAGAACCCTCCGAAATTTAGTTCAAATTATTGTGAGTTCTTCCACGGAAATTGCTGCAACAGTCGCAGAGCAGGAACGGATTGCGACTCAACAAGCAATTTCTGTCAATCAAACCACAACCACAATGGATGAATTGAGAAGTTCCTCCCAACAAGCTGCCAATCAAGCAGAATTAGCAGCAGCAGGTTCGCACCAAGCTTTAACTTTAGCAGAAAAAGGAACCAAGACAATCGAAAAAACTTTGGAAGGCATGACCCTCTTACAAAAGAAAGTAGAGGCAATTGCCCAACAAATTGTTAAATTAAGCGAGCAAACCAATCAAATTGAAAATATTACGAAGTTAGTCACGGAGCTAGCAAATCAAACCAATATGCTAGCCTTGAACGCGGCTGTCGAGGCAGTGCGAGCTGGGGAACAAGGAAAAGGATTTGGTGTCGTTGCCACAGAAATTCGCAAACTAGCGGATCAAAGTAAGAGATCGGGTGAGAAGATTAATCAGCTTGTGACAGATATCCAAAAGGCGATTAATTCAACGGTCATGGCGGCAGATGAGGGTCATAAAACCGTAGGCGAAGGGATGAAACTGACGAAAAAAACTGCTGAAGCGTTTAGTGGGGTTTCGAGCGCGATCGATCGAGTGGCGTTGAACTCTCAACAAATTGTACTCACTGCTCAGCAGCAAGCGCTCGCAGTGGAGCAAGTAGTAGAGGCAATGAATGCGATTAATCTGGGAGCGCAACAAACAGCATCTGGCCTCAGTCAAACGAAGATTGGCGTCCAGCAGATGCAGGAGGTGGCTCAGAATTTGAAACTTTTGGGAATTGGGTGAAGGGGAAAGGCGATCGACCTCAGATGATGAGAAAGCGGTTGCGACTCAAGAGTCAACCGTCAATCCTTTCACCGCTGTGTTTTGAGACTGGAGAAGAGTTGCATCAAAGCAACGAACAAGACCGCTTTAAAGCTTGTTTCAGCAAGACTTGATATTGTTTTTCACTAATGTTGTAAGCGCCAAACCGTTCTAAGTGAGGATTGGTCATCTGAGCATCAAAGAAGGCAAACTGTCGCTCCCGCAGTCGTTCGACTAATTTAACCATTGCCACTTTTGAGCCTTCGGGAATGCGGTAGAACATGGATTCGCCGATGAAGGCCCCACCGATCGCAATCCCTAAAATCCCACCAGCGAGTTCATCTCCTAGCCAGGTCTCAAAACTATGGGCCCATCCTGCTTGGTTGAGTTCCCAGTAAATTTCTTTTAATTCCTTGGAAATCCAGGTGGTCTCTCGGTCAGCGCACCCCTCAACTACAGCTCGGAAATCACGGTTAATGGCTATGCTGAAGCGATTTTGATTGAGGACTCGGCGGAGCGATCGCGGGTAAGTAAATCGTTCGTCTAAAGGAATCAGAGCTCGCTGGCGACTAGAATACCAGGCTAAACTGTGTTCGCCATCATTGGCCATCAGGAAATAGCCTTTTGCATATCCCTGGATAATTGCGGGTATATCATATTCCATATATTTTTTAGTTGTCTGCTGACAACCAACCCTCAATAGTCAACGATTCCCCCTTCATCAATTCCCATGTCTGAACCCATAGCGCCGATTACCTTGCCGCCCGCCACCAATGCACAGCAGGAGGGCGAATGGTTGCAAAAAACTCTGCTCGCATGGCTCGACTCTGAGTTTATCCCAGAAGCCGTCAACGCGCAAATAGCGACAAGAGCGACCCAAATCTACGTCCGACAGCGGATGGAAGGTGAGAATGACCTGGGTAGTCTCGTAATTGCGATCGTGACAGAAATGCGGTCCTTTGACTTTTCTAAAAGTTTCTTTGGGGAGTTTGCGATCGCCAATGCCGTCAGCGACTTGCTGCTTCAGAGTTTGGGCATCGATCGCTGCTGCGGGCAATGAGATTTTAGATTTTAGATTTTAGATTCCTGATTTCAAATCCAAAATCCAAAATCCCAAATCTCATCTACCAGCTTGACTTGACCACACCGGGGAGAAGACCTTGGTGAGCCATTTCGCGGATGACGTGGCGAGATAGGCCGAAGTCACGGTAGTAGCCTCTCGGCCGTCCAGTCGCCCAGCAACGGTTCCGCAAACGAGTGCGGGAACTATTGCGGGGGAGCTGCTGAATTTGGCGGTGAATTGCCATTTTCTGCACAGGATCGGCGGCCTGCTCAAATTGCATTTTGAGGTCTTCCCGCTTGGCGGCGTATTTGTCCACCAGCTTCTGGCGTCTCTTTTCCCGCTCGATCATGCTTTTTTTAGCCATAACTTCTCTGAATTATCCTTGCTTGAATTAAGTCGCAATCTACTATTGTATGCGATTATGGGAGGATTGGTTCAACTCCCTGCTCGAATGCTCAAGCCTTGGAGGCCATGAGGCCATGCCGAGCAACTACGAGGAACTAACACCTGCTAAATTCCAATCCGGTCGCAGATTTTTCGCTCCCCGTAGGTAAGGGTGATAAATGGGACCGTGGTGGACCGGCAAGTTGACATGAATTAAAAATCGGATGCAGCGTTCTAAACTCCCTTTAACATACATTTGCTGTACATCCAACAAAGGCACATTTTCCCAATGGGGGCGTTCGCGGGCGATCGAGGCCGGAAACATAGCATCTAAATCACGAGTGACAGAAAATGTAGCACTTATAATAAGTTCCGGATCGAGGTGATTTCGCATTTCTAATTCGTCGAGCAGTTCCTTCACCGCCTCTCGAATCGCTTCTACTGAATTTTCTGAGGCAGTTGTTGCCCCACGAATTGCCCGTACACGCCACTCCACGCAAACATCCTCCATATTTTGTCAGTTGTCCCTTGTCAGTTGTCCCTTGTCAGTTGTTCGTTCTCAGCGGTCAGTCGTCCGTTATCCGTTGTACTTTTCTACTGACGACCGACCCCTGATGACCGATCGCTAATGACTAACCGCTGACAATTAAGGTCGGTACAGCCATAGCGGCAAACCGCTAGTAGACAGCTCAAATTCTACCCAATTCCTGGCAGAGGATAGTCCAGGCGAGCGCTGACCCCCTCCCAGCAAGCGGTTGACAAAGGGTTTGGGTTTTTCCAAGGTGCAACACTCAGTTTTCTCAGGGTCAAGCCCCACCAGTTCCGCGGCCCATCGTCGCGCATCCTCTTCTGTCCCCAACCGATCGATCACTCCCAACTCTAAAGCTTGCTGCCCAGTAAAAATCCGCCCGTCGGCAAAACTTCTTACCGTTTCGGTCGCCAGCTTCCTAGCCTGAGCAACAGTTTGCACGAATTGCTGGTAGCTGGTATCAATCAATTCTTGCAGAATTTGCTTCTCTGGATCGGTCAGTTCTCGATCGAAAGCCAAAATGTCCTTATAAGGACCAGATTTAATCGTTTTAAACGAAATGCCGATCTTCTCTAACAGTCGCTCGATGTTATTCCCCCGCAGAATCACCCCGATGCTGCCTGTAATTGTACCGGGGTTAGCCATGATATACTCAGCTCCCATCCCGATGTAGACTCCCCCGGAAGCCGAAATATTCCCAAAGCTAGCGACGATCTTCACTTTTTCCCGCAGCCGGTTGAGGGCGCTGTAAATTTCTTGGGAATCTCCAACCGTGCCCCCAGGACTGTCGATCCGCAGCAGTAAAGCTGGAAACTTGCGCTCTTCCACTAGTTTGAGGGCATCGAGGACGCGCTTGCGGGTTTCGCTGGCGATCGCGCCGTTAATTTCAATCCGAGCAATTTGTTTGCGATACCGAGGCTGAAATGGCCAAATCATGGGCGAGTTATGAAACTTTATGTAGCTTAATTTCTAGTTTGCCTTATTCCTCTTGATTTGATGGGAAAGGGAAAAAGGGCAGCGACTGACTAGATTTCTGACCCGACAAGGGTATATAATTGTACAAAAAACTTAACAATACTACATTATTGTTTAAAACACCCTCTCTTCAACTCCCTGGAGCCGTCCTCATGCAGCCAAAGCTTACCGATCTGAGATTGCCCTTTGCCCCACTCTTACTGATTTCCCCCTTTTTCTTCTGGGGGACAGCGATGGTGGCGATGAAAGGGGTGATCCCCGATACAACGCCACTGTTCATGGCTGGGGTGCGGATGGTGCCGGCTGGAGTGTTGCTGCTGCTGGTGGCGGCCCTGACAGGACGAAAGCAACCTCAGGGTTGGCAGGCGTGGCTGGGGATTTCCCTATTTGCCCTCGTGGACGGGGCACTGTTTCAAGGATTCTTAGCAGAAGGGTTGATGAGGACTGGTGCGGGTTTGGGCTCGGTGATGATCGACTCGCAACCCTTGGCAGTGGCAATTTTATCCCTATGGCTGTACGGCGAGCAAATTGGAGTTTGGGGATGGTTGGGACTCGCGATCGGCATTGCTGGGATTAGTTTGATTGGGTTGCCCGATGAATGGCTGGTTAGTTTGCTGCACTCCGAGACGGTGCAGGTATCAGTAGCGGGACTTGGGCAATTATTCCAAAGTGGAGAATGGCTGATGCTATTGGCGGCGCTGTCAATGGCGATAGGGACCGTATTAGTGCGGTGGGTTTGTCGCTACGCCGATCCGGTGGTAGCAACTGGCTGGCATTTGATTTTGGGCGGGTTGCCGCTGTTTGCCCTTTCGGCAGGGTTGGAGTCGAATCAATGGGTGAATATTGATGGATCGGGCTGGATGGCCCTGGCTTATGCCACCTTGTTTGGGAGTGCGATCGCCTATGGGCTCTTCTTTTACTTTGCTTCTAGTGGCAGTCTCACCAGTTTGAGTTCGCTGACTTTTCTAACTCCTGTGTTTGCCTTGTTGTTTGGCAACTTGTTTTTAAAGGAGGTGTTAAGTCCCATCCAGTCACTGGGGGTTGGGTTAACGTTAGTCAGCATTTATTTAATCAATCAGCGAGATATTTTAGCGGAAAAGCTGAAATTCAAGCGCACTGTTCATGACGCAAACCCTATGCAACCGCTCGCTTTAAAAGCCTCTGAAAAGCAGCCGGTAGAGAGAACGGTACAGGTACGGGTGAGAGAATTAGAATCAGAAGTTTAGAGAGGAGGGATGGAAGATGAGGAATGAGCAAACTCAATAGAGGTTTTCCCAATTCCTCAGTTCCTAAGTTGCATCAATCAGAGGACTGCTTATGAGGCAACCGAATCCCCACAAAAACGTCGTAAATAAAACTCCAGAAGTCCTTTTTTTCTTTTAAAATTCCCAGACTTTGGGGAGAACCTTTTTCGTCTAAAAGTGGCTTGACTGCTTCATAGGCTGGCTTGTAATTATACCAAGGAATCGAAGGCCACAAATGATGGATTAGGTGGTAATTCTGCCCAAAAATCATCAAATTTAGAATGGGGCTGGGGTAAACTCTGGCATTTTTCCAGCGATCGCGCTCCTCAAAGGGTCGGTGAGGTAAATAATCAAAAAACAACCCTAACGCCAATCCCACCACCAAAGCTGGAGAAAACCAAAAATTCAGCACATAATCTAAATGATCGACCTGGATGGAAATATAAACGACTGCCACCAAAAATAAACGGCTGAAAAACCACTCCCATAGCTCGAACTTCCGCCATAAGCGACGCTTAAAAAAGTACACTTCATGGTAGAAAAACCTTGGAGCAATTAACCACAGAGGCCCGCCAGTAGACACAAAATGGTCAGGGTCGTTCTCTGGATCGTTAACGTGAGCGTGATGCTGTAAGTGTACCCGTGTAAACACTGGGAAGGCAAAACCCAACATCAACGCACTGCCATGCCCCAAAATTGCATTGATCGCGCGATCGCGGTGCGCTGCATGGTGAGACGCATCATGGATCACAGTCCCCGATAAGTGCAGCGCCAAGACATTCAGCGAAAAACAGCACCAGTCTGGCCAGTCCCAACACCAAAAACCTAAGTTAGAAATGACCAGGATCGCTACTGCACCCAAAAACATCAGCAGCGTGGGATTCAAATCGCCGGGAGGGTCAAGAAACTCTTTCGGAACGGTTAGCGGCCGCCCTGCCTGCGACATCTTTGTTTACACTCCTTAATATTTTTCTTAATATTTCACAATTGCGTAGTATAAAATACAAGCTGCCAACAGTAAACATTTGTGAAATAACAACGCCTAAAAGTCAGGCTCCAGCGTCTACTCTCGCTGTACTGATTCCCAGTTTGACAGTCCGGGGATACCAGCATTCATGGTGTTAACAGTTACCAGTCACCCCATGAAGCGACCTTGCCTAATTGCAGCCTCAAGCAATCGCAGAGTGAAACCGTAGAGGCAAGTTATTATGATATTACAGATACAATAGATGGGTGTATCCGCATTTTTGTCAAGTCTTAATTCTGATTTAGGCTCAGGCGACTGTAGCGGAGAACGAAACCGCCTGACCCGACTGCGAAGTGTCTTAACAGGAAGCGTGATTTTATGCCATCAAGACTCTTGAATTCTCAACAAAAATTTCCTCACTGGTGGACCATTGCGAGTTTATTGGTCAGCGTGTCCATCTTACTCAGTAGTGGCAGCGCGAGGGCCTTAGGCTTGACCTTCCTCGCCGCGCAACCACCGACTCAACCCTCCGACGACCCGGAAGTTCAAACAGAACCCAGCGACCGCGACCCCACAGCCAAGGATGACACAACCACGCCAAATCCAGATAACCAGACAGCCAACCAACCTCGATTTAGCTGCGAGTTAAACAGGGGCAATTACACAGTCATGTACCACCCCCAAACTCAACCCGGTCAATCTTACCCCTGGGCGATTCCCAGTGGGATGGGTGGCGGTTGGTCACCCGAACGTCGCTGCAACGAAATTAGCAGACGTTTAGAGTCCTACAGACCAGACGGCTTAGTGGAACTGCGGACGAATGTAGAAAATGGCTATAACGTGATCTGCGTGACCACCGAGAAAAACTCCGACTGCCGGATCGTGCTGACAGTCCCAGCGGGCGAAGATCCCAACTTAACGCGCGATCGCGTCTTCCAAAACCTCACCGTAGCCGATAGTGGCCAATCCACCCAAGGCGTCAACACCTTCGCACCAGGGGAAGATACCCAATTGCTAGAAAAGGTGTTAGGAATTAACCGACCCTCTCCTGGCACTCAACGCTCGCATCAGATGCGAGATAGTATTTACCTGAAACCGTTCCTCGATCGGCTCGATGGTGGCACCGGCACTCAACTTCGCAGTCGCATCCCCAACCGACCCAACCCCCGCCTGAATCCAGACCGCTTCCGAAATTAAACCACTAGGGCCCAAGGAACAACCGGGCAAAATCCAACCCTCTCCGCTCCAGAACCTTCCGCCTATTGCCTTTAACCTTCTGGAAATCTTCCCTTTAACTTAAAAATTTCTTAGACTTTGAGCTTGCGTCACAAGTGTAGTGAATAATGGAAGTTTAGCGAAATTTAAGCGAGACCTCCTTCTGGCATCCAATTTCTAATTCATGCAACTGCGAAATTCCCTGCGCCGGACAAAAATAGTCGCCACGATTGGCCCTGCAACCCTCGAGCCAAAAGTGCTGCGGAGCTTAATCGAAGCTGGTGCAACGACTCTGCGACTGAACTTTTCCCACGGAACTCATGAAGACCATCAGCGCAGCATCCGCCTCATCCGGCAGACTTCTTTTGAACTCAATCAGCCGGTCGGTATCCTGCAAGACCTCCAAGGCCCTAAAATTCGCCTGGGTCGCTTTGAAGAGGGATCGATCGTCGTCCAAAAAGGCGACCCATTTATTTTAACGAGTCGCTCAGTTCCAGGCACTCAGCTCATGTCCTCCGTTACCTACGAACCCCTCGCCGATGAGGTGCCAGAAGGAGCGGCGATTTTGCTCGACGACGGCAAAGTGGAAATGCGGGTGGAGAAAATTGACCGTGCTGCGAAGGAGTTATACTGTCGCGTCGTGGTCGGCGGACCCCTTTCTAATAATAAAGGGGTGAATTTTCCAGGGGTGTACTTGTCCATCAAGGCCCTGACTGATAAAGACCGTAAAGATTTGATCTTTGGGCTGGACCAAGGGGTGGACTGGGTCGCGTTGAGTTTTGTCCGCAACCCCCAAGATGTGCTGGAGATTAAAGAGCTCATTGCGATCGCTGGCAAGCAAGTACCGGTGATTGCCAAGATTGAAAAGCACGAAGCGATCGAGCAGATGGAGGCGATCCTGGCCTTGTGTAACGGGGTGATGGTCGCTCGTGGCGATCTGGGGGTGGAACTGCCGGCGGAGGAAGTGCCGATTTTGCAGAAACGGTTGATTGCCACTGCCAATCGGATGGGCATTCCGGTGATTACAGCGACTCAGATGCTAGACAGTATGGTGAATAATCCGCGACCCACCCGTGCGGAGATTTCTGACGTAGCGAATGCCATCTTGGACGGGACGGATGCGGTGATGCTGTCCAATGAAACGGCGGTGGGCAAATATCCGGTGGAAGCAGTCGCGACTATGGCGAAGATTGCGGAGCGCATCGAGGAAGAACGAATCGCTCGGAATGTCTCTGGGGTAGAGGAGACGGGGCGATCGATCCCGAATGCAATTAGTCAGGCCGTCAGCCAAATTGCTGAGCAGTTAGGGGCGGAGGCGATCATGACTCTGACGAAAACAGGGGCAACGGCGCGAAATGTCTCGAAGTTCCGCCCGAAAACTCCAATTTTGGCAGTGACACCTCATGTGGATGTGGCGAGGCAACTGCAATTGGTGTGGGGAGTGCGACCGTTGTTAGTGCTGGATTTGCCTTCTACAGGCCAGACGTTTCAATCTGCCATGAGTGTGGCTCAGGAGAAGAATTTACTAGCGGACGGGGATTTGGTAGTGATGACAGCGGGGACTCTGCAAGGGGTTGCTGGATCAACGGATTTAGTGAAGGTGGAAGTGGTGACAGCCGTCCTCGGTAAGGGAGTCGGAGTGGGATTAGGTGCTGTGACTGGCCGCGCGAGAGTGGCTCACACTCCAGCAGATGTGGGGAATTTCAACCCCGGAGAGATTTTGGTGGCGAAGCACACCACGGCTGATTTTGTAGAGATGATTCGCAAAGCGGCGGGGGTCGTGACGGAGGAGGATAGTTTGACATCTCACGCTGCAATTATTGGTCTGCGTTTGGGTGTCCCGGTGATGGTGGGGGTACAGAATGCCACTCGCGTGATTCGAGATGGAACGATGTTGACATTGGATATGCAGCGAGGTTTGGTGTATTCCGGTGCAAGGGGAGTGAATTCGGCTGATGAGACTCTGAGGGTTTAGAGGGGAAGGATCGGCTCTGAGGGAGAAGAAATGGAACAGGATGGAGAAGGGTGCTGTGAGGGATGTTCCTGGGTCTTCTGGTGCCATTTTTCTCTGAGATTTTCCGCTTCTTCCTCTTGCTAGACTCTCTGCTGTTGTGTTACCATTCATATTTGTGTGTTTAAGCCGATGTAGCTCAGTGGTAGAGCACTCGATTCGTAATCGAGCGGTCGCGGGTTCAAATCCCGCCATCGGCTTTAGGTTTCAGCAATTGGGGCGACGTTGGAGCTATGTCACCCAAAAAAACCGAAAAAAACGAAGCGATCGCTGCCACAATCTAAGCTTTTGACCGGTCGCTCATCACTATCACCTCCTGCGGTTGAGCGATGCTCTTAGCCGCTGTGGGGTGGCTACGCCAACAGAGACACTTCATGAACGCAAGAAATCTATAATACAAATTATCTTGCAAATGCTATAAGCAAGATTAGAAAATTCCTGAAGAACCAAGCTTTTCTATTGTCACAAGCGTTAGGATAATTGTGTTTCAGCCTAAAGAGAAACTATGCGGTATCAAGACATCATCACGATCGAACCCGGAAAGCGAGGCGGAAAGCCTTGTATTCGGGGAATGCGGATCACGGTTTATGATGTATTGTCCTACCTAGCCTCAGGCATGACCTATGAGGAAGTTTTGGATGACTTCCCTTATTTAAATCAGGAAGATATTCTTGCTTGTTTGAGTTATGCGGCTGAGCGAGAAAGGCAAACTTTGACGATTCAAGCATGAAGCTACTATTCGATCAAAATTTGTCGCCTCGATTGGTCAATCGTCTTACTGATTTGTATCCTGATTCTCAACAGGTTTCTTTTCTCAGTTTAGACCGGGCAGGCGATCGCGCAGTCTGGGAGTATGCAAATCAAAATGATTTCATTGTTGTAACCAGAGATTCCGATTTTAGCGAGTTGAGTATTCTACGAGGTTTTCCACCCAAAGTTATTTGGGTTCGACGAGGTAATTGTTCAACAAATCAGATTGAAGAGATATTGCGATCGCACGATCGGGACATCATCCAATTCTATGAAGCCCCCAACTTGGGTGTGTTAGCGCTGTATTAGATTGTAGGGCGATCGCAGATTGAACGCAGTTGCTGTCGCTATTTGATTTTTTAACCAATTCAGTGTGATTTGACATCTGGACTAACCGAGCGCTCCCCACCCCCATCACCGTCGCGATCGCCTCCAACTGCTCCCCAGACGGAAAACAAGCGTAGGCGAAACTTGCCGAAGGTATCGCGCTCTTTCCCCAGCGAGCCTCCCTCACCAAACAAAAAGCCCCCGGTCTCATTTGACTAGGGGAGAAAATTATCAGGGTGCATCTACTATTAATCGTAGTATAGCACCCATGGAGGGTGTAACCCTTCACTTCAGAGACCAAACCCCCGATTTTAGGATTAAAATAATTTATAAATCGCTGGAGCATTGATTGATAAAACCTTTGAGAGCTTCAGCTTTGCTTCAGCCAAGTGTCAGGAGGCAGCATCGGCAGGGTAAAATGAAACGTTTGAGCCATGCGAAAGCGAAAGCCCCTACCTCTAAAATCGACCTGTGCTAGACATTAAACTAATTCGGGAAAATCCAGAAGCCATCCAAGAACGGTTAAACCGCCGAGGGGGAGGCTATGACCTCCAGCCGATTTTACAATTGGATCGGCAGCAGCGGGAATTGGAAGGGAAGCGGTCGCAACTCCAAGCTCGTAGCAACGAAATTGGGAAGCTAGTCGGTCAAAAGCTCAAAGGCGGTAGCAACCCCAACGACCCCGACATTCAAGCGCTCAAGGAAGAAGGAAACCAACTCAAAGCTCAACTGAGCGAACTCGAACCCCAAGAAAAAGACTTCAAAGCTCAAATTGAGGAGCTGGTTTTGCAGCTTCCGAATTTACCCAGCGACTCCACCCCCCTCGGTAAAAACGAAGACGAAAACGTGGAAGTGCGACGCTGGGGAGACGAGTACATCCCCCAAACTCCCAACCTATTACCTCACTGGGAAATCGGCGAAAAATTGGGAATTCTCAACTTCGAGCGTGCCGTCAAAGTCGCTCAACCTCGCTTCGTCGCTTTGCTAGGAGCCGGCGCCGCATTAGAAAGAGCCATTATTCAATTCATGCTCGATCGCCACATCCAAGCGGGTTATGTAGAAGTCATTCCCCCCTTCTTAGTCAGCAGCGAATCTCTCACCGGTACCGGTCAATTACCCAAATTTGCCGAAGAAAGCTTTAAATGTGCCCAAGACGACCTGTGGCTGATTCCGACTTCGGAAGTCCCCGTCGTGAACCTGTATCGAGGCGACACCTTAACCGCCGAACAGTTACCGATTTATCACTGTTCTTTTACGCCTTGCTTTCGTCGCGAAGCAGGTAGTTACGGTAAAGATACACGCGGATTAATTCGCCTGCACCAATTTAATAAAGTGGAGTTGGTAAAACTCGTCCATCCGAGCACCTCAGAAGCAGAACATGAAAAATTGGTGCAGGATGCAGAGGGAATTTTGCAAGCTTTGCGGTTGCCTTATCGCACCATTGAACTCTGTACCGGTGACTTGGGTTTTTCGGCTGCAAAAACCTACGACTTAGAAGTCTGGTTGCCTTCTGCTGGCAAGTATCGCGAGATTTCTAGCTGTTCTAATGTGAAAGATTTTCAGGCGCGACGAGCAAATATTCGCTTTAAAGAAACAGGGAAAAAAGGCACTCAGTTTGTTCATGCCTTAAATGGTTCTGGCTTGGCCGTTGGTCGTACAATGGCCGCAATTTTGGAGAATTATCAGCAACCAGATGGAACCGTCCGAGTTCCAGAAGCGTTGCAACCTTATTTAAAGCGAGAAGTGTTGTAAGTGAAGGGTGAGTTGTTACTCGTTGCGATTTCCCCACTGACTAGGAAGTAGGAAGGACTAACGACTCACTCCTACAGAGAAATGTAAATTTTTATGATTTTCGCTTGACTTTCCAGTGGAGCGGAGTCTTTAGAGTGGAAGAAGTAAGTCCTCTGAGTTTAAATCACTTTCAGTCCAGAGGAGGTAAGTTATGTTATTTAAAAAAGCATTGCCGATTTTTCTAGCGAGCGCTAGCATCGTGGCTGTGGCTTTCACGGCTAATCAACTGGGTGCTGTGCCGGTGCAGTCTAAGACTGTAGTGCCAATGCCCTGTGGGGGTCCAAGTGCTACCCCTGAACTCAACCACTCTCAAATGATGCGATCGATGCAAGTGCAGAGTGAGTTTGAGTATCTCGCCAAGATGATTCCCCACCACCAAGAAGCGATCGCCACCGCTAAACTGCTGTTAGCAGGGAGTCAGCGACCAGAAATGAAAAAGTTTGCTGAAGGCATTATCCGCACTCAAAGTGCAGAAATTCAACAAATGCAAGCTTGGTTAAAGTTGTGGTATCCAGGCCAATCTCTTCAAGTTGAATATGTACCGATGATGCGGGAATTAACAAACCTCAAAGCTGATGAATTAGACCGAGCTTTTTTAGAGGATATGCGTATGCACCACATGGGTGCTGTGATGATGTCTCAGCATTTACTCAATCACGGGTTGGTCAAACATCCTGAAGTCGAAACATTGGCTCATCAAATTAGCACTTCTCAGCGCCAAGAAATTGCCCAAATGCAAGGTTGGTTACAACAGTGGTTTGGTGTAGCAGGTGGCAGGATGATGGGTCCTGGTATGGGTATGGGGGGAAGATTTGGGGCTCCATTCAATGGTAATCAAAAATAACACTTAATCGTCATTTCAGTTGCAGCGGAAAGAGAGAGGAAAGGGGAAACAATTTCTCAATTTTTGATATCAGCAAAGCTGTAATCTTCCCTTTCCTTGACAAAACTGATGCGACCGGATTTGATATCAACGATTACCCGCCGCAAGTTGGAATCATCGCCCTGTCTATCTGCTACTAAACAGGGGTTGGAAATTGCTTGAGAAAGCTGTTTTTTTCATCACTGAGGACCAACTGTCAGGGCGATGAATTATTGGCAGTTTTAACAATCAAAGGCTGAGGCATCGCGATCGCATAACCTTGGGCATAATCCACACCTAATGCTCTCACTTGCTCTATTAGTGTAGGATTAGACACAAACTCAGCAATGGTAGAAATGCCCATTACATGGGCCGTGCCGTTAATCGCTTTCACCAGGGCATAATCTACCGGATCGTTTTCCATATCGCTGACAAAATCTCCGTCAATCTTCAGGTAATCCACTGGCAAATTTTTTAGATAAACAAAGGATGACATTCCACTCCCGAAATCATCTAAAGCCAAACGGAAACCAAATTTTTTCAAAGCACGAATCAAAGTTGAGGCTTTACTAAAATTTGAAATGACCACTGTTTCTGTGATTTCAAAACAAATACTTTGGGGTGAAATTTGGTATTGCTCAAACTGTTCTTCTACAAAATCAATGAATTCCTCGTCATTAACAGTATTTCCAGAAATGTTTATCGAATAAAATCCCCGCTTCTTTGACTGTTTCCACTGGGTGCTTGCAAGATATTTAAAAAAAGTTGAAATCACCCAGCGATCGATTTTGGGCATTAAGTTATAGCGCTCCGCTGCCGACAGAAAAGCCCAAGGCGGAATGACATCACCCCCCTCATCATCGAGTAGGCGTAGCAGCACTTCATAATGTTCATCGACTGTTGCTTCCTGTTGGAGGGGGACAATGGTTTGATAGTACAAACAAAAACGATTTTCTGCACAGGCAGTGGTGAGTCGCGCCATCCAGTGAGCTTCACCCTGTTGTTGAACCACCTCCATATCATGAGGTTGGTAAACTTGGATGCGGTTTCGACCTTGATTTTTAGCCGTGTAACAGGCGGCATCGGCGGCACTCAATAAGCGATTTTTGGAGGCTGAACCGAATAACTCTACATTATCCGTACTGATCGGCACCACCCCGATGCTGACACCGATGGTAAAGATTTTCTCCTGCCATATAAACCGAAATTCTTGAATGCTCATCTGCAATTGATGGGCAACTTGCTGCCCATTTTCTAACGAACACTGCTGCAAGAGCAACCCAAATTCATCGCCCCCTAAGCGAGCGAGAATATCGCTTTTGCGACAGCGAGTTTGTAAAATAGCGCTGACTTGGCGTAGGAGTTCATCACCGGCTAGATGACCACAGGTGTCGTTGACAATCTTAAAGCGGTCTAAATCCAGATAACACAGAACGTGCTGTTGATGGTCCCGCCAAGCGGTGGTTAAGCAATTCTCCAGGCAACGCTCAAATTCTGCGCGGTTTACCAGTCCCGTCAAAGCGTCATGGCTTGCCTGCCAAGATAATTGACGGGTGAGGTGGCGCGTTGAGGTTACATCCCGAAATACTAAGACTGCCCCTAAGAGTTCACCTTCTCTGGTTGCGATCGGGGCGACTGAATCCTCGATCGCATACTCACGGCCATCACGACTCATCAGTAAAACAGTTCTGTTCAGGCAGGTATTCTCTCCTTGGTTCCTAAAGGTCGCGCTCGGAACTTCCAAGGGTTGGCGGGTGAGTTCATCGATCATGGGGAAGACTTGCGCGAGGGGTAAGCCTTTGGCTTCGGATGCTTTCCACCCGGTTAAGGTTTCTGCGACTGGATTGAGTTCTTTGACGCAGCCACAAGCATCAGTTGTAATGACTCCATCCCCGATCGATTGCAACGTTACCTGAGCCAGTTCTTTTTCTTTAAAGAGCGCTTCTTCCATCAGCTTGCGGTCGGTAATATCTTCCGAGATGCCGGCTGTGCGGTAAAATTCTCCGCTTTCGCTGCGGACTGGAAAAGATTTGGTGCAGATCCAGCGCACTTCTCCATCGGGACGCAGGATGCGGTACTCATCACTGCTAAACTCGCCTCGTGCCTGTCTTTGAGCGGCTGCTATCAGGCGATCGCTGTCTTCGGGGTGAACTGTTTGCAGAATTGCTTTCGGCTGCTGGCTTAATTCGGCGCGGCTGCGGCCCCAGACTTCCTCAAAGGCGGGGCTGATATAGAGAATTTGGCTCTGGTCGCTGGAGGTCATCCAGAATACCTCGCGGATGTTCTCCGCTAATTGACGGAACTGTTCTTCACTCTTCCGTAAGGCTTGTTCGGCTTGCTGACGTTCAATGGCGGTGGAGAGGACATTGGCGATCGCTTGCAAAAAGTAAACGTCGTCGTGGGTGAAGCGCCGACAAGTCCGCGAATAAATTGACAGGACGGCAAAGGGCCGCGAACTCCCGGAGATCGGGACACTTACAGCAGAGATGGCTCCGCAGTGGTGCAGTAAGGGCCGTTCTGTAAACCGAGTTTCTGTCTGTAAGTCTGGTACAATCACCGGTTCGTTGACAAGCAAGGTATAGCCGGCTTGAGAATTTTGTCCGATGCGGATGGTGTTGCGGATCGCCTGTGCTTCTGGCCAGCCAGCGCTCGCTTGTAGGGAAAAAGTGCTGTCATCTGGGAGTCGTTCGAGAATTTCGCAGTATTCGACTTGCAGGGTTTCTGTGGCAAGGGTGACGGCTTCTTGAGTTAAGAAGGCGAGTTCGCAGCCTGATAGCGCTCGTTGGCCGAGTTCAGCGACGATTTGCTGCTGGCGGGCTCTGGTGCTTAATTGTTGATTAGCGACCCTCAAGGCTTCTGTTCTTTCGATGACTCGTTGTTCGAGGGAGATATTTAAGGTGTGGAGTGCTGCCTCGGCACGCTTGCGATCGCTAATTTCGGTGGCGAGTTGTTGATTAGCGGCTCTTAATTCTGCTGGTTTGGGGAGTGTGAGTGCTTTGGGAATTAACCAAAAGAGTTCTATGGCTGTGTACAGGGAAACAAGTGCAGTGAAGGCTTTGACGAAGCCGGAGAGCCAATAGGCAGGATGCCACAGGGTCCATATTTCTATCAAGTGGGTGGTGCCACAGGCGGTAATAAAGGACCCAAACATCAAGAAAATCCAGGTGAAATCGAGTCGTTGCTCCTTTTCGACAAAGGACAGGGGGAAGCGGTAGATGAAGTAAACCAGCATCAGTGCGATCGAGTAATAGGCGAGGGTTATTAAAGCATCAGAAATCGCGTGTAACCCTACTAACTCGCGCTGCCATAGGTAGCAGTGACCATGCGGGAGCAACTGACTGGGGGAAAAGAGAGAGTGGAAAAATTTAACCATTGATGATAAGCCTAGCCTTTTTAAAAGCTTGATTTTTCAATGATTGCCAAGCTTAACTTTTTGAGTAGCACCGTGAGTGTTGTTGTTCGCTTGGCAGATAACGATCCTGTCCTAGTTGTAGCGTTAGCAAGGCTTTTAGTTCCACGGCTGAGCTATCAACCCCCCCCTTACAGTTTTCTCGGCAGGCGATCGGCAAATTTCACCGATCAAATCAGCCTTGAAGAGTCAGCTATGATATTCATCAAAGTATTTTACTTATTTTTTTACGAAAAATACAGCCGTTAAAAACTGCTGTAGGGTAGAGGCTCCAATTCCCTCATTTACTTTTTCTCTTTTTCCCCAACTTTGGCTGCTCTAGAATCAACCTCATCAAGGCAATCATTCTCACTCCATGTAACGATCGCTAACCACTTGACTCTCAAGGTATCCCCAGTTTTCAACCCGCTTGGCGACCAACAGTAAAACCCCATAAAGAATCACACTTTCTCCAATCATCGCCACTAATTCTGTAAAAACTTTCCTCAATTTTTCCACAAACAGCATCATTAAATCCTGCTGTTGGAAAAAATGAGCGAGGAGAGAAGATAAGCGTTCATACTCGATCAGTTGTGAACTGAAACCACCCAAGGAAAAAATTCCTAGACCCAGTAAGACCCATAAAGTTTCTCGCCGATATAAATGCCAAAGCGCTAGAAAATCTCGATAAAAAAAGGTAGGAGTTGCTACCAACATCCAAATAAATCCTTCCCTCTCAGCATGAGGTCGCCAGCTTGGCAACCAACGATAAAGGAGGAGATGTAATTTAAACACTTCATCCATAGCAGCATAGAATAACAAAACTGCCATGGTCAATAAAAATAAACGAGAAGGTCGCTCAACCCCTGAGCGCTGAGTTTTGAATAAAACGAAGGAAATTAAGGCGATCGTTGAGAGTTGAAAAGCCTGAAAAAAAGAGGGGAGTGTCATCATCCCCTCAATCTCAAAAGGGGGAAAAGCTTGACCTGTTAATAGCAGAATGCAGAGATAAAGCGCAACCAGGGAAAGTTCCAGGGTAATCAAATAAAGAAAGAGCCAATAAGCAACCTCTTCAACTGCTTTCCGGTGAAGTTTCATGGGGATGGAAATAATCGTAGATTTGTTGCGCTAAACGTGGCCCAATCCCAGGAACCTCAGCCAATTGTGCTGGCGAGGCCATGCGGATATAATCGATTGAGCGAAACTGCGCTAATAATTGTTTCTGTCGCTGATACCCCAATCCCGGAATTTCATCTAAACGCGACCGCTTCATCCTCTCGCTTCTCTGGTCTCGGTGAAAACTAACTGCAAATCGGTGTGCCTCATCCCGGACTCGTCGCAATAATTGCACTCCTGGTTGTTCTGGATCGGTCGAGAGGGGGAAGGATTCTCCTGGTAGAAAAATCTCCTCTCGCTGTTTGGCTAAACTCACCACTCGTAATTCTTCGAGCAAATTCATTTCCCGCAATACTTCCACTACGGCGGACAGTTGGCCTTTGCCACCGTCAATCATGATTAAATCGGGTTTATCGGTAGGGGAGACAGGGGTTTCGCCAACTGTTTGGCCGTTGGTCGAGTTGCGAAAACGGCGGCCCATGATTTCTGCTAAACTGGCAAAATCATCAGAATGACCTGATTTAATTTCGGGATTTTTGATTTTATAGTGGCGGTAGTGTTGTTTAGCGGGTAAACCGTCGATAAAGACGACGCGAGAGGCGACGGCATCGGCACCTTGGATATGAGAAATGTCGTAACCTTCGATGCGGTGAGGCAATTCTGGCAAGTCAAGAATTTCTGCTAAATCTTGCATGGCTTGAGTGTTGCGATCGCTAAATTTTTGCAGCCTCACCAATTCATACTGAGCATTACGCTCTACCATCTCAATTAATTCTGCCTTGGTTTGGCGCTGGGGTGCAATAATACTCACTTTTCGACCTTTATGACTGCTCAACCAATCTGCTAAGATTTCGGCTTCTGGTAAATCATGCTGTACTAAAATTTCTGCCGGAATTTCCACCGCTTCGACATTTTGATAGTGTTCTTCTAGCACTCGCTGCAAAATTGCACCGGGTTCTGTGCCATTTGCATCTGCTACAAACCCCAATCTTCCCACCAGTTGACCGGCACGAATTTGAAATAATTGGATGCAGGCGTGTTGGGGGTCGGCGGCGAGTGCGATCGCATCTCTGGAAACTGTATCATTGGGGAGAGAGACTTTTTGATCGGCACTTAAGGATTGTAACCCCTTAATTTGATCGCGGAGTCTGGCTGCTGTTTCAAAATTCAAGGCTTCAGCCGCTTGTTCCATTTGCGGTTGCAAGGTTTCAATTAATTCTTGAGTTCGTCCCTGGAAGATCATGGCGACTTTCTGAATCATTTTGCGGTACTCTTCCGGGGATACCAATTTTTGGCAGACGCCGACGCAGCGACCGATATCATAGTTGAGGCAGGGACGGTCTTTAAATAAAGGTTGGGGACGCTGTCGCAATGGAAAAATTCGCTTGAGTAAATGGAGCGTACTCCGCAGAGCACCGGTATCAACATAAGGGCCATAGTAGCGGTCTTTTTGATTCCCTGCTTGGCGTTTACGAGTAATGAAAACTCGGGGATATTCCTCTGACCAAGTAATGCAGAGATAGGGATATTTTTTATCATCTTTGAGCAGCACGTTAAAATAGGGTTGATGCTGCTTGACAAGGTTAGCTTCTAGTGCTAAAGCTTCGGCTTCGCTATCAGTGACAATGAATTCAATTTCACAGATTTGTTGCACCATCATCGCAATGCGAGCACTCAGGTTTTTGGCATCGCGGAAATAGGAACGGACACGGGAACGAAGTTTCTTTGATTTGCCAATATAGAGGATGCGATCGCTTTCATCTCGCATCAAATAAACCCCTGGCACTGGAGGAATTTCCTTGAGGCGACTTTCGAGGCGTTCTGGGTCTTTAATGAGTGGCTGAGTTTTAGTGGATGGCATCTAAATTTAACTTTTATCACTGATATCTACCATTGTAACGCGACTATCTGGGGGATTGAGTCCAGAGATGAGTTTTAACAGCTATTTTGCAGAAAAATTGAGATTAAAATCATTAAGACTAGGAGCAAAATTAAAAGCTTAATGTGATTATTTTTGTCAGTTTTTCCTGATATTAAATTTTACTAAAACAGCGATTGTTTTGATACAGAACATAAAAAATTTGGATACTCTGCTACAACTGTTAAATGAACAGATCGTCCTGATGTTTTGACTCCCAGTGTTCAGCCTCGGCTCAGATTAAAAACTCCCTAACGAAATGCAGTTATCGGTTGAGCAGTGTTTGCTCTGAGGTTTGGCGCGATCGCCTTTTTTTATAGGTTCCTTGGCTATCCACCACGCACCCGCAGAAGAAATGATACTAGCAACTAGAGCAATAATTAAGTCTGCTTTGATTTGGCGCTGGAAATGTGGCGCGGTTTCTTGTCCGAAATATTTAAGAAACGATAGTTCTTCCTTATCAGTTCCTAGTTTACCACAAATTTGAGAAATTGTCTCATTATAATTGTAAACATTTATCTCAAGGGTATTGCCAAAAGCTTCCATTTTTCGCAGTAAGCGGGTGTAGGTAAGCAACTCTCTAGCGAGGTTTTCTAACTGAGTTTTAAATTCGTCGAGATCGTTGTAGTTAGTTAAAGTATCAGGGTGTTTGGAGGCTATCTAGGTTTTCTTAAATTTGACGATAGGCTTGGTTTAGGGCTGTATAAATCAAGCGGCTATAGCCAATCTAAATAGTTCCCCCTCTTCCTTCTGCCTAGAGTCACAGAAGAGCGTTAATAACATTTTTTCTGTTTCTGAGCTTAAGTCTCTTGTCAATACCACACCCTTCTCCTTTTTTCTTTGACCTACTCTCTTTCATACATCATTTTTGCAAAAATGCAATTTATTTTGCATGGTCACTTAGCGAGTGACAGAAAAGCGATATAGCACTACACGCTGGTATAATTACAAAGTCGGCTCAGGTAAATCTAAATCAGAGTGGATCTGGGTAGGGCGAGCGCATACAGTCAAGACCTACGTGTCAGGGCCATAAAACTGATGGAATCTGGGATGTCCCTTAGCCAAGTCAGCCAGATGCTTAAGATTAGTCGCCCAACTCTTTTATTACAAAAGAGCAACCCAAGTATGAGTTTAAATGTTCATCAAGCAGCAGAGGCTGTTTTCCGTTATTTGTAAATACACCAGTATGTAGCGCTTAGTTTACAAAGGGCGCTCACCTTTCAATCAGGAATGCTGGAAAGGGTGGGGGCAATCCTTTGGAAAATGACAGTTTGATAGGATGTTTTTGAAAGTAGAGAAAACCTTAAATGAAAACTCAACGCTTCTTTCAAATTGGATTAGTGCTAGCACTTTCTCTATTAGCATTGCCGACAATTGTCTTAAGTCAATCCTCTAGCTGGTTTCATAGGCAACCGCCGGAAAATTGGAATCAATTGGGAGCTACTATTCCCAAGGCTCCTCATAGCAATTCGATGAATGTAGAACGTTGCCAGCAACAAATCCGTAATCCTTCTACACCAGAAGAGCAAGCGGTGAGAGCAGCAGGCTGGATGTTATATAAGGTACGTAACACAACCTCAAGCTTGAGCGGGATCTCCCTGGTTGAAGGATTGACTGATTTTGATGGAATGTGTCGCCCTATAGGCTACCAAGAATTTGTTTTTGTCAATGGCATCTTTGCAGGAACAACTTCCCCCGTTATCATGGATGCTAGAAGTGATGGTGCTTTGTTTGAAACTAAGATTGAAGGACCTTCTCGGTTAACTTCTCAGTTTGCTCGTTATGCTAAAAGAGATGCTCTGTGTTGTCCTTCAAAAACGAGTGAAGTTACTTATCAAATCGATTTTAAAAATAATAAACCTCTCCTTGTACCACTCAAAATTAGAACTTACGCAAATCCACATCAATGATTCACTTCACTCCCTTTTATTTTAGCGGGTAAGTTGCTAAGGAGCATTGACCAGATGTTTTAAATATTGGCTAATATTTCAGTCTAGAAGATACAGCCAATTATGAGTTGAATGAGCTACAATTGAAATGAGTGTATCTGAGAAGTAGATTGGTTATTCTTTCACAGCATTAACCAGCCATACGCCACGACCCTCGTCTTGAGTCGCTGTCCCAATCAGCATAGACTGAGGATATCTACCAGCTCCTGCTTCAACCTCTTGTGGCTCAGTTACTTCTGCAAGCCACCCAAAGTTCGCAAGTAGTTGTTGAGGACGATCGTGACCAAATTGCCAATGACGTACTACTCTACCTTGGTCTGCCTTCCTCGCTTGTTGTCCAGCCAAAATTGAACCCACTTTGACTCCATCCATACCCAGAACACTACCAGGAGCGCTTAATTTTGAAAGAGTTTGTAGTAGAGAGTAGACCTCTTCCTCCTGCAAATACATCACCACTCCTTCTATCAACCAGACTGTTGGCATTTTAATTTGATAGCCAGCATCCAAAATACCTGTTACCCATGTTGCATCTGGTGCAGCTAGATTTCCAGATATAACTCGATAGGTACAAGTTGGGGTTATATCTCGCAAAACTTGCGCTTTGTAATGCAATATTTCTGGACAGTCCACTTCATAGAGAGTTGTACCAACTGGCCATGTTAACCGATATGCTCTGGTGTCAAGTCCCGCTCCCAGAATCACGACTTGCTGATACTCAGCTCTAGCCAGTATCGACGCGAGAAGGTCATCCATAAATTTTGTGCGAACTGCAATGTAGCGGGTTCGCTTCGCCATCACTTCTTCTAAGGAAATTGCTTGAACTTCAGCCACTCTTCGCCACTGGGAGAGTAAGGTATCGACTTCATCTCCTGCTAGAGCAACCGCATAGGGATCGTGGAACAGGGGAGAGGGGTGGAGCTGCTCAATTGCCCGTTTAGCCGCGACAATTCGTGCAGTGTAAGAAATGGGGTGGGAAGAGGTGAGCACAGCGGTTTCCATACAATTTTTGAGGGCTACTAGAATCTCCCTTTATCGTGGCTCAAAAAGATATTCTGTTGCAAGACGCAATACTAAAGAAGTCAATCTCATGGCTCTTCTCAGCCTTGAAAATTTACGCAATTCACGAATAGTTACCTTGCAAACCGGGGTCTTGACCATGCAGAGACCAATCCTGGTCAGCATAGTCATCTCGTGTAATACATTCTCTCAAGCTCTGTTGTCGCAGAGCATCGATCGGGCTCAGATCCTGAATCTTATTGCCTTTGAGGTTGAGATAGGTTAGCTTTGATAAAGGTAAAAGAAATGAAATGTCACGGATTGAGTTGTAGCTCAAATCTAAGCGAGTCAGATTCGTCAGGTCGGAAATTGGACTAAGCCCGCAGGCGGGTACACCAAGCTTAACTAGATTATTTCTAGCAGTAATGCTCAAATCTGTGAGGTGGGGGAGCGAGCGTAGAAACGTAATCTCGGAAAGATTCTCCCTCATCTCAAGAAGATGCACCAGCCGTAGGTTGGACATTTGACCAATGGGTGAGAAATCTTTAATATTTTCATTGATGTGAAGAATCAACTCTCTCAAGTTTTGCAACTGGGTTAAAGGAGAAAGATCCGTAATACGCGAACAGGCTCCAATATCTAAATGGGTCAGTTTAGAGAGGTTGGATACAAGCTCAAGCTCAGAATCAGATAAAAGGGTGCCCCTTAATTTGAGATGCGTCAACTGAGTAAGATGCGAGAGAAATTGAAAACCTTCGCAGTACGAACTTTCTATTATGAGATCGGTCAATTGGGTGAGAGCGGATAGTGGAGAATAGTCCTGGGGATGGCAGCGTTCTAAAATCAATTTTGATAATTGGGGTAAATCTGCCAGCGAGCGTAAATCAGTGCTACTACCATTGCTACTGACAGGAGCAATGTGCAGTGTTGTCAAATGGTCAAACATTTTCAGAGTACCAAGGTCACTGAATTTATATTTCTCCCTGTGACTACCACCATCCTTGGTGCATACCTCCAAGTGAGTCACTCCTCTCGCCTTGAGTCCGAATGAGAAGCGCTCCAGTAATTTTGAGGCAATCTGGTTGCTGTGGTAGCTCTTTTCAACTCCAAAATTGTTTAAGGAGGCGATTTGTTTATTATAAGCACCAATCACATAACAAGCACCAATCACATAGCCCACAACGCGATTCCAATCAAGAGCAACAAAGTTGAATCCTGAATGGTGACTTAGAAAACGCTCTGTATTCTCCTTTGCTCTTTCATCAAAAACAGGATTTAGACCTGCTTTACGCGACAATTGATTGACGGCATCATGATGAGCCATAGTCAGTTCAACAATTTCCATAGCCGTTGCGCCATACTGCTGAAAGTGTTGCTTCAACATGGCATATTTATGCTCGCAGTCGCAACCTACCTTTGTTTTGATTGGGGCGTGTAATCAATTAAACCAACAGTGACGGATGCTTCCTCCATTCAATGCCAGCAACTTTGTCTGTCAGATGGGTTACCCTGCCATCCAGCCGGCAAAGTTGCTCGACATTTCCACCGATCGCTTAGGTTATCTAACGGTTCCGATCGGCGGTTGCCAGAGACTTTGCAACACCACAAGCAACTTCGGATAATCCGCTGCATCAAAATTGTTAGCCTACTATCTAGTCCAGAGATAGCGAGGACGCTGTTAGCGAATTTAGTTGAGATCTATGTGAGTAGTACCCATAAGATTGCCACGACTGGAACCTGAAAATTGTCGCGACTGCTGCTAAAATACTCATTCTGTCTGTGATTTAAAGGAAAAGCTTGCCACAACGGCAAACTTTTCCTTGAAGCTACAACCGTTTCGGCAATCTTATCGTCCCAACGACAGTCAACAACGTCATATCGCACGCGGTTGGTATCAGCTTCGCCATTTTTACACCCATTTACCTTTTCAATATTTGATAGAACCAAAGAAAAATGATTCTAGTTAATTCGCTTCATTTAACTAGGTTGATTTGCTGGGAGGGCTGATAGAATTAAGCCCAATCTAAATTAAATTAATCATTTAATATCACAAATTTGAATAGTATTAAATCACTAAAATTACAGCCGACCGACTAGAAAATCAACTAAAAAAATTTATCAAATTACCGCACAATATCTAGATATGAAAGTAAAATTAACACCTATTTCTAGAGCAAAAAATTTTTTTATAGTAACAAACGTTTTAGAATCTCGCTTACTCAGTAACGATATGCTGCTTAGTAATTAGTATAAATTAAAGCAATCATGCAAGAGGGAATTTAGCTCTCCAAGAAACCCATTTTTACTAATAAAACTAATTAAGTAAAATTCCATTTTACCCAAGGCGATCGCCGTTTAGTTTATAGGCTATAAATATTTAATTACATCTTGTAGTGTTTTTAATGATTTCTTACTCTTTTTATTATAAATTAATTATTTTATTCTTAGGCTTTTTGTAACAAGATGCAGAGTGTGAGTTAGACTGAAGGGAAGGGATACCCTCTAATCTGCGGAAGTTTCTCTGTAATGCTGTGGCTGTCAGGTAAATCACCAGCAGATAAGAAACAATAATAGGAATTTTTATGAGTGACGACCAGGTGAGGCTCTATTTGCAAGCAATCCGACGACAGATGGTGGCACTGCAAAATC
>JBLNEP010000020.1:0-30125 GCA_050262755.1 Actinomycetota bacterium | reverse complement strand
TTACAGTCACCAAATAACGACACAGACGACGATACTCTCTCACAGTTTTGAGTAGCAGTTCTTTCTGCTCAACCGTGGGGGCGATACGCCACTTGTCTGTTCGGATAATTTTGGGTGCTGCCTTCTGTGTCATGATCTCCATAGTATAATCTATGGTATAACAAAATAGCAAGGAGCTTAAGAAGCTTTTTTAATAGTGTTTGTAGCGTAAAAATCCACATAGTGTTTATCACGAAGTATTGTCGTCCCGTGCTAACTGAGCAGATTGAAGCCGATATTATTCAGTTGTGTCGGAGTATTTGCGAAAAAAATCGCTCTTACCTCTTAGAGACAAAAGCGGATTTGGAGGCTAAGGATCGTATCCATTTACTAATTGACCTTGCACCTGATGTCGCGATTTCAACGCTTTGTAATACGTTGAAAACAGTTACAAGCCGTGAAATCAGAAGGCGGTATCAGGAGCAATTAAAGCCTGATTATTGGGAACCCGTTTTCTGGAAGCGTGGTTACTGTGCTATTTCAGGAGGCGGGGCTACACTAGATACCATTAGAGCCTACATTCAATCTCAGGGTGAAGATGATTAACCCCCTGCGAGTGACTAACCCCCACCTTGAAGAGGATGGGGGAGTGCGTCACGATGTTCGTTCAAATTCCAGTCATAGTCGAGATCGGCAATCGGCGTAGTCGCAGTTAAGGGCAGCTCTGTTTTGAGGTATGAGCGAATATACTCTGGTATGGAAGCTGCTACGTTCAGGAAGTCCTGGCGATACCATTTGAAGATTTTGCTACAGAATAGGATTCCTGTCTGGGGGTCGAAACGAACTTTGTCGGGATTGTTGATGAAGCGAGTGGCATCTTCTTCTAATTGCTGATTCACTTGCTCAGGCGAGTAAGCTTGATTGCGGAGTAACGGACAACCGATAGAAGCACAGACAATGGCAAAATGGATGCGTGGCTCCTGTAATTGTTCTCGCAGCTTTTGGTGTTCAATTTCACCCAAACTATACACCTGATTTGAGAAGCGGTACACCCGCCTTTGAAAGAACCACAAAAAGGTGAGCCAGTTAGGAATTCCGAATACCAAGGGTCGAATTGAAGTAATGGGGTAGCGTTCCAGAATTGTCGAAACTGTAAACGCATTATAAAGATTAATCCAAAATGCTAACTGCTGATTGTGAGTGAGGTCAGGTTCAAGATCTAACCGTTCTAGACTCGATAACCAATTCGCTAAAACTTGAGGTTGCTGATTTTTCCAGGCAAGATAGTCTACTCGACCCTGCCGATCAACGTACTGGTGGAGCAAGGTATCCCAAACTGTAAAATCAATCATCTTCGCTCCCGATTTTATGCAACTTTAGTTATGTCACACTTTGGGGACTCCTCATCAACGATCGCTCGTTTTTCTCTGCCCAAAGTACCCAAAGCGGGAGCGAGAGAACAAGGGTGCGGTCGCGTTTTTTATCTCTTTCAATAAATATAAATCTCTCCCCATTGTTAGAGGCGATCCAGGGCCGCTCTCTGTTTTTATGACTGATAAGGGTTAGGCCTTGGTTCTGTAACCTGATTCAGCGGTTTATAACCGCCTACGCTGACAGCCTGAAGCGGTCATGACCTGACAATTGTACCTTGAAAGTGGCAGGATGTCCGGTCTACCTGGGTGAGTTACAAAAATCACCTGTAATCTTCATTCGGGTGATACCGGAATCAGGGGGAAAAGGGGAAACAAGAATTTTCTCAATTGTGGGTCAGAACAAAGCACCGATCTTCCCTTTCCTTTACCATGCCAATGGTAACAGCTTTAATCTCATTGAGAGGCACTGTAGCGTTAAAAATTGACGATTTTACTTCCCTTAGCAAAAGAACATTAAAAAAACAAGTGGAGCAATCTATGAATTATCGGTACAAGTGGAAAAAAGGCTCTTCTCCTACTAGAGATGAAGCAATACAGGCTGGGAACTTACTGGATGAAAGCCAATTCGACAGCGAAGGCGATCGCAAACTTGCCGAGGAAGATGCTAGGAAACATTTAGGAATACCAACTACAACTAACGCTGATGACCTTTCCATCCTGCCACACGCAATTCCTCCTGAATCCTTAGAATCAGTTTAAAACTCTCCCAGACTGAACTGATTGAAGCCATCCTCCTATCGGTTATAAACCATTCAGATCGGTCATTGACAATCAGTCAATGTTTTCTTCATCGTTACCAATTCCCCTAACTATTGATTGATTAAATCAAGCTGTACCTACCCTAAAAAACCGACCCCTAGCTTTAACTGCTAAGAGTCGGGATTTTTGAGGATTAAGACACTGTGACGTTAGAGGAGGTTAGCTGTTGATTGCGGGAGCGCTGAGCGCGACAGGTTGGAACTCAACAGCAGCCAAATCGAGGGGGAAGTTATGAGCATTCCGCTCGTGGATCACTTCAATCCCTAAATTAGCTCGGTTGATGATGTCTGCCCAAGTATTAATCGGGCGTCCTTCCGAATCAATCACTGACTGGTTAAAGTTAAACCCGTTGAGGTTAAAACCCATTGTGGCAATTCCCAACGAGGTAAACCAAATTCCCACCACTGGCCATGCAGCTAAGAAGAAGTGCAATGAGCGGGAGTTGTTAAAACTAGCGTACTGGAAAATCAGGCGACCGAAGTAACCGTGAGCAGCAACAATGTTGTAAGTTTCTTCTTCTTGCCCGAATTTATAACCTGAGTTAGCAGATTCGTTTTCGGTGGTTTCCCGTAACAGAGAAGAAGTCACCAAACTGCCGTGCATGGCTGCAAATAAAGCACCGCCAAACACGCCAATCACACCTAATTGATGGAAGGGGTGCATCAAAATGTTATGCTCGGCCTGGAACACGATCATAAAGTTGAAAGTGCCAGAAATTCCCAGCATCAACCCGTCAGAAAAGCTACCTTGTCCGATGGGATAAATTAACAGAACAGCAGTAGCGGCGGCGACAGGAGCAGAATAAGCAACCGCAATCCAGGGACGCATCCCTAATCTGTAGCTCAACTCCCACTCACGACCCATATAAGCGTAAATGCCGATTAAAAAGTGCAGCACAATCAGCTCGTAAGGGCCACCATTGTACAGCCATTCATCCAAAGAAGCGGCTTCCCAGAGGGGATACAAATGCAAGCCAATCGCGGCAGAAGTTGGAACGACAGTTGCAGTAATGATGTTATTGCCGTAGAGCAAAGAACCAGAAACTGGCTCGCGGATACCGTCCAAATCGACTGGGGGAGCTGCAATCATCGCCAGGATAAAAACAGTGGTGGCAGTCAAAATGGTAGGAATCATTAACACACCAAACCAGCCAATATAGAGCCGATTTTCTGTGCTGGTAATCCAACGGCACAACCGCGACCACAGGTTATCCCCTGAAGGTCTGACCACAGTGGTTGTCATTGGGGTATTATCTCCTTGAAATAAATGCTACGGTCTGCGAACATCATTAGTCCTGTTCGCAGACATTTACTATATAACCAAATGGCAATATGCTTGTCAAGCGGTCATCCAGAATTTTTTCTGGGGGATTAGTGTTAATTGTTGAGGACGGTTGTTCCCGTTTCTAAAGTTTTCAAGCACTGTCGGGTATCGAGTCCCTCACCTCATTCCCTTTTCCATTCCCTCCCCAAAAAATCGGAGATTGGTATCAGTTTGAGCGAGAGAAGATAGCAAGACAGTCCTCCCTCAAAAGGAGAGTTTATCTGCATAAAAAACACCCTCCTAATCCGGAGGGTGGAGCCGTAGAGTAGTAACTTCACTGTCGAACCAATTTTATTTATCTTGCCACTGCATAAACTTGATATAATCTCCCTCAAACGGTTTTCCAGTCAGCATCCGATGCCAGTAAATCCAAGGTAAAAGATGCTTTTTCATAAACCACATTACCCAACGTTCTTTGAGGGGATTGAGTGGAAAACTGGATAGAGGTTTGCAGTTGTAACCATCAAACTCTGCCATCACAGTTTTATTATAACCGGTGATTAAAGGACAACAGGTATAGCCCATATATTGAGCTGATAAAGGTTTAGATACCATCAAGGCAAGTAAATTTTCTACCAGTACCGGTGCTTGTTTGCGAACAGCAGCAGCCGTTTTAGAAGTTGGCAGAGAAGAGGCATCACCGAGGGCAAAAACATTCGGATAACGCTTGTGCTGCATGGTGTCTTTATCTACATCCACCCATCCCAAGGGATGATTCGGCACTGCTAAGGGACTTTGTTTAATAAAATCTGGGGCGCTTTGGGGCGGAGCGACGTGAATCATTTCATACTTAATGGTGACTTCTTCTACAACTTTGCCTTCAGCAGTTAGTACATCAAAAACAGCTTCTTTTGTAGCGCCTTTAATTTCTTTAAGGTTGTGGTAGAACTTCACCTCAATATCCCGCTCTTTCACTACTTTTTCTAAAATAGCCGAATATTGCGGGACCCAAAATATTCTGTTTGCGGGTGTAAAATACATGATTTTGGTGCGCTCTCGGACTCCCCAGTGGCTGCGGAAAGCATCATCAGCCATATACATTACTTTTTGCGGTGCGCCTCCGCATTTAATCGGGGTATTGGGAAAAGTAAACAGTGCATTCCCACCTTTAAAGTTTTTGATGAGTTCCCAGGTGTAAGGAGCGTAAAGTTGTGAATAATTGCTGGTGACACCATTTTTACCAATGGCTTCTTTTAACCCTTTAATTAAATGCCAGTCAAGTTGAATGCCGGGACAAACAATTAAGTAGTCATACTCAATTTTAATGCCTGTCGCAGTCAGAACTGTATTGCGATCGGGGTCTAATTTAATGACGGAATCTTGAATCCAAGTGGCGCCTTTGGGAATTAAATCTTTTTGGTATTTATAGGTCTGTTCAATTTGAAAGACACCGCCACCGGTGAGCGTCCAACCGGGTTGGTAATAGTGTTTGTCGGCGGGATCCACGATCGCAATGTCGAGGGAGCGGTTTTTCGCCAGCAGCTTCGAGGTGGTGGTGATTCCGGCTGCTCCCCCACCGATCGCAACTATTTGGTGATGGATTGTTTGCTGAATCGTCGGTTCTACTTTTAAAACAGGAGCCTGGGAGTGTTGTTGAGGAGTCGTTACCATTCTATATGTTTCCCGGAGCGAGAGTTTTTAAGGGTCGCACGCTGGCAAAGGGAGCTTGGGTGTGGCGCGAGTTGCCTGAGCAAATCTACTTAACCCGCTCGCAAAAAATTGTTTTGTGTCTCTTGCCAAATTGCATTACGTTATATTACTATATAACCATATCTTAAGTTAGATATAAAGTCAACTAGCCAGTAAGGAGTTAAAAAAATGCTATTCCGGCAACTCTACGACAACGAAACCAGTACATTTACTTATTTAATTGCGAGCGAAACCACGAAAGAAGCAGTTTTAGTCGATCCCGTCCTAGAGCAGGTGGAGCGGGACTGGAAACTCATTCAAGAATTGGGGTTAACGCTGCGTTGCTGCCTGGAAACCCACATTCACGCGGATCACATCACAGGGACTGGCAAACTGCGGGAACTAAGTAATTGTGAGGGAGTGGTGCCAGAAAATGCTAGCGCCACCTGTGCCAACCGCTTCATCAAAGATGGGGAAATTTTACAACTGGGTGAAGTTGAAATTAAGGCGATCGCGACCTTAGGCCACACCGATAGTCATAACTCTTATTTAATTAATGGCGATCGCGTGCTCACCGGCGACTCCCTCTTAATCCGGGGTTGCGGCCGCACCGACTTTCAAAGCGGGAACGCCGGCACGATGTACGATCACGTCACTCAAAAATTATTGACCCTACCCGATCGAACCTTAGTCTATCCCGGTCACGACTACAGAGGTCAAACCGTCTCCACCATCGGCGAAGAAAAACAATATAACCCCCGCTTTGTCGGCAAAGATCGGTCAAGTTTTATCGAACAAATGAATAACCTTAACTTACCCAATCCCAAAAAAATCGCAGAAGCAGTCCCAGCAAACCAGCAGTGTGGCCAAGTAGTCGCGCTGAACTAATCCCAAGTGGTGCGATCGCAACTCCCCCATCAAACTGCTATGAACCTCCGCCAACCCTACTGGAAAAACCGTGGTCCATCTTCTGATTGGATGCGAAAGGGAATCATCGTAATCAGTACCTGCACCATTGGGTTGATTTCCTCCCCCTTTGCAGGACTTGCTCAAATCACCCTGGACGAAACCACCAAACAAACGATGATAGCAGCCATTAACGACGAGTATCGCGCTCGTGCTCTTTATCAGGCAGTCATCCAGAAGTTTGGGGCCGTGCCTCCTTTTCGCAATATTGTCCAATCCGAAGATAACCACATTCAGTTGTGGAAGTTTTTATTCAGCAAGTATGGGGTTCCTATCCCTCCCGATTCTTTTACCGAAAATTTATCAGTTCCCGATACCCTCAAAGCAGCTTGTCAAGCAGGAGTCGAAGCTGAAATTGCCAACATAGAAATGTATAATAACTTCCTCAATTTTATGACTCAACCCGACTTGCGAGCAGCTTTTATCCAACTGCGCCAAATTTCTCAAGAAAAGCATTTACGTGCTTTTCAACGCTGTCAAAATCAGGGGAACCGTTACAACCGGAATTAGGATGAAAAACCTCTCTTTACACCCTCCCAAGTGGCTGTTTACCTTCAGTGAATTTTTCCCAATCCTCAAATGGGGAGGCAATTACCGCACCGAAGACTTACCAGGAGATATCACTGCCGGTCTAATCGTTGGTAGCTTATTAATTCCCCAAGGAATGGCCTATGCCATGCTGGCTGGTTTACCGCCCCAAGTGGGACTGTATGCCAGCATTTTACCCCAGCTCGTTTATGCCTGTTTAGGAACCGCTCGGATGCTCTCCGTTGCGCCGGTAGCAGTTGATTCCTTAATGGTGGCCGCAGCAGTAAGCGTGATTGCCAAAGAGAATACTCCCTCTTATTTGGGATTTGCACTCACCTTGGCTTTTCTCGTCGGGGCTATTGAAATTTGCATGGGACTTTTACGGCTGGGATTTCTCGTTAACTTTCTGAGCCAAGCCGTTATTTCTGGATTTATCAGTGCAGCCGCAATCCTCATCGGTTCTAGCCAAGCCAAACATCTATTTGGTCTCAAAATTCCCCAAACCGAATCCTTTTTAGCGACCCTTACCTACCTCATTCAACAAATCGGCAATACCAACTGGATCGCCCTTGCTTTAGGAGCAGCCAGTTTCCTTACCTTATTCTATTTCAACAAAAAGCTAGGCAAACTCCTCAAGAAATGGGGTTTTCAAGAAGCAGTGATTATGCCCATCACTAAGTGTGGGCCCTTAATTGTTGTTATGGGTAGCTCTTTATTGGTATGGCTGCTACATCTCAATCAAATGGCTGGGGTGAAAGTCGTTGGAGATATTCCCAAAGGCTTGCCACCTTTAACCTTACCTGGGTTAGATTTTAATACTTTACAAATGCTGCTGCCATCTGCTTTAGCCATTAGTTTTGTTGGCTTTATGGAAGCTTATGGAGTGGGCAAATTTTTGGGTAGTAAAAAGCGGCAAAAGGTGGAGGCTAATCAAGAATTTTTTGCCTTGGGAGCCGCCAATATCACCGCAGCATTTACAGGGGGTTATCCAGTTACAGGGGGAGTCAGTCGTTCGGTTGTGAATTATTCTGCGGGTGCTAATACTGGATTACCCGGAATTATCTCAGCTACAGTTTTGGCATTGACGGTTCTGTTTTTAACCCCCTTATTTTACTTTTTACCTCAAACCAGTTTAGCGGCGATTATTTTAGCCGCAGTTGGAAATTTACTGGATTTTTCAACGCTAAAACGGTTGTGGAATTATAATAGAGCCGATGCGATCGCTTGGTTAAGTGCTTTTGGGGCAGTGCTACTGACCAGTGTGGAAAAAGGCGTGATGCTGGGTGCACTTATTTCTCTGGTACTCCATTTATGGCGGACAAGTAAACCCCATATTGCGATTGTGGGTCGAGTTGGAGATACAGAACATTTCCGCAATGTCCTCCGTCATCCCGTTAAAACTTGCCCCCATGTTTTAGCAGTGCGAGTGGATGAAAGCTTGTATTTTGTTAACACGAAGTATCTGGAAAGTTATCTGATTAAATCAGTGGTGAAAAATCCCGAAGTCAAACACTTAGTGTTAGTTTGCAGTGCCGTCAATTTGATCGATGGCAGTGCTTTAGAGACGTTGCAAAGCTTGATTGATGAGTTAAAAATGATGGGAGTCGAGTTTTACCTATCGGAAGTCAAAGGACCAGTGATGGATAAGTTAGAACAGGTGGGGTTTGTGGATAAGTTAGGGCGGGAGCGAGTGTTTTTAAGCACTGACCAAGCCATGCGTACCTTAGAATGTCTTTAAAACTCACTGGTTTCTCTGCTCACTGGTTTCGGAAAGAGGTTCAACCAGTGATAAATTGAGTGCTTGTAGACCCCAACGTTCAAACCAAGGCACGGATAAACCACAGCGAATTTTTGCTAGGAAAAATTTTTCAAAGGCGATTTTAGTCCAGCTTACCCAACGCCCTTCTAAGGCAACTGCTTTTCGCCGTTGGCCAGTGAGGGGATCGGGTAACACGGGACTTGCTAGAAAAGCGATGCCTGTATTGCCAAAATCTGCTAAACAAATGGCTTCTAAAGTTGGTTTCACAGGTGGGCCGGAAACTTCACCGAGTTTGAGGGCAATATTATGGGCGGCTGCCATTCCCATTGCTTCTGTCATTTGGCCAGTTTTGGGAACGCCGAGGGGAATATGGGTTTTTTCGGGGGGAGATATTTGCAGGACCACACCGACTCCATACAGGGACTCAAACTTAGGGTGTTGACAAGTTGGCAACCAAGGTAAAAAGCCTTTTTCATCTCCTAAATAACCGGTTTTTCGCACAAAAGCAGGCCCTCTAAAAGAGGGTAGTAGCATTGTGTAGTTAAAGGGAAAATGACGCCGATCGGCTAAGGTGATGCTGTTGGGAGTAATACTCGCGATCGCAGCATTTTCTACCAACTCGATGTCGCGATCGGCTAGTATTTTTTTGACTAACTCGGCAGAATTAGCCATCCCACCAATTCCGAGATGGCCGGCGTAGGGTTCTGGGGTGATCAGGGTAATGGGAACTTTCTCGCGGAGTCGGCGGCGACGCAGGGCAAAATCAGCCAGCAGTGTAAATTCGTACACCGGTCCCAAGCAACTGGCCCCTGGCACCGCACCCACAACGAGTGGTCCTGGATTTTCGAGGAATTCTTCCCAAGCTTGACGTGCCATCTGGGCGTGGTGAGGGTTACAAACGGATTGGGTGTAACCGGTTTCTGGCCCTAATCCTGCGATGGTATCGAGGGCGAGTTCTGCGCCGGTGGCAATGATGGCAAAGTCATAGGGGACGACCGCTTCCCCGATCGCGATTTCTTGGTTGACTGGATCGATGCCCGTGACTGCGCCGATGATTAAGTTAATCTCTAAGCGAGCGATCGCTTTCTGAACCTCGATCTGAACCTGTGATAACTCGGTAAAACCCAGCGCCACCCAAGGTAGAGAAGGAATAAAAGTAAATTTAGGGAATGCAGAAATCAGTGTGATCCGGTGCGATGGGGGCAGCAAGTGTCGCAGTTCGTAAGCGGTGGGTAGCCCGCCAATTCCAGCACCAATTACAACAATATGAGCCATTTTGACAGAGAACCTCGTTCCGGTAGGAGTTAGTGCACAAGCAAATCTGCTGTTTAGAAAGTTAGAAATATAACTTTATAATATTTTCATCTATTGCCGTTTCGCTTAATTATTCTTTAGAGGGTTAAGCAGTTCTATCCGCTGCCCTCAGCAAGACGGTTTCAGCCTGTTCAGAGTGAGAGTTTAACTTTCACCCCTATCTCACCGTTAAGATTTTGGTCATAAAGCTTAATAAATAACGCGGTGAACCCTCTTCAGTCTCTAGCAGGTTTTAGGAGCCTGAAGCGGCTCATCCCAGCAGTAATGGTGATCTGGATCACTCCTGCTTGCGACTTATCCTCACGCTCACCTGACTTTAGCCATCACCCGATCCAGTCAGAATAATCACGGATCTGAGAGTGCAGCCATCACTGCCAACCCCAGGAATATCCCCGAAGATTAGGGTGTCGAGTTAAACGCTAGAGCCTGATGTCTCCTCTCCCACTCCTATCCACCCGCTTAACCATCAAACCGCTTCTCACCTCTATCAACCTGTTAGGGAGCGCGACTACTAACACCAAACTAGCCCCTGAGCCAAAAACTGCTTCTCCTCAAGTGTCAGCATCGCAAAAAAACGCCCAAAATTTTTATCTAGTGGGCGTAAAAAACATGGAACAAAAAAACTTCCACCGGGCGATCGAGCATTTTAACGAAGCATTGAGGCTAAACCCGCATCATGGTTGGGCCTATAATGACCGCGGTGTGGCTCGCTATCAGTTGGGCGAGAAAAAATCAGCCTTGGAAGATTTAAATAAAGCGATTCAACTGCATCCCAAGATTGCTAAATTTTATACCAATCGGGGATTTATCCGCAGTCGGCTGGGTGACTATGTAGGAGCGGTGGAAGACTATAACTTAGCGTTGCTGCTGAATCCCAACAGCGCCAAAGCTTACTTTAATCGAGGCGTCCTCCGCAGCCAAATGAGCGATCGACAGGGAGCGTTAGCTGATTTTAACTGGGCGATTAAGCTGAATCCCCATGATGGCAGTGCTTACTACAACCGAGCCATTACTCGCTTTAGCCTCGGAGATGAAGCAGGTGCTGATGCAGATTTTATGGAAGCATCTAAGCACTTCCACAAAGAGATGAGACCATGATGACTCATCAACTGAAAGGCAGGTGCAGGGTGAACGTGCTGCCTTTTCCTAGTTCGCTCTGCACGCTCAAGCTACCACGATGAGCCTGAGCAATACTCCGCGCGATCGCCAGTCCCAATCCCGATCCGCCTGTGTCGCGCGAGCGATCGCTATGAACTCGATAGAAACGGTCAAAAACTTGCGCCTGTTCTCCGGCTGCAATTCCAATCCCAGTATCTTCCACTTGAATGATTGCCTCTAGGGGGGTGCGGTCTAAAATTACCATCACTTTGCCCCCGACCGGCGTGTATTGAATTGCATTCACAATTAAATTATAAACTAAGCGATAAAGCTGGTCCGCATCGCCGATTACTGACAGCGGTTTCTTCACCCGCAACTCTGAGAGCAGCGTCACCTGAGACGGAATCGCTAGCGTTGCTAATTCTTCTACTAAATCGTTTACTAAGTCATTTAAACAACAGCTTTGGGGGCGCAGGACTACCGCTTGCCGATCCATGCGGGTCAGTAGTAACAAATCAGCCACTAATTGAATCAGTCTCCGATTTTGACGCTCAAGAGTTTTCAGAATTTCCCGTGCTTCTTTTTCATCCAAATCTGGCAGCAATAGTGCTGATTCCACGGTTGCTTGTGTGGCTGCTAAAGGCGTCCGTAATTCGTGGGCTGCATCGGCAGTAAATTGTTGAATCTGATGGTAAGATTGGTAAATGGGTTTCATGGCTAATCCTGCTAGCCACCAACTAGAGACAGCGACCAAAATTAAGGCAATCGGCAAACCTAATTTTAAAGCCCATTTGACGGTACCGAGGTAATCTTCAAATTCTTTGAAGCTTCGTCCTACTTGGAAATACCCCCAATCCCGCCGGTCTTGCGTGTGCAGGGACAGAGAGATTTGATAATAGACATTGCCTTGGCTATCCGTTAAAGTTTGCCAAAGTGCAGTGTTTAAACTTGATGAAAATCCTTCAAGTTCAGCCCCTGCGGTCGCAATTAAATGGCCGGAAGTATCAAATAAGCGAATATAGTAATGTCCTTGATTAAGAGCGCTGAGAATGTGGCGATTTGATGCAGGTTTTTTGGGGAGCAGATTCGTTCCGACTAAACGGAGATTAGGTAATAATTCAATCGCCTCTGGAGCTAACACTCTCGGTTGTGTTAATTTCAATTCTAAAGTATCATGCAGCGTTCCTGCTACTGATTCTAATTCCCGCTCTAAAGCCACCCAATGAGCATGAGCAATCGCTTTATAAACACCGAACCCTAACAAACTCAGAATTAAACCCATGACGGCTGCATAGGAAAGAGCTAACCGCCAGCGAGTTTGATTAAAAAGTTTATTTTGATTCACACACTCGATTCCTTTTTATTGATTTTTTAAGCGGTAGCCAATGCCGTGAACGGTTTCAATTAAATTCGCGCAGCCGATGGATTCTAACTTACGTCGCAGCAGTCGCACTTGAGCAGCGACAACATTACTAAATGCGTCAGCGCCCACCTCCCAAATTTGATTGCGAATTTGATCGCTGGTCACAATTTGATTGGGATGTTTCATAAAAAATTCAAGGAGCTGAAATTCTTTATTAGTGAGTGAAATCACTTGTTTATCCCCATTGGTTGCAAAACGATAAACTGTTCTCGTTGCCCAGTCTAACGTCATGTTCCCGACGGTCAATTCTGGAGGTTGAATTTGTGGCGAGCGTCGCTGCAAAGCTCGTAACCTTGCTAACAATTCTGCCATCCCAAACGGTTTGACTAAATAATCGTCTGCTCCCGCATCCAATCCAGCCACCCTATCTTCAATTCTATCTAAAGCAGTTAGCATCAACACAGGCAACTGACTATTCCGAACCCGTAACTTTTTCAGCAATTCTAATCCGGAAATTCCTGGTACTAACCAGTCAAAAATTCCCACCGTATATTGCATCCACTGGCTTTCTAAATAGCCCCAAGCTTCAAGACCATCTGTTACCCAATCTACTACATACTTTTCTTGATTTAAGGTGCGTTTAATCGCTTTTCCTAAATCTGGTTCATCTTCGACTAGCAGCACTCTCATGGCAAAATGAACAAGTTATTTTACAATTCTGAAAGGGAAGTTTGACTAACGTTTGAAACTAAAGCGACCGTTTACTTTTTCACCGTTAATATCGGAGAGGACGGCAATTTTATACTCTCCTGGCATTGAGTCAGGAAGCAAAGCTGCATAATGTTTGCCAGCAGTGTCATAGGCAAAATCAAGTTGCTTTTGACTCCCGTTAGGCAATTGAATTTGAGCCCTAACTTTCGCATTGGTAATTGATTGGTGGTTATCACCTGTTTGTAAATAAAAGTCTAGGTGCGTTCCCTTCTCTTCTGGCAACGTGACTAACTCTAAATGATAGGGCCCTGATTCAATCACCTGACCTCCTTGAGAAGTGCTAGGATGTCCTGGTTTTTCCACTGTTCCGGTCGGAGATATGGGTTGGGTTGGGGTGGCAGTTTGTACAGGAGAAGTGACGGGACTCATGGCAGGTTTAGTTACTTGGTTTTGATTGCCACAGGCAGTCAAAAACATCAGATTGAGACTGCTAATCGCAATTAAACTTATTTTCAATAATTTCATGGCTTTGTTTCCTCTGGGGTGAATCAGTGGGTAAAAAAATCGCTTAATTGGGTAAATTTTGAGACAGAATCGGATTGGAAGCATCCAATCTTTGTTCGCAGCCTTGCACTTTTTTGTTCGGCATCAACCTCTCTCCAAACTGAGCATAAAGCGCTGGCAAAACCAGCAAAGTGAGGGCGGTAGAAGTAAATAATCCTCCTAAAACAACAATCGATAAAGGTTGCAGAATTTCCTTACCAGCTCCCCCTTCTACTACCAGCGGGGCTAACCCCAAAGCTGAGGTTAGAGCCGTCATCAAAATCGCGTTAAGCCGTTCCAGTGAGCCTTTAATAATCGCTTCTTGAAATGGCATTCCCTCAGCATACTTGGTATTGTAATTATCAACTAACAGCAGTCCATTGCGGGTTGCAACTCCAAAGAGAGTGACAAAACCCACTAAAGAAGCGACCGAAATGATGCCATCAGTCAGAGCAACCGCAATCACTCCCCCTACTAATCCAATGGGTAAGTTAATCATAATGATAGCAGTAGAAGGGATAGATTTAACGGATAAGTACATCAAGATGGTAATAGCCACAAAGGCGAGCGCGCTAAAAATCAGGATATTTTGCATTGCTCGCTCTTCCGCTTCAAATTGACCTCCATACTGAATAAAATAACCAAAAGGTAATTGCACCTCTTGCTTCACTTTTTTCTGAATTTCATTGACCACTGCCCGCAAATCTCTCCCTTTAACATTCGCCGAAACTACTATCAACCGGGAAACATTTTCACGGTTAATGGTGTTGGGTCCAGTGCCATATTTAACGGTAGCAACTTGAGCAAGAGGGATTTTTTTGTTCCCCGGAGCATCAACCAATAAATTTTGAATTGTTTCTAGGTTATTTCGCGCTTCCGCCTGTAACCAGACCACTAAGTCAAAGGTTTGTTGCCCCTCTAAGACTTGTGAAACGACTCGACCATTTAAAGCAGTTTCAATAATTTCAGAAAGTTCTCCGACTTTCAAACCATACCGGCTTGCTGCTTGGCGATCGAACTTGATTTGAATTTGTTTAATCGGAATTTGGGGTTCGAGTTGCAAGTCAACAATTCCCTCAACCGTTTTCATTTGCTCCTCAATCTTCGTGCTAAGACTGCGGAGTTGTTCTAAGTCAGAACCAAAAACTTTGACGGCAAGTTGACTTCTCACCCCCGATAACACTTCATCCATTCGGTGAGAAATAAACCCACCGATATTAGGTGCAACTCCCGGCAATTTTGCAAATTCTTCCCGGAGCACTTCCAGCGTTTTAGCTCGGTCTTTCATGCCTGCTTCGCTTAAACCAATATCGATATGAGCAAAGTTAACCCCTGCTGCATCACTGTCTCCTGGGGCGCGGCCCGATCGCACTTGGACATATTCAAAACTAGGGTGATTCTTCAAAGCGGCTTCGAGGGCAAAACCTGCGCTATTCGTCGCCTCTAAAGATACCCCTGGATAGAGGGTAATGGTATTCACTAAAGTTTGCTCCTGAAATTCCGGGAGGAACGCCCGCCCAAAGGATGGTAAAATAATGCAAGCAGCTACCATTGCTCCAATTGCTAAACTTAAAATCAGTCGCGATCGTCGCAGAGAAAACTGTAAAAAAGGATAATAAAGTTTCTTGCAAAATCGTGGCAACCAAGGTTCTGTTGCCTTCATCCGCTTGCTAGGTAGAAAGATCGCACAGAGGGCCGGAGATACCAACAAGGATTCCAAGCTAGAAATGACCACCACCACCAGATAAGTAATCCCCATTGGGGTAAAAATTCGTCCTTCCACACCCGGCAAGGTAAAAATTGGAGAAAAGACAACAATACCAATGATAGTTGCTCCAATTAAAGAATCTCGTACTTCGTAGCTGCCATCAAAAATTACTTCTAAAGTAGGGCGGGGATGTCGCGATAACTTATTTTCTCTCAAATTTCGATAAGTATTTTCTGCGTAGACAATGGCATCATCAATCGCCGTCCCAATTGCCACTGATAAGCCCCCCAAAGTCATTGTATTTAACCCTAATTTCAGCCAATCCATTGCCAACAGCCCGAAAAGCCAAGTGAGGAAAAAATCGAGCAGCACAACTGTCAGGGTGCGCCAATTCATCAAAAAAGGAATGAGAATGAGAGCAACAATGATACTGCCTTCTACTAAAGCTGACCGGACATTTTCCACCGAAGATTCAATATATTCTTCCTGGCGAAATGTGACAGTAACTTTGATATCTTTCGGGAGAGATTGCTTGACTTCTTCCATTGCTGCTTCGACCGCTCGCGTTACCGTAGGAGTATCAGCAACGGGCTGTCGATTCACCATTACAATCACAGCTTTTTGACCGTTTAAACTGCCATCCCCCCGTTTGACAGCCGCCCCAATTTTTACCTCAGCGACCTCTCCAATTCTCACGGGTGTGCCCTGGCGGGAAGTAATCACAGATTGTTGAAGGTCTGCCACCGATTCAATCCGCCCTACTCCCCGAATTAAAGTTTCTCGATCTGGGGTAATTAAATAGCCACCAGGAGCATTAATATTAGCAGCAGTTGCAGCAGTTGTGAGGTCTTGCAAAGAAACATCAAAAGCTTTTAATTTTGCAGGGTCAGCTAATACTTGATACTGTCGCTGCTCCCCCCCATAACTGACCACTTGAGCCACCCCTGGTACTGCTAACAGGCGATTGGTTACTTGCCAGTCAACAAGGCGTCGTACTTCCATTAAAGCCGTTGTTTCGGAGGTGAAGGCATAGGTAATAATCGTGCCAACAGGAGAGGTTGTTGGAGAAATAAGCGGTGTAGCCACTCCTGCTGGTAGCTTACTCTGAGCTTGCTGCAACCTTTCTGTCACTAACTGGCGAGCTTGATAGAGCTCGGTTCCCCAATTAAAGATGACTTTAACAACTGAAAGACCCACAGCAGAAGATGAGCGGACCGTCATCACTCCCGGTGTTCCATTAATAGCACTTTCAATCGGAAATGTCACTAAAGATTCGACTTCTTCGGGAGCAAGACCGGGTGCTTCTGCCTGAATTTCAACCTGGGGAGGTGCAAAGGGAGGAAAGACATCAAGGGGCATCTTTGGGACTACGCTTAATGTCCACAAAGTTATAATAATAGTTGCCATAACGACGAGCCAGCGTCGGTTAATGACCCATTGCAAAATCGTATTAAACATTTTAAAAATAGGCGGTAAGTGTTAGTCAAAAATGGGTATTTAGTCCCCCATCCCCCAGGCATAATGAGCTAACTCAATTAAGCTTCCTCGCGGTCATGATACACTGCTCCTTGCTTGGTATTATTGAGATAAGCTTCTAAATCATAAACAGGAGCATTCGGAGCAGGACTCAATGGTAAATGAGTGCGAGTCTGGGTGCGACGACCTAACCAAAAAGCACCTACTGCAACGGCTCCTCCGGCTGGAATGAGCCACCACTCAGGAAAAGAAAATAGTGAACGATTAACTGCTTTTTCTACTGCTTTGCTCTCTGCTTTTTCCCCAGAATTTCCGCTTCGTAAAGACTGAGCATAAAGTTGAGGCGCCCGCTGAGTCACGATGGAATCTCCCTCAAATAAACCACCCTTGACCTCTACTAAATCTCCAGAGGTTTGACCGATCGCAACTTCTACGGGTTGAAAGGTATTGCCATTTTGGACATAGACAAGCTGCTTGCCATTCGCTTCTACTAAGGCTGAAGTGGGAATTGCCACAATCAAACTCGCAGTCCGACTGGTTAAAATTTCTAATTCCGCAAACATACCTGGTTTTAAATTTCCCTCGCTATTATCCAGTTCAGCTTTTACCGGTATCACGCGAGTCTCTCCAGCGACGACGGAGCCAATGAAGGTAATTCTGCCTGTAAAAAAGCGATTCGTTGCAGCAACTTTTACCCTCACTTCTTGACCCTGCTGAATTTGATGTAAATCTTTTTCATAAATATTGGCACTGGCAAAAACCCTACTATCATTTAATAAAGTCATTAGGGATTTTTCAGCCGCTTGAACCGATTCTCCTAGGGTTATTTCTCGCTCAGCAACCGTGCCAGAAATAGGAGCCAGGACGGTAACAAGTCCCCGATCGTTTGCGATCGCACCCAATTGTTGCAGTCGCGCTTGATAAGCAGCACCCGCTAAGCCAAGACGGGACTGAGCAACTTCTAAACTAGCTTGAGCGCGTTTGATCTGTGCCTCTGCTTCTAAGACTTCCCGGCGGCTGAGAGCCTTGGTTAATTGTGCTTGAGCTTCCGCTAATTGACCTTGTGATTCCCGCAAATTTCGCAGGGGAAGATCCACTTCCGCCCGCCTCATGTCACTCTCAGCTTGCAAAACATTTTGGCGCTGATTTGCTCTAGCTAATTGAGCTTTTGCCTGAGCGAGGTGAGCTTGGGATTCTAAGAAGGTCCGTCGTGCGATCGCTCCCTTTTCTAACAAATCCCGATCGCGCTCATATTGTTCTTGAGCAACGGCAAGTTCGGTTTCTGCTTGGGCAATTTCAGCATCCGCGATCTCATTTTGGCGTTGATAGTTTTCCTTCGCAACCTTCACCACCGATTTTTGCTCAACTAATTCTCGATCGCGCTCATACTGCTTTTGAGCCGCACTCAGTTGAGTGTTCGCTTGCGCCACCTCAGCTTCAGCGATTTTAACTTGGCGCTGGTAGTTCTCTTGAGCAAGTTTTAAATCCGCTTGTGCTTGCTGTAAATCTGCGATCGCTTCGGCTCGCTTAGACAAGGATTCTACCCGCAGTTGAGCAAGCTCAGAACTGGATAGAACCGCGACTGGTTGACTTTTAGAAACGCGATCGCCTGGTTTGACCAGCAACTCTACCAACGTACCACTCACGGGAGCCCGCACATTCACTTTTTGGTTGGGTAAGCTTTCAATTTGGCCTGTGGTTTTGACAGCTATTGCCAGCCGCTGAGCTTTGATCGGCTCAACTTTCATCCCCATCCGCTGCGCCGTCATCGCATCAACTGCGATCGCACCCGGAGGCTGAGTTGCTGCATTCGCGCCTTGGAACTCATGGCTGTGTCCCGCATGAGCAAACGCAGCCGAAGGAACCGTTAGCAATAAAAGACCCAAAAACCATCCTGTACCGAGGTGAAAAGCTGCTGGAGAGCAGGAATTGAGAGCGGCTGAAACCAGAGTGCGAGGTAGCATCATGAACGAAGTCCTTGAGCCAGAAACAAGAGGAGCAGTGCTGTCTTCTTACTGTCTGAGTTTTTCAGATAAAAATGAAATCAGGATGAAATAAATGCGGTACAGATTTCAACGACTCCCAATCCCTGCCGATTCATACCTCGCGCGGTGGCGATGAATCAGCAATAGCGCCACTTTGAAACCGGCCGAATGTTTGCTCCCCAAAAACATTCAGCAATCATCAGCTCATCCTCATTTAAATTGTTTGTCTTGCCAGTATTCCGCTAGGCAAATCCAGAAAAACTTCGTTGCTCATTACTGCTGATACCAAGCTTTTCGCCACTGCTGCATCTGCGTAATTTCTCGCTGTTGATCGGCAATAATCGCTTGAGCTAATTTTTGAATTTCAGGCCGCTTTGACTTATTGAGAGCATCTTGAGCCATCACCACCGCTCCTTGATGATGCGGGATCATCGCATTGATAAAACGTAAATCAAACTGACTATCAGTTGCTCCTAAATCTGTCTTCATCATCATCTCCTGCCCCTGTTCAGGAGTCATCTTGGTTTGATGACCCATCTGAGCAGAATAAGCCACTGGTTTGCTGTCTGCTTGAGGATACCAAGCTTGTCGCCATTGTTTCATTGCCTGAATCTCTTGATTTTGGGACGCAATAATATCATTGGCGAGCTTTTTTATCTCAGGGCGTTGGGATTGATTGAGCACTTCCTTTGCCATCTCGATCGCACCTTGGTGGTGCAAAATCATCCCATCAATAAATCGCAGATCGTAGTCAGAATCAGCGGGACCTAAATCCATAGACATCATCTGATTCATGTTATGACCATGATTCATGTTATCCCCAGCGTGATTGGGCGCTCCTTCTGGTTGTGTCCCCACTTCAGTCGTGGTTTGATGGGGAGTTGAACTTTGATGAGAAGTGACAGACGAACAGCCTGTTAGCAGCCCTGTTGCTGTGTAGGAAAAAGCGATGAGCGCTAAGCCTAAAACTCGGATTTTTACTGAAAAAAACTGCATAAACGCTATTTCCTTCTCGAGCGAATGAAGAAGACAGGATGGATGAGCCAGAACTTGATTGTGATTACCAAGTATCGTAACTATTCAGTTTTTCGCTCAACCATGAAATTAGGATGAAATCTTCGTCCTTCTTTAGAGGGATTTTCTTGCAGCCTCAGATTGCTATCTAGGGAACTGACGCTAAGCAATGGGAAAAATACTCAGGCGATCGTCACCCATCTTGCCTTCAAGGATGTCAAACTCACTCGATGGATGCCAATCAACAACAGAAACAGGGGGATTTTGACTCAAAAAACTGACTCTCAGCAAAGCTTGTCGGCTCCACCCGCCTCTACTCCGTCACCCTAAAGTCGCTTGTCTTCAGCCGATCGTGAGGCTCCCCACTGGCAGAGTCAGGTACCTTTTCCCAAAAATTTTAGGGTTAGGGGCTTGACTCTCCAGTTGACTAGAAAGTTAACAATAGAATTTAGCAACTTTCAGGAGGACAGTTCATGGCACTACAACTCAGAGTTCCCAAAATCGCTTGTTCTGCTTGCGTCGATACCGTCACCAAAGCAGTAAAAACTGTCGATCCCAGTGCGAGCGTTCAGGCCGATCCAAAAACCAAAATGGTATCAGTAGAAACCAAAGCCTCGGAAACAGCCGTTAAGGAAGCGATCGCCAAAGTTGGCTACCCCGCTGCCTAACCATTAAACACTCGGTCAACGCAGCAGTAGAGGAATTTATGAGCAATACTCTCACCCTAAAACTACGAGGCATGAGTTGTGCCTCCTGTGCTAACAATATCGAATCTGCGATTCGCTCTGTTCCTGGAGTGGATGAGTGTCATGTCAACTTTGGTGCGGAGCAAGCTAGCATCCAATATGACCCCCAAATCACCAATTTAGAACAGATTCAAGCGGCGGTAGAAGAGGCAGGATATTCAGCCTATTCTCTCCAAGAACAAGACCTAATGATGGGAGAAGATGATGCTGAAAAAGCAGCCCGCAAGGCAGAATCGCAAGACTTGATCCGTAAAGTTGCAGTAGGAGGAATTGTGAGTGCCTTCCTGGTAGTAGGGTCACTGCCAGCAATGACCGGGTTACACATTCCTTTGATTCCCACTTGGCTGCATCATCCTTGGTTCCAGTTACTATTAACAACACCCGTGCAATTTTGGTGTGGCTATTCATTTTATATCAATAGCTGGAAAGCTTTTAAGCGCCATTCAGCTACAATGGACACTTTGATTGCGCTGGGAACCAGTGCAGCCTTTTTCTATTCTCTATTTGCTACCCTTTACCCCAATTTTTTAATCGCGCAAGGCTTAATACCTGAAGTTTACTATGAAACAGCCGCGATTGTGATTACTTTAATTTTGTTGGGGCGACTGTTTGAAAGTCGGGCCAAGGGTCAAACTTCAGAAGCCATTCGGACCTTGATTGGTTTGCAAGCAAGAGATGCTCGCGTCATTCGGAATGGGGAAGAAATGGATATTCCCATTCAAGAAGTACAAATTCATGATATCATTCTCGTGCGACCGGGTGAAAAAATCCCTGTAGACGGAGAAGTAATTGAAGGAAACTCCACCGTCGATGAAGCAATGGTTACTGGGGAAAGCATCCCGGTAAAAAAGCAGCCTGGAGATGAAGTAATTGGCGCCACCCTTAATAAAACTGGCAGCTTTCAATTCCGAGCAACGCGAGTGGGAAAAGATACTGTGTTAGCTCAAATTGTGCAGTTAGTCCAGCAAGCACAAGGCTCTAAAGCGCCGATTCAGCGGTTAGCGGATCGGGTCACTGGGTGGTTTGTACCAGCGGTAATTGCGATTGCAATCGCCACGTTTATCATCTGGTTTAATGTCATGGGAAACCTCACCCTTGCCTTGATGACAACGGTCGGTGTTTTAATTATTGCTTGTCCCTGTGCCTTGGGTTTAGCAACTCCGACTTCGGTCATGGTCGGGACAGGAAAAGGAGCAGAAAATGGCATCTTGATTAAAGGAGCTGAAAGTTTAGAACTGGCTCACAAAATTCAAGTAATTGTCCTCGACAAAACCGGAACGCTGACTGTAGGAAAACCCACTGTTACTGATTTTATTACCGTACAGGGTACGGCGAATGGGAATGAGTTAAAATTATTAAAGCTAGCAGGGAGCGTTGAGCGTAATTCAGAACACCCCCTAGCAGAAGCCGTGGTAAGATATGCTCAATCTCAACAAGTTGAATTGAGAGAAGTAAAAAACTTTGAAGCCATTGCCGGCAGTGGCGTTCAAGGCTTGGTTTCCGACCGCTTGGTTCAAATTGGAACTCAACGCTGGATGGAAGAACTCGGCATTGAAACCCAATTCCTGCAACAGCGAAAACTGGATTGGGAAGCAGCCGGAAAAACAGCCGTTTGGATTGCAGTGGATGGAGAAATTGAGGGGCTGATCGCCATTGCCGATGCCCTCAAACCCTCTGCAAAAGCAGCGGTAGAAGCTTTTAAAAAATTAGGGTTAGAAGTGGTAATGTTGACGGGAGATAACCGCCGTACTGCGGAAGCAATTGCCCAGGAAGTTGGCATTAACCGCGTGTTTGCAGAAGTGCGACCCGATCAAAAAGCTAGCATCATTCAATCGCTGCAACGTGAGTCGCAAAAACGCCGAAAAACGAAAGCAAATCGGAGAAATTCAACCACCATTGTGGCAATGGTAGGAGATGGCATTAATGATGCTCCGGCGTTAGCACAAGCCGACGTAGGAATTGCAATTGGGACGGGAACAGATGTAGCGATCGCAGCCTCGGATATCACGCTCATTTCTGGAGACTTGCAAGCCATAGTCACCGCCATTCAGCTCAGTCGTGCCACCATGCAGAATATCCGGCAAAATTTGTTTTTTGCTTTCGTTTATAATACGGCTGGCATTCCCATTGCTGCGGGAATTCTGTTTCCCTTTTTTGGCTGGCTGCTCAACCCAATTATTGCGGGTGCAGCTATGGCTCTTTCCTCAATTTCGGTTGTCACCAATGCCTTGAGGTTGCGGAAATTTAAACCAAAATTAATGGTACTAAGTTAGACAAGTTGCCTTGAACGAGGCGAGCCAAACTAAGCAGGATATCTGTTCCACCTCGATTATTGAGGAGCAGTTATCCTGTTTTTTGATGAGCATTCCTAAATCAATGGGGGTTCGATCGCACTGGATGCTACCCTCAGCCTCCACGCTGAGAACAAAATCTTGAGCGCAGTCCCTACTACCAAGCCTCTCCTTCAGAGACAGGGCCGATCGAGCGATTGTAGAAAATAGAAAATGGAGAAGTTGCTCTCTCCATCTTCTCAAGCATGAACGTCATGGCACACCTTCAACAGATTCAAAACTTCCGCTCTAAACCCGACTATCCCCTTTGGATTGTATTGCTCCTGGTGATTATGGGAACCATGAGCAGGGGAGCATCCCGATTTTGTAAAAACAAAAATATTAAAGTGCAAATTCACCCTTTAAGTAGGCACAACGCAGTTGTAATATTTGGGAAACACTTTCCGATTTCCACTGTGCGCCTGAAATTTTTAGCCTTCTACCGATCGGCTCTCAGGGCTGATTCTACTGCTCCTGAACCGATGGAGCCTGGTTGCAATTGCTGACAAGTGCACAAGGCGAAGACGATGTTTTTTGAGGTAAGCACAGAAATTAATGGCTTGCCGACGATGGCAGTTGTTAAAAATAGCGATCGCATCCTCTACCCGACCCTGCCATAATAAAGCCTCAGCTTGTGTAATTCGCTTGCGGGAACCACCAACCCGATAAAGATTTTCTTTCAGGTGATACCAGTCTAGGATTTCCTGTGTTTGTTCCGTTGTCGGACTTTACTACCATCGATACTGAGTTGTGCGACCGCTAGTTTTGATTGAGGAGAGGAAAATTCTTGACGCTGCACCAGCCTGTGTTGACTGCTATGACCAACTTTAACACCCGTGAGGGTCGCCAGGGAGAGCGAAAAATTTTTCGCTCTCCAACATGATTGCGAGAATGGCTTTGTCAGCATCGGGATTAGTAAAAACAAACTGATATTAGAATCGGACAGGAAGTGTGTCAAATCCTTTGAAAACTAAACTGGTGTGACGAGGAATTGCAGGTTTTTCAGGATCAAATCGCAGATTTGGCATCCGCTTTAGCAGCGTTGCAAAACAGATGGCTAACTCCATTCGAGCCAAAACCGCTCCAAGACAGAAGTGCACACCCGGACCGAAGCCCAAATGCTCATTCGGGGAACGGGTGACATCCAGGCGATCGGGATTGGCAAACTTTTCTGGATCGTGATTAGCAGCTCCCAGTCCCAGCGCTACAACGCTTCCAGTCGGAATCATTTTATCGGCAATGACGATCTCTTCTTTAGCAATCCGAAAGACGAACGGCGCTGGCGTGTCGTAGCGCGTTAGTTCTTCGATCGCAGATGACATTAATTCTGGACGATCTTTTAGTTTTTGGAGTTGTTCAGGATGGTTGAGTAATGCTGAAACTCCATTGGGAATTAAATCGGTGGTCGTTAGATGTCCTGCATTCAGAATCAAAATGCAAAGCGAAGGTAATTCCTCAAAATCTAAACCCTGTGCTCCATAGGCCACTGTCAGCAGGCTGATCATATCAGTTCCAGGCTGATGACGGCGTTCTTCTACCAATCGCTGAATCAACTGGGTGAATTGAATTGATGAGCGATCCGCTTTGCGGGCAAGTTCCTCAATATCGCCTCCACTTGGCGCACCCCAAAATGTACCAATGTCGCTTGCCCACTCAATCAAGTTGGCACGATCGCTCTCTGATACTCCAAAAATTTCGGCAATGATCAGGGCAGGTAATGGCACCGAGAGATCGGCCACAATATCCAGATAACCCTGATGTTGCACTTGATCCAGCAAGCGATCGGTGGTCTGTTGAATAATGCTGCGCCAACTTTCTAAAGCACGAGTGGTAAAGCCCTGATTTGCCAACTTCCGCATCCGAGTATGATCGGGTGGGTCTTTCTCAATCATCATATTTTTGGTTAACCGCAGGAAGTTTTGAATCAAGTTGACATCCAAATTTCTAATTTGATTGATAAATAACGGACTGCGATCGGCACTCAAACGCTCATCTTTTAGAGCCGCTTCCACATCTTGATAGCGGGTTAAAAGCCAGTATCCCAGTGATTCTGAGTAGTGAACCGGATCTGTCTCTCGCATTTGTTGATAGAGTGGGTAGGGATTAGTCAGCGCTTCAGGGGAAAACAGGTCAAAGGCTGAAGATTGGGCGTTAGCCAGCATGATGGATACTCCTGGAAAGATTCAAACCATTGAACAATCAGGAATACGCCTGATGCTGACACTTAGATCTGTAGGAAGGGAAATTTTTCACGTCATCCCGATCCTGAAATTGTCTGTGTCGGGAGATCTAAATGGCAATTTCCAACGTATTCCTTTCTAAATACTCTAATTGAGGCTTCAGAACGGGGTGAATATGAGGACTTTCTTAGGCAAGCAATTCAGCGAACTCTCCCTGGTAGTCGCTGGTGTCTTATTCAGTAGCTTTATGTTTTTCCATCCCGCCAATACTGCCCAAGGAGCACTTGAACCCATCTGGGTGCCAGTTCATGTCATCTGGTTCGTTTCCTATCTGCTCATCATCTGTGGGTTGGTACCCTTGTATGCTTTTACGGTCGCACAAGGAACGTTAACTACCGTAGGCTATTGGCTGTCTTTGATTGGAACTGTACTTTCTTTGCCGATCGCAGTTTGGGATTCTTTCATTGTTCCTTATCTGGCAGTCCATGCTCCAGATTTTATTTCACAAATTGAGGAAGTTTCAGTTGAAACGCCTGTACTTGTCTTTAGAGTGATTGTGTTTCTGACGATCTTCATATTCTCTCTTGGCTTTATGGTGTTCGGTACTGAATTGATTCGTTTAAGACAACTGAATCAAATTGCAGGAATCTGTCTTGCATTGGGTGCACCCTTATTCTGGATCGGTGCTCTTTTTGTCAGTCAAGGTGCTATAGGCAACGTTGTCACAGAAATTGGAGCCACGCTGTTTGGACTTGGACTGATCCTATTCGGAAGGCATTTATTAGACCATGCCAACGCATCTAAATCTCACACAGGTTTAGGATCGTCAGATGTGAACTGAAATACTTGGATGCTCATCGCTTATTAACTCACTATGAGGGTATTATGACAACTCAAAAATTCACGATTTCTACTGAATCAATTCAAGCGACCATTCAGCAATATTTTGCTGCGAGTCGTGGCAACAATAAAGCTGAAGATATGGTGGCATGTTTCGCTGAAAATTGTGTCAGTTATGACCCTGCGGATGGACCTGCACTCAATGGGACTGCTGAAGTCCACCAATTTTTTCAAGCGATCGTGGATTTATTTTCAACGGTGGGACTGACTGAGGAATTTGTTTCAATTAACGGGCAGGCTGCTGCTGTGAAATGGACAGGGCATGGAACTGGTAAGAATGGGCGTGAGGTGACATTTGAGGGCATTGATTTGTTTGAATTTAGTGCCGATGGAAAGATTCAATCGCTCAAGGCATATTGGAATCCAACAGCAATGTTGGTGGAGTTGGGAGTCCCCTAATTGATGAAATCCTTCTACTACCGTCGCTTGGGAGCCATGGAACAAGAACTTTGGCTCCGCGATCGCGCCACTCCTTTGCATTTTGTCCTGACAGCTCAGGTAAAGGGTAATCTTCGACTCGTGGCACTGACTTAAGCCCTCAATCGCTTGCAGGAACGGCATCCCCTTCTAAGAGTCAGGATTACCCTTGATTAAAAGAACAAGCCCTGGTTTGTTTAATAGCAGACTTCTATTCCCTGTCACCTCATCCAACGACAGAGAGAATGGCACTGGCAAGAAGTGGCAGCAGAAGAACTGCAAAAACCGTTTGCTGGCTCAGATGCCCTGTTAACCCTACTTTTGTTACTTTGGAGAGGTAAAAATTTAGTGAGAAGATTCTCACCCATACGTGAGGCGATTGGATATACTGCCCAATGATGTCTCTATTGCCAAAATTCTTCCCTGGATGGAGAAATCTGCTGCGATTGACGATGCCTCATTGCTGACTCGAATTGCTCAACGCGACCAATCCGCCTTGTCTGCGCTGTACGACCGCTATGCCCGAATTATTTATGGGTTAGCGTTCAAGAGTCTACGCTCTGTTGAAGAAAGTGAAGAAGTAGTTTTAGATGTGTTTGCCCAGGTTTGGAAAATAGCCGATCGCTACGATGCTCAAAAAGGCAGAGGTGATACCTGGTTGTTTACTCTGGCACGCAGTCGTATCCTCGATCGCCTTCGTAAAATTCAGCGCACAAACCCCACCAAAACAGCGTCAATCGAGGCATTAGAGCTCCAGCCGAAAGCAGACAGTGTAGACTTATTTGAAGATCTTCTGGTAAGAGAACGTCGTAGCCGAGTCATAGCAGCGATGCAAACTATCCCAGATGAACAGCGGTTAGTCCTAGAGCTTGCCTATTATCAGGGACTCAGTCACAGCCAAATTGCAACTCAAATCGGGCTGCCTTTGGGAACCGTTAAAACTCGGATTCGGTTAGGATTGGGGAAGTTAAAGTCTGCTCTTAGCTCAAAGGAGGACTTGTAACGGCTGCATCATAGACGCTAAGAGAAGGTTGATTGAAAATGACGACTGAGAACTACTGCTTTTGTGAACTGGCTCCCCTTTACGCGCTCGATCTGCTAAGTGAAGGGGAGCGCCATTGGGTTGAGCAACAAATTGCAGAATACCCTGACCTGGCAGAAGAACTTGCCATTTGTCAATCTGAGGTAACGGCGATTCCCTACAGCGTTCCTGCTTTACCAGTAGCAACCGACTTAAAGGAGCGACTATTTAAGCAACTTGGACTGGATGCTTCCCCGCCTGCAAGCGTCCCTGCCTCCATTCCTGAACCCTATCTAGTAGTGCGGTCGCAGGATTTGGATTGGGTTCCTCATACAACCCCCGGTGTTGTGGTTGCGATCGTTCACCGAGATGAGGTTAAGCGAGAACTCGTTGGGTTTCTTCGAGCTGAATCAGGCGTTCGCTATCCGTTCCACCGTCATGCGGCGATCGAGGAAATATTCATGCTGGAAGGCGATCTGGTGATTGGGGATGAGGTTTACAGTGCTGGAGACTATATCCGCTCTCACCCCGGTTCTAGTCATGCGCCTTATACCAACGGAGGTTGCCGTTTCTTCTTCCATACCTCACTTGATGACGAATATCCTGAATTAACCGGGGTGGCTTCTCTCTAACCCCATTGGTCACAAGTTAAGGCTGTGTGGCAGTTGTCAAGGGAATTTCATTGAGAGGCTGGAAAAAAAATGGGTCAGAACCTCGCTGTTGTTCAGGAAAGGGGGCAACGATTAACTTAACCCGAGGCTTTCGTTGTCGTTTAACAATCCCTAAATCTTGATTTTCTGGAGCAGCAAAATAGGTGACAGGGTTCGTAGCGATTCCTTTTTGAGCAGCAACCGAAAAATGATAAAGACCTCGGTAAATCATCTCTAAAGAAATTGGGTCGAAGTGGATATTAAGTTCATCAGCTACGGCATCTCCTAAATCTACCAAGACCGCATAAAACAGCCAAGTCCTCCAAATCTGTAGCTGAACTCCATTGACAGAACCCGTCCATAAATAACTCAAACCTAAAAGTCTTTTCACCGTATTAAAAGCCTCTTCAATTCGCCAACGTCGCCCAGAGAGGTCTGCAACCACGTAAGGAGGTAAAATTTTGGGGTCTAGTACGCTCGTCAAATAAGAGTGCCAAGTCTTTCCCACACGCACTTCTATTAAACGCAGGGTGTTATGTACTTCCCGAACTAGAGAGTTTCTCTAGTTCATTGATGACTTAGGTCGTTGGCTTGGTTTTATCCTCTACGGTGTATGACACGGAAGAGAGACCTTTGCCTATCCTTGTCATACACCGCTAGGGGGTCTGGGTTCGATTAAGTAATATTTCGCCAACGGTATCAGGATCTCGGCTCAAAGCCAATCACTGTCTGCTGATTTGATCCTCTGTTCCACGGCTTCCCCACTTACATAGGATGCTGCCCTACTCCCTCAAACTATAATATTATCTTATTTATTGCTTTCGTTTCTAGATTTTACCTAATAGTGCAACGTAGAAGTTGATCTATTAAGAAAGATTTTGCTTGCCTTCAAAATTTCTTTAAAGCTTCTATCTAAGCTCAAAGATGACAGTTATGCCTATCCTGATTCCACCGCATATTGTTGGCAATCTCAATTTACAGGTAAAAATTCTCACGTTGAGCGACCTTAATGCTGTAGTTGATTTACCTATAAATGCGATGCGCTCGTAGTCGCAAGCAGTAGTCATTCGATTAGAATAACAAGTTGCAGGCATTTTTTGACTCAGACAAAATTAGTTGTCAATTAAGAGGTATGAACTCAAAGATAACTTTGAAATCGAGTTGTCTAAGCTGTAATGAGCTTGCAAAAAAAGAACTGTTAGCTAGTTAGCTCGTGAATTAGATGTAGCTCATAGGAGAGAAAATCTATGTTCAAAAATATGACGTTGCAGAATCGATTAACAGGTGCTTTTCTGTTGATGGGATCGATCGTTCTGGCTGTGGCTTATGTAGGTTGGAGTGGGAACCTCCGGTTAGGCCAGCACATTGATTTACTCAGCAAGAATAATCTACCTAGTCTGAATGGGCTGTGGAAAATCAGTCAAGGGCAAACTCGAATTCAGTCATCAGAGCGCGCCTTAGCCAATCCTCGATTAAGTCAGGCAAGTCAACAACTTGAGTTGAGCCAAATTCAGTCTGCTTGGAAACAAATTGAAGATGGATTTAAGGAATATGAAGCAACTCCACGAATTGAGGGAGAAACGGAGAAGTATCAAAAATTTCTTGAAACCTGGAAGCAATGGAAACAAGACCATGAAAAATTTTTACAACTCTATCAAGGAGCAAAAATTGACAAGACTTCCACGAAAACATTTGATGATCTTAGTAGATTTTTGGTTGCTAAAGAGCGCTTTTCATTTGATGCAAGTATGAAAGATTTTATTAGCGTTTTGAAGCTTAATGAAACTTTGGCAATGAATGTTAAACAAGCCTCAATTCAAGATGTAAATATTACCTCTTTTTGGGTAGTTTTTGGCATGATTCTTGGTCCCACAACAGCAGTTATTTTTGGGATCTACTTCAGTAGAGCAATTGCCAAACCATTAGGATTCAAAATTTCTGAAATTATCAATACCCTTGTGAATTCATCTACTGAAATAGCAACGGCGATCGAACAGCAAGAACGAGCTGCGATTCAGCAAGCGTCCTCAGCCAATCAAACCACGATCACAATGGATGAACTGGAGGCCTCTTCACAACAATCGGCCCAACAAGCTAAAGCCTCTGCTGACAGTGCTCGACAGGTGTTGTTGCTGATCGATGGTCGGACTCAAGATACTCAACAGGGGCAATTCAATCAGTCGAGCTTGCGAGAAAAAGTGGGAGATATCGCGATCCAAATTCTGCATCTGAGCGAACAAACCCATCAAATTGGCACGATCTCTACCCTGGTTAGCGACCTGGCAAGCCAAAC
>JBLNEP010000019.1:0-4626 GCA_050262755.1 Actinomycetota bacterium | reverse complement strand
GCAGCCGTTTTTGGCGGTTTATCGGTGGCGGCTGGTGCTTTTGCTTCCCATGCTTTGAAGGCGAGGCTCAGCGATCGCGCCTTGCAAATTTTTGAGACGGGTGTTCGCTACCAAATGTATCATGCCCTGGCTTTGTTGTTAGTAGCACTTCTGTTAAGCCGCGCTGAAGAGTCACCATCCGCTCTCGTAGCGGCTGGTTTGGCTTTTACAATGGGAATTGCGATTTTTTCTGGCAGTTTGTATGCCTTGAGCTTGACCAATCTCTCTTGGTTAGGAGCGATTACTCCCCTGGGAGGGGTGGCTTTAATCGTCGGGTGGGGTTGTTTAGCAGTAGCTGCTGGGAATTTTAAACAGTAAAGAATAGAAGTTGACTGGGAAAGAGTCGCTTCTAACTTCTGTTGACTGGTAATCCCCTGTGGAATGAGGAACAACTAGGAATCTTGGAAGATTTCATCAGAAAACATCTCTGTGAGAGTTCGCAGATAAGGTAAAAAGATCAAGACATCTTCTGGAGAAAGGCGGTCGTGAATTTCCCAGAATAGTGCCATCAGCATATCTTGCACTAATTTCCACTTTACGTGTAGCCGGGGATAGAGCATTACGCAAATGGGAAAGAGTTCCTCTTGCACTGGTTGGACGCTATTCTCTAAGGCGCACAAGCACAAATAGCTTTGGAAAATCTCGACATCGCGAATGCCGGAGAGTTTTACCATTAAATCGTTGAGGTAGCCACTACTGCTACGATAGCCTTGATGTTGCAAGTTAACGCGCTCGTAGACAGCGTGAGCAATTGGAGTGGTGCAAGAGAGCAGATGTTGGACTGCCAGCAGCGCTTTGGAGTTAGCATCATGGTTTGCTGCGGCTTGGTGGATGTTACCAAAGGGAATATGGAGATAGTCGTCGATAATTTTTAAGTAAGGCACAAAGAGCGACCGCTCTTCGTGAGAAAGGCAGCCTAGCAGCATTTGGCCGACATAGTGAACTTGCATGGTAACAAATCCCAGGACCAGCGGATCGGCTTGTGAATATTTCTTCCGCATTTCAATGAGTTCTCTGCCAACAAGCACAGCTAAGCGGGCGGCTGGTTCTTGTTCAGCAAAAGCTTCTAGCGCTTTGCGATAAAGGTTGCGAGTATCAGCAATAATTTGTGCCGGGTTAATCAAGTCGGGACTGATGGCGTGACGCTCGATGTCTTCTCCTAATAAGGTTTCTACTTTGTTCCACGCTAAATTACAGGCGACTTTCAGGGTGTCTGCTAGTTTATCAACGGTACGAGCGCGATTTCCTTCAAATTCTAGCGGTTGAAACGTTTCGGAAGTTTTCTGTTGTTTCCGCTGGTTATAGGCAGCTACGGTACTGTAATATTTCTTCGCCCAGCTTACGGCTAGAGAAGAAATTTGTTGTGAATCTGGCGGCGATTTAGCGAGTTCGCTCAGTCGTGAATCTGAGTCCATAGGAGTTGATGCCAGTAGAGTGGTGGAAAGTTGAAGGCTCTCTTGTAGAGGGAAATCAACTTGGGATTGCGGTGCGTTGCTAACCATCCTGCCTTTCCTTGATTTCAGTGTTGACCCCAACTAGCTCTAAGTTGGAAGATTCCCAACTGAGAACTGTTCTCATTTCTATTTTTTAAGTTTATTGAAGTAATGTCATCTGCCATTCTGCGGAAACATATCCGCCATTATGCTGAAGAGTTTTTTAGGGTCTAAAAGGTTACAGCCTCTGTGTTTGCACACTTTGGATGCTTTGAAAAAATGGCAGGAAATATACAGAATGCCAGATTGACATCTACTATAACTATAAATCAGGATCGGTAGATATATTTTAAGGAAGATATAATTTCCTGGTTGTTACTGAGACTTGTTACTAAGAACACATGGCAGTTGATTCATGGGTCCCAGCCAGGAATGTCTGAGTCTGGTAATAGCTCTTGCTGTTCGGCAAAGGCTTACTTCTCAAAAGTTAACACAAAACCGCCCTTGATTATAAATAAAAAGTTAAGATTTTATGATAATTGCGATTGGTTAGGGTAATGGGAGCTTTGCTCCCGGAGCCACCCAATTATGGTATAATCTGCACCGATTGCTGTCTCACTTGGCTCATCTGTAGGGTTGCCTGCACAGGTACAGTCTCTTCGTTTATCCATGCACTGGGGACAACCGCAGAGAAAGACCTTGGTGACTACATCCTGAGGGGATAGCCTTCTTGTACCATTAACAATGTGGATCGACAGGGAGTGGCAAATATGAGTGTTAGCAGCAATTCACAAGAAATTAAGTTTGGAACGGATGGATGGCGAGGCATTATTGCCAATGACTTTACCTTCGCCAATGTACGCAAGGTGACGCGGGCGATCGCTAGCTATCTCGAAACTGCCTACTCGAAAGACCGCCCAGTTTTGGTTGCTTATGATACTCGCTTTCTGGCCGATCAGTTTGCCCGGACTGCTGCTGAGGTGCTAGCAGATTTGGGATGGACTGTCAAAATTGTGGAGCGAGATTGCCCAACCCCAGTCATTGCTTATAGCGCTAAGCACTTAAATTCGGCTGGGGCCTTGATGTTTACGGCTTCTCATAACCCAGCGCCTTACTGTGGTATTAAGTACATTCCCGACTACGCAGGTCCAGCCACTCCGGAAATTACAGATACGATTGTAGCAAATATCGCTGGTGCTTCCGATGCACCTCCTAGCAGTAGTAAGAGTGATAAAATCTCGACTTTCGACCCGAAACCAGAGTATTTAAAGTTCCTCTATACATTGCTCGATGTGGAGAGGATTCGCTCGGCTAAACTGAAGGTGAAGTATGATGCTTTATTTTCAACCTCTCGGGGTTATTTAGATACAGTGCTCGAAGAGAGTGGCTGCGACCTGGAAACCTTCCATGCTTACCGGGATGTATTGTTTGGTGGCGGAATGCCGGAACCAAAGGGCGAGCAATTAGTGGAATTGGTGGCAGCAGTCAAGGAAGATGGAGCCGATCTCGGGTTAGCAACGGATGGCGACAGCGATCGCTTCGGGATCGTGGATGAAGTGGGTAATGTCCTCACACCGAATACAGTGCTGCTACTGTTAGCCCGCCATTTAATTAAGAATAAAGGCAAGACTGGTGCGATCGTGCGGACCGTGGCAACGACTCACCTGCTGGATAATTTAGCCGCGAAGTACGGCTTAGAAATTTATGAAACGCCTGTGGGTTTCAAGTACATCGGCGAAAAAATGCGCGAGACAGCAGTGCTGATCGGTGGCGAAGAGTCAGGCGGTTTAAGCGTCCTAGGCCACATTCCTGAAAAGGATGGCATTTTAGCCGATATGTTGGTGGCAGAAGCGATCGCTTGTGAAGGTAAACCCTTATCTCAGCTTGTGGAAGAAGCGATTAAAGAGGCAGATGGTCCCCTGTACAACCAGCGTCTTGACTTACACCTAAACGATGCCCACAAAGCAGCCGTTTTAGATTCCTTTACCACGAACCCACCCACGGAAGTAGCAGGGATCGGCGTTAAGGAAATCGGACGGAAGGACGGGATCAAGCTCTATCTAGAAGATGGTGGCTGGGTGCTGTTACGGCCTTCTGGGACAGAACCTTTAATGCGGGTTTACCTAGAAACCAATTCTCCCGAAAAACAAGCGAAGATCGCCCAACAGATGGAACAGATCGTCAATCAGTTGGAGCCGAAACATTCGTAATGGGTCATTCGTAATTCGTAGTTGAGGGAACTGATTACGAATTACGAATCAACATTCCCATGCCCTTGGTCTCTCCCGGATGCGCTATGAAAAACTTGCTTCCCCTCTTTACCGCTCTGACAGTCGCCTTCTGGATCGGTGCGACCGCCATTCTTTCAGTACAAAACGCTACCCCAGTGGCGTTAAAGTTTCTGGTTTTCCAATCAGTTGAGCTGCCTGTTGGGGTGGTATTAGCCCTGGGTGCAAGTGCCGGAGCGATTGGCGCGGCTGCGCTCCCGGCTCTGGGGATGTCCTCCCTGGCTGAAACCAGGAGTGGGAGAGAAGAGGCAGAGGAGGGGAGAGATTAGCAGACTTCTCCTCTTCCTGACACACTCACTCCCCCAAAGGTTAGAGAGAATACACTTGACCATCAATGAGCAGACGAGTGATTCCCTTCGCTTGCAAGTAAGGCGCTGTTTTTTGTAACAATCTGCCGTCAGGCACCTTACAAACTCGTTGGTTGCGGGTGGAAAAGCGACGAGCCACGCGGTGGTTATCAAAAACAGGGAGAGTTTTCTCTCCGATTTCTTCTGCGGGAATCTGCCCAAGTTCACCAAAGGCTTTTAAGGGTCGCGTGATCAATTCTGCGGCTCGGTCTACGACTAGATAACAGATTCTGGGAAGAGATGCTTCGCTCAAAGGAAGCACTTGAACAATGGTTTTTGGCCTGAGTTGGAGCGACAGACCAGGACGTATCGGTCTGCTGTCTTGAAACAGGAGGTCGTCATCTTCCAAATCCTCCCCGTCAAAGTCGTCTAAGTCTTCGTCGTCCTCCTCATCATCGTCAAAATCGCTAAAGTCTTCTTCGCGATCGAGTAAATCTTCTCCCAGAATTTCTTCTAGGTTCCCTGTCCTTCCTTCGTAATCATCCTCTAACAAATCCACTCCCTCTGCTTCTAAAGCAC
>JBLNEP010000018.1:0-30886 GCA_050262755.1 Actinomycetota bacterium | reverse complement strand
AGAGCGAGCGCGCCGTGATGTCAACGCCACCCGCGTTGCCAATGGCTCCCTGCGCCACATCACTGAAGGCTGCGCTAGGATTGCCATTGCGACCCACTCCATCAAGAGAAACGGTATCAGTTGCATTAATCCTGATGATGCCTGCATCTCCCTGTTCCTTGGTTTGGGTTTGCAGTTGAGCACCATTATTCACAAATAATGAACCAGTGGTAATCTCAATACTGCCTCCGCTACCAATGGCACCCTTTTCCACCGTACTGAAAGCATTTGCTTGATTCAAGGAGACGGTATCAGTTGCATTAATCCTGACGCTACCTGCATTTCCCTGTCCAAAAGTGCTAGCTGTTAGTTGAGCGCCATTGGTGAGGGAGAGCGAGCGCGCCGTAATGTCAACACCACCCCCGTTACCAATGGCTTTTTGTACCACTGTGCTGAAGACTCCGCTTGATTGTCCATTGCGTCCCACTCCGTCAACGGAGACGGCATCAGTTGCTTCAATCCTGACGCTACCTGCATCTCCCCGTCCATAGGTGCTGGCATTCAATACACCACCATTCGTCACTGAGAGCGATCGCGCCGTGATGTCAATGCCACCCGCGTTGCCAATGGCTCCTGATACCACTGCGCTGAAGACTCCACTGGATTGTCCATTACTAGCTACCCCATCAACGGAGACGGTATCACTTGCATGAATCCTGATAATACCTGCATTTCCCTGTCCAAAAGTGCTAGCCGACACTACACCGCCGTTGGTGAGGAAGAGCGATCGCGCCCGAATGTCAACACCACCCCCGCTACCAATAGCTCCTGATGCCACTGCGCTGAAGACTCCGCTGGATTGTCCATTACGTCCCACTCCGTCAAAAAAGACAAGTCCACCTGCATTAATTCTGATACTACCTGCATCTCCCTGCCCATAGGTGCTGGCATTCAGTACACTGCCATTACTAATAGCAAGCGACCCAACAATCAGGTTAATATCTCCCCCTTTTCCTGTTGCTCGTAACTGCACGCTATTTTCAATCGAGCTCTGGGCATCAACTGTTACAGCTCCTGCTGTATTAATATTAATATCTCCCGCTTGACTGTTAACTGCACCCAAACCGGGCATAATTCCTGCCAGCAGTTGACTCGCTTCTAATAGCTCTAAATTCCGGGCAGTAATTGCCATACTTCCCCGATTTCCCACTCTGACATCTACCTTGGCTTGATCAGTCAGAGAGACATCTCCTCGTTGCACTCCGGTCGGAAAATTTAAACTTCCATCTTCATTTAAGTTAACGGTTCCGGCTCCGCTTAATCCTCCTAATTCAACTCGCCCTCCCCCTGCGAATAAACTGCCTCCCTGTAACCGCACATTTCCACCGACCAAGGTTAAATTTTTCTCAAAAGGTACTTGCAAACCAACCACAAGATTCTGACTATTTCTTGCTTGTGATTGATTGATAATCTCTCCTGGATTTTCTCGAAATTGTAACCCGATCGGAATATTCACTGCTAATAACGGGGGAGATTGCGGGTCAACCGCGCTAAATCCCCCTCCATTTCTAAAAATTAAACTGCTAGCAGAGGTGGCAAAAAATGAGCCCCCCACATCTAAACGAGCCTTCGGTCCAAAAAAAATTCCATTCGGATTCATTAAAAATAAGTTAGCATTCCCCAAAACACCCAGGGTTCCCCAGATATTAGAAGAATTATGACCCGTGACCCGCGTTAAAATATTCTCGATATTCGCAGGATTGGCAAAATAAACAGCTCGCCCTTCACTGATATTAAATTCTTGAAAACTGTGAAATAAGTTATGACCCCGAATCGCACCCCCATTAATCTGGTCACTCGGAATTCCTTTAATTGTAATATTAGGGGTCAGGGTAGAGCTTTCCGGCCCTAGGGTGCTGTCAGGAATTAATTGCCCTGCAACTGGATGGGTACTAGAAAAAATTGTTAAACTAGCGAGGGGTAAAGCGAAGAAGATTTGCGAGAATTTTATAACTTTCATCTCTGTTGCTCTCTAGGTAACACCAAATTCGACCTAACCTAGATCGAAAAAGCTAGAGGAGCATTTTTTAGGATGACCAACAAGCAACCTAGAGAAATTCTAGGTAACCCGTTGCTCGCTAGAGAAACCCCACCTAAAAGTCTCTTGATTTTCTCTCACCCTTCCTGCCACCGGAGATGCCCCTCTTTTTTTAATTATTCAGAGCTTAGATCGCTACCTAAGCTCTGTTGTATTATAACCACCTTAAAAAGGATTGTAAAGAATGGAAAAATAAATTCCATTTTCTTGCCAAGTCCTTTTCTGATTGTCCCCCGCATCAATCAGTGGCACTCCATACTCAATGCGCCCTGTAAAATTATTCCCCAAACGTAACTGCAAACCAACGCCTGCACCCAATAAATTATTATGCTTGGGCTTGTCTCCATTGGAACTGTTCCAACCAATCCCATAATCAATAAATGGCACAGCTTGCAATAGATTCCCTGAGCCAAACCGCGCCACCGGAATTTGTGCTTCTGCTGATAACAAAGCGCCATTATCTGTTAATAAAACGTCTTGACGATACCCCCGAACGCTGCGGAAACCGCCTAACCCAAATTGCTCTAAAGGCACGAGGGCCCGCGTAGATAATTGCAGGTCAGAACGCAAAACTAACAGCGTTTCTGGTGCTAATAACCTGACATATTGTGCCTGTCCCCGCCAAGCAAAAAAGCGACTATCCGGTGCTTTTTGATTCACCGTGGCATCAAACGCGCCCAAACCCAGGCTGAACTGCGATCGCACGGCAAATACCGATCGCGGACTCCGCTGCGTCCAATCTTGAAAAAACCGCAAAGCTGAGATCCGAGTTCTGCCTCGTTCATCCGCCCCAGCAGACAAAGGTTGATCGACCCCCAGAATTGCCGTCTGGCTTTCCTGACGCGAAGCCGTTATTCCAAGTGCGAACTCTTTGGTAGGAGTTTGGTATAACGGCTGACGGTATGTGACCTCATACCGAGTCGAATTTCCCGTAATATCCACTCGGTCAAAGGGGGGTTCGATCACATTGCTGCTAGTCCGGCCATAAGCGAAGCTAACCGTACCATTACGGGGGTTCACAGGCACCGTATAACTGAGATCGATCGCGTTGCTGCCGTCGGTATTGGCATAATTCACCCTGATAGCATCTCCCCACCCCAACAAATTCGCTTGCGTCAACTCCACACCCCGCCGGAAACTGCCGACACTGGGCGATCGCCCGTTATCAGTAAACAGTTGAGCACTCAGGGTTTTGGCCGGTTTCACTCTCACGTCTAAGACACTCAGTTCCGGGCGAGAACCGGCGGTGAGTTCAGCGGAGATATTCCCGATCAAGGGGTCGAGTTGCAGGAGTTGTAACCCTTGCAGCAAGCGGTTCACATTCAGCGGTTTCGCGGCTGCAACTGCAAGGCGACTGCGGACATAGTTGGGGTTCAGGCGACCGGTACCCGTGACTGTGATATTTTCTAAACTGCCTTCGATAATTTGCACTGTCACCACACCAGTCGAGAGGTTTTGTCCGGCCGGGATCACGGCGCCAGAGTTGATATATCCGGCATCTGTATAAAATTTGGTGACAGCCGCCTCTGCTTGCAACAATTCCGCAAAGGTGATGGGACGGTTGGTAAACGCAGCCGTCACTTTGGCTAATTCTTCGCTGCTGAAGGCGGTATTGCCCACAAACTCGAACCGCTGCACTGCGATCGCACCGGGAACCGTTGGACTCGGTTCAGGGGTGGGAGGCGTCGGTTGAGGGAGGTTGAGGGGAGGTTCTGGCGGAGGTTGCGGGGTGGGAATCGGTTGGGGTCGCGGGGGTTCTGGTACGATGGGATTGGGAATTTGAGCGGTTTGTAGGGGTTCGCTGCCATCGGTTGCCCCTACTAAGGGTGTTTCTGGGGTTGCTGGAGTTGCGATCGCGAACTCGCTAGGCATGGCGATGGCATTTACTGGGTTTCCTGCCCCGGTTAACATTGCCAGTACAACCAGCCCTTTGCACTGAGAAAATTGCATACATTGCCCTTACTTCAAGTTGGGCTCATTATAACCGTGCGCTGCTTTAAATACTTCTGTTTCAGTATTCGCAGGTGGTTTCTGAGTTCGTGCATACTAGAACAGCTATCCGAAGTATAGAGTAGTAGGAATAATGGGGCATCGAAGGGTAGCCAACCAGCGATCGCTGTTTCAGAACCACCAAAAACGATGATGACTACTGTTTTTCAATACTGGACGCTGATCGGAATTGATGCAAGTGGCGGGCGCAGAAGCTCAGAAATTGCACCTGCAAAAGCCTTTTTTCGAGAACGATTTCCCCAATTTTCCTCGGTTACGACCGTGACAGATGCACCGATTCAACGCTGGTTACTGCAAAAGTTTCAAGCCGAAAAATCCAACGACCACTCCTCTGATTCCTGGTTAGCAGCGCTTTGTTTGCGTTGCTTTATTTCCACCCAGATTGAGTTCGCCTGTATTCAACTCGAAGCTAAATTTGGTCAGAATTATGGGTTTACCCGTTACGATTTATTTCCGTTTGTCCTCACTGACGTAATCACGGCCGCTCCCTCTCCCACTTTCACTCCCATTGCTATCAAAATTCTTCACAGTTTTAATCCCGATCGCAGCAGTTTATCCACTTGGACCAATCGATTAGTGAAACATGACCAGAGCCTCAATAGTTTTTTGCTAGAACGAGGAGTTTACCTGATCAGTGATTGGGCACTTTTGAATGATATGAGTGCTGCTCAAGTTCGGCAAATCTTAAAAGAGTTCCACTCCTTAACTCAAACTGAAATTGATACCGCTAGCATCCTTTTAGAAAGTTATCGCGCCGTTTATCTTCGCGACCGCCTGCAACAATCTCCCACTTTCTTAAAAAAGCCTTGTCCACCCCCCACCCCCCAACAACTACAAGAAATTGCTACTAATTTTTACCACCACACTAACCAAAAACTCCCTGCCTTGGAGGTGATGCTGAAACTACAAGACCTGGCAGAGTTGCTCAGGCAATATCGGATTTATATTAAAGGTGGCTCGATCCCCATTGAATCCCTCGACCGCCCTCTGGACGAAGATAGCAATACCTCCTCCCCGCTCGAAACTCTTTCCTACCAAGACCCAGAAGATGAAGCTGAATTTGAAGTAGAATTTCTGCAATTTTATCGTCAGCAATTTCTAGAATCTTTAGACAAAGCCTTAGAGCAAGTCATTCACTCACGCCTCAGCTACTTCCAACGTAAAAGCCCCGAAAAAGCTCAACAATTCCTAACGGGATTATGCTTATTTCATCGCGACCGCTTAGCAATGGCAGAAATTGCCCGTCGCGTGGGATTACAAGAACAATATCAAGTGAGTCGCCTGTTAAAATTAAATGAATTTCGCACCGATGTGCGACAATTAATGTTAAAAGCACTTTTACCCTTACTTTTAGAAAAAGCAAAGAATTATACCGAGCCTCAACGCTTACAAAAAATGAGTCAACAAATTGAAAAAGCACTGGATGAACAAATCGAATCTGTCATTTCTGAAGCTCAAGCTGAGGGAGCAAATCCCAGAAAGCACCACAGCAGCTTGTTTACTGAACGACTTTGTTACTACCTGAATTCCGCAGAGTTAGCAATCAATCTTAACCAATCCAAGCAGTAGACTATCCCTCGATATTGCATATTTCCAACCTGGACAGAAATATCTAGTAATAGAAATAAATAAAGGAGCTATAAAAATGATCCACGATTCAACTGATTTAGACCGAGAATTTGAAGGGTTACTACCAGGAGCTATTGTATTAGAGCCTAGCCACCTCCAACAGGCAAGGCAGATCGGCCGTCGGCTTTCATCACCCGTGAGGCAGTGGCAAACTTATTTGAATGCTTTAGCTTTTTTTAGTTTTGAAGACTGGATCGCAGAACGGGCTGGTGAACTAAATTTTAATCAGGAAAATTGCACCCTTTTTCAGCCCGATTATGCTAAAATAATTCCAGCAGTTTGTAATTTGCAAGTCGGAGATTTTAAAGTTTGTTTAATGGCGATGGGGAACTGGAATAATCCAGCAGTTGCAGTTCCGAGAGCAGCCATCGATTTATCAAAATTTACGGCTCATTTTTATGTAGTTCTAGAAATTAGCGAAGAACTGGGAGAAGCCAGAATCAAAGCATTTCTAGATTACAATCAAATCCGGGAGCAGTTAACTTTTCAGCCATTGCAACTAGAGGCAGATTGGACTTATCAACTCCCTCTCGCGGCATGGGACAGTAATCCCGATGACTTATTACTTTATTTTCGCTGTCGGGAATCAGCCGCCATTCCCTTACCTCCGCTTCCGACTCATTCCCCGAGCGTACTTTCTGCGCTGCAAAATCAACTGACTCAACTCTTACCACAACTGCAAGCCTGCGAAGGTCAATTGTGGGAGATTTTGACTTGGGAACAGGGAGCGATTCTACTAAGCGATCGGGAGTTATGGAATTGGTTTATTACGAAGATAGAACCTCAAGAAACCGTCTCGCTTCATCGCTTAAAACGCCTTGCTCAACCATTCCTAAATGTTGCAGTTTGGCTGCGGGATGAAATCGATGAAGTCGCTAGAGAACTGTCTTGGGTCCTGCTTCCTACCTTCGCTTCCGAATCGAATTTCAGCTTCAATTCAGTGGCTCTAGCCATGCGATCGCCACTGGAAGAATTGGAAGCGATTATCACCTTTTTAAAGCGAGATGGCAGCAATATTCCCCCGAATGCTCGCGCCGCTTATCATAATTTTCAGTTAGCCTCTGTCCCTCTGCGACTCTATGCCGTCACTGGGTCTTTATTATCTCCCGAAAGCATTCCTGAATGGAAATTGTTGTTAGTTTTAGGCGGTATTCCCTCTAGCACTCGTTTACCTGATGGCACCCATCTTGCGATTAGCTATAATCAGGAACTTTTAGTCGAACAAGTCCAGAAACCGGATAATCTAGCTCCCTACCTGTATGCAATTATAGCGGGAACTTGGGATGAAGAGTTTAGCGTCACCATTACTTTAGCAGATGGTACAACCACTACTTTTCCTCCCTTTGCCTTCCATCCGCATTGAGTCGCAAAAATCAGTCAATGAACTTCCAACTCAAAGTAGAACGCTTCGATCAATCTTGTCGATTTGAGTTGTCTTGGGGAACCGGACAACAACTTTATGCACGATTGCATTATCCAGAATCAATCACAGCATTATATTTAGAATGGCAGAGAATTTATCTGAGTTGTTATCTCTCCGCTTTGCGAGCGCGAGTTGAAAAAAGCGGTAGCATTGACCCTCCTCCCATTGATTGGCCTTCTCGATTAGTGCAAGCTGAAGTTAAATTTTTATCAGAATTTCATCACTGGTTACGGAGTGCAGAATTATTTGAAATTCGAGCGGTTATTGCGAAATGTCAGGGTTCACCGTCACAAAGCAGCGGACTACAAACAGTTAATTTATTCATAACTTGTTACCCGATGGAGTTAGAGCGGTTGCCGTGGGAAGCTTGGGAAATTGATGCAGAATTTAAAAATTCTGGAACCATTCGGATTATTCGGACTCCCGCAAATATCCCTGAAAAAAATAGTTTAAAGCAACACATAACCCGACGAAAAAAGACGAGAATATTAGCAATTTTAGGAGATGAAACCGGATTAAATTTTAAAGAAGAGTATCAAGTCTTACAGTCCCTTGCTAAACTAGCAGAAATTACCTTGGTTGGATGGCAACCTGGACAAAATATTGCTGAATTAAAAGCGAAAATTAGAGAAGCGATCGCAGACGAACGCGGGTGGGACTTATTATTTTTTGCAGGACACAGCAATGAAACAACATTAACAGGGGGAGAATTAGGAATTGCACCCAATGTTTCAATTTCAATTCGTGAGATTTCCCCTCAACTTTTACAAGCGAAAGAGCGGGGATTACAGTTTGCTTTGTTCAATTCTTGCAGAGGGTTAAGCCTTGCTTCTTCATTAATTGGGTTAGGTTTGAGTCAAGTTGCAGTGATGCGAGAACCCATTCGCAATGATGTCGCTCAGGTCTTTATGGTGCAATTTTTCCAAAAAATTGCTGAGTATAAAGACGTTCAGGAAGCCTTGACGGCTGCTTGTCAATATCTCAAGGTCGAAAAAAATTTAACCTATCCTTCTGCTTATCTCATTCCTTCTTTATTTTGCTATCCAAATGCTGAGTTATTTCGGATTCCACCTCCCCGGAGAATTCCTCACTGGGTGGAACAATTTAAACCCAGCCTGACAGAAGGGATTTTACTTTCTGCCTTAACTCTTTTAAGTTTCTCTCTGCCACTGCAAGATTGGTTATTAGAAAAACGAGTATTCACTCAAGCAGTTTACCGTCAATTCACCGCACAAATTGATACAGCATCTCCACCCGTGCTGCTGGTAGCCATTGATGAGCAATCTCTGCGACAAGCAAAAATTATTCGACCGAATCCTATGAATCGGAGATATCTGGCGCAGTTAGTGGATAAACTGGTAGCAATGAAGATAAAAGTCATTGGAATTGATTATTTATTAGACCGACCTCACAAAGAAAGCGATAGGATTTTAGCTCAATCCTTACAAGCAGCAATTCAGCAAACTCCCTCCCCCCTTTTCGTATTTGCCGCGATCCGAGATGACTATGAAGGCTGGCTCAAAGTTTTACCAGAACTGGCAAGTCCTAATTGGAGTTTTCAAGGAGACATCGACTTGCTAGAAGGATATATGAGGGTGCTTCCCAGGCAAGAGTCTCAGTCCCAAAAGTTACCTTTTGCATATTTAGTCGCCTTCGCTTATCAGTTAACGGTAGGCTTACCAGAAATCTCTAATCAACTAGCAAAACCACACTTAGAGAATAAAACCGATTTTTTTACTGAAATTAATGCTGATTTAAAAGAACTTAAGCGAATCAATTATAAAGCTCTCTTTCCTGCGACCGCGCAACGCCAACCGATTACGATTTTTTCCTACTATCTAGGTCAAATGTGGCTGCAACCCATCATTGATTATTCAATGCCTCCTGAGCAAGTTTATGAGCGAGTCCCTGCTTGGAAATTGCTCAATTTTGACGCAAATTTTCAAGAACGCTCCTGGCAGCAGCAGATTGCAATTATTGCACCGGGAGGCTATGGGGAAGCGGGAGTTGACCGCTACGGACAGGACAATCTTTCTTTACCAGACGCCGTAGATTACTGGTTCAACCAGCGAAATCCTGAGCATCCTCGCCTCAAGTTTACAGGAGGTGAAATTCATGCTTATATGGTTCAGCATCTCCTCAATCGGAGGCTGGTGATTCCGATTCCAAATTTATGGCTAGTAGCGCTTGTAGCATTGTTAGGAAAAGGGTTATCAATCCTGGGAAAAAATTACTCAATTCAATTTAAAAAACAGACCTTAGCACTGCTAGTCGGTAGTATAATCGTTTATGGAGTGTTCAGTTTGCAACTTTATATTTCAGGGATGATTTTGTTACCATTTCTGTTACCATCTTTGACTTTAGCAATTTATGGTTACTCGTTGGTGAGAGGTGATTAAAATGAAAGCTTAAATTACTATCAATAACAAATTGGGATTTTTTCAATAAATAATTGGGTTGTTACCTGGACCTGGTTAGAGTTAAAATTTACAAATTCTATTTTCTTATTTTACAGAAGGACTCAATTAAAATGAAACCTCAAAAAGTAGTCATTTTTCTTTTGCTGACCAGTGCTGTGACAATTGGCACCTCTTTTCCTTATTTAGCCAGTCAAAATATTCACGCAGAAACCGTTTCAACTTATCAACCGTTACCTTGGGGTAAACTTTATGAAAAACAGGAACCAAAGAGAAGACAAACAGGAGGTTCCCGCAGCAGTCTTTGCCCCATTGCTCCCAGTATGTTAGGAAATATCAGCGAAATTTGGCATCAGCAACCCTTATTTCTTTGGCAGGGATCAATCGGAAAGATTGAGGTTTTACGGTCAAAAAGTGATGAGTTGATCTGGAGTCAAGTGGTGAAAGAAAGCGATCGCAGTTTGGTGTATATCGGATCAGCTCTGCAACCTGGAGAGAGTTACGATTGGATGAGTTGGGATGATAGTATGAGTCCCATTTTTCGAGTGACGTTTCAGGTGCTAGGAGGAGCGAGACGCGATCGCATCTCATCGGATTTAAATCGCTTAGAAGCAACGTTGAAGCAAGAGGGAGCAACGAAAGAGAGAATTGCTTATGCCAGAGCTGAGTATTTTGCCTCTCGCCAGATGTGGGCCGATGCTCTCCAAGAAGCTTATAGTGTGGAAAATCCTTCGGAAAACTTAACCACCTTTCGGCAATCTATCCCGGAGCGATTTTGTCAATAATATTAAGAGTTAGATGACATCCGGTCGCATCGAAATTGTCAAAAAAAGGGCAGATCGGAGCGGCGATCTGACCCACAATTGAGAACAAAATCGTTTCCTCTCCTCGCCTTTTCTCCTCTTCCCCGTCTCATAGCTTAAGTCGTCTTCAGACAACTCAAAAGTACCGGATCGTCCTTTAAGGTTAATCAAAAAAGGTGGGGATAGCCCACCTCACCTTGAGTTTTGCCTAAGGAATGAAAAATTTTAGCCAATTAAGAAAGTACCATTTGGATTGGAGGCTTGTACCGTTAGATTTAGATTAGCACCTCCTTCAACAATACCGAGCGTATCTCCAAAGCGGGTCTGAATCAGTAGATTTGACCCAGAGGGAGTGAGGCGATAGTTATCCAAAGATGAGCCTTGCAGTTGAATATAATCATTGTCGATATCAAAATTGCGAATCCGAGCCTCACCATTCCCAATATAAAGGGGTGCCGGGACAAAATTGCCAGCAGAAGCAGGAACACCAAGCACAAAAGTATCCTCTCCAGGACTCCCAATCAAAAGATCAAACTCATTGGTCCCAAAACTTTCATATTTCCGAGCACCTGTGAGCGGATCTTTGCCAACGTCAGTCCCAATGATTTCAACCTGTCCCACACCAAAACCAGTGACTTCATCGCTACTACTACTACCCACAAAAGTTGCCGAACGGTTACTCTCAAATTGTCCATATTTAACATAGTGTTCTCGACCGGTGGAAAACACTCCTGCATTCACCGCATTGGCAACACCTGGGTTTTGCTTTAAGTAATCTGGTTCAAAGAAAGAAGTGCCAAATCGTCCTTCCTTTGCTCCATATTGAATAAAGTGTTGCAAGCCGGATTTGAAATTACCACTCTGAACAACGGGAATCAAAGCTGGGTTATTTGACAAATAAAATGATTCGTCATAATTCGGCGAAACTCGGCTCCAACCTGCTTCATAACCACTTTGGATGAAGTGATCGAGACCAGAAGCAAAAACCCCAGATTTCACCGCTGCCGCCACAGAGGGAGAATTCGAGAGGTAGTAATTTTCATCGAAATACCGTGAAACTTCAGTAAGACCCAGCTTTTGACCGTACTTTTGAAAATGTTCTAAACCGGATTTAACCAGACCGGCATTAATCGCATCTTTTACAAAGGGGTATTTACTGAGATAGTAGCTCTCATCAAAGATGTTGTAATTCATAATTCGCTCCTAAGCTGTCATTAAGTCCGAACGTTTTCTTAGTAGTTCGTTCTACCAGCACATACTTCGACTGGGGGAGCAACTATGCAATTTTAGCGATCGCACTTCTCAATCATTGTTTGGGACAGGTGAGTTGCTGGAAACGAGCAAAATCCAACGACCCCCGTCAACATTCCAGATCGGTCACCTCCCCTTTACTAGGCAAGCTGATCCTTTTTTAGGGACTCTACTGCTGACTCACTGCGACCAACAGCACCCCCTATTTCGCCTGCCGGATGGGAATTTCCAGGATGAATGTTGTTCCCTGGGAGGGTAAACTATGACAGCGGATTTGTCCCCCATGTCCCTCTACTACAATCTGGTAACTAAGCGACATCCCTAAACCGGTCCCAGAACCAACCGCCTTGGTGGTGAAAAATGGGTCAAAGACTCGCTCTCTAACTGCTTCTGGCATCCCCGGTCCGTTATCAGCAATGGCGATCGCCACCCGTTTCGAGTCCAGCAGTTGAGTCCGAATCCAAATCGTCGGAACTTTTAACGGAGATTTTTCCATCGTTTCTCCTTCTCTTTTTTCCAAAGCATCAATTGCATTGGTCAAAATATTCATAAATACTTGGTTCAGTTCGCGGGGATAACATTCAATCAAGGGTAAATCGTTGTATTCCTTAATCACTTGAATCCCTGAAGAAGGAGGCGGTTGGCTGGAGGGAGGGAGATAACTGCCATTTTTTAAGCGATGCTGCAAAATCATTAACGTGCTGTCAATTCCCTCGTGAATATCAACAAATTTAAGTTGAGCTTGACCCAGGCGAGAAAAGTTTCGCAGCGACTCGACAATGGCGCGGATACGCTCAGCTCCTCCCTGCATCGACTCAATGAGTTTGGGCAAATCTGTCGAAATAAACTCTGCATCACACTCTTGCAGAGCTGATTTGATTTCTAGGATAGGATTGGGCAAAGCTCGCCGATAAAGTTGCAACAAATTTAGCAAATCTTTGGTATATTGATTGATATGAGAAAGGTTGCCATAGATGAAATTAACCGGGTTATTAATTTCATGGGCAACCCCAGCAACCAACTGCCCTAAACTCACCATTTTTGCATTGAGAATAAGCTGAGTTTGGGTTTGTTTGAGTTCATCTAACGCCACTTGCAGCTGCTTTTGTTGAAGTCTCAACTGTGCTTCTGATTGTCGCACTGTCGCCTCGGCCTGCTTGCGGTCGCTAATATCTCGGACAATGGCGATTACTTCACCCGGCCCACTGACAACATACCGGGCCTCATAAAAGTACCAGCGACCCTCTACTGATTGCAGATACTCTCCTTTTTGTACCTGCTGGGTTGAGAGAGTTTGCTCGACATAGTGCATCGTCCAAGCTGCCAAATCCTCCGAGAATACCTCGGAAACTGTTTTCCCAATCACATTGAGTGCACTCATGGCAAAATTGTCCGCGATTCCCTCCTCTTTTCTGTTCTCACAAGTTGAATGAACGCTCAAATTGGTTGCCTCCAATGCTGGGGTCTGTCGATTGAATTTAGCCGGGCGATAATCCAAAAATATACCCTCAGAGTTGACGCGAAACATCACATCGGGAATTGCATCTAAGATCGCGCGATTTTTCGCTTCTAATTGACGCAGGGTTTCTTCCGTATGTTTGCGCTCTTCGACCTCTTGTTGCAGCAGTACATTGTGTTGAGTAAGCTTCAGTTGCAGCCGTCGCATTGTTAAGTGATTTTGGACGCGGGCTAACACTTCCTGACTTTGATAGGGTTTGGTAATATAATCAACGGCTCCCACTGTAAAAGCTTTGACCTTATCGAGGACATCATCAAGAGCGCTCAGAAAAATTATGGGAATGTCGGCGGTTCGCGGGTCGGATTTTAGATATTTACAGACTTCATAACCATCCATTTCTGGCATCATGATATCGAGTAAAATTAAATCTGGTAAAACACTCTTTAATCCCCGTAATGCGGCTTTCCCGCTCATCGCTTTCCTAACTTGATACCCTTGTTCTTGCAGCAGAATTGATAAAAGTTGGAGGTTTTCTAAAGTGTCATCAATAACGAGTATTTGATTTAGGATTGCTGACTGGCGACCGTGATTCATATCAACACAACTTTTTTGCAATTCTGGAGATTTTTCTGTTTGAGGCATTCAATCAACTAGAGATTTTTTAGTAAAGGAGAACAGGGCTCTGGTAGAAGCACTCTCGGATTGTACAGGCTAGAAGTCTAGAATCCAGAGAATCAAGCTTTTTTCCCAGAGAGAGCAGTCCAAACTCAAGAATGATTCCAGGCAAGTTAGAAGCTTAGAGAACCCATTGCTAACCGTTGCTTGCAAGAGCTTTACTAATTATAGGTGGATGACCGGTCAAAGCAATAATTAAAATCCTTAAAAAAATAAGTGCTAATCACTGGAATGCCGAAGGAACGAATCAAGTGTTGTCACTCAGGAGCGATTCAGGCAAAGAATGGATTCCTAGTGTCAGCAACTGCTATCCTTGAGTTGCGTAAGCGGGGTTATGGTTGAGAGCTTGAAGTAAATTGGCAAGCATTTCTGCCTGACATTGACTATATTTTAACGAACCTTTCTTAAGATAGATGCACTTTTTAATCAAATGATTTAAGCGAATCAGCTTTAAGTCTCCGACAGACAACCCTAACGTAGTCAACCTTAGCTAACTTCTGTCCTCAAGTTTACCCCTGCCTCGGAAACTGTTCTCGATCTTTTTAGAAACTTTTAAGTAAAGTACAATAAAGCATGAGGTTAATAGTCGGTCGCGATCGCGTCCTCTCTTCCAGAGGTGCGATCGCCCCCCATTTCCCCCGATCGCACTCAATGAAGCTGCTCGAAGCTGGTTAACGGCCAAAACTTTCCCAGTTCGCTCAACGCTTCGTCTTCTACTTCCCATCTGATTTTCCAGAGGAGGGTATCAAGAAATCTCAATGGAACCTCAAGTTGTGTTTGGTAATGCTCAAATTGAAGGTGCAAGTCGCTGGGGCTGGTTCTTAGGGCACTTCATTCCACAAACAGGCGATCCTCGTTCCACTTCGACTTTAGAGGTAAAATGGTGCGTCCACAAAGCCGGAGAAGGGAGAGAGCGGTGGGCAAAAAATATTCAAGCCACTACTCTTTCTATTTTAATTCAAGGGCGATTTTGCATACAATTTCCCGAACAAACTGTTTGGTTATCTCGTGAAGGCGACTATGTTCTCTGGTGTCCCGGTATTCTTCATACTTGGTACGCGGAGGAAGAATCGACTGTTTTAACGGTTCGCTGGCCCTCAGTCCCAGGAGATAGTGTGGGGACTGGAGAATAGGGGGAACTGCCAGAGGGAGTTCGACTGCATAAACCAGTCTGCCCCCCCCACACTCTACAGCTCAGCTCTCTCCCCAATAAAAAACCCACCCCCCTGTGCAGGAAGGCTGGGCTTAGAACCTATAGGGTAAATATCCACTCTCTATCCACTTTACTGAATAATTGCTCAATTGTCATATAGCGGTAAAAGATTATTGTTGATTAAAGGCTGACAGGGGTTTGATGGGTGAGTGCAGCCGCCTCTGGCACCAAGATCTGTCCCTTGTTGCCGGCGCGGTTATACCGCAACAGCACCTCAGTGGCGATCGCGGCTCCTTGGCCCATCGCCGCCAGCGCCACACAAGCGCCCCCAAAACCAGCCCCCGTCAGCCGGGCCCCAAACACCCCCGGAGTTTCTTGCAGCAGTGTTACCAGCCGATCCAGAGGCGGTACCGACACCTCATAGTCGTCGCGCAGACTCGCGTGAGACTGATTCATCAACTCGCCAAAGCGACCGGGTGGCACTCCTGCCACCGCCAACAGTACCCGGTTATTTTCTGTAACCACGTGGCGAGCTCGCCGTCGCAGCGGTTCCGGTAACGTCTCCACCGCCTGCGGCTCTGTAATATCTCTCAGTGCTTTTACGCCTAACAAGCGGGCCGCCGCTTCACACTCAGCGCGACGCTGGTTATAGCCACTTCCGGCTAAGGTGCGAGGGACACCGCTATCCATAACAACGACCTCTGCTCCCGCCGGAATCGGAATCACTCGCATCTGAAGCGATCGCGTATCCAAAAATAGCAAATGTTCCGTGTCAGCTAGGCTAGAGGCCATCTGATCCATAATCCCACACTGTACGCCAGCATACTGGATTTCAGCTTGCTGGGCGATCTGCGCGATCCGCACATCATCCAGATCCAGGTGCAACAGTTGTCGCAGTCCCCGCAGAGTGGCAACTTCCAGCGCCGCGCTGCTAGACAAACCCGAACCGATCGGCACCGCAGAAGTAACGTATAAATTCAAGGGTGGAATTTTGTGCCCTTGTGCCTCCAACAGCCATATACAACCAAAGAGATAACTTGCAAACCCAGACGGCGAGGGGTCCTGTTCAGTGGCGATCGCGTGTTGGTCTAAATCTTCCGAATAAACCTGATGCCTACCATCGCGACTGAAACCCAATTGTACAGTCGTTCGCTGCGGAATTGCCGTGGGTAAGACAAACCCGTCGTTATAGTCAGTGTGTTCACCCAGCAAATTAACCCGTCCTGGCGCACTGACTTCTACTTCCGCGGGGATGCCAAATAACTGCTCGAAATTCATAATCAAACGAGAGATAAGAAGCTGTGAATTTAGCGCTCTAAAGGCAGCGGACGCGATCGCCCCGCTACCGTCACACTCGGCCAGTTGCGATCGCAGGTTAGATTTTCCAACGCTCCACCCGCGGTCGCAAAAGTATCTTCAATCTTCGCTCCTGGCAAACTTGGGTTCCATGCGATCGCCATATTCCCCGCCAGTTCCTCAGTCGTGCTGGGAGTCGCCACCACTTCTCGCGATAAATATCCCGTGGTGCCTCCTTGGTGATGTTCCCGAATCGCCTGCGGATAACCCCGCTGCTGATAAGCATCCGCCAACCTCTGATACACTGTACTCAGAGCCGTTCCCGGCTGAGAAGCAGCCAGCGCTTCAGCCTCAATTTCCCGGACTTGTTGGTGTAATTGAGCGCGATCGCTCCCCAAACCACCAAAGCAGACAAACCGCGTCAGATTTGCATACAAACCATATCCCCTCGCACAAAATACCAGCATCGCTTCCCGTCCCAAAGGTTCCCCACTCGCAGTTGCATGCCGATACAGTGGCAAACGCCTTTCCCCAGCAACCAACGTCAGAGTTGGATGCAACCCCCTCGCCCACAATGCCTCAGCTCCTGCACCCGCAAGCTGGTATTCTGTCCAAGTAGGCTGAGCCGCCAACAAGACCTCCGTCATCGCTTCACTCGCTAAGCGTCCCACTTCGCGATAGCGGTCCAATTCCGTCGCTATCAGGACTCGCTTGTGAAACATCAGCGACTTTGGTAAAGGCAATTCACCCTTCACCGGGCGATCGCTCAAAATCTGCCCCCCCCTCGTCACTTCCCGGACAAACTGCTCGCGATCGCCACTCTCCGCCCAAGGATTCACATACAATTGATAGTTGGCTGGCAATTCTTCATCGCTCAAGCGTTGAGCCTCAATGTAATCCGTCAGTACCCAAGCCCCATCCATTGCGATCAGCACTTCCGCAATTCCCGTTTCCGCCGCCAGCAAAACCGTATTTTCACCGCCAGCAGTCGCCCAAGCAAACCAGTCTGTGCCCCGCAGGCGAACCGCAGCAGCCCCGATCTCCGTTAAACTCTTCCGAATCAATCCAAGTTTATCAGCGACTTCTTGACTGCATTGTTTGATTGTCTTTAAACCTTTCATGGTTTTTAGCAGGTAAAGGGAAGGAGAAAAGGGGAAGATTAAACTGAGGCGAGAGTTTCCAAATTAATCGAGACTGCCTGTAACTCTTTCGCCTTTTCTTCCGGAAGCGCGTCATTTGCAAACATTCCCCCAGCTAATTCGGTTCCGGCTAAATATTTGAGGCGATCGCGTGTCCGGTACACCGGATAAAACTCCGCGTGTAAATGCGCCTCCGGATGGGGGTATCCATCCATCGGTGCTTGATACCAAGCCATCAAATAGGGAAAAGGTCGATTCCACAACCCATCATATTTAAGCGCCACCGCTTTCAGGGCCTTCGCCAGTCCCCGTCGCCGATAGGAAGTCAGATTCATAAAAGTTGCCGTAGGTTTGAGGGGGGCCACCCAAACTTCATAGGGATAGCGGGCGCAAGCAGGGACGAAGGCGATCGCATCCGCGTCCAAGTAAATAATCCGTTGCTTGTCCCGAATTTCCTGTTGAATCATATCTTCCAGCAAACCGCGACCGTTTTGATAGTAATACTGTCGCTGACATTCCCCCATCCGAGCCGGAACGGGGGGCACAAACGGATACGCATAAATTTGCCCGTGGGGATGTAGCAACGTCACCCCCATCTCTGCGCCTCGGTTTTCAAACGGCAGTACATATTGAATCTGGGGGAGGTTGCCAAGCTCACGAGTGCGATCGCCCCACACTTGCAGCAGCAATTCCAAGTGATCCAGTTCTAAAGAACCCAGGGAAGCCTGAGGATCTTGGCTAAATACCACCACCTCACAAGCACCATTGGCCGGCTGCGTCCCTACGATCGACTCTGGCGGATCGTGGGCATCCACAGTCAGGGTGGGGAAGCGGTTCTCAAACACCGCTACATCATAAGCTCCTTGGGGGAGTTCCGTCGGAAACTGAGGATCGGTCGTTGGCGCGAGGGGGTTATATTCAGGCGGTGGCATAAAGGTTCGCCCTTGGCGGTGACTGGCATAAGCCACCCATTCCCCCCGTAGCGGATGCCAGCGCAAGTGCGGGTTGGCCTGGATCGGATCGTGACTAGGACTGGGAGCTTGGAGACCCTCCGGAATGGGAAATCTGCTGTACAGAATGAGGGTGCGACCGTCCGGTTTCAACAGGGTTTGGGAGTACATGATTGTCTGACAACCCTCTGGTTTGAGGTGATGGTGGCAGTATAACTGGCAGATGTTGCTGAGAGTCCCTACCTAGAGTCGCAAATGCGATCGCCTCAAGGGGGAATTTGGGAGTGCGATCGGCATACAACAGACCGTTTGCCTCCTGAAAGGTATCCGTAAGCTGTGTGTAGCAGAACCCACTAAACATCTCCACTTCATTCACCGCATCCAGCAGTGCCTGATAGCTGGTTTGCAGTTGGGTAACCTCTGACTCTTGGGAATATCCCCAAGCTCGCTTGGCCCAAATATTATCCGGCTGAGTGTAGGCAATTCCGCCAAATTCTGTCAGCATCACCGGTTGGCCTTGGTGAGGATAGCCATCTAAGGTCAGCACTCGTCCTCCCGGCCGTTGGCGGTTGAGCAGTTCTGACAAATCGACCTCCGGTCCGTAGCGTTTCGCGAGCCGTTGCGGGTTACAGTCGTAGTCGTGGATGGCAATAATATCAGTATTGGTACTTTCCCAACCATCATTCGCGATGACCGGGCGAGTCGGATCGAGGGTTTTCGTCAAATGAAACAGTGCGAGCACACAGTTGCGATGGGATTGGGTTTCCGTGAGGTTGGGAACGCCCCAGGATTCATTGAAGGGTACCCACACCACAATACAGGGGTGGCTGGCATCCCGGTTGATCGCTTCTGCCCATTCTTTGGTAATGCGCTCCACCGCTTTCGGGGTAAAGCGGTAAGCACTGGGCATTTCTTCCCAGACTAAGAGTCCTAGAACATCGGCCCAGTAGAGAAAGCGTGGGTCTTCAATTTTCTGGTGCTTGCGGACTCCGTTAAATCCCATACTCTTAATGAGTTCGATGTCTTGCCGCAACGCTTCATCGGTGGGTGCAGTCATTAAGGAGTCTGGCCAGTAACCTTGATCGAGGACCAGGCGCAAATAGTAGGGGCGACCGTTGAGCATGAAGCGATCGCGCTGAATCCCAACCGTCCGCATCGCCGTGTAGGATTTAACTTGATCGAGCATTTTGCCGGAGTGCCACAGTTCAAGTTGGGCATTGATCAAAGTCGGTTTTTCAGGACTCCACAGCAACTCGTTGCGGTAGTCGTCAATGCCGGGATCGGAGAGAGCAATGCGTCGATGAATCTCCCCATTGATCACTTCATAAATATCATTGACGAGTAAGACACAACCGACATTCAGCCTTACCTTGAGTTGGAGGCCGTCCTGGTATTCGCCACTAATAAATGCTTCAAATCCGATTTCCCAGCGCTCGAATTGAGGGGTCCACCGCAGGTGATTGATGTAAGTGGTGGGAACGATCTCAACCCAAACTGTCTGCCAGATGCCACTGGTGCGGGGATACCAAATGCTGTGGGGTTCCAATTGCCAATCTTGTTTGCCGCGCGGCTTCGCTAAATCGTGGGGGTCATCAAAGGCCCACACCGTCACCCGTTGCGGTCCGTTGGCATTTAACACAGGGGTAATATCGACTTCAAAGGGGGTATGGCCGCCTTCGTGTTCGACGACAAACTGATCGTTGACCCAAACGCGAGCTCGGTAGTCTACGGCCCCAAAGTGAAGGAGGACTCGGTGGGTTGAGTCTTCTAAGGAAAGGGGGAGGTCAAATTCGCGTTCGTACCAGCAATTTGGGTGAAAACCCGTGTCGCCAATGCCACTTTTCGCTGATTCAGGAGCAAAGGGAACTTCAATGGTGTGTGACCAAGTGGAAATATCGGACGGTCTGACAAATTGACCGCGATCGTCGAATGTAAATTTCCAGGGACCGTTCAGAGAGAGCCAATTACTCCGCTGCAACTGGGGGCGCGGATAGGCGGTTTTAAATCCTTGAAAAGCTGTTTTGGCTGGGGGATTGCCAAACTCTTCTATACTAGAATTCTCCAGCAATTTGCCTAACAAGTTCATCAATCTAGCTACCTTCGATTCTATTTATAGGTTAACAACGCTCCTCTCATTTTCACCGGGGTATTTGCGAGAATTTTTATTTTTTTAGCTGGCACTTCCTTAAAGTTTAAGGAGAAAACATAACCGAGCAGCCGCCCTTTAAAATCAGGGAAAATACGGAAAAATTACACGGGGGGCGAATTCACTGAAAACTCTGCAAAGAAGTGCAGAGATGGGTGAATTCTCCCCTCCCGGAAGTCAGTTGGTTTCACAGGAAAAAGTTAAGCTTGCTTAAGAACTAAAAAGCGCTCCCAACCAGGATTCACTGTCACCAGACCTAAGCTTTAGGGATGGCGTTTCTGATGCCATTGCCACGCATGAGCAATAATCTCTTTTAAATCAGGGTATTGAGGGTTCCAGCCTAAAATCTGACGAGCTTTTTCGCTGCTACCAACTAAAACCGGGGCATCTCCTGGTCTGCGACCGCGTTCTACAGCCGGAATCTGTTTTCCTGTGACTTGACTCGCTGTTTCTATAACTTTTCTTACCGAAAATCCATTACCATTTCCTAGGTTAAATACCTCACTTTGACCTCCTTTCATGAGATATTCTAACCCTAAAACGTGAGCTTGAGCTAAGTCAGTAACATGAATATAATCGCGGACACAAGTGCCATCCTCGGTCGGATAATCCGTCCCAAAAATTAAGATGGATTCCTGCTTTCCTAAAGCGGTTAAGAGTACCAGCGGAATTAAATGAGTTTCCGGTTGGTGGTCTTCCCCTAATCGACCCTGCGGGTCAGCACCGGCTGCATTAAAATAGCGAAATACCACCGATTTTAACCCGTAAGCAATATCAAAATCTGATAAAATTCGCTCGACCATTTGCTTGCTTGCGGCATAGGGACTCAGGGGGTTCTGAGGATGGTCTTCCGTCATCGGAATGGTTTTCGGCATTCCATAAATGGCACAGGTTGAAGAAAAGACAAAATTCTTTACCGATGCAGCCACCATTGCCTCTAAAAGAGTGAGAGTGCCTACGACATTATTCCGGTAATATTTATCAGGTTCTACAACTGATTCACCGACGGCAATGAAAGCAGCAAAGTGCATGACGGCTGCAATAGCATGAGTTGCAAATAAGTCATCCAGTAAGGCGCGGTCCGTCGTATCGCCAACAATTAATTTGACTTGTAAACCTTGTTCGATTAATTCCCGGTGGCCATAGCTAAGATTATCTAAAACAATGACTTCATAACCCGCTTGTTGCAACGCTAAGACGGCATGGGAGCCAATATAGCCGGCTCCTCCGGTGACTAAAATTGTAGATGATTCGGATGGCACTGCTGAAACCTCCTAATTGGGGAGTTGGTGATGATTGCAGTCGATGGATCGGGATGCAATCGAGTTGAAATTAATCAGAATTTGATTGCTAAAACGACTGATGATTTCCCATTGTATCCTCCCCTTTACCGATTCCCAAAATGCGACAATTGACGGTCTTGTAAGTAACAGGCGATCGCACGTTCCAAGTGCGGCAGGAAGGCGCCGCGATCGCTACCGAGGACACTGTAGCTTGGCCGCTTAGCAACAAAACCTAACTCACAGAGGGGTCTCGCTTCCACCCGTCCAGTTTTAACACCGGCCATCTCCGCCGCTTGTCGCGCTAACTCCGCCCACGCGATCGCGCCGTCGTTCGCGACGTGCCAAACGCCAAACTCGCCATCAATTAATAAATCTAAGCTAGCATTCACTAAATCAGGGACATAAGTTGGTGAAACGATCGCATCTTCAGCCGCCACAAAGGTCTCTCCTGCTGCCAACTGTCGCAGCGCCACGGTAATGAAGTTATACTCATCCCAAGGCCCGAAAAAGGCGCTGGTACGGACGATCAGCGAGGAGGGTAACGATGCTAACACCCGTGCTTCTGCTTCTGCCTTGGTGCGACCATAGACATTGAGCGGTGCAACCGTGCTATTTTCGGTATAAGGAGTTGCCCGCGTGCCGTCAAACACCAAGTCTGAGGAAAAGGTAAGGAGAGAGAGGTCCCGACGAGCGCAGACCGCTGCTAAAATCGCTGGTCCATCGGCATTCACCCGGCGACACTCCTCTGGGAACCGTTCCGCATCGTCTACGCGGACATATCCAGCCGCATTCACCACCGCCCAAGGATTGAGTTCATTGAAAACAGCATCAACTGAGGTGCGATCGGTAATATCCAGGTCTTGTCGCGATAGCAAGCGGTAGGGAATGCCACGGCGGTCGCACAGTCGTGCAAAGGCACTACCCAATGTTCCCCTCGCTCCAATAATAGCGAGCACTTGCTTGCCAGATTGAGGGCGGTTGTCGGGGGATGGTAGTAGTTGAGAACCAACAACGGGGACAGGAGAATCATTCATCACCACCTCCGTTGACATCTCATTCACTCGTCCTTCTTCCTTGACCAACAAGCGGTCCGACCGATGCCACCATCCAGGTGCCTGCAATAAGGGATGCTGAGGAGTGCGACCCCTGGCCAGTTCTTTCACCATCCAAGCTAAAGCGGTAGGACGGGGCCGCGAACCCCGCAAGTCAAAGACTCCGGATTCGTAGAAACCCGCCTGACGAGTGACTAAACTATTCCAATCATAGGCTCCCAATAACGACCAAGCGGTGACCGCACGGATATCCACACCTCGATCCTGCAACCCTTGGGCAATATCCCATATTTCCTTCAACCACCGTAACTGTTCCTCTCTGGTGCAACCCAGGTGTGCTTCGGTGATGGCAATCGGTAAATGGTAACGCTCCCATGCTTCCTGGAGTGCCAGGCGCGGTCCTGCGAGGCGGGAGTCACACACGCGCACTGCTTCGACATCCACATAGTGATGGCGATGATTACCGCCAATGCTAACGCCTGGGTAACGTTCTGTGCGCTCGTCGAGGAAGCGATCGCTCGTCAGGTAGTGGTTAATGCCAATTATATCGGGTGGACAAGGATGTTCGACAAACCAGTCGAGTTCTGCCTGACTGACTCCCAACCCTCGCAAGTAAGGACTCATGGGATGTCCTTGATGGACGCGGCCACATAGCAAATCAAAACTCAGCCACCGCCGCTCGTTTTCAAATTGTGCCTGATACGCTAACAGTGGGGTGCTGAAAATTTTACCTAAATCATCGGTCTGAATTAATCGGGCGGTGGGGTTCACTCGGCGGATCGCTTGCATCGACATCGCGATCGCACGACACTGGTTCAGCAATGCTTCAACAAACGTTTTCGCGTCTCGTCCGTGGGGATACCAGTGACCGTAAAGTCCGCTAAATCGGGCCGTCGTTAGGGGTTCATTGACCGGCGTATAATCGGCAATCCAAGGATAGCGCTGAGCCACTGCACCCGCAAAGCGAGCGAGTTGTTGGGGAAACGTGCGATCGATTAAGCTAGTATGACGAGGGCCACTGCCATGATGCACTAATCCAACAATGGGGCGAATTCCTTGTTCCCGCAAGCGTCCTAGGCGCCGATCGGCCCAGTGCCAATCAGCAGTTTCTAGGGAATTGGGGGCCGTGCGTTCCCATAACACCGGATAACGAATTGCCTCGATCCCCAACTCTGCAAATAAGTCGAGATCCTCCAAACGGCGATCGTGGCCACTGCGTTTCAACTGGTCGAAATAGCGATCGCCGACGCGATTCACGGTACACTCCACCCCAGCCCACATTTCTAGAGTCATTAGTTCTCTACTCTCTATCGTATTCGTCTCAGTTGCATTCAGGGGTTAAGGAGAAGGGAAGTCAGTTTCAGCTTCTGATAGCCGGTTTCAATAAAGACTCCTCCCTTCCCCTTCCCCCTTCCTCCTCACGACTGAGTGGCAACCCGCGCAGCAATTTGTTTATACACAGTCAGCGCCTGAGCCACACACTGATCCATGTTGTAATACTTGTAGGTGGCGAGGCGACCGACAAAATACACGCCTGAGGTTGCATCTGCTAACTCTTTGTATTTCTTGTAAAGTTCGGCATTTTCGGGTCGTGGCACTGGATAGTAGGGATCGCCTTCGGCGCGGGGGAACTCATAGACGATGCTGGTTTTCGGGTGTTCTTGTCCCGTGAGGTATTTAAACTCGGTAATGCGAGTGTAAAGGTGTTCGTTGGGATAATTCACCACCGGGGCCGGCTGAAACACGGGTTGATGATGAGTTTCATGTTTGAATTCCAGCGATCGATAGGGTAATTTCCCGAAGCGAAGTTCAAAGAATTCATCCACGGGTCCGGTGTATACCATTTCGCGACAGGGAATGGCTTTTTGAATTTCCCGGTAATCAGTGTTCAGCATGACTTTAATATTGGGGTGTGAGAGCATCCTCTCAAACATCCGAGTAAAGCCATGGAGTGGCATTGCTTGATAGGTATCGGTGAAATAGCGGTCGTCGCGGTTGGTACGGGTGGGGATGCGGGCGATCACCGATTTATCGAGTTCTGAGGGATCGAGTCCCCATTGCTTGCGGGTGTAGTTGCGGAAGAATTTTTCGTAGAGTTCCCGTCCGACTTTGCTGACAACCACATCTTCGGAGGTCCGGATATATGGTTTGGGTTCGGCCAAGGACTCCAAGAATTCCGCCACCTGGAAGGAGGTGAGGTTCAGTCCGTAGAGTTTATTGATGGTGTCGAGGTTGATGGGAATAGGAACGAGTTGGCCGTCTACACTGGCGAGGACGCGGTGTTCGTAGGAACGCCACTCGGTAAATTTCGAGAGGTACTCGAAGACTTCCCGCGAGTTGGTGTGGAAGATGTGGGGCCCGTATTGGTGAATGAGAACACCGGCGTTATCGTAGCGGTCATAGGCATTACCGCCGATGTGGTTGCGCCGATCGACGACGAGGACTTTTTTGCCTTGCTGACTGGCGAGGCGTTCTGCAATGACGCTACCTGAAAATCCTGCACCAACAACGAGGTAGTCGAAGAGGTATTCTCGGGTGATAAGGTTGGGCGCTTGTCCAAAGCGATGTTGTTTGTTCAGTTTGCCATTGCCGTTGGTGGCAGGGTGGCCGGTGGCGATCGCAGACTCAATCAATTGTGCCATTGCTCCCCAAGTCTGGTCCCAAGAAGTTTGTTCGAGGAAAGCATCGACTTGATTCAGCCATCCTGACTCTGGGGTGTCTTCTCGCATCGCAGCTTCGGCGGCTGCGACGAATGCTTCCACGGTATCAGCGATCCTAACTAACCCTTGTTCTCCGTAGGGCCGCACTACGTCTCGGATCGAGGTGGAGACGACGGGTTTACCGGCGCTGAGGTATTCTGGGGTTTTGGTGGGGCTGATAAAGCGGGTTGAGTCGTTGTGGGCAAAAGGCAGCATCGCCAGGTCCCACCCGGCGAGGTAGGTGGGCAATTGTTTGTAGTCTTTGCTGCCGAGGTAGTGGATGTTGGGGTGTTGAGGGAGGGTGGCGGGATCGATTTTGACGACGGGCCCCAGGATGATTAAATGCCAGTCTGGCCGTGCTTCTGCAATGCCTGCGAGGAGTTCAAGGTCGAGGCGTTCGTCGATGACGCCGAAGAACCCAAGGCGGGGGTGAGGAATGGGGGCTTGATCGGCGGGTTCATCGGCGATCTGGCGGGCTTGGGCGAAGTGGGCGACATCAACGCTACTGGGGAAGGCGTAGAGGTTGGGGTGGCGATCGCGTTTGGCTTCGTAGAGGCTTTGTCCACCTGTAAAGACTAAGTCGGCGCGGCGGAAGAGTGAGGTTTCACGTTCTTTGAGGAGGGGGGACGCGCCTTTAAAGGCTGAGAGTTCGTCCATGCAGTCGTATACAACCGTGACGGGGTTGAGGTGATAGGTAAAGGCAACTGCCATCGGTGTGTAATACCAGCAGATGTAGTTCTGGATCTGGTAATCAGCTAATAAATTGTCAATTAATAGTTGTTGAGTGGCATTGACTTCTTCATCACTCAGTCCGGTTGGTAAATGGGGAACTACGACCCATACTCCACACTCCTGTTTTGTAATTTCTATATTGCCGATCGCATCGGGGCTAAAGATTGGTTCTTCTACGAAAAAGACTCGTTGGGAACGAGCACAGCGAGTGAGGAGATGTTGGGGTCTTTGATAAACAAAATTCCAGCGCAGATGAGACAGGCAAATTAAATCAGTCGTGTTGGCAACGGTTTCGGAGCGATTAAAATCTTTTTGCTGTGAATGGGAAGCGGTTGACTGGAGTGTTTTGTTCTGGGGAGTTGCAATGGAGACCGACAGGTCTGAGGGTAACATCCGCGAACGAATTTTTTGGGTAGCGACACTGCTAGCACCATTATTTTTTACCTGGGCTTCATGTTGGTTCATAGATTTTTTTAGAGAATTGGGAGAAGATTGATTTTTTTTTCAGGATTGGCGAAGCAAATGCAATTTTTATACCGACTTGCCTTCCCAAAATTAGCGAGATATCGGTTAATAGTTAACAAAAGAAGCTCGCGATCGATGGCTCCTCTTTCTGTTAACAATTAATGAATCCGTTAATAATCCATGGTCAACAGTCATGAGTATTGGGGAAGCTTAAACAGCTTTTTTATACAAATTGCTGTTGGTTTTAGCAGAATTTTAGGAAACTTTTTACCCGCTGTTCCTAAGCTTTTTGGGCTAATTTATCTCCTCACTTTATCGAGTTAATTCAAATCTTAAAGGTTAGAACTTTCTGTTACTTCTACCCAAAGGAGTAAACTACTTTGTGGTCAAGAATAAAATTAAGTTAAATAAGTTTGTATAGAAGCATACAAGCTCGCATTCCTTCGAGTTATAGCGCAATGAAGGAAACGGGAAAAAGGAGAAACGATCGTTTTCTGAAGGGTCGGCATGAGCCTCGCTCCGCTCTTTTCTTTCTTTGACAATTTTGATACAATTGGATTCGATCTCCATGGCAAATGGAAAAAGGGGAATCGAGATTGACTTCATCTTGTCTGACCCGTGACCCCTGACCGCTGAGAAATTGAGAATCTCCGTCTCAATTTACAATTGTAAATTAGCTTTCAGGGGAATCTGAATTCTAAACTCAGCTCCCTGACCTGGTACAGAACTACACTGCAAAGAACCCCCATGTCGCTCGGTGACAATTTGATAACTAATTGACAATCCCATCCCGGTTCCTTTTCCGACTGATTTAGTTGTAAAGAACGGATCAAAGAGCCGCTGCTGTATCATTTCAGTCATACCGGGTCCATTGTCAGCAATGCGAATCACCACCCACTTTGCCTCTAGGAGTTCAGTTTTGATCCGGATTTGACTGGGATTTTGCCACATTTCTTGGACAGAACGTTTGGCATCTCGTTCTTCTAAAGCATCTAGTGCATTGGTGAGGATATTCATAAAAACTTGATTGAGCTGTCCGGCATAACATTCAACTAAGGGTAAATTTCCATATTCCTTGATCGTGGTGAGTGGCGGCTGGTTATGCTTGGCTTTAAAGCGGTGTTGCAAAATCATTAAAGTGCTATCAATGCTTTCATGAATATTAATCGCTTTCATATCCGCTTCATCCATCCGGGAGAAGGTCCGCAGGGAGGCAACGATTTTTTGAATGCGATCGGCGCCGAGTTTCATTGAAGCGAGAAGTTTGGGCAAATCACTGCTAAGAAAGTCTAATTCAATCTCCTCTACGGCTTGTTGAATTTCTGCAACGGGTTCGGGATAATAGGTTTGGTAAAGCTCGATCAAATTGAGCAGATTGTTGGTATAATCGTTTGCGTAGGAAAGGTTGCCATAGATAAAGTTAACGGGGTTGTTAATCTCATGGGCGACTCCAGCCACAAGCTGACCTAAGCTGGACATTTTCTCACTCTGAATTAGTTGTGATTGAGTATGTTGTAACTCCCGCAAGGCTCGTTCTAGATCGCAAGCTTGCTGCCGTAACTGAGCTTCTGACTGTCGCAAAGCAACTTCTGTTTGTTTGCGGTCGCTAATGTCGCGAGCGATCCCTAGAAAACCGATAATACTGCCACTGGCATCTGGCATCGGTGAGATATTGCAGGTGATCCACCGCCAATTCCCTTGTTTGTGTTGGACTCGAATTTCTAATCCCGCTTGTTTACAACCTGTTTCAAGGATCTGCTGGAGAAATTCTGTCGTGGTGGTGAGGTCCTCAGGATGAACCAAAGGCACAAAGGACTGTCCCAACACTTCTGAAGGTTCGTATCCGATCAGATCTTGCACTCGTGGGGAGAGGTAGGTAAAGAGACCCTCCAGGGAGTGGCAATAAATCACATCGTTGGCATTTTCAACTAACTTGCGGAATTTTTCTTCACTTTCAGTCACGGCTAATTCCGCGGCTTTGCGATCGGTAATATTCGTAGCGGTAATCACGATCTGGTGAATGCGACTGCTACTGTTTCTCAGGGGAGTTGCACTCAACAACCACCAAGTTTCCTCATCATTAATACAAAACTTTTCCTCAAAACTAATCGTTTTTCCAGCGTTGACGCATTCCCTGTAACGCTGGCAATACGCTGCTGCCATTTCTGGAGAGAGAGCTTCTGATACCTTCTTTCCGACTAAAGACTCGACTGACATTCGACTGTTTTTGCTCATAGCTGGGTTGAAGGCGGCGTAGCGGAAGTCAGTTTCCTCCTCTAAAACATCGAGGACAAAAATGCCGTAGTCTACACCCTCCCAGATGCTCTGCAAAAACTCTGCTTGCTGCTGAAGTTGTTGCTCCGCTTGTTTGCGATCGCTCACATCAAGGATCACTCCATCCCAGAGAATATCGCCATTAGTCTGCTTTTCGGGTCGAGAAGCAACCTGAAGCCACTTTAACTTCCCGGAGGGAGTGAGATATCGACCTTCCCACCGCCAAGGTTGTAACGTTTGAGCGGAGAGAGTTACCGAGCTTTGTAAGGATGAGCGGTCATCAGGATGTACCATCTCGAAGAGTAGAGCCGGGTTTTCCTGAATGTTTTCTGGAGCAAGTTCATAGATTTCTTGGGAGAAAGCACTCACATAGGTGAAGCTGGGAATTTTATCTGAAGTGAGGCGGAGTTGATAGATCATGCCGGGTATATTGGCGGCTAAGCGTTGAAACCGAGCTTCTGTTTGTTGTAAGGCGGCTGTACGTTCTGCGACTCTCGCTTCTAGTTCTTCGTTGAGTTGTTGTAAGGCGGCTTGTGTTTGTTTGAGTTCGGTGATGTCTTGAGCAATGCCGGCTGTACCGATAATTTGATGGGTGTCGCTGTAAATGGGAGTTTTGATGCTTTCGATCCAGATCCGGTTGCCTTGAGCGTTGACAACGGGTTCTTCGACTCGCTTTTGTTTGCCAGAGGCCATGACTTGAAAATCATCGAGTCGGTAGATTTCTGCGAGTTCCTTTGGCCAGATGTCGTAGTCAGTTTTACCCACTAAGAGTTCGGGACTGAGGCCACAGGCTTGACCAAAGGGTTCATTAACAGCAATAAATCGGCTTTCGGAGTCTTTGAGCCAGGCGATGTGAGGAATATTGTTGATCAGTGATTTAATCTGGCGTTCTTGCGTTTTGAGGGTTTCTTCTGCTTGTTGGCGATCGCGAATTTCTTGCTGTAATTGAGCAACAGTGTCTTGCAGTTGAGCGGTGCGTTCTTGGACTCTGATTTCTAATTCTGCTTTTGCCTGTTGGAGGCTTTGTTCTGCTTGGAAACGAGCTGTTATATCTTGGGCCATTGACACGACTCCAACCGCCTCGCCATTCACCACTAATGGGGTGTTATGCCACTCACAGGTAATCACCCTGCCGTCTTTGGTGAAGTTTTCGTTAATGCTATGAATGCCGCCTTCTTGGGTAAGTAGAGCCACAACGATTTGATTGACATGGTCTTTGGCACTTTCTGGGATTAGCAGTCCTGCGATGTGGCGACCGAGAGCTTCATTTTTACTGTAGCCAAAGATTTGTTCCGCAGCCTCGTTCCAGTCCGTGACTTCAAAGGATTTATTCCACTCAATCACGGCTAGAGGGTTTCGTTCGACTAGCAGGGACAGCTTTTGCTGGGATTTTTGTAAGTCTTGGATAGTATGTTGGCGATCGGCTAACTGCTGCTCAAGCTGAGTAACACGCTGGCGTAGAGCTATCAACTCTTGGTGTAATATTTTCGAGGCCATACTGTAATTTTGGGTAAAATTGTTAAGTCGCAAGGTTTCCTCACAGCAGTGGGGGTTGCCTCAACCCCTGCCAGTTTCAATGCTGCTCTAGTAACGCCTTGCTAAAGTTTTGTCAATTTATAGATAATGGCAGACTAGCATTGAACTTCGTCATACTGACAACACCAAGTAGCGGTGGATACCGACCCGGCTCAGGCATGGGGATTGGTTATGGATAATGTCTACTGAACCTCAAACCTTGCACCCATTTTCCCGTTCACAGTCAATATTGACTTTGGTTACACCACCTTTAATTCTACCACTCTCCCTGAAGTGTAAAGGCAGCCCAATAATAGGGAGATTGCCACTGCTGCTGTTGCATCACCTCCAACTGCGCCGCTCTCAAAGCTGCTGCTGGTGCTAACCCTTTTTTCAGCATTTTCTCATAGAAATTTCCCATAAAATTTGCCGTTCCTT
>JBLNEP010000017.1:0-20917 GCA_050262755.1 Actinomycetota bacterium | reverse complement strand
TTGTGGTACGTTCCCGATGCTTCAACAGCAGATTTAATGGTTGAATTTTATCGGCAATGGCAGCTCAATCCTAATAAAGCGCAAGCCTTGCGGCAGGCAATGTTAATCATCATGAAAAAATATCCAAAACCGGGGAATTGGGCCGGATTTACTTTAATAGGTGAAGCTGAATAATCTGAATCTAACCTAGATTATATCTAGCCAATTAACTGCAAAAACTCCCCCTCAACTTCACTATCTACATCCATCTGTGTATGCCTCCTGACAAAGCGCTTTTTGGGGTTTGTAGAGCGTTTTTTGAGAGTCCGCATCCAAAAAACAGCCTAACGCTCCCTGACTCGGAAGGAGTTCGTTGGTGGTTGAGCCCAAAAAAGCCACTCAACCAATCACTCAACCAGACGGACTCATTGAAGAGAGATATTTTGGGTGCGTTAAAACGCTGAAACCTTATATGTAGTCTAATTTAACGGAGAGGGAGGGATTCGAACCCTCGTTGAAGTCACCCCCAAACAGCATTTCCAGTGCTGCGCCTTCAACCACTCGGCCACCTCTCCAGAGGCGTTATTTTTATTTTAGCCACAAGTTCAATATGTTAGCAGAAGTAACTTGAATTTGCAAAGAGCCAAAGCCATAAATTTTGCTGTTTAATGTTGGTAGGGCCTCGCGCCTGTTGGCTCATTGCCGATCGCACCAGGCTAAAAGCCTTGAAGATCTTAGCTTTTGCCCACCGCTTCCACCTCAGATGTCAGATCATCAAAAATCCTTATGACTCGTTCGTACAAAATTAAAATTCACAATAGACAAACTGGCGATCGCTACACCGTCCAAGTCCCTGAAGACCGCTACATCCTCCACAGCGCAGAAAATCAAGGCTTTAGCCTACCTTTTTCCTGTCGCAACGGAGCCTGCACCAGTTGTGCTGTCCGAGTCCTGTCTGGTGAACTGTATCAGCCAGAAGCAATGGGCCTGTCAGGGGAACTGCAACAACAAGGGTATGCCCTCTTATGCGTCAGCTATCCCCGCTCAGACTTAGAAGTAGAAACACAAGACGAGGATGAAGTCTACGAACTCCAATTCGGTCGCTACTTCGCCCAAGGCAAAATCCGAGCTGGGTTCCCCTTAGATGAAGACTGAGACAGTCCCCATGCTCAGTGCCAAAACAGCCTGGCTCCAGAGATTCCGGCAGTTTTTGCTCTTAGGTAGCGTCCTGCTACTGACATGCTGTCAACCCCCCCCAGAACTTCCCCAAGGCTTAAGCGTGAAAGTAGAACGGGTCGTCAGCGGTCAAACCCTCGAAATCGTCGATCCGTCCAGTCCCGTGCCGATTTTGCAGCAAGTGCGACTGATCGGCATTGAAGCCCCGGATTTAAACCAGCAGCCTTGGGGAGAAGAGGCGAAAAATCGCCTCGAACAACTTGCCAACGGGCAACAAGTCTTGCTGGAAGCGGATGTGACACCGAAAGACCGTTTCAATCGTCGCCTCGCTTACGTCTGGCGAGAAGACATCCTCCTCAACGAACAACTCGTCAAAGAAGGCTATGTCTTAGCCTCCCTCCCCACCTCCTACCAGCGCGATCGCTCCGGCTCAAACGCCAAATACAGCCAGCGCCTCGCCTATGCCCAAGAATGGGCGCGGTTGATGGGACGCGGCCTCTGGAACCCCGCGCGGCCACTCCGCCAAACTCCCGCCGAATTTCGCTTGTCCAATCGCAAATAGCCACTGGGCAGTTGTCCGTTGTCCATTGTTCTGCTCTACTAACCACTGACCCCTAACCACTCACTCACCCATGACAACCGACGAGCTGCAAACTTTCCTCGAAATTGCCACCGAAGCTGCCCTCGCGGCCGGTGCTGTCCTCCAATCCTTCTGGGGTAAATTAGAAAGCATCCAAGAAAAAGGGCGTCCGGGAGATTTAGTCACAGAAGCCGATCGCGCCTCAGAAGTGGTTCTCCTCGACATCCTGCGCCGCCACTGCCCCGATCATGCCATCTTGATCGAAGAATCAGGCTCCCTGGGAGAGGCAACTAGCCCCTACCGCTGGGCGATCGACCCCCTGGACGGTACCACCAATTACGCCCACCAATACCCTTGTTTCTCGGTCTCTGTTGGGCTATTAATCGAGGGCATCCCCCAAGTAGGGGTGATTTTTGACCCCTTTCACCAGGAACTCTTTCGAGCAGCCAAAGGCTTAGGGGCCACCCGCAACCGTCAGCCGATCCGAGTTTCCCAAGCCTCAGAATTGAGCAAGAGTTTGCTGGTTACAGGCTTTGCTTACGATCGCCGCGAAACCGCCGATAATAACTATGCAGAATTTTGCTACCTCACCCATTTAACCCAAGGGGTGCGACGGGGTGGTTCCGCAGCTCTCGACCTGGCAAACGTTGCCTGTGGACGCTTAGATGGATATTGGGAGCGGGGTCTATCTCCCTGGGACATCGCCGCTGGCATTGTCCTTGTAGAGGAAGCAGGTGGTAAAGTCACCGCCTACGATGGTAGTCCCTTACAAATTCCCTCCGGTCGTATCCTCGCCACCAACGGATATTTACACAGCAGTTTGAGCGCCGCTTTGCAAGCAGTGCCTCCCCTTTCTTCTTGGCCAACAGCAGTAAACAAAGCGGTGGATTCATCCGCTCAGAAGCATTAAGTCAGCAGGGCCACTGGATGAGCAGCCGCCAAACTCTTAGGAGTGAATACACAAAGAAGGAAATCTTTGTAAGAAGATTTCATAAAGTTTGTCGGTTAACGATTGTGACCCCTCCTGTGGAGGCTACATTAAAATGAGAGGAAAGCAAGGGTTGGGAGAAGAGATACCATGTCTTTTCAAGTGACAGCAGGGCTATTCAAACTGGATTTCACCGATCAGCACGCAATCTTGGGTGTTCCCCTTGATGCGGACTTCGCTGAAATCCGCAAACGTTACATGAAACTTGCACGTCGCTTGCATTCGGATACTTGTCCGTTTGAGAGCAAAGCGGACAAAGATTTGGCTAGTCAATTTCTGTCTAAGTTCGTAACACCTGCCTACAACAAATTCTCTAAAGAAAGCGATCGCAAAGAATATGCGCTGCTTTTAGATATGGTGAGTAAGCGGGCTGTGAAAGAACAGAAGAACTTGCAACTCCAAAGCGATGTCGCGAAGCAACTAGCAGTAGCGCAAGATTTCCAGCAAGCTTACAAAACTGCTCTCAGTGAGGTGGCCGAAAAAGAATATGAATCCATTGACAAAACTCTGGATTGGATCGGTCAACTCAGCGAACTCAACTTGGTTTACCTGCTTCGGAAAGAACTCAAGGGTGCTCCGGTTTTCCAAACTCAGCTCGCCGCCAAACCGACAACATCTGCAACACCTGCTGCTGCTGCGCCTGCACCGTCTGCTGCTGCGCCACCAGCTCCCCCACCAGCACCGGTCAAAGCAAAAGAGTCTTTGGTCGAGCAATCTTACCGTCGCGCTGCTAGCTTTTTAGCGAGCAAGAATTATGCGAAAGCGATTTTGGAGCTGAAGGAAGCTTTAAACCGCGAGCCGAAGAATAGTAAATGCCATGCTTTACTGGCAATGTGCTACTGCGAGCAAGGTCAAGCGACTATGGCCAAACTTCAACTGAAAAAAGCTTTGGAATTAAATCCTCAAGAGCCAATGGCTTTAGAAGTGAAGAAAAAGCTCGAACAATCCACGGCTTCAGCATCAGGAAAAGATAAGAAGGGGGATAAGAAAGGTACTGCTAAAGCCCAGCCAAACGCCGGAAAAACAGGCTCCGGAAAAGCGGGTGCGGGTGGCAAAACCAGTAGTGGTAACAAGACAGAATCTAAAGGCTCTAAGAGTTTATTTGGCGGCTTATTTGATGATTTGTTCGGTGGCTTGTTTAGCGGTGGTAAGAAGAAAAAATAGCAGCAGAGTCGGAAAAAGGACAAAATCAGTTAAGTTTCTGCTCTGACTTGGCTGAGACTGGCCCAAACGTGAAGCAGACTCGCCCTGAATGGGTGGCTGAGGATGAGTAAGCGATCAGTTCTTGGAAGCAAGTGCTGTACTCACTTGGCATCAGCCTCCCGGTCAGGAAGCGATCGCTAATTTGCTGGTATGGTACAGAGTGCAATCCTCTCATTAACTGACCCGTTTTCCCTTTTTCCCCTTTGCCCTGATAGTCGCAGACCTCACCCCATTGTCAATTGCAATAGAATAGAGGTGTCGTCAGCTCTCGTCTCGCTCAATTTGGCAATAATTGACAGAAATTTGGTAAACTTTATTTCGCTCCAATTGCCAAGCAATTAGCAATTACCCATTACCAATTATTGATAGGATGGTTCATCAACCGCCATCGGGTGCAAGGGATCTACTGCCCCTAGAAGTGGCCCAAAAAATCTGGATTGAACGGCGCTTGCAGCAGGTCTTCCACCGCTGGGGCTACCACCGCATCATTACCTCAACTTTAGAACGGCTGGATACTTTGATGGCGGGCGGTGCCGTTCAGCGCTCGACGGTGATTCAATTACAGGAAGCTGAAGAAGAGGCACTCGGTCTGCGGCCGGAGTTAACCGCTTCGATCGCGCGGGCGGCAGTGACGCGGATGGCAGGGGAAGATCCTTGGCCAGAGCGTCTCTATTACAATGCAAATGTTTTTCGTAAAGGACAGAATGCCGGTCACGGTAGTCAGCAGGAGTTCTATCAAGCTGGCGTAGAATTACTAGGGGCCGGTGGGGTGGCGGCGGATGCGGAAATTTTGTTGCTCGCCTCAGAATGCTTGCAGAGTTTGGGACTGAAGAACTGGCACTTGATTTTGGGAGAGGCGGGACTCACGGCGAAGTTGCTGGATGTGTTTCCGGTATCGGTGCGCGATCGCGTGCGACGAGCGATCGCTCACCTGGACCGCATTGCCTTGGAAACCATGCCATTATCCAGCGAACTGCGGGAAAGAGCGTTGTTCCTCTTCGATCTGCGTGGCAAACCAGAGGATGTACTGCTGAAACTGACAAAGTTAGATTTAGACGGACCTCAGCAAGAAGCGGTCAATAACCTGAAATCCCTCTTGGAGTTACTCCGCGACTCTCGACTCGGTGGCAGGGGCGATCGCTCCCAGGAGTTACAAATTCACCTGGACCTCAGCTTGATTCAAACCTTTGACTACTACACCAGTATCGTCTTTGAAGTGGTCAGCGATGCCGATACAGCGCGTATTTTGGGGCAAGGGGGACGCTACGATCAACTCTTAGGACTCTATCACCCCCAAGGGCAAACTTACCCTGGCATTGGGTTTTCCCTGAATCTCGAAGACTTGCACCAAGTGCTGTTGGCAGAGGGTGAACTCCCTCGCGAGACGCCTGCGAGTGACTGGTTGGTGGTGCCGCAAACACCCCAAGCTTATGCCACCGCCTTTGCCTACGCTCGCAACCTCAGAGACTCGACTGATTTAGTCCGGGTAGAAGTCGATTTAGCATCGCGCGAAACCGCAGAAGCAACTCGCGACTATGCTCGGCGACGACGCATTCACCAAATTGCTTGGATTAATGCGGAAGGAATACCCACCATTGAACCAGTGAGTTAGAAACTGAGCCATTACAGAGAGTGTTTGCTTCTGTACCGTGTCTATTCGCCATTCCTCAATTGCTGAATTGAGAGTCTTAATTTTGCCCAACTACTGATTATCTATTTCTGATCGAAATATGCCACACACTATCGTCACCAATATTTGCGAAGGCGTTGCTGATTGCGTCGGAGCTTGTCCTGTTGCTTGCATTCATCCTGGTCCTGGGAAGAATGTCAAGGGAACTGATTGGTACTGGATTGATTTTCAAACTTGTATTGACTGCGGGATTTGTTTGCAGGTTTGCCCTGTAGATGGAGCCATTGTTCCAGAGGAGCGGCCGGAATTACAGCAGACACCGAGTTAATTCCGCTTTTTTCTGGATCGCTCGGCACTGAATTTAAACTTTTCCCCATCTCTTCTAATTCAGGTAAGGTTGATGGATGCTCTCGATCGCGAGAGTCAGACAGGGGTTAATACCCCTGCCTCATCGCAGAGGTCATCTTTAGACGAGTTGAATGATCGACCGGGAATTTGAATTCTGGGTGGCTTTTAGAAGCATCAATACAGCTCTTTCCTGATATCAAATCTGGTAGCATCAGCCTTGGAAAGGAAAGGGAATATCACAGCTTGATCGATGCCTGCAATTGAGGTCGTCATCGTTTCCCTTTTCCCCCTAATTCTGGTATCAATGAATCTGACAGCAACCTTGATTCAAGACTATTTCATCCAGAAGGGGGAGAAATTTTACGGGAGTACAGAATTGAATTTCCCCCCAATTTTTCTTTGTTTTTATTTAAATTTTACTGAATCCGAGCCAAGCGATTTTGTGAAGTTTCAATAAATAATCAGGGAGAGTTTGTAAGAGTTTGATGAAGCAAAAATTAACGCTTTGGGCAGCCTTCTAGGGTTTTCAGCCTGCAAACTGTGATTCTTAGCTTGCTGAAGTCGAGGATTGACAGGGAGCTGCTCATCCTGATTAAAAATAAACTTTTTTCTGCTCATTTCAGAGCAAGAGCAAAATAAGGCAGGATTTATTATGATTTTATTACTCCTGTTAACTCAAGTCACAGCATGAAAGATTCCCCTCTGAAAGGTCTAGCAATTTGTCAAGATGATCTCGTAACGATTTGCAATCATGGTGAAAGTACCTATCCTAACGAGTGCTGCGGATTATTGCTCGGTAAACTGAGTGATGAAGTTAAAATTGTGGAGGAAGTTTGGCCAGTGGACAATGCTTGGAGTGTGGATGGGGCGGAACACTGGCCAGAACAATCGGGGTTGACTGAAAAGCGTAGATATGCTATACCCACAGAAATGATTCTGAAAGCGATGAAAGAAGGTCGCGATCGCTCTCTCTCGATCGTAGGCTTTTATCATTCTCACCCCGATTGCCCAGCCATCCCCTCGGAATTCGATCGCGTCTGTGCTTGGCCAGAATACTCCTACGTGATTATTTCCGTGCAACAAGGTAAGGTGCAAGACATCCGCAACTGGAGTCTTGACTGCGAGAGCAATTTCCAGCCAGAGGAAATCCTGAGAGCGCTGTAAACACAGCTTGAAAAACCATCATAAAAATTAAAGATTTACAAATGTAGCAAAAAGTTAGATAAAATATGACTTCATCTGTGCGCTACATCGACTGCTATGTTGAATCCTAACTTGGACGAGATCCAGTTAAATAAAGATGAATACGAGCGCTATGCTCGCCACCTAATCCTACCGGAAGTAGGACTAGAAGGGCAGAAGCGTCTCAAGGCTGCCAGCGTCCTGTGCATCGGCACTGGGGGACTTGGTTCGCCCCTACTGCTGTACCTGGCCGCTGCTGGCATTGGGCGCATCGGCATTGTGGACTTTGATGTGGTAGACAGTTCCAACCTGCAACGGCAGGTGATCCACGGAACCTCTTGGGTAGGAAAACCTAAGATTCAGTCTGCCAAAAATCGGATTCTAGAAATCAACCCCTATTGTCAAGTTGACCTGTACGAAACTCGCATCACTTCGGCAAATGCCCTGGAGATTGTCAAACCTTATGACGTCATTGTCGATGGCACTGATAACTTCCCAACTCGCTATTTAGTGAATGATGCCTGTGTGTTGCTGAACAAACCCAACGTGTACGGTTCCATCTTCCGTTTCGAGGGTCAAGCAACGGTGTTTAACTACCAAGATGGTCCGAATTATCGGGACTTGTACCCAGAACCCCCACCTCCTGGCATGGTGCCTTCTTGTGCAGAAGGTGGCGTCTTGGGCGTTTTGTGTGGGATTATTGGTACAATTCAGGCAACGGAAACAGTCAAAATTATCTTAGGCGAGGGCAGAACTTTAAGTGGTCGCTTGCTGCTTTACAATGCCTTAGAGATGAGCTTCCGGGAATTAAAATTACGGCCAAACCCCGTGCGTCCAGTCATCGAACAATTGATTGATTACGAACAATTCTGTGGCATTCCCCAAGCGAGAGCTCAAGAAGCAAAACAACAGATGGAAATTCCTGAAATGACGGTTCTGGAACTCAAGCAGTTAATCGACAGTGGCGCCAAGGATTTTGTGCTGGTGGATGTTCGGAATCCTAATGAGTACGATATTGCTAAAATTCCTGGATCGGTTTTAGTGCCGTTGCCGGATATTGAACGGGGCGAAGGTGTTGAAAAAGTCAAGGAATTATTGAACGGCCACCGCTTGATTGCTCACTGCAAAATGGGCGGTCGTTCTGCAAAGGCTCTGGCGATTCTCAAAGACGCGGGAATTGAAGGCGTTAATGTGAAAGGTGGCATTACTGCCTGGAGTAAGGAAGTTGACTCGTCCGTGCCTCAATACTAAAAGTACGTGGTAATAGGGGCTAAATTCCCCTATTATCAACCCATGAAATTGAAGATTGCTAAAAAAGAAATATCAGAAAAACAAGGCAGTATTACCCCTCCCAATCAGTTTGGGAATTCAAGCAGTTGAAACTGGGGAGATCTAGTGTCAGATTGAATTCAGCACCAATCCTCAACAGCTCTATGATATACAGTAGCCAGGGTAACTGGTTCAAACAAGCTCATTGCTAGAGGATCGTGCGGTGACGCTCATCCCCTGGAACTCCTAGTAGCTCTAGCTGTTGTCGTGAAGTGAGTGAATCTACTAAGATGCAATTATTGCAGTCAAATCTCAAAAAATATATTCGGAAATTGGCTCGCCAAGCTGGTTTTGATATTATCCGGGGTTCTCACCCAGCCGGGGCGATCTTGTGTAATCAGGGGATTAGCTTAATTTTAGATGTGGGTGCAAATGTGGGGCGGTATGGTTTAAAAGTAAGACGTCTTGGTTATGAAGGGAGAATTGTTTCCTTTGAACCTCTGTCTGCACCGTTCGCTCAGTTAGCTAAAAATGCTGAAAACGATCCCCTGTGGGAGGTAGCCAATTATGGCTTGGGTGATAATGACGGCGAAGCCATTATTAATGTTTCGCAGAATTCGGAATTTAGTTCGATCTTAAACAATTTACAGATCACCAAAGATTATTTTGCTGAATCAGCGCAATATGTTGCTCAAGAACAGGTTGTGATTAAAAAGTTGGATTCTATCTTTGAAAACTATTGTCAAGCAGACGATAAGGTTTTGTTAAAAATTGATACACAAGGCTATGAAAAAAATGTGCTGGCAGGTGCTGAAGCTTCGCTGAAACACATAGCTGGCTTGCAAGTGGAGTTGTCCTTTATCCAACTGTATGAAGGGGAATTTTTAATCAAGGAAATGCTCGATTACTTGGACAAGAAAGGGTTTACAATTGTTTGGTTAGAACCAATCAGCCAAACTGGGAAGTTATTGCAAGGTGACGGCATCTTTTTGCGGGTCGCTTGAACAGTTGAGGCTGAAGGTTAGGGATTGCAGATCAGAGGCGGTTGATGTGCTAGCAGCGTTACTTTACGGACAAGAAGATTTGCGGTTAGAAACAGTTGCCGATCCCACGCCAGAGGCGGGTGAAGTGGCGATCCGAGTGACAACGGCGACCACTTGCGGAACCGATTTAAAGGTGTGGCGACGGGGGGGTCATGCGAGGATGTTGCAGCCACCAACGCTGTTTGGTCATGAGGCGGCGGGGGAAATAGTCGCCGTTGGCAAAGGGGTGATGGGGTGGAAAGTTGGCGATCGCGTCGTGGCGAATAATTCTGCTCCCTGCATGAAGTGTTTTTTTTGTCAGCGGCAAGAGTTTTCTCTGTGTCCAAATTTAACTTGGAATAACGGCACCTTCGCCGAGTATTTGCAGGTACCGGCCGCAATTGTTGAGCATAATTTATTAGCCATTCCTGAGCATTTACCGGATGAATTGGCGGCGATGACGGAACCGCTGGCCTGCGTGCTGCATGGGGTAGCGAGGTCAAATGTGAAGCCAGGCGATCGCGTAGCAGTCATTGGAGATGGGGCGATCGGATTGATGTTTGTGGCGGCCTTAGCACCAGAAAAGGGTGCAGCGGGAGAGGTGTTTTTATGGGGGGGGAACGATCGGCGGTTGGAGATTGGAGCAAAGTTGGGGGCGACAAAGACGTTTAATTATCATTCCGTAGCAGATATGCCAGGGGTGGTGAAGGAGTTGACGGAGGGGTGGGGTGCAGATGTGGTAATTGAATGTACTGGCATCCCGGCTGTTTGGGAAACTGCGATCGCCTGTACTCGTCCTGGCGGAACGGTGAATTTATTTGGCGGTTGTCCCCAGGAAACCACGATCGCCATCAGTACGGAACAGTTACACTACAGCGAATTGACCGTGAAGGGGGTTTTTCACAATACGCCGCTGTTTGTGCGGGAGGCCTTAGCACTGTTGGCGAGTCGGAAAATACCGTTTGAGTTGTTGGTGAGCGATCGGCGGCCGTTAAAGGATTTGGCATCGGCGTTTCACCAGATGCGCGATCGCCAGGTGATTAAGGTTGCGATCGAACCGTAACGGGTTCTCAGGGAATTTCCCTTCCCTCCACCCTCCTATCCAGGCGGCCAAGTATCAGCAAAGATATTTTTAACTGCGGTGGCGATGCGATTGATATCTTCTTTTAGCAAAGGAGGCCAAGCGACACCAGCGCGGCGTCCCTCTTCAAATTGGCGAAGGCTATCGATCGCTAAGGAATGCAAAGCCAAGATCAGTTGCCGATCGATCATCGGTGCTTCTTGCAAGGCATCAAAGACAATTTTTAGAGCTAATAAGATAGAAGTTACCTGACCGGGGATGGGTGGCTGACCTTGTTTCAGGCGCAGGAGAAAGGCATCAGGATTTCTCTGAGTTTCCAGGACGGTTCCCTGATCGATCAAGAAGTTGCGAGCTGTTTTATAATCCATTTTTTGTGACAGAGCCGTAGAAGTATTTTCTGTATTTTGTCAAGCTTAAATTCATTTAATTTTAGCATAGAAGCATCCTTACCAAAACTCTACTGCTGACCCCGCCCTCCTTCCTCTCCTCCGCCCCCGTTGCCTTCCCAATTACTCCTCCAATAACAAATCGATCAATCGATCCAATTCCTCACTATATTTCTCCGCTTGCTCATGACCCATCGCGATCAGTGCCGCCAGATTCTCTTCAGAAGCATCATCAATGGGTAACGGTTGATCTTTATCCAAAACTCGATTAATTCTCAAATATTGCTTCGGTCGATCGATCGCATCAAAAATCTGACTGACTTGATAATCCACGGTTTCTGCCACCCCTGTCATAATAATATTCAACAGAGGCACCACCCATTGAATCTTGCCCCAGTCTTTAGCAAGTTCATAAGGATATTCTCTTTTTACATCCCCGGTCCCCAGTGATAAAATCACCATTTCCTTTGCAGTTGGACCGCTATCTGTCCGTACCTCTGGGATCTTAAATTTATGGCGCACTTCCGCATAGGCGCAGAGGGTGGGGTTATTCGCAAAAACGCCTCCATCCACTAATGCAAACTTTTCTTGAGCCAGGGAAGCGATTCTCGCTGCTGAAAAAAAAGTGGGCGCGGCTGACGTTGCTCTAGCAACATCTCTCACCCAATAATCTTGTTTCCGATCGGATTTTGCATCATGTTGAGTAAAAAAGTGAGCCTTTCTTTTCTCGATTTCATAACTAGGAATTAAGCAAGGCTTCAGCAAATCGCTCAGTTTTAAATTTTCAAAGTACCGCTCCAGAAATTTTTCTAAATTTCTACTCGAATACTTTTCATTAATTAAGCCATCCAGAGACTTCACTCTTTGCCAAAAAAATTGCTCAAAAATAACTCTTCCATTTTCACAGTAAAAATCAACCGCATCCTGAGCTGAAAATCGAGGTCGATTCGGGTTTTTAACATCGTCAGGACACAAATAAATACAAGTAAGAATCCCCCCGGCACTGGTGCCAGCAATTAAATCAAAGTAATCCGCTAATCGAGCATCCTCTTTGCCCGTTCTCTTTTGCAGCTTTTCTTCAAAGCTTACTAAAACCTGAGCCGGAATAATTCCCCTCATTCCACCGCCATCAATTGACAAAATTCTGGTAAATTTCGCCATCAACCCTCACTTTCAACCCTTGGTTTTGATTTAATTTCTAGCGATCGCACCTGGCTTCCTGTCCAGTCATCCGCTGCCTGTTAGATACTAACCTGGCGAGCAGCTACCATATAGCGAAAAATATACTCAACAATCTCCACATAATTGTAAGCAGCCGAGGGCGAGTCTGCCCAAACCGTAATCCCATGATCGCGGATTAACAACGCAGGGACTGACGGTGTCGAAGTTTGAAAGCGATCGCGAATCTCCGCGGCAATTCGCGGTACCTCCAAATAATTCGCAAACAGTGGCATTGCCACCTTTGGGTTTTCTTCCCACAAACCCAACCCCTTCAACATTTCAATGGGAGGGAGTGGTAAAGCGTCATCCTCCGTAAACCGAGAAACCAGTTTCGCTTCGATCGAGTGGACGTGATAGCAAGCTTGCGCCTCTGGAAAGCACTGGTAAATCGCCAGATGAATACTGGTTTCCGCAGAAGGACGCCGCTCCGGGTGCGGACACTCTACGATATTGCCATTGGTATCAAGACGGATAAAATCTAAGGGTGTTAATTGGCCCTTCGAGCAGCCACTCGCTGTAATCCACAAACTACCATCCGGCAAACGAGCCGAAAGATTACCAGCAGTCCCCACCATCAAACCACGGTCGTAAAAGTGTTTAGCAGCCGTAATTAAAGTTTCTCTGCGATCGGTACTCATCCGCACTTCATCCTGATTCTGTAAAAAATCACTCTGCTGTCTTGGCCCCAAAACCAGACCCTTAATTCCACCGTTGAGCCAAACTTTCTAGCACATCAAAAAAATCGTTCCACCAGATATAAGACTTTTCCTCCTCATCCAGGTATTCAGCCAAGCGATCGCGAGCAAACACCACCGGTGCTGCCAAAGCCATATTCAAATCTGTAATCGAATCCCCGATCGCCACCTGCTCCTCAGCTTGATACTCCGCCATCACCCGTACCTTTGAAACCAGTTCCGAACCCCCCTCAAACGGAGAACGGACTTGGAGGCGAGAGTTGCTAGTCTCTATTTCCACCGCATAAATCGCCTGTACCCGCTCCACCAAAGGACCGAGTACCGCTTCTACCATAATGCGGATGCCCCCTGAAACAATCACGAAAGGTACTCCTTTCGCCTCTAGAAAATCCAATAGTTCCACTAACCCCGGTCGGATCAGCTTTCCCCTGGAATACTCAATAATTTCCAGATAGCGCTCTGACGGAATCGACTCCAAAAGTTGCCTCACACCTTCCCGCAATGTCAGCTTCTTCGCATACATTTGTGGCATGAGTTCAGCCGACAACTCTGGTGCAAATTGTTTGAGCATCCCGACAAACGTCTCTTCTACTGTGATCGTACCGTCAAAGTCGCAAAAGACCACCCGTTCCCATATCATCGGAGATTTTAGATTTTTGCTTGTTATCGGTCACGGTCAATCATACCCTACAGCAATGCCAAGGGTGCAGGAGATTCCTCCTACCGAGTCGAGCTGCAAACACCGCCAACCATCAGGTATTTACTTCTGATTGGTATCAGCAGGTAGACAGATCAAATTATCATCCTGCGTCGAAATCAAACCTTTTTGTCGCAATTTGCCCATTAACCGCGTCACTGTCACGCGAGTGGAACCGATCGCACTGCCAATTTGAGCGTGAGTTAGAGCCCAAGGCAGGCGGTAGCCCCGCACCACCTCCGGATCGGTGTCGCTCAGGTAAGGTTCGCCATATTCTTCAATTAGCAGTGTAATAAACCCATAGAGCCGATCCAGGGTCCGTCGCTGACCCAGCGTACTGAGCCACAGCAATTTCCGCTGGTGCTGATACCGAAACGCATCCAATACTTCTCGCCGAAAGTGAGGCCAGTTATCGAGGTCGTGCCAATACATCCAGAGCACATGGGTTTGGTCCGCATGGGCGTAAGCTTGCAGCGTAAAGGGTGATTGAGCCACCAGTTCAAACGGTTGACCGGCTCCTACAAAGCCTAGAAATGCTTCTTCTGTAGTCCGACGGAGTGATTTTTTGCTAGAAGTAGCGCTCACTTGGGCACTACCTACCAGCCGCACAGCACCCCGCTGCACTAAATACAGCAGGCCTGGCCTGGCAGGAATTCGTTCGTCTTTACTAAAAGTGCGGCACCGATAGTGTTCCTGCGCCCAGTCGGTAATACGCTGCCAGGTTAAAAAGGGTCGGTTGGGATCAGGAGAAAGGGGAGTTGACTGCATAGGAAGGGAATCGGGAGATATATCGGCAGGTGAGAACAGTTGCATCTGATTTAAAGGAACTCAGAAATTGAGATGGGCAGATTAAGAGTTGTTCGCAAGGCGATCGGCCCTGCTTTACCTGGAAATTCAATGTAGCAAAAAATACACCCTATTGGTTAGATTATCGAAAGTGTTTCTTTAAAATAGTTGAATCCTTGACAAAAAATCCGGGATTATCCCCATCACTTAAGTAGGACACTGCACAAGGCTACAGCTATCTCACCTAGGAACTGGCGACTCGTAAGGGGACGGGGACAGGGAAAAGAATTTTCCAATGAAAATCCTTCCACCTACAATCCAAAAAAATCGCATCCTTAATTCCAATCCCTTGTTCATGACCGCTAATCAACTGGATTTGAGTGCAGCTAGCATTTATTGCTTGCTACTTCACCAACTGCAAGCAGTAATTGGTAACGAGTCTGAGGCAATTCCTTTACAGAAGACGAAAGAGCACCAGGGAGCGCTCTACTTGTCGGCGATCGCGCTCAAACTCTCTCCGATTTGGCAACAACCCGCGATGGACATTGCTGTCCAACTTGCGGCTGTTTGCCAAAAAGTCATAGCGATCCCTCCCGTTCCGTCTGTAAGGGGAATCACCCAGAATTTACCCCAGAGCCTAGAATCTTTCACCGTTGAGGTTGTTCCACCCGGGATGATTCTATTTGAGTTAACGGATGTCGGTTTAGCTACTTGGTTACAACACCTGATTGAAACTCCATTCCAGGTTGGTTCGGATGTCTCTCCAAAAACAGTCAATCAAAATTTACTGGTTTGGAGCCCTGTCTGCCTGCCTCCGTCCGATCGCCTGTTTCCGATTCAATATAGTCACGCTCGCTGTTGCTCTCTGTTAAGGTTGGCTCACCGCGATCGCCTCCTCACCCTTGCCGAGCCCCAAATCAGTCCTTCTGTTGGACAGCTTGTCGTTCCAAACCCGATCCCCTGGCTCGAGCCCAACGGGAAGTTGCGACTGGTGCAGCCCACTGAACGCCACTTAATGTCTCAACTGCTCACAGCCCTTGATGCTTTAGCGCTCCAGTCTTTAGGGGAAGGGCGCGATCGCACCAGCAAAGTTGTAAATTGGCTAAAATTAACCAATGACTTGAGCCAAGCATTTCAGGCATTCTACAGCCAATGTCGCATCTGGGGCGAAGTCAAGATCCAACAGCCAGAACTGGCTCAAGCGAGATTAGGGTTAGTATTGGCAACCCAATCTTTAATCAAAGTGCTCTTAGAAGAGGTGTTAGGAGCCATTGCCCCTCTAGAGCTGTGAAGTTTAGTTGATCCCTCTCCAACTGAGGCAAAATACTTTTTCTCACGATCTGATTGCCTTTTCCCCTTTACTCATTCCCCCTATACCCATGACTTATCACGTAATCTACGACGGCAATTGCAATCTCTGCGTTACCTTAGTGCAATTCCTAGAAACTTTAGATCGAGGTCAACAATTTAAGTATGTCTCGATGCAAGACCCAGAGACACTCCAACAATTTGGGATCGCACCCCAAGACTGTGAATTAGGGATGATCCTGTTGGAGGAGGGTGTACCGGAACATCGCTGGCAAGGTAGCGAGGCGGCGGAGGAAATTGGTCGCTTATTGCCAGGAGGGGAGTTCTTTGTCGCTGCTTATCGGGCGATGCCGGGGATCAAGTGGGCTGGCGATCGCATCTATGAGCAAGTCCGCGACAACCGTTACACCTTATTTGGCAAGCGTACAAGTCCCTATCAATCTGCTTACCCAGTCGGTTGTAGTACAGGAAATTGCCAGAACTAAGTCATCATCTACTGTTGCCCCTCTCTAGTCACCCCCTCATAGGGTTTCATACCCAAGGGGGGACTCCTGTAAGTGATCTCGATCGCAGGGCTGTACAAGTACGATCGCAGAGGAGCTCTTTATAGATCACCCAAAAGTTCCGTAGAACGACTGATACTGAGGACAGTAGAATTCTGTGATGTTAATGATGCAAGCTTCAGCTTATTTCTCCCAACTCACCCTTGAAGAAATTGTTACCCACATTTTTTCAACTCGTAGAATCACTCGTTCCGATCAACGGCGGCTGATGTCGATGTTGTTATCAAAGGATTCGTTGAATCATGAAGAACAGAGCTATATTGACCAAGTCTTCGAGAGTCTACGGCGAGGCGTAATTCGGGTGGTGGATTAAGTCTAGGTGATGAAGAAGGGTTCTACAAATACATGACCCTAAATCTATTTCCAGTCATTTTGTGAACTCATTAGGCAATGAGTTGCGTGTTTTTAAGCAAGCTTGTAATTTTAAAATTTTAATAGTTTTTCAAAATAATCGACTTGAGGCTGGCTTTTGAGTCATGCCTCGCTGCTAAATTTTTAATTTTAAATTTCAATTTTTAAAATTCAACCGATATTGTTTAAAGGATAGAATATCTGTTTTTCCAGCAACTGCTTCATGAGCAAGCAGTCACTGGATTCAACTTAACAGAATCATCATCTTTACAACTGTTGACTGGGGAAATTTAACTTCAACCCCATCCATCAGCGAGCCGAAGGTTGCAACCACTTTCGCACCAAGGTTGCTAAGCGATCGGCACTGTCTTTCAGCGCCAACTGCTCAGCCATTTGCGACATTTTTTTTAAGGCTTCACCTTCTCTGAGTAAACTCAATACCTTGGTTTCTAAAACCTCCGCCGTTAATTCTCCTTGACGAAATACCAAGGCGGCTCCAACTCCTCCAAATACTGCTGCATTAAAACTCTGGTGATCTTCCGCAGCATAGGGATAAGGAATTAAAATCGAGGGCGTTCCTGTTACGGCTAATTCAGTGAGTGCACTCGCACCAGAACGGCTAATCGCGAGATTAGCTCGCTGCAATAATCCTGCCATATTGTCATAAAAGGGGAGGGGCAAATAGTGCTCATGTTTAAGGTTGTCCACATCTGGGTCATTATTACCGGTTAAATGGACGAGCCAAGCACCTTCTGCAAACCAAGCGGGAGCGCACTGTCTGACTAATTGATTAATTCCCACCGCTCCCTGAGAGCCACCCATTGCGACAATGAGAGGCACGGTTTCAGGAATTGGTAAATTCAGCGGTTGCGGCGTAAGGAATTGCGACCGCACAGGTGTTCCTACATACACAGTGCGAGCACGAGGCAAATACTGAGCGGCCGCCTCAAACCCGATCGCCACGGCACTACACCAAGGCCCTAATGTCCTCGTTACCTTCCCCGGTAAAGCATTGGATTCGTGGAGAATTGCAGGTAAACCCAAGGAACGAGCCGCAATGATGGCGGGTGCTGCAATGTAGCCCCCAGTGGTCAATACTCCCTGAAAATTTCCCCGCTTCAGCAGTCGTCTTACCTGAAAAATTGCCCCAACCAGTCCGGCGAGAATTCGCAGCGTACCCAGTCCAAATCGCTGCTGAAACCCTGTGACTGGGATGGTATGAAGGGGATATTGAGCCGGGACTAACTGAGTTTCTAAGCGGTCGGGAACGCCTAGCCATTCAATCTGAAGATCGCTCAATTGCTGAGCTGTTGCGACTGCGGGAAATAAGTGTCCGCCAGTACCGCTCGCTGCTATTAATAACCGAAGGGGTGGTTCTGCCAACGCCAAAGTCTCTCCTACAGGCTCAACAAGTCAGTTACAATCAAGAATCAATTGTCCCTTGTAAGTTGTCAGTTGTCATCGGTTAGAACAAGCGACCTGTTCCCCTGTGGCGAGCCTCCCTGACCCATTACCAAACTATCATCGAATGCGTAATCCTTTGACTTCACTGTCCAACCTCTCTGAACTTTCTCTCAGCTACTTGTGGGAGAAATCAGCAATCTCGTCTTTTTCTTCGGTGTCCTGCTTGGGAGCGATCGCGCCCCTATTTTTGAGTGTAACCCTGGGGTGCAGCGTCGTCCTTCCTACTACCATTGCCCAAGCTCAAGGGTTACGTTCTGGTGAAACGAGTTCTCAATTATCGCTGCGATCGCATACCACCCTTGCTCAAGCGGGAACCTCTGCCAACGCTCCGGCGGAACTGACAACACTGATTAATCAAATTGATAGCGCTGCTAACCGCCGCGATCTGAAAACTGTTATCCAATTTTACAGTCCGAATTTTACTCACTCAGACGGCTTAAATCGCCAGAGTTTAGAAACTGCTCTCTCTAAGCTTTGGCAGCGGTATTCTCAAATCAATTATCGCACAGAAATTACCTCTTGGAAAGCAGAAGGTCAAGCAATTATTGCTGAAACTGTGACGACCATCACTGGCACTCAAAAACTAGAAAATCGGGAAATTACCCTCAAATCAACCATCCGCTCTCAGCAACGTTTTGAAGGTCAAAAAATTGTCAAGCAAGAAATTCTAGCAGAAAAAACTCAGCTGAGTTCTGGAAAAAATCCACCCACCATTCAAGTCAATTTACCCGAAGAAGTTAAAACGGGTCAGGATTACCAATTCGACGCCATTGTTCAAGAACCCCTCGGCAATGATATATTAATCGGAACCGCTCTGGAAGAACCCGCCACTGAAAAATCTCTGTTGACTCCAACGCCTGCCGATTTAGAGTTGCTAAACTCAGGAGGAATTTTTAAAGTAGGAAAAGCTCCGTCAACGCCAGAAAATCGGTGGATTTCAGCAGTCTTAATCCGCAGTGGTGGCATTACCATGATTACTCAGCGGCTGCGGGTGGTGAAGCCTTAACGATGGATGAGCAGGAGTGGCAGGAGTCATTCCTGCCCAGGAAGAAAGACCTCAAAATTTAAGTTGAATCAGCAACTGGCAACTCAAGACAGAAATAATGATTTCAATCCAAGGTCAAATTGTTTTAATTACAGGGGCTAGCAGTGGCATTGGGGCTGCCTGTGCTCGAGTTTTTGCCCAAGGAGGTGCTAAACTAATTTTAGCAGCTCGCCGGATGGAACGAATTAAGCAAGTCGCTGCGGAACTGATTAAAAATTTGGGAAGTGAAGTTTATTTAGTGCAGTTAGATGTACGCGATCGCGCCCAAGTTGAATCTGTTTTAAACAGTTTACCAGAAGCTTGGTCTGCCATTGATATTCTGATTAACAATGCTGGGTTAAGCCGAGGCTTAAATAAACTGCAAGAAGGTGACTTCCAAGATTGGGAAGAAATGATTGATACCAATGTGAAAGGGTTGCTCTATATGACTCGCTATCTTGTGCCGGGAATGGTGGCGCGAGGTCGCGGTCATGTAATTAATATTGGCTCAATTGCTGGTCGGCAAACGTATCCGAGTGGGAATGTTTATTGCGCCTCCAAAGCAGCCGTCAAAGCCATTTCCGAAGGATTAAAGCAAGACCTTTTAGGAACACCAGTGCGGGTGACGGAAATTCAACCAGGTTTAGTAGAAACAGAATTTAGCGAAGTTCGGTTTCACGGCGATCGAGAACGGGCAAAAAATGTTTATCAAGGGTTGACGCCCCTGACAGGAGAAGATGTTGCAGATACGGTTTATTTTTGCGCCACGCGATCGCCCCACGTTAATATTAGTGAAATTCTGTTAGTGCCCACCGACCAAGCAACCGCAACTCTAGTTCACCGCCGAGTTTAACTGTCATTGCAAAAGGACTGGATATGAAAGCAGTACGCATTTACGCCTATGGAGATGCCGAAGTCCTCATTTATGAAGATGCACCACTTCCGAAAATTGGCGATCGCGATTTATTAATCCGCGTCCGCGCCGCCGCCGTTAACCCAGTAGACTGGAAAATCCGCGAAGGCTATCTCAAAGGGATGTTAAACCACACCCTACCGTTGATTTTAGGGTGGGACGTTTCTGGGATCGTGGAACAGGTAGGAGCAAGGGTGAGCGAATTTAGAGTCGGTGATGAAGTGTACTCACGACCCGACATTAACCGGGATGGTGCTTATGCTGAGTATATTGCTGTTAAGGCCGACGAAGTCGCACTCAAACCACATTCCATCGATCATGTTCGCGCCGCCGCAGTTCCCCTAGCCTCGCTGACAGCTTGGAAATGCCTGTTTACAGCAGCCAACCTATCAGCCGGTCAAAAAGTGTTGATTCATGCGGCTGCTGGTGGTGTGGGTACCTACGCTGTGCAGTTAGCCAGGTGGAAAGGTGCTGAGGTGATTGGGACAGCTTCAGCTCAGAATGCTGAGCTTGTGAGAGCATTGGGTGCGACTGAAGTGATTGACTATCGCACCACTCGCTTTGAAGAAGCGGTCCGCGAGGTCGATGTCGTGTTTGATACTGTGGGTGGCGAGGTACAGGAACGTTCTTGGCAGGTTTTGAAACCGGGTGGCGTACTGGTTTCTGTCGTCACTCCTCCCTCAGCGGAGATGGCGGCTTCCCACCATTGCCGGGGCGAATATGTGTTTATTCAGCCAGATGCTGCCACCTTGACAGAGATCGCAGGGTTGATTGATGGGGGACAAGTTAAGCCAATTGTCGAAACAGTCCTGCCCCTCGGAGAGGTGCGCCACGCCCACCATTTGAGTGAAAGTGGTCACACTCGGGGGAAAATCGTGTTTCAAGTGATTAGTTAAGCGTTGGCTGAGGGGTCAAACTGAGGCGATGGCTCATCCGTATTTTTTCAAATTTCTCCCGAACGTTGGCAGTGCTCCCAGAAAGTGAAAGGTAGACATGCACCCTGATTGATTGTCCCCAGCCGATTCGGCCTGGGGTTTTTTATGGGGACGCG
>JBLNEP010000016.1:0-5903 GCA_050262755.1 Actinomycetota bacterium | reverse complement strand
TCGGCTGAGTGGCGGTAACGACAGGGGTGAGCCAGCACTGCTAAACCACCTGCTGCATGGAGAGCATCAATCACATTAACAGCTTGATAATCCTCACCTTTAGCTCCTTTCCCTTGTAAATAAGGTTGCAAGCAGGGATGTTCGGGAGTGAAGCCATAGCCAAGAATATGTACTTCAACATTGAGCAAGTAAGCACTAATTTCCACTCCACTCCAGAGTGTTGGCGCTGTGGCAGAACCCTCTGGATGGTCTAATTTCCAGTGTTCTAACCAAAGGAGAGCTTTGTGATATCCTCTGGTGCTGTGGTGATCGGTGATGGCTAGACCTTTGATGCCGATCGCGATCGCTTGCTCCATCAATCCCTCTGGCTGTAACTTCCCGTCGGAGTAAACCGTATGCAGATGAAAATTATAGGAACCCGGACAGCTATCAACATCAAGGGTATGGAAGACTTCCTTCAGTGCGAAAACGCTCTCGCTAGAGGGTTTAAGAGGTGAAACCGGAGCTGGAGCAAGATTGACAGTCATAACCGTCACAGTAAAAAAGTAGCCTTGTTTAATATATCCAATTTGCCAAAGAAGCGGGGGTTACAAACGTAACCAGCTTGCTCGTCAAGCTCAGCCAGTAAAACTTAGAAGTTAGCGATGGGGAGGGCGGACCGTCCCGTCGGCACGCCACGCCCCTGTTCCAGAAAACGGTTTCATTCATGGTTAGCAATCCTATCTGGCTTAATTACTGCTGTTGCGTGCTAGCGAAGCCGCATTCAACAGTTGGGCCCAGCGTTTCTGCACTTGCTTAGGAGTGCATTTGAGGGCAGCCGCGATCGCTTTGTCGTTTTCTTGATTGCGCTTGAGTTCTAGCAGAAGCTGTTGATCGGGCGGGAGTTGCGCTTGGAACGCTTCCCACTGTGTCGAAGTCATTCCTAGTTTTTGATCGACATCGGCGCCCAACCATTCATGCACCAGTTTCCAGTTTTGATTGCGGGCAAATTTTTCGACATGGTACTTAAAACGCTGTTGCAGGTAGTCCCGCTGGCGGGGAGTCAAGCCCAGAATCGAGTCAATTTCCGACGCTGAGAGGTCTTTGAGCTTTAAGGTCAGGTACTGAACACAGTCAGATTGACCTTGAGATTTCAAATATTCTACCAGTTCTGAGATGACGCGGTCGCGCAGCACTGCTTCTGCGGGATCAACACTTTCTGCCACCATCTGTTCCCGCACTTGTTGCAGGGCATGAGAGCGGCTGTGAGCTTCCGCTTCTTCTCCCTTGGCTGACTCCACGGCGAGTTCAATGTCGAGGGCGGTTTCTGGCGGTTGACCTTTGGCAAATCCCTGAGCGCGAAGGACAATCAGTCTTTGGCGAGCGCGACCGGGCAAACCAATTTGGCGCTTGGCATAATGTTCTGTAAAAGCCATGTATTCTGACAGTTCAAGTTGTGTGCGCGGGGTATAGTCGGTGGCAAGTTGGTGTTCGCGACGGAAGGCTCTGAGAGCTTCGATGTAAAAGCCTTGTAGGAAGTCTTCGATTAAGTTGTAGCGAGCTTGGAAGTTGAGGTTAGCACCGAAGGACGCGACATGGCGGTAAATCATTGCAGCTAAGTGGGAGTGCAGTTCAACGCGACCTTGCTTGGAACCTAGGTGATAGTATTGCAAGCACTTTTGCAGGCGATGCCTTGCCAAAGTTAGTTGCCAAGAGGTGATTTCTCCAGAGGTTTGGATGCGATCGCTTTTTTGGCAAATGCGTTCTACTTCTAAAGCAATTCGCATGGCCACCGCCTGAGCACTCCGGCTAGCGGATTTCATTCCCCTTTGCAGTTCCTTGAGCAGGAAGTCAGCTAGAGTTAGAGTGTCAAGTCCCTGTGGGGTACTGGTTTCAGCCAGGTCGTTAGAGGAAAAACTGGCAACGTCTGGCACGGTTTTCAAGGTTGAAGCGGTCTGGCTGTTGGTAACGGAGTTGGGGGAATTGGCGAGTTTGACAGTCATGGTTTGATCGGGTAGTAATGCACCGCAACGACAGTGCGTGGACAGTTCAGAGAGTAAGGGAGTCAGTGGTTTGCCGTTTGATTTCAGGGGGTGTACTGATTCAACTCTCTACACTTTGAATGGTAGGTAGGGAGAACCGCTCACAGTGGTAGTAATGTTCCACTCTCTTAGGTAGCTGTTGGATGCTAGTTGCAGCCATCGGGTAAGTTGTCGCGATGTGATGGGGATTCATTGCCGTTAAAGCCTTACATTCAGAGCCATCTGAGCTACGCTGGCGACTCAGCGGTCGCACTGGAGAGTCGGGGGATGACACCCAGATTGAGTAGACACTCTGCCAACTGGTTTCCTGCTGGGGGGAAGGGCGGGGGAGAATTGCCATGAATTCGCTGTATTCTCTTCTGCAATGGGTTATAGTCCGGTGGTTGCCAGTCTGACACCAAGACTTCCATTAAGCTTTCAGAGGTTTCGGTTGCTTTTCCGCTTGCACCCATTTTTAACCGGGGTGGCACAGGATCGCTGGTCATGCCACCGCCTTCGCAGTTCCGAAACCTCGATTGATGACTACCGGACTGTATTTCTAAGCCCTATAGACTGCGTAGGACTAAGTTGCGTTCAAGCAGAAAATTGTTTAGGCTGAGGGGACTAGGGAAGGGAGTTTAAGGTTGTGAGCGATTGAGGTTGTGTCGTAGGCGATCGCCAACTCCTCTAGTAATAATCGTGCTGCTAGCACAAAGCTGTGACTTCACTCAATCGCTGCTCGCTCTAGCAATAAGGTTACAGGGCCGTCATTCTCAATAGAAACCGCCATCATCGCTCCAAAGCAGCCTGTTTCTACCCGTAACCCACTTTGCCGTAATTTTGTGACAAATTGTTCATACAACCGCTCGGCGGCTTCAGGAGTCGCTGCTTGGTCAAAGGAGGGACGCCGACCTTTGCGACAGTCCCCATAGAGAGTGAATTGGCTGACTACCAGCAACTCACCACCAATTTCTTGGACGGATTTTTCCCATCGACCTGCATCAGTTGCGGGAAATAAGCGCACTTCTAGACACTTGCGAGCCATCCAGTCTAGTTCGACTTCTGTATCAGTTGTCGCAATGCCGACGAGCAAGTTCAGCCCTCTCCCAATTTTGCCGACAATTTCACCATTGATTACGACTTGGGAAGATTTGACTCGCTGAACAACAACTCGCATGATGAATGAGTGATAGGTAAGGGTGAATTGGTCGTTGGTAGTCGATCGTTGGTAGTTAGATTTTACTCGCCTTTCACGCAATCTACCTCAACTAACTTAGCTAGCAGAAAGCATCGCCCCTAACAACTGACCAATTATCCACTACCCTATAACTCTTTTATAGCGTTTCTCAAAGAGTTGAGGTACGTACATGAAAGGGAAAAAAGGGGGAAAAGGGGAAAAATGGCTGTACCTCATTAATCTGAGAAATGCTATATCTTTATTTGCCAAATCCTTTGCCACGATGGGTAGACGGCAGACAAATACAGTGTTGGAGTTGCGAGCGCAATTTGTCATGTTCTAAATTCTGACCAATCAACACAATTTGATTTTTGGGTTGACCTTTCCACTCATCATCATCAATGGAAAAACGTTTGCCACTTAAGTGGAAAATGTGGCGTTTTGGACTTTCGTCAAACCACAAAATTCCTTTGGCTCGGAAGACATTAGCTGGTAGTTGATGATCCAAGAAATATTGAAATTTCCTCAGAGAGAGGGGCTGGTCGCTCTGGAAGGAAATCGAGGTAAATCCGTCATTTTCTAAATGACCAGCATGATCGTGGTGATGGTGTTCATGACCGTGTTCGTGAACGCAGTGACCGTGGTCGTGGTCGCACTCAGCATGGTCGTGGTGGTGGTCGTGGTGGTCGTGGTGGTCGTGGTGGTCGTGGTGTTTATGACTATCAGCCGATTCTTCAGATTGGAAATATTTGTCAGACTCAAATAAGCCAACACTCAAAAGTAAAGCGAGTGGCACTTGTCCCCCCACTGTTCGCAAAATTCGAGCCCCTGGTTTCACATCCCGAATTTTGACTTCCAGCAAATCTGCATCGGCTTCATCAACCAAGTCTACCTTATTCAGCAGAATGATATCGCCGTAGGCAATTTGGCTGTAAGCAGCTTGGCTATTGAATAAATCCAAGCTATAATTTGAGGCATCTACTACCGTGATAATTGAATCAAGGCGAGTTAAATCACGTAATTCAGTGCCTAAGAAAGTCAAGGCAACTGGTAGCGGATCGGCCAGTCCTGTTGTTTCTACGACGAGATAATCCAGCTTTTCTGGACGCTCTAAAACTTTATAAACTGCATTCACTAAATCTTCATTGATCGTGCAGCAAATGCAGCCGTTGTTTAACTCCACCATATTCTCATCAGTGGCGACGATCAGCTCGTTATCAATGCCAATTTCGCCAAACTCATTCACCAAAACGGCTGTTTTTAAGCCTTCTTGATTGGTGAGAATATGGTTGAGTAGGGTCGTCTTGCCACTACCGAGAAAACCTGTAATGATTGTTACCGGCAAGCCGTGTTTAGCAGCGTCCATCGCCGGAGCGCCCTCAAAGTGAGTGGTTGTTGATTGCATAGCGTAGCTGTCAAATAAGGTCTGAGTCTCAGAGGATTTTAAGCTGGTCTATCAATTGTAACTCTAGTTTTAGATGGTGCGATGGTATCGAGCAACTGGTCTACAACCTGCTTCCAGGTGAAGCGGTGGGCCACAAAACGAGGGCCTGCATGGCGAGCTTGAGTGGCAAAGCTGGGTTGCTCAATGGCAGTTTGCATCAGGGTGGTCAAATGCTCCTGGTTGGGGCGGAGCATTAAGGCGTTTTGTCCTTCAATCTGAATGGATTTGCACTGACTCTCGATCGCCAGTGCAAAGTCTGGATGAGTAAAGTCATCTGTAGGACCGCCTTGGGTACAGATGACTGGTAACCCGCAGGCGCTCGCCTCTAGCACTGGCAGATTAAAACCTTCTGCTAAGTAGGGAGAGACATAGGCATCCGCTGCTTGATAAAACTGAATCACTTCTGCCACTGATAAATGCTTGCCAGTATAAGCCAATCGTGGTCCAACTTTCGCTCTTTCGGCATCGGTGAGAATCAATTGACTGGCTTTAGCAATCTCCTCCTTGGAGGGATAAAGGAGGTCAGAACCTTTTAAAACCAGTCGCGCCTGAGGATATCGCTCAACAGTCGCTGCAAAAGCTTTCAATAAGGGACGAATGCCTTTTCGGTTCGTGCAGCCACCGATATTTAAAAATACAAAATAATCTTCCCATCCTAATTTTTTGCGTAAGGCTATCCGTTGTTCGTGGGTGAGGGGTTTATAGAGATTAGTATCAACGCCGAGGGGGACAACAGCAATGCGGTCTGCCTGGACACCACTGCGGATCAACCCAACTTTTGACCAATGAGATGGCGTCATCATCATCACCTCTGAATTGACGGAAGTTTCTGTTAAGGAAGAAACGCCGATTCCCCGCAATACATTCTTCATCACTACCCCCCATTCCGTAGCAGCAAATACCCAAGTTTGGGTGCTAGTAGAGCTTGTAAAATTCCAGGGGCAGTACATCCGGAGGGTAACATCCGCTGACTGATTTGGAGATGGGGAGGGAATCATTCGCAAGGCTTGAGTGGTGGGTTCTGAGAGACTCGCTGGTGTTTTCCAAGCTTTGTCAATATAAGGCATATCTCGGTGAAAAAGCTCTAAGTCGGAGCGCTTGAGCATTTCCAGCAGTTGGAATTGATTAGCAATACAGTAGGAGTGGAAAATAAAGCGCCATCCTTCAACAATAATCCGCATAGCTCCCTCTTAAATTTTTCTTACTGGAGTGTGGAAAGACCTGTTGGTAATTGGATGACTTGTTGATGTTTGAGAATTTGTAGACCGCAGGTAGGCAGAGT
>JBLNEP010000015.1:0-42691 GCA_050262755.1 Actinomycetota bacterium | reverse complement strand
CCTCAGGCTAGTTTCAGTCCCCTTGCGGGGATTCTGTTAATTGAAAGCTCGCGGTCGTCGATCGGTGGGTTGCACCGCCGACACGTTTCAGTCCCCTTGCGGGGATTCTGTTAATTGAAAGTTGCCAAAGTTGCTGACCCCCTGCTTTAGTTTGTCCCAAGCGTGTTTCAGTCCCCTTGCGGGGATTCTGTTAATTGAAAGTGATTTATGTTTGGATTATCCAATTTTAGATATTCGTTGTTTCAGTCCCCTTGCGGGGATTCTGTTAATTGAAAGCTTCGAGACTTTTCGTAGCACCAAAACTCCTGAAAGTATTCTGCGGTTTCAGTCCCCTTGCGGGGATTCTGTTAATTGAAAGCGGGTGTCAACGCCCCCGTTGACACCTCCAAATCCAGTTTCAGTCCCCTTGCGGGGATTCTGTTAATTGAAAGGTTTTGTTATACCCCGCACCAGATACCTGTTTGTGGTTTCAGTCCCCTTGCGGGGATTCTGTTAATTGAAAGTCCGTAGCCTAGAACCTTGTCTGAGAGAGGGTTCAGAGTTTACTTTTCGCAAGCCTCATTTTAACCTTCATTTCAGCCTCCCTTATTGAGAGGAGTTCTCAGCTACACACCAGGCTCAAGAATTATAACTATTAATTTGTCAAGGTTCTGGCTTTTTTCGCAAACCCCCCTAGGTTTTAGCCCCCGCTTGGGTTCGCGAAATTTATCATATCTCCAACACCACCACTTTGTCAACTCACAGCAAACAAACCCGGTTCCTCTCGAAACCGGGTGCCTGAATCGTATCTTAACCGATCGCCCAACTCTGTTCCCCCAACTCCACCCCGCCTAGAGAACGATCGCCCGCTCCTGCCGAGGCTGCTCCGAGCCGTAAGTCACCGTCCGCCGCACCGAACCCGCATCCAGCACGTAAATCCGCACCGAATCCTCCGCAGGTTTAATCAACTTTTCTAACTTCTGCTGAAGCTTCACAAACTGCACCGCCGTCAAAAACAACTCAAAAACACTGTACTGAGTCCATTTCCCATAGCCAGACAGCAACTTATGCAGCCGCGTCCGCCGCTTATTTGCCGCCTTCGTATCTGGCAAATCGTAAATCACCAAATAAAACAAAGTATCTTTCATCGCAACACCAATGGTTTATAAGGAAGCCCTTCTTGCAAATAACGACCCAACAGCCTCGCCTGTAATTCAATCGCCCGCCGATAGGTGCAGCGATAACCAAAAACAGGATGCTTAAACTCATCATTTATCTTGCGCTCAAATGCCAGCAAAAATCGCTTTCGCCCGTCATCCGAGAGGCGATAAGCCCCCAAACTTTCTGTAAAATCCGCTGGAGTAATTTCACGATTATTCAGAACTGATAGAACCAACTTATCAGCCACCAACGGTCTAAATTCCTCCATCAAATCCAACACCATCGCCGGTTGACCGCGACTCACTTCGTGCAGATAGCCAATATAAGGATCGAGTCCAGTTAGATGAACCGCCGCCGTCACCTGCACCCGCAATAACCCATAGCCAAAACTCAACAAAGCATTCACAGGATCGGTAGGCGGGCGACGATTTCTCCCCGGAAAAGACCAAGGTTCTTTTAACATTGCCGACCAATCAGCAAAGTAATCCTTAGCTGCCAAACCTTCCACCCCGCGCACCTCATCCAAACTGCTCTTTTCAGCGACTAACTTCTTATGCAGCTTGAGGGGACTCTCACTAATTTTCTGGCGATACAAAACCGTATATTGATTCTGAATCTTAGCTGCCACAATCGCCTTCACCAACTCCAACCTACGAGCAGTATCGCGATACAAATCGTGCTGAGCCAACCTCAGCGTTCCATTGCGAGAATTCCAAGGCATTGCCCCACCTAAATACTTGCCATAGCTGGAAAGGTAATGGATAGGTATCCCCAATTCCAAAGCATAAGTAAAAGCATCTCCCGTCACTTGCGGATTGCCCATCAACACAATTTGCTCAATTGTTTGAGCCGGAATCGACTGCTTTTTCCAAGTATCATCTTCCTGCTTAACTGCCAGAGTAAACGCCTCATAAGTTTTACTCAAAACTGCTTCCGGCTGAGTCACATATAAAACAGTCATAATTTAAACAACCTCCCGACGCAATTGCTTCACTTCAAACGGCAAACAAATTCCCTGTAGACTGCAAGCTTGACACTTCCGATCGTGTTGAATCGGTGGCGGAATTTTTCCCTGAACCGCAATTTTTGCTGCCAAAATTGCCTGTTCCGTCATCTGTCTTAGCTGAATCGTAAAATTTACTTTTTCGCGCCGTCGATTGCCATGATAAAAAATTTCGCCCCTCTTAATTTCCCGGTTCAAGCGCTCTTCTAAGCACAAAGCTGCTGCACACAGTTGAAAGTGGTCATTGAGATAATTCCCCATTTTTCCCTTCTTATATTCCAAAGGAACTAAGAAACCCTCTCGCTCTTCCACTGCATCAATAATCCCGCTCACCTTCAGCCGTTCGCTCCACACCCACTGCTGGCGGTGAATAATAACTCCCTCCTCCTCATTACTACCTTCCTCATTAATATTGCGGTGCAAATGCTGCCCGATAATAATATGCTCGTTCTCCTCCATCTCCCCCAATTCATACTCTAAATAAAACCGTCGCGGGCAGTATTCCCAAGCATTCAGATAAGATAAAGGCAAATAATTCTCACCCATCATTCCCTCCTTACCAATTAGCAATTCTCACCTGTCCCATTCCCATTGCTGTTTTCCGCCCCACCCCAGAAAACAAAGCAAAATGAGCGAGAACCGTTGCAACTTTTGCTTGTTCTTCCTCGTGAAACTCATACCGCACCCATCCAGTTGCCCCAATTTCTGCACCTCCTTTCATCTTGAGAGCATGAGTTTTCAGCTCATAGGCTGAAGTCATCCCTTTCCACTCAAAACTCGGAAATTGTAGCTCGCTGGGAGCAAACGCATTCCAACGGCGGAGCAAATTGTTAAACACTAAATCCGGCAGCGGAAACGGTTGCACTGCTTGACCTTGTTTGAAACTGGTTGGAGACAGAAATTCCAAAGTAATAGCCTTTTGAGCTTCCAGTTCCGCTAAACTTTCATAGCTGCTAGCTTGCAAGATTGCTACCTGTTCCCCTAAGCGACAAGGCACATCCGTTAAAGTAATATCTCCCCCCACATCTTGGCTCAATCCCCATAAAAAAGGAGCGAGCAAAGACTTCTGCAACAATCCCACTCGCAGAAACTTTTGATAGCGAGATTCTCCCGGCTTTAAAACCAGAGTTGTAGGGAAATTTTCCTGTTGATGTAACTCTTGAGCGAGGCCAGGATTAGCAGTAGCGACCCAGTGGAAAAATTGAGCATGAATCGCCCGCCCCAAGGTATTAGGAAGCTGCGCCGTTGCATAGAGAGGAATTTGCAAAACATGAAGGGAAGAAGAATCAACCTCAACACCGCTCACCTCATAAACTTTCCCCTGCCATTTCACTAGCTTATTCTGACTAATTCGCAAACAAACTGCCTGCATTAATCCCGAATAAAACTCAGGTGACTGTAAACTAACTATTACCTTTGTTACCCCAGCTTGCTGAGCCGCCGGTATGTACACCAGCGGATGTTCAAACTCAAATAGCCAATCCCTTAAAGGAATCGCTTGTCTGGATGTAACAACCGATCGCAGTACCAAGCTCAATCCCGCAAATTCCACTTCAGAACCTTTGGTAAAAGTCATAACGTACACTGGTAGCAGTTAATTTCAAAGGTAAAAATCCAGGGGCAACAATTCGGTCTTTACCAAGCGTTGCCTTTTCCGAGGAGAAAGGATTAATTTTACCAAAAGTAGTCTTTTCTCCCAAATCATCCATCGGTTGCACGGTAAAACTTTGGCTTAAATTCGGCTGCCACAGAGGTTCAGCACTCACCTGCCTTTCATCAGGTAAATATTGAAAAAAGCAGCCCCGCTTGCCAAAGTAGTTAATTTGAGAAAATAACCCTTGCAACTGATTAACTCGATCGGTTAGTCCGCAGCAAATTTGTAAGTTTCCTTCCAAATAAACCCACTCCCGAAATACAAACCCATCTTGCATAGGAACGGTGGGGCGACTTTTATCCGCTTTATCCGCTGTTTGGTCGTAATAGCGAAGTTTGTAGCCGTTACGATTGACCACTAATCGTTCGGGCGGCCGCACATAAATTTGCAAGTCACGAATCCAGGCAAATTCACCTTTAATCCAGGCATTAAAATCCCTGCTGTGCAACGCTCCTTCTATTTCCAGCAAATTTTTTAACAGTGCCATTTTGATAGCATAAGGAGTCGGTACTAAGTTAGAGCGAGCAGCCATGCTAGTCGCATCAGACCGTTTCAGGGAAAATAAACTAACAGGTTGGTAACTGACAGCGAGCCATTGCTTAATCGCTCCTCCCTCAGCCTCGTCTTTAAGGAAATCAGATTTTTTCGGATTATTCGATCGCTTCGGCATGATTGCTCTCCCAAGGTTGGGCTAAAGTGATTAAACGTTCGATCTGTTCGGCAAATTGCGCCAAATTTTCAAAGCTAAACAAGTGAATTGTCCCTTCACCATTGATCCGGTTGAGAGTATTAGCGAGGCTTTCAATTTGTCGCTGGTAATCTGCTTCTAAAGGGCTAACCATCGGTGCGGGACAGCGACGGGTGCTAACGGCAATGACTCCGGAAAAATGGTCGGGGTGGGGTAAATTGGTATTGCGTTTTGCCCCATTCGGTTGCAGGTAAGTGTACAGCACACTTTTAAGCAAAGCATCGAGGCGTTTTTTGCGCTCAGCAGTATCAATTGCATAGTTAAAAGTGTGGGGGTTGTAGCCAATCCGAAACGCTTCAATATTAAGGACAGTGGCATACAAACCCGAACTTAATTGCACGTTATAAGGAGTGGGGTTATCCGGGCCATATTTGGCATGAAAGTAACTTTGGGTTTTCACAAAATCCGGCAACCCAACAATCGCACCAAATTCAATCACTGACTCGCGTTTGAGCGTTTGTCCCTTTTTCTCTGTTACCATAAATCCTTCCAAATCGCTGATAGTGCAGCGTTGGAGAACATAAGCCGTTTTAGTTGCTAAGTCTGCCTCTTTGTCAAGGAAAAATGAGGTTTTGTTCTTTTCAGCTTGCTCAAGATCGTAACCAATACGATCGGGATGAAATTGTTTGCCACCTTCCGACAAAGCCAGGTCAGATTCAGTACAGACATGGTGCAAGTGTTCTGCCTGAATATGCTTAATCATGTCCCCAGAAACGCCATTAACAAATTTGGGTTCGGGGTCGCCTTTGCTGACAATGTAATAGCGACGGGTGAGAGATTGGTTGCCCTCATTACCTTCATTATTGAGAGCGTGTAATTGCCAAGACAATACACCACTAACGGAAATAGAATAAACGGGAAAAGTTACGTTAGCCATTGTTTAATTCTCCTTATTCTTGTTCTTCTGAGTCTTCTACGTCGGGAAGGTCGCTAGTTTCGTCAACAGTATCTTCAGAGTTATCGGCTCGTGATTTTACCGACCAGCTAGCATAGCCATAAGCAATTAGCAAATTTGCCACCAAAGTAGTATCAAACTCTTCAACAATTTCAATCAATCGATCCAAATCTTCTTTTCGAGGTTGCACTCGCATGAGGCGCTTTCCTGTTTTAAGATATTCTTCTGAAAGTCGCATATTCTCATGCTCGTATTTCCCTAAAAATTCCGCGAGGGCAGAGATAAAGTCCTTCTTAGAACCGGATTGGCTGCTGAGCAGTTGGGCTAAGCCATATTGCCGCTGCCAATCTAATTCTTTTTGACCTTCTTTCGTCTGAATCTTGCCTGCATAAACCGTTGCCTGGTTAATTGCTTTGGCAATGCGGAGAAAGCTGGAGTCTTTAGTGATTTTGGTGAAATCAGCATCTTTTTTGGTCATCGTGTTGAGTCCTGTTACAGAAAATAAACGAGGTGGTTTAGCTTGAGAATCGGCAAGGCGTTTGACTGCATAATCTGCATAACTTACTTGAAAAGGAAAGAAATTGCGTAAACTATTTCCGGTAATAAAGTCTCGATATTTGGCTAATAATTCTACCTCTTCTGCGGGTAAAGAAACTATCACGGATAAATGCTCTTTCAAGATGTCTTGATAGTCGGGAACCTCTTGAGCATTTTGCGGGTGAATCCAACCAGGAAGTCCGAGAGTGAAAATATCTTTGACTCCATAAACTTGACCTTTGGAGCCAAAATGAGTGCCGCTAAACCTGCCGATGAAGCGGTTAATCGGTTCCCAAATCTCAAATTCATCTTTGGGCTTTTCTTCAGCTAGAGCGGGATGATTGTTCAGAAGTTCTTGGCAAAACTTTAGCACTAATTCAGCATCAAATCGCGCGATGCCATGTCCACCACCAGGGGGATTGGACAGCCGGAGTCGATCGAGAATTACTCGATATTTACCCAGGGAAATATCGCGAGGCTCTAAGGCAATGACTCGCCAATCATAGACGCCTTCAGCAATTTTGACTCGCTCAGCGAGTGCCAAGTTAAATAAACCATTGGCAATCAACCACAAACTGAGCCAATCCATTTTTTGAGCGTCAGTTTTGTTGCTATCTGCCTTAATACGGTTGACGCCTTGAACGGCTGTCGGGAAGTAGATTTTTACCGCACTGGCTAAGTCAGGTAACTGCTCTCCGGTTGCTTCCTGAAAAAGTTCGGCTACCCACTGATTTTCAGGTTTAAATCTAGCTGTTGTTTCGGAAGCAAAAGCTTGAAATAAAGCTTTGATGAGGATACCATAGTTATTAGCAATCCCTCGCCCTTCCTGCCATAAATCATTATGGTTCTTATCATGCCTCAGTGAGACTAAAATGGTTCCATTTTGAGTTCTGGCATCGGGCGGTTTCGGCGAATCTTCGCTCCATTCTTGTTTGCCGCGCTGCTGAAACTTAAACTCACGAAATAACTTTCTTCTCTCAACCTGTTCCACCGTATCAAAAGGCGTGACATCAGCCGGAATTTGGCTGCGGTCTGTTTTTTTGCCACAGACGGGGGGAAAGGGATCGGAGTAAGTTAAATGAGCAAAGGCTTCTAAATTAACAGCTTTTTTGAATTGAATGCGGTAGTGCGTTCCTTCATCAATAAGCTGCATTTCTGTTTTCTGTTTGGTTCGGAACAGCGCATCTTCTGCAATGAGCGCTAACCCCAACATCAGAAAGGTATCGGCATAAGTGCCAAATTTTTTGGGTATCAGAAGGCAATCGATCGCCACTGCTTCGGCCTCCATTTGTTTGATTGAGTTCATTCTAACGGCGTGTGGAAGCGAGGTCTTCCACTTATTCCAGTAGCCTGGGGGCGGGACAGTTGGCGCGGACTAATGCGAGACAGCCCTCTGATCGCACAGCCTCAAGGCGCGGACAACCAGCCAGTACAGTTGTAGGTAGTCGAGCTGATCAACCTCAAATCGGTTGAGGTCAAAGGGGTTCATGGCATAAGAAGTTTTACTCAGGGTTGGGGGCGTTGGGGGTAATAGCTCAGTTTGTGGGAAAAAGCGCGCCATGCTGCGCCAGCTTGCTGCGATCGCTCGTTGTGCTTCTGGGTGCAGGTGTAATTGCTTGAGTTTGCTGACATCATCTGTTTCCCAGCCTTTCGCCCAGGCGGTGTGATGGCGGCCCGCTGCCATTAGGACCGCATGGCAACTGTATTTGATGGGTTCGCTATCCCCAGTGAAGCGATCGCGCAACAGTGGCACTAGCGTTTGTGAGAGAATCTCGCGTGAGAGGTAGGCACTTTCTATCGCATGATTGGGGCGTTTGTGCTGCTTTTCGTAGGCTTTGAGAGCATTTTTTTGCTGCTCGTCCTCTGGATTGTAATCAGTGTGAGCCAACAAGTGAGAGCCTGGATTCTTGCCGTTGAAGGTGGAGTGGGCGATCGCCTGCCATCCCCTCATCACCTGCTGCCATTTCACTTGCAGCTTGCCTAAATCATGGGTAAAAATTGCCAAAAATACCAAATATTCAAACAGAAATTCTGTTTCTGATGCCGTTGCTTCGGGGAAAATCTTAGCTTGAATAAACCGCCCTCCTGCTGGCAGTAATTCATCGCGAACGCTGGCATATTTTACCGGCTCTAACCTGCCATTTTTTAAAGCAACAGTCAAGAAAGGTTCCCGCCAGCACTTCCACATTAAAACTAAGTGACCGACATAATTATCCATGCAGTATTGATATTCACTGGCCATCTGTTTTTTCACTTTATCGGGCGAAGTAAAGTGATTGCCAATCACATTTTCACCGAAAACTAAACCCACCTCATCATCATAGTGAACATAACGGGGATTCACTAAGATTTGCAGGCTACTAACCAAATCAGTTCGAGTGCGAACGGGAATGCAGATTGGCAGATCGTAGGTTTCGGCACTTCGCTTAGCTGGATATTTAATTCGCTTAAATATCCAGTCTATTTGGTATTCCAGATTTTGAACTTCGCGCCAAACCTTACAGAGAGTTGTGATGGGGACTGAGAACGGTAATAGCTTTTTCGGGTCAATTTGTTCGCTGTTCAAATCTATTAAGCTTACTTCTTGCCAGACAAAGACGCTGCGGTTATCAACCAGGCGAATTAAATCGCTAGCTGTTGAGCGATCGCCCTGAAAAATTGCTGAATTAAATTTTCTATTAAAATCAGCCCGGTCATTTTCTCGGCGCTTTGCTTGCAGTGAATCTTCCTCGCCATGAACTTGATTAATCCACTGCTCTTCAGTGCGAAATCCTACACTTTGATGAGCAACTTCTGATTGAGTGTGAGCTACTAAGACTTGCCAAGTTAGTTCGCAAAGCTCATCGTTATAGGGTAAAAACTTTTGCTTCTTTTTGGGAGTTGCTTCGAGTTCTTCCTCATCCAGATCTGCCGCTGCTAACTCTGAGAAAGGTTGAGAGACTTGAAAGGAGCGATAGACATAAACAGTGCCCTGTTCCCCAGAAAATCGAGCGCAGCGTCCCCCCCGTTGTAGTAAACTATTCATGGGGCATAAATGCGCGTGCATGACTTCGCAGGTAATATTAAGTCCGGCTTCTATGACTTGAGTAGCGATGAGAATTTTACAAGTCCCGTCAGCTTGCCAATTCTGAGCAAAGGCTTCTTTTAGATAACTTTCTTTCGTCGCTCTATCTTCTGGCAAAAATCGCGAATGCAGGAGAGTAATTTCTAATTTATCCTCGAAATCGAGGGCTTTTAAATCTTGGAAAAGCCCTTGAGATTGAGAGACGGTGTTGCAGATAACAATAACTCGCTGGCGGTGATGTTGTTGAATGTCGCTGAGAATCGTTTGAGCCGTTAAAGGCTCGGATACCGCTTGAAAAATTCTGGTGCGACCGCCCTCAATTTTCAGTAAATCTAACTCGTCAACTTTCACCAGTTCCATTGTTAATCTCCTGAATAATTTGCTGAGCCAGTTCGTCAGTTAAGGTTGCAGTCATGAGCAAGCAGGGAGCAATTCCTTTCACTTGCTGCAATACTTTTAAAACGGTGCTAAAGGAACGGTCAGGATCGAGTAAGTGCAGTTCGTCGAACACTAAATAGGAGGCAAAAATTGCACCTGCATTGACATTCGCAGAACCGCGACCCACAGAGTAGGGAATATTGAGAAAGCTGCTGAGCATTTGGTCGATGGTGCAGAAGATAATGTCACCTTCAAAGCGGGGATCTTCGGGGTTTTCTCCTGTTTGTAATGTCACCGCTAGGGGTCGGGGTGTGGGGTGGTAGTTTGACCAATTTTGAATGAGAATTTCTGCCCTCTGACGGAGACTGTTCGCAAGGGTTCGTAGGGGAACGGTGTAGATGAGTTTGTTGGGGAAGTCCAGGTTGAGGGTTTTGGCGAAGAGGAAGGGCGCGATCGCGGTTTCCGTCTTACCGGAACCGGTGGGGGCCCGGAGGAGGGTGTCCTGGCGGTTGAGGAGGTGCGCGATCGCTTGCCGTTGAAATTGGCGAGGGAGATGCCCCGTTAAGTTTTTAAAGCTTTCCTCAATGTAGAGGGATATTTCTTCTGCGTTCATGTTCAAATCGATTAAATTACATCCAACTCACCTGGTGTCTGGCGTACTGCCAAACGCGATCGCTCTATCAGTATGAGAGAGGTTGCTGAACAGCTTTAATATACTGGGTGATTGGAAAGGGGGATTTCTATTCCAGTTTTCATTGCCTTGTGGGGAAGTAGTGAAGGAAACATTCTTCGATTCACCGAGCAATGCAAAGCTGTAAAATTGCTGTATGGCAAAACGACTAACCTCAAAAAAGTGTCAACCCTCTCAAAGTTCTCCCCAAGCTACTATCACTTGGTCGGAGGAGACAGAATTAGTTGGGCTGGTCTTTGAACTAGCGCCCTACCGCAATGATTACCTCTACCCTCAGTACACAATTGGCTTGCACGCCTGGTTCCTCGCTCAAGTCCAACAAATTAACCCAGAATTATCTCGCTCTCTCCACGACGAACAATCAGAAAAAGCCTTTACCATTTCAGGACTAGAAGGCAAATTGCTCACATCTAGTAAAGACCTACAACTCCAAGCTGACCAAACCTATCGCTGGTACATTAATATTCTTTCTCAATCTGTCGCTCAGTGGGCAGCTCAATGGGTACAAAACTTACCGAGCGTTGTGGAATTGCGAAATGCACCCTTGCGAATCGTTTCTTGTGAAGTTGCTTTAGCTCCGACTACCTACAAGCAATTGCTAACAGCTTCCCTCTCTCGCACGTCCACCATTCAATTAACCTTTCTCACCCCAACCAGTTTTCGCAGCAAGCAGCATCATTTTCCCTTACCGGTTCCTAAAAATCTTTTTCACAGCTACCTGCGGCGGTGGAATAGCTTTTCAGGAATACCAATTCCTCAAGATGATTTCTTGAATTGGATCGAAGAAACAGTCATCATTCACCGCCACAAATTGGAGTCAGCCAAAGTTACAGCGGGCAAAAAAGGGTCTGTGACCGGATTTACAGGAGCGGTGGAACTGGGACTCTCCAAGAAAGCGGATGAAAATGCTGATTTTGCACCCTATTTTTATGCTTTATCTCGACTGGCGCCTTACTGCGGCACAGGCCACAAAACCACCTTTGGCTTAGGGCAAACGAGAATGGGTTGGCTCCTCAGTGAAGTTTTGGCCGTTTCCTCAAAGCAGGATTTATTAGCATCTCGAATTGCAGAGCTGACTGAGGCATTTATGGCAGAGCGACAGCGGACGGGGGGGACTCGCGCCCTTGAGGTTGCGGAAACTTGGGCAACTATCCTCGCGAGGCGGGAGTTGGGGGAGTCCTTGAGTGCGATCGCCCTTGACTTGGAGATGCCTTACGAAACGGTGAAAACCTATGTGAAGCTGGCGCGGCGCTCTTTACAGGCGGCTGAGTAGGCTGCTGGGCATCGGAACTGGGGGTTGTGCTATGAGCGATCGCTCCTTTCTTTGATGGGAAAGGGGCGATCGGCTTTATTAGTCATCATTTGTGTCCCCTTGCGGGGAAGAGGTGAAGACTAAATCAACTGTTCAATCACCAGACTAGAGGCGTGTTTCCATCCCCTTGCGGGGTAATTAAGAATACTGATGAGGGTATTCTAGGAAGCCTTAAACTCTCTAGTATTTGAAAGTATAGCTTGACTTTTAAAAAAAAGTCAAGCTATGACCTCATTCAAATTGAGAAATAACGACCTCCTTGTCAGGGAAATGAGCTACTAATTTGAGACTTCCACCCAGCGCCTTGATGTAGCGGGAGAGAGTGGAAACAGGAATGTCATCTTGATTTTCCAAGTCAAATAAAGCAGACTGCAAATCGTTGATGTTGTTTCCCATATTATCCTCAGTAATGCCCAAGGATGTTTGCAGCTCCATCAGGTTCATTTGGAGTAAAGCGAGTTGAACGCGAGTTTCAATTTTTTCTCTTCGTTCTGGTGTCATCCGCTTGCGTAATTCACTAAAAGGCTTCGTTCTCATGTCAACTTGTGTCCAGTGTTTTTTCTGATCGCGGTGGGGGTTGCTTGCAAATCGACTAAAAGACTTGCTCTTCATATCAACCCTTCATCTCCAAGCTCTTTTAGAAGTTGCTCATAGAGTTGCTCTGCTTTCGGGACATTCTCTTGATACCAGCGGTTATTACCCACCTTGCTGCCTCCTAAAAGAAGAACCGCAACTCTCCGAGGATCGAAGGCATACAAAATCCGGTAGGGTTCCCCCTGATGTTGTACTCGCAGTTCTCGTAAATGTCCGTAACGAGACCCCTCAATACCAGAACTGTAAGGAAAGCGAAGATTCGTGCCTCGTTCTTCAAGTAGCCGTACTACAAAATCAATAGAATCTTGGGTTTCTGGATCGAGTGCTTCCCACCACTGCGCGAACTCGTCCGTATATTCAACCTCAAAGGTCATACCTTTCTCCTGATTGTGTAAAAACGTCGTGCTGTTTGCTGCTTGAAAAGTTGAGTTAGTCGCTCTAGTTGAGGCTTGAGAAATTGATTCAGTCAAGTCCGAACGTTTAAGCCTGTACATACATCTGTAACTCCTAGGAATTATAAAAATTTACAACTTCACGAAAAATTGTGAGTCTTGTCCTATCCTACACTCAGAACAAGCTTTATGGCAAGGAGTCGCTATACTGTAGCCCTACTTTAGTCAATACATTTAACCTTCTTAATTCCCCCATCTTCCTTCAGGTCTACAATTTCAACCTTAACCATTTGCCCTTCCGAGAGAGACGATGCTTTTTTCGGTTCTTTTTCAGTTAATTTAATAGTTCCTAGAATCTCATAGGTCACTTTATTCCCTTTAATCCCCATAACTTGAGCGTCTAAGATTTGACCAATTTCAAAGTTATAGCTGCTAATAGCTTCAGCAATTTCTGCTTGACGGCTAGATTCAGACTCTGTGGGAGGTGCTGCTATTTCCTCAATCGGTCCCGCTTCTTTATAGTAGCGCACCAGCCGCGCTGCCCATCCCAAAATTTGCAGCATAACCTGCACATCGTCTTGATACGCTTTCAAGTATTGGCTACAAAATCTTTCCAAACTTTCGTAGTATTCAGAGGTACGCTTACTGTGTCCAATCTGCCTACCATTCCTCTCTAAAGTTTTCAGATAATCGAAAAACTTTGCTCCTGCTTTTTCTCGTTTCGAGTAAGCCCGGAGATAGGCGGTCGCTTTCCCTAATTCATTAACATCCGCATTCTCTTTTACTAAATTTTGTGCGATCGCATGGGCCGTTTGCCACTGTTTTTCTGTTAACTCTACTGTTTCTAACATTTAATAAACTCCTTCGGGGGCTTCCCTGTCAGTCGGCCATTTTAATACTTCTGCTAGTTCCTTCAACTGTTGGGATTGTACAAGCTGAGACGTGCGAGCAGATTGAATCGCTTTCTTGATAAATTCCTCTAAGGGTTTACCAGTGAGAGAAGCAGGTTCTGAGTTATAATTACCATAGCGATCGCGCCACTCCTGCTTAGTTTGAATTCGCTGAATTTCTGTCACCTCCACCACCATCGTACCCATCCCAATTGGTTTACCCCCTCCCAACTTCAGAGCAATTTTGTTGTCAGCATCTTGACCCAATACAATTAACAGCGCTCCTAACTCAGCCTGGGATAAATTCATAAACCGCACTTGAACAGTAAAGGTATATTCTTTCCCCGCTTGCTGCACAGGGATTCCCTGCTGCTGACCTTTATCCACTGCTTTAACAGCGTGGTAGTAAAACTTACGACCCGCTACTTTCCCGTTTTTAAAATAAGCTTTTCTTTCCTCTGGTCGAGGACGATACAGCGAGGGCATAAATCCGGTATTGAAACCAGACTTTTCGCACTGAGCATCTGTGAAATGAACTAACCCCTGCCAATTCATTGCACCGAAAATTTGACAGGCTGGGCAAACTTCTACTTGCTTTTTCGAGATATTGATAGTACATTCAGAATATCCAGGTTGAATATCTTTTTTATACTTGCTAGTAATTTTGCACAAGCAACTGCGGGTAATAGCTTCATAGGTAGAGCGGATAGCACCTTTGAGAGAACTTCCCGGAATTAAGAGAGAGCGATCGCGCTCCACTGCTGTTTTAATCAAGGGAATATTTTTAGTTGTGCTAGATAAATCGCTACCCATCGCCATAACGCCAGAAGCGACAAAAGCAGTTGTTTTCACTGTTAAGCGGAGGTGAATCTTTCCAGTGAGGCGATCGCTCCGAAAGCGTTCTTGTCCTGCGGGTTTAGCTTTCTGTGGTGCTTCCGGCAGCGAAATCAATTGATAAGGCTTGGGCTGTCCTGTTCCCTGATAGGAAGTAGACCGAGTTTTAGGGGGTAAAGGTCGGTTGCTAGTCATGGCTTTTTGGCACAGTTAAGGCGACAAAATGGACTGTTGCTGTTTGCTTATCTTTAAAATAGCGCTGAGCTACTTTAATATTCTGGGTTGCTGGGATTCCTTGAGGAAAGCGAGTTTCTGTTGCAGGGTAAAAGTGAGCTTTCCGATCTTCTGTTTTCCACTCTTTACCAACTGGTTTAAAGTCGGGTTCATCACCTGTTAAGCTGAGGAGGAGGACAGTAAAGTTGTCACCTTTTTGCTTCCAGCGAATTTCGCGGTCGCAGTTAAACATTTGACCCTCTGGACTGGGAAACTCTAACGGGAACTCCGATTCAATCTTGCTAACTTTATGCGGCCACCGCAGAAAGTAATAACTCGGATCGAATGCGTATCTCTCTAGTAAATCTCTCAGTTCATCTGCTGTTAGCAATTGTTTGCTAACACCTACAAAAGCATTCATGCTGCTGTTGCTCCTGCTGATAGTACCTTACGCCAAGCTTTGACCGCTCGCTCAAATAAATCTTGTACCTGTACAGAACCTTCCCAGCGCAACTGTACCCCAAAATTGAGAGGCATAGATTCGGCTGCAATGGGAGTTTCTTCGATGTCATTTTCCGGAAAACCGTAACGCTTTCGCTCATCTTCCTCTAGAAAAACACCTGCACCGAGCAAGCTAGTATGAGACCATGACTGTTGCCTTCCCAAAAGGCGAATCTGCCGATCTTCCAAAACGCAACCCGGATATTGGACAATGGCAGAATTATATTTGACGTTTACCATTCCCAACCCGCGAGACTTCGCAAAACCCAAACCAAACCAGCCGTCATTTAAATCTCGCAGCACTAAACCAATCAACCCCAATTGAGCCAAAGAAAAATTCTTTAAATGAATCTTCGTTTGGAATTCACCAGCCGTACAAACTTGGTAATTAAACGGCCCCACCGCTACAGAACCAAATAAGCGGTCAATTGCTACGCCGTTGCGCTCTTCTAATTTTAGCTGTTTGCGGTCAATCGGATAAGCATCTTCAATTCTCACCCTGCTAGCAATAGAGGTATTGCCAAACATTTGGTCAGTGAAAGAAGAAAGCCGATAAATATCTTTGGAGTCTGAGAGCGAATCAAGATATTTTAATTCATCTAAATTGAGGGGGTTGCTCGCCCACACAGTATTAGAATTTCCAGAACGGCTATCTCTGCCAACAGTCCTGACAATTCGTTCAGCGTGAGCGCGAATTGCGCCTTTCAAAGAACTCCCAGGCAAGTAAATAGTACGCCCTTGATCGTGGTAAGTTTCGACAAATTCCATATCAGGTTTAGTAGGGTCAGCACCTTCTTTTCCTGATTTAATGAGGATGGGTCCGTCAGGGACTAAAGTGAGGGCGATCGTGCAGTGGTTAACGAATCGTTTGTGCATAGTTATATTATTTTGATTCAGTTATATTTGCTGTTTGAGTTGGCAGATCAATTTTATCGTTGAGATGAGCGACGAGTTTTTTCACCCATTCATCTTTATAGTCTTCTGCATCTTCGTAAGCAGTTTCATCTCCTTTTACCATTTTTTGTAAGTATTCCAAGAGAAATTGGGGATCGCCTTCAACATCAACCCATCGCATTTGATAATCTAAGCGAACTACACCTAAGCCGCGCGATCGCCCCCCTCCTAGAGGTATTTGTTCAGTTTCAAATTGGTGTAAACCAATCATCAATAAACCCAGTTCCCACTCCTGAGCATTTTCCACAACCGCCTTAAACTCAAAGGGGGTTCCTGCGGGGACTACTTGGTAGTCATAAAGTTTTCCATCCGCTGCTGTTTCGGTATCTCGATCGATGGCTACGCCGTCTCGTTCTTGGTATTGTCCGAACCAAGCATTAGGGTCAACCGTTAAGTCTCGCACTTGAAATTTACTGGCTATCCAGGGAGAGCCAAATAGATGAGAAATTAAATCTGTATTGCTGATAATAAAATCATGCAATTTTTCTTCTTGCTGTTCTTTTTTGAGACTTTTTAGAGTTTTTTCTTTAAAATCTGATAGCTCCTTATATGTCAGTGACCATTCTTCATTAACCGCAGGATTGCCAACTAATTTTCGGTCATTTCCTAAAATGCCACGCAGGAAGCTTTCGAGGCGCGATCGCAACGCTCCTTTAAAGCTTGACCCCGGTATCAAAGGGCGACCAAACGCATCTTTAATTACGGGTAAATCTGAGCCGATGGGTTCGGTAGAGCGGCCTGCGCTAATTCGTAAAGCCGTTACCGTTGTCAGAGTTCCCGTTATTTCGAGACGATTTTTGAATGTGTCAAACATGAACTTATTACCCTTAAATCAAAGATTTAGCCAACTAAATATTGCTGCCACTGATAGCTGTAAATCGGTTAGAGAACTTAAAACGGGCAAAATATCTCCACCTTCTCTAACTACGGGTTGTTGTCCTGGTTGAAAAGTAACAATTGCCCGCTCTTCCGGATCGATCAACCACCCTAGTTCAGTTCCCTGGTTCAAACAAAATAAAATCTTGTTCATGACGCGCGTTAGACTTTGATCGGGCGATAAAATTTCTATAATCCAATCCGGGCAGATTTCAAATTCATTCTCGATTTCTCCGTTAGCATCCAGAGGGATTCGCCCCCAGGAAAAAACGCTGATATCTGGAACGATTGAACGTCCGCCAAAAGTACAGCGCAATTCTGTAAATGCACTCGCTAAACGATTGGGTTCGGCTACCTGATTGATTTCAGTCGAGAGACGGGTTTGCAGCCTGCTATGTTTTCCTTTAGGCATCGGCTTTTGGTAAATTTGTCCGTCGCTATATTCACTAGCAGGTTGCGTTTCTGGGAGTTTGAGGAAATCTGCTAAGGATAGTTTTGAAAGAGCTTTAATCAATGACATAGTGATTATTCAAGGTATCGTAACTTTTTAAGGTAATCGCTCAATTTTTTAGGTTAGTAGGAAACTGGGGAGGTAGCGAATTAAGTGGAAATTTAACAGCCGCAGCAATACCATTTTGAATGAAAGTGACAAAAATTTCGCTAACATTTTGATAAGCACTGTTAGTGATTGGTTGAAAGCCATGAGCGAATAATGAATTATTGTGAGTTTCAAGTGCATTGATAATTTTATTGGCATTTTCTTGGTAAAGCTTTCCTATCGGCTCGTCAGGTAATTTTCTCAGAAGTTCATAACTGTCTGTCAAAGCTAATTGTATTTTTCCCTTGACTCGCGATCGCTTTTTTTCATATTCATCTCGTAAAGTTTCCGGTAACTTTTGGATATCAACATCACCTGTCTTGATATCATAAGCTAGCAGTAAACGAATTTGGGCTAATAGCTCTAATGCTCGGTAGAGCCTGCCAACTGCATCATCGTATCTTTCTTGTAGAGAGCGCCGTTCAGCATTAAGTAGTAGGTCTTGGACAACCTCATAACCATGACCATTTGTTCCACTACTAGCATCAAACCTTTCATCAATCCGTCCGCGGCTGCTAATTACACGCTTAAGAAATAAGGCTAGTGGTTGAATTTCAGGTTTGCTCATGTGAGAATTCAAGGAATCAAATGCCTCTTTATGTTCAAACCGATCCCAAGCATCAAAACCAGAATAAAGGTTACACAAATTTTGTACTTTTCGCTTATCTTCAGATAAAAAAACCATTGATGCTAGAAGTCGCTTTAGTTCTGCGATCGCGGCTGGATAGTTGTATTTCTGTAGAAAGATTGGTAAAACTTGCTCAATGGTTCGCTGTACGACTAAAGGTGCTACCATCGCCTGTGAAGTCATCTCTCCTCTTTCTATTCTGATGATATTCGTTCGGTCAGTAGTAGTTACATATAGCTGCACCCCATAATCGAGAGAGGCCATTGCTAAGGCTACAGACATAGTTTTTGTCCCACCTGTATAATCAGCCATAATTTGAGCATCTGGTAACTCTTTTTGAATAGCTTGAATGCCTAATGCAGCTTTTTGATAGCATTCTGATAAATCGTCCGGTTCTTGAATTTTGATTAAATCTCGATTCGGCTCAAAGCGAGTACCTAACTTTGCTTGTGTGGGAATGTTTGGTAGCCTTTCAATAACTTCAGTTCCTTTCCTAACTTCACAAGGAGTCTCTGGGTTTATAACTTGTGATTCACTCCCTTTCTTACCAGTAGAACAAATAAAAATGACGCGATCGGGTTGAAGACTGCTAATAGCAGTAACAATGGGTTGATGAGAACCGCCAACTGTCACTATCAAAACCTTTATCATGATTTTTTCTCCTTGCTTTGTTTATAATTTTCCTTCTCGCAAATATTTGAGATGGCGAGCGCCATAACCTAAATAACGGCGAATTAGCTCTAACCAAATGGGCTTAAAATTAACTTGAGAGCATTCAGCAATAATTTGAGCTGATTTCTTAATATTACCATCAATATCTTGAATCAGCCGAGTCGCTAAAGATTGTTCTCCCCGCCCCCATTTCTTATCACGCCCTACTTGATAGCGAATAAAATTTTTAATCACTTCTGCGCTATCAGTCGTATCAGCAACGCGAACGAGGTTGCGGAATTGCGACTCTTCTAAATCGCCATACTGAGTTTTTTCTAGAGCGTCTTCAATCCAAATCACTAGATCGTCTTCCACTTGGCGAATCGCTTTTTGAAGTTGTAACTCAATTTTTGATTCTGTTGATAAGCTCATACAGCATCCTCCCGAAATACAAGGTGAAATTCGTTGCAAACTTGAAGCTGACCAAACCCTTCCTCAGTTCTCTCTCCCACTCCTCGAAATTCCAAGGTTTGTAAAGCAGGAATCCACTTTTCAATCGCAGCCGTACTAAATAAATAAACAGCTCCTTTGTTGGTAATCAATTCAACATCTTTCATTAATCCCCAAGCTGAATTCCAGCCAGAGCGATAGTCATAGCTGCTGTAGGCAACATGAAGCTGTAAAGAATCATAGCTCGCTCCAGCAAAATCGCATAGCATCTCTGGAGTAATTACGGTTGTCCGCCGCCAGTCTTCTTCTAAGATAGCATCCGATTGCAAATCCAGAGTAAAATAAGTACGATTTTTATCTAATTCATTCTGTGGCTGACCAAATATTTCCCATGAATTCCACCGAGATATCAGAGCTTCGTTAAACTGCCCGATTCTGGAATTAACCGTTTCTTGCGGTTCGCGAACTTCGGCCTGAATTTCTACTTTGCCCAACCCCCGCGAAGCAGCCCCGCCGAGGCGAAAGCTGTGAGAGTTAATAAATTGGACCAGAAGGTTAGCTAACTCTTCATCTTCTAGGAAAATAGAACTTTGATAAAGGGCTGCCTCCTTATCTTTTCCTTGAACTTCGCTCAGGACTTCTAGGCTATATAAAATTTCCTCTTCTGCTGTTGCCCGCCGCCGGTTAATGCCCACGCGAGTTAAAATTCGTTTATCAACTGAGTGGCTTTTAAACTTACTCTCGCTTTTAAACTTATCCTTGCTTAGGCTATAAAAAGCGCTGTGAGGCTCTACCCTTCCCCAATCAACAGGACAGTTTGGATCGTAAAGCTGACCGTAGCCTTCAGCACAAAATCGGTCAATTAAGGTATCAAAAACGCCGTTTCCTTTCGGCTTAAAGCCAGGGTTGGTTTTGGAACTGACCGCCGTCGATGGCAAAACTCTTACTTCAGTTTCGCTGTCAGCAGCAATGGGGTAAGCATTGCAAAATACAGCAGCTTTTTCACCTAAAAATAGGGTTTTAAAGTCATTATCTCCTTGGCTAAAATCAGCTTTGGGTTGACCGGATTGTTGCAGCATCGCGGCGGCGATCGCACCTCGAATTGCTGCCCCCGGTATGTAGTCGTTTGCTTCGCTGACTGACCCTGGTTTTTTCAGACCGATCGCCAAAGGTGACAGTGCTTTAATGGTGAGTAAGATTTGCTTCACGGTGTACCTCCTGGTAAGAGCGATCGCCAATTTTCCTCATTTACTTGCAACTTTTCCGCGTCCCATTCCCAAGAAAGCCATCCTAACCCCGCCGATTTACTCCCGCCCAAAGCATGAATGTGGTGTAACCCTGCTAGGATTAAAGCTTTAGCATGAGGGGGGCAATTCGGTTGTAAATGAATCGCACCTTCAAAGCGCAACTGAGCGCAAGCTGGCGAAGTTTCTAGAAAATAAAGTTTTTGCTCTTCTGCTGTGCGACGGCGACGGTTCATCGTAACGCCAGGTCGCAAGACTTCTGGCAAATTTTCGGGTCGTTCAGTACAAATTAAGTCATCAAATATCACCCGCGATGGCAAAGCAGGATTGCCGAAAATTTGGCAGATTAGGCAATGATATCTTTCATCTCCATCTATACGATAGTCGCGATCGCGATTAAACCGGACTGCTTCTAAGGGGGAAAAATTCGCCCGCTGCGGACACATTGTTTCTGCTCTGGGTGACTCGCAAATCGGCCAATTTAAACCCCTCGCTAGTTTTTCGCACTCGTGCCGCAACCGTCCTTTCAATTGTGAGGCTGGAATTAATAGTTTGCCCTCGCCAGTACGGACAATCGGTTTATCTGCTAAGGAGCCAGAAGAACCGCCGGCCCCTACGCACAATGCTGTATCGATGATAGCAGTAAGGGGGATAGAAGTGATAGGATTTGAGAGAATTTGTTGCAATTGAATCACGGGTTTGCTTCCTCGAATTCTGGACTTTTCACAGGTTCTTCAATGAAAGGATAAAGCTCTACTATTTCGCGCCAAATTGTCTCGTATGTTTCATTAGTTTCGTCAAACATCCAAGGCGCTAAATTCCCAGAATTTGTTTTTGCTTGACACCAAGCTTCTTCAAAATTTTCTTTCAATAGCTTTTGGTTCTCTGGTTTCAATCGCGCCCGGAAATAGCGATAATTGAGGATGGCTGTATTCTTCCCATTTTCTAGCAGACTCCGAATTTGATAGAGCTGCGATCGCGGAAACCCTGACTCTTTCAAAGCCTTTGCTGTTTCCAACAAGCCTCCAATTTCATGCAAGGTATAAGGTGACGCATAAAGTTTCAGTGTGGAAGCTTTGACCTGTTTAGTTAACCCTTCAGTTCGGAAACCTTCAACATTGGATGAAATCATGGTTACTGATTTCATAATTAAAAAATCAATTATACTACCACAATAGCCCTGCTTTTTCAATTGTTTCGCCCGTTTTTTGGCAGATTTTAGCAACTGCTGATAGAGGTTTTCAGCATAGTAAATCGGGGTATTCTTGGCGGCAATCAAAACAGCAGCAGACAAGCTTAATTGGCAGAGAGAAGGTGGAGCAGCTTGACTGCGGTAGCGGTGGCACTTGCTCCAATCCATAGGCTCCTTCAATTCTATCTTATAATCTCCCTCGATCTCTGTACCAACCAGCGGAACTTCTTTAAGCAGAATTTTCTCAAACTGCTCTCCAATCGTTTTGGCGATCGCTAATCCTTGATTCGCTGGAACAACTAGCAAAATGTCATCCCCGCCAATCGTAATAATTTCAAAGGGATGAATGATGTCACCATCTGACCAAGTAGATTCTTCGTCATTTAGCCCGCTGAGAGTGTGCGGGTGCAGGTGGCTGGCGAGAGCTTGATAGACCGCAACTTCTATCGCTTTTGCAGTATCATCGCTAAATTTTTTGTACGCTTTGGGGGTGCGAATTTTTTGAATGAATCCGCCAAAATTGTTGCCGTCAGCATAGATGTAAGCAACAAAGTTTTTGCTTGCATTGCCAACTTGAGTCAAGCTTTGGGCAGCTTTAACTTGCTTTGGGTCAATATCCCCGTAATATTGCCGATAAGATTGAGGGTGTTGTTCGAGAAATAACTCAAATTTGTCTACCCAGCTTTCAAGGGGACCGCGTTCCCATTCTAGCTGAGAATCTTTGTACCACTGAGGGGTCTCTGGCTCTCCTGTTTTAGATCGTTCACCTACCAATCGTTTTCTAGCAGAGGCTTCAGAAAACCAAGGTTTTCCAGGCAGTCTTTCTGCTGAGAAAACAGCTAAACGAGAATTGCTACCATCCCGCACTAATAGCGGATGAGTTTCAAACATCGGTGGATAGCGGCGTGTCGGGCGCTTGCTCCAATCGTTTCCACTACGCCGCTGGTTAAATTGAATCGCTAACTTGGTAGCAAGTTCATTAAAACTCTTGCGATTAGCAAAGGTTGTTTCCAGAGAGTTTGCATGATTGCCAAGGTTTGTTTCTTTTGTATCCAGCTTGCCAAAGTAAGCTTGAACTAAGGGTTTTTCGTAGTTCTGCTGATACCAGTCTAGCCAAGGCGTCGTTTCAATGGGATCTTTTAACAGACCAAAGCGGATTTCCAAAAGCGTAAACCTATCCCCGACAGCGCAGGAGTTAGCTGTTAACGTTTCTTCTGTGTAGCGTCTTTCAATGGCATTGGCTAAGTCATCCACAAAAGCGGCAGGGCAAAAAGCTAAAATATTGCCGCCTGTGGAGTAAACTATGAGTTCCTCAATGAGGGCTTCTGACAGGCGGGGATAGTTTTTATCTGGGGGGTAATACTCATCTAACCACCTCTTTACATCGTCACAGTAAACTGTAAATTTTGACGATTTTTCTTGCTTTTTGTATATTTTGCCAAAAAAGGCTGGTAAGTCAACTGAGTTAATCCGTTCTAGTAGAGCCGATGCCCCCCGAATTTCTTGAATTTTGTCAGATTCAAATACATATTGTTTAATTTTGGTAGGACCGCCGTAAACTAAACCGATACGAGTCTTCTGATTCCACAAATCTGGGTAACGCTGCTGCAATTCTTCCAAGGTGTTTGGCAGCCAGTCTTCGCGAATGCTATCAAATTCTCGGACTTGCTCAACAATGGTTCGTACCTCTGCCGGCACTTCCTCTTCTTTCCCCTCAATTAAAGCTTGCCGCATCTGCTGTAAGATAGATAGCTCAAACTGCGGCTCGCGTCCCTCACCCCAGGCGAGGCACCAGGCAATTCCGATTGAGAGAGCGTCTAATTTGGATGTGGTGGAATATTGCTCAACTGTCATAACTTCACCAGACTTGATAGGGTCATTTTCAATCAGCTATAATTTCGGAATTTTCTTTGTACCTGCCTGTTCCTCCCTCTATCGTTTCAGGATATCTATTTACCTGTCAAACTTCCGATCGGTCTTTTATACAACAAGTGATTCTTCGTAAAAGAACTTCACATTGCTTCATCAAGTCATAGCTGACTGCTTCCAAAAACAATCTCAATCTTACAACCTCTATGGAAGAGACCATTTCCACAAGTGGTTCTCTCCCCTGGCTGGGCTCTGCATCAGCACTTTAACGATAGCAATCGTGTAGAAGACTTGGTTTCTAAGGGCAGGTATGATGGAAACTGAGAGCCAGCGATCGCAGCTAATGCGATCGTGCCCCAATAACCTGTCCCCCTACTGTAAGATTCTTACAACTGCTTGCACCCGCTTCTCGGAAACAGAACTTGCCTAAAAAAGCACCTCTATGGAATTTCCCCAATGGCTCAAACAACTGAAACCCCAATTCTTTCAACTCGCTTTGAACAAGCTTTAGTGTACGCTACACAATTGCACGCTCACCAAGTGAGAAAATCTAGCAGTATTCCTTACATCAGCCACCTGTTGAGCGTCACCGCCTTGGTGCTGGAAGATGGCGGCGATGAAGACGAAGCGATCGCAGCTTTGTTACATGATGCAGTGGAAGATCAGGGAGGTGTAGAAACACGCGAAGCGATCGAGGCGCTATTTGGCGAACGAGTTGTCAGTATTGTAGATGGCTGTACAGAATCTACCGCCGTGCCCAAACCACCTTGGCGCGATCGCAAATTGCAATATATTGAGCAGATCCGCCAAGGTTCCCCAGAAGTGCTGCGAGTCTCAATGGCAGATAAACTGCATAACGCGCGTTCAATTTTAGCCGATTGGTATCGTCAAGGAGATGCAGTTTGGCAGAAGTTCACAGGAGGAAAAGAAGGAACTTTATGGTTTTATCGCAGTATATTGGAAGTTTACCAACAAAGAGCTAGTAACTTCCTCGTGCAAGAACTAGAACAGGTTATTTCCCAATTAGAACAGACTAGATAGTTTGAAATTATCTTCTTTTCAGTTTCAGAACCGCGCCCTTTTTGTGCAGTCAATCAGTGCTACAGTACGATCAAAATTTAGCGAGCCATATTATGAGCGCCATAGAACTTCAGTTAATTCCTCACACCACCACAGAAGGGATGCCTTACCAACATCTCCACATTTCTCTAAACACAGAAGATGGCATCATTGAACCTGCCGATCTCAAACAATTGCAACTGCCAGATGGTATTAACTGGCAGCAAGGCATTGTCATTGAAGGAAGGGCACCGATATGGCTGTATGGTTATCTCGTCCATGAATGTCACCCTAGCATTTGGGTAGCCTGCTATGACACGCGACTCGGTGCTGTAGTTGTCGCAACTCACACTCATACTGTCAGCGTCGGTCAAGTTTTGCCAATTCAGTTGCCGGATGCTGCTTTACGCAAGTCTTGAGGAGAAAAAATGGACGAAAGTTTTCCCATCCAACTGCAAGTCATTACCTTAGAAACGGAAAAGTTGGCTTGCCAAACTTTAGCAATTAACTTAGTAAATCCAGCCGAACTGGTTACTACTGATCCCCTAAGTAAGCTGGCCTTACCACCTGAATTAGATTTAACAAGAGAGGTGGTTTTATTTGGCACTGCGCCGACTTGGCTCTATGCAAATTTAGTGGATCGCTGCTATGATGCGCCTTGGGTAGCCTGCTATAACATTCGGGAGAAAGCCGCAGTTGTTGTTGCCAGCCGCGTTGATTGGCCTCGTCCCGGAGATGTTTTACCAGTTATTTTTAATCAAATACCAGGTGCTGCGATTTTAATTGGTGGGCCACCAAACAGTGGCAAAAGTGTATTATCAAATGCTCTGCGCTGCTGTTTGCAAAAGCGGGTTCCTCAAAGAAAGGTTTACCTGCACCGTGCCAACTGGGATGGAGAGGGAAATTGGACTTATGAAGCTGCTAACCGAAAGGAAGTGGAACCGCTGGTAGACTACAATACTCGCAGAATTCACTTGCTGCCCAATGCCGAAAAGTTGCTGACAAACTATTTCAGCTATCACGCTCAAGCAGTTAGGAATATCTGTGATGTGGTGGACGTAGCGCTAGTGGATATCGGCGGAATGCCACAAGCAGTAAAAATGCCTGTAATCAAAGAATGTAGCCACTATATTATTATTAGTAATTCACCGGAAAAAGTGCCAGAATGGCATAATTTTTTGCAACTCTACTTAAAGCCGATTGCCGTTATCCACAGCGTGTTAGAAGAGCGGGAATATCTTATTGAGACTGACCCTTTTTTGCAAGTTGTGGCTGGTCCTTGGATAGCAGGAGAAACTTTTACTGTGCCTGAACTTTTACTCAAGCACTTTATGAGTTTGCTATCCCTTTGATTCTGAAAGAGCCTGCGGTGAACTATCGAACAGTCGTTTCACTTCTACCTAGATAGTCGGGAGAACAAATTCAATGGCAAAAAAAGCAAAAAAACTCTGGCTTCCTTCTTCTCCCAAACAGCCTAAACCTAAAGTTCCTGAGAGCCAGAAACAATTAGTTGAAGAAAAATGCTCTGAGTTAATTGAAACAGAATTCAAGCCCAAATATATCGAACCTCCACCCACCGACCATGATTTTAACTATCGAGTGGATATCTTTGGCAAGTGGTATCGCAACTACTTTTACTTCTGCTCAACTTATAATTGTCCGAGTCCAAGGGCAATTTCTCCATCTTTTGAATATCGCTTCGCCCGCTTAGAATATGTTGGGCAAGATTCTTTTAATGTTGCTTACATGAGACATACGGGGCAATGGTGGGAAATCCTGCGTGGTTTGTCTTTAGAAGAATGTTTATCGGAAATGAGAAATAATCCCCTATTGCAGCCTTAGTTGTTGCTCTAAGAGTCTGAAAAAACCAGGAAAAATCAGTTAATTGTTCAACACATACCGTCAAGTACAATCCTGAGCTATCCGTTGGCGGCGCGTGCAGGTAGCGTTTTTTTTGCCTACTTTGCCAGCTATAAGGTAATTTTTCGCATTTTTGGAACGAAGAACTTTACGGGCAGGTTAAAACCTAGAATTAGGATACTATTTGACTTCCAATTTAGATATGATGCAATTTTTCTGAAAAGTTATCCGATCGCGATCGCATACAGAATACTTCCTTTTGTTTCCAAGAATGCCTGGGTTTCGTCATCAAAAAACGCCCCAATTCCACTGCAACCTAACCCCAGATAAGTAGCGCTCAAATAAACTCGTTGTCCTAAGAGTCCAGCTAATTGTAAAGCCACTCGATAGTTCTGAAACTCAGAAACCAAAAAGAACACGACTGCGCTATCTCGTGCGATCGCTTGATTCACGCAAAGATATCTCATTTTTTCCCGAAAGTTGCCACTTTTCAAGCAGTCTTTTCCCCGATAAATACCAGGTTCGATTCCAGCTACACTTTGGATCGCTGCATAAATTTCGATCGCCTCATCACTCTGAGTTGCAATGGGTTGATTCAACGATTCCCAAACTGTCCAAAATGCTTCTTGGCTAATTTCTGACTGTTGAAAACGTCTAGCAGAACGGCGTTTTTGAATTGATTCTAGAAATTTTACTTTCTCAAACTGAAACTTAGGGTGTAAGACTTCCTGCTGATGATTTGTTGGTAAGAGAGTCTGTTTATAACCTGATTCAACAAAGCGATTCGGTTCAAAATAATCAGTCCCACCTACAAACGGAATGGGCGATCGCAATCGGCGAATTTGTTTTTCCTTTACATTACCAGAAATGAGAGCGGCTGTCACAAATTCCTTATTTTCAAATCCTAAATCCTCGTTCAGTGCTAACCAATCGAAATCGAATGCAATTTCAGTAGTATAATCTTGTACATAAGCAGACGCTTCGATCGCACCCAGATGATGACCGCTATCCAGAAAACAATAGCGTAGACTCCGATTTTTGTACTTCCAACTCGAGCGAAAATAGACGCAGCTCACTAAAAAAATACATCCTTTAATGATGCGATTGTCTAAAAAATAACCCTCCAAGCCATCATCAATTAATTCATAAATTAAAGTGAGAGATTTTGTTTCAATTTCCAGATGGTAAATCCCCTCAATAATTCCCTTTATTCCCCGGATTTGTACATAAATTTCAGTGGGATATAAAGCCCCTGCCGAAGGATTCACTCTGAGCGGATATGCACCCTCTCGATAGATTTTTTGCGAAGTAATAGCGCTGGTGAAGTATAAGAAAGAATGGAAGGGATTTTCCAGGTCTAAGGGAAAGCGGCGATAGAATTTGGGATAACGTTTAAAGGCAGTCGGTTGAGTTGCAGCATCCACATAATTGGGGTCAATCTGCACCGAAATAAATGACAGTTTCGTTGCTTCGTGTGACTGGTTATCAATAATTTTAGAGGGCATTTTTCAAGATTTTTAATACTTCAACATTGGCAGCAAAATCAATGGCTCGAAAATCATCTAAATTTTTCAATTGAGAATTTGCTCCAATTGCCAACAGCACCTTAACAATTTCTGTCTTACCTGCGGAAGCTGCATACATCAGTGCTGTTGCACCATTATCATTTTGGTTGTCGATATTAATTGTTGCTTCTACCAGTAAGTGAATTAAATCAATGCGGTCGCGAAAACAGGCAAACCATAAAGCATTATTCCCGTCATTATTTCTAATGTTTACATCTGCACCGGCATTAATGAGCGATTGCACAATCTTTAGTTCACCAGCTTGAGTCGCCTTCATTAAAGCCGTATCTCCATTAGTCCCCCGTTGATTCAAATCCGCTGAATCAAATCCATTTGCCAACAACCAATCATTCATTTCTGATAATGATAATGCGATCATATTTTCCCCTTCTTTATTTTCTGCCAGCTTGACGATTTACCCCAATTTTTCAGCGGTGCTAAAAAGACTCTTAAAGATAGTTATCCAACTCAACTTCCAGAATGCAATCAGAAGTGGGTTTGGCAACACAAGTCAACACATATCCTTCCCTAATTTGTTTTTCGCTTAAGAAAATTTGTTCAGATTGCTCGACAGTTCCAGACACAAGCTTTCCTTGACACATGGCACAAGCACCTACGACACACTCGAAGGGAATTTTAATGCCATATTCCGCAGCTTCTTCCAAAATTGATTCAGTTTCAGGTACATCAATTGTTTTTTGGAAATTCTTGCTTTTGTTGATTAAAGTTACCTTGTAGGTTGTCATAGTTTTTCTGACGTTACTAAACAGTTCCCAGGGGTGAATTGAGCGCTTTAGTGACTAATGCTTGAGTTGCTTTTAGGGTGAGATTAGGTTGCGTCCAGCTAATCATCCATCGTTCGCCAGAACCCACAAATTCCATATCATTGTCTCTGCCAGGACGACCCAAAACATCAATCATTTGTCTTGCCAAGACACATTGACTGGTGACTGCACTAATGACTACAATTGTCATTACTGTATCCGTATCTGCGATCGTTTCCTGAACAATGGACTCGATGTTCATCATTTGCTTAACCAGGCAATCTGCAAGGCGCTCTCATCTGAAATTGGCTGTTCACTATTAAAGAGTAATAGCCTGAATCATTCAGTATTTTTGAATACTGAAATACGGTCGATGCCATGCGTCTCACATCAACCAAAGTCTGCTTACGGCTTGGTTAAGGAGAAAAGAGAAAGCTGGTTCGCATTTACCATTAGCAAATTTTTGGTAAATTTGGTAACGTTGCTTTTAACTAACCTGTCGCTGAGCCTAATCTTTCTATTAGGTATAATTTCCCTGGCGAAGTGACAACCCCGTCAGCGATGCTTAATCACTCCCAGTATTTTCTAGTTGACCAGTAAAATGAGGCCGATCGATCTATTTTTGTAGTGAGCCAGCTACTGCACGAATCAACAAGTAAAAACAGAACTTATTGATGAATTGAAACTTTTGCTCCCTATTCTTGCAGTCGGACGATCGCATGATGAAGACTGGCAATTTCCTGAGCAATCCGCTCGAGTTGTGTGAAAATGGGAGTACGCTCTCGAATTGCTTGCTGTGTCGGTGTGGCTCTACCTGGAGCAGATGCTAACTCTAAAGCCCGCTCAGCATGAAGTTGTTCGACGCGATCGCGAATTGCTTCCAGATCGGAATCGAGATCCGGTAAGGGTTGAGGTGGCTGTCCCTGTTGCAGTGCATCGGCTAAATTCTCCAGAATCCAAACAATCGCTTCAGCAAATTGCTTGAATTCTCGACATTGGTACTCTCGACTCAATTCCCGACGATGTTCTACCAGAGTCGTGACTGAATTAAAAAAGTGACGAAGATAGAGTATCAAAGTGGCGACTGGTTCCACGTCTCCTTGGACATGGCGAGGTTCGCTAAACAAACGTTGAGCCGCTGCGGTGGCGTTGGCATTCTCCAGTGCAGCCTGACGGCGTTCCTGAGCGAGCAATTCCGCAGACGCATCTTGGTTAGAATTAAGATAGTCAGCGATCGCTTGCTGAAAGTAAGCAAGATTCGCTCTCATCGTCTTTTCCAATTGCACGGGAAGTTGCTGCCGTTCCCACTGGGGAAACAACAGATAACTGCCGAGTAGCGCTAATAAACCTCCCGCCAAACTATCAGCAATTCGCATCACTCCAATCTCCCACCCACCCGTACTGGTAACATTGAGGAGCAAAATAATCGCCGGAGTGAGGAGCGTAATAAACAAGCTATAGCTGAGCGGCCGCACTGCAACTGCCGTAAAAATCAGCAAAAGCAAACACCCCACTATCACCCAGGAATTGTGAATGAAAGTCACGATCGCAATCCCTACAATCCCTCCCAAAACCGTACCCAATACCCGCTGTACGGTACTTTGAGAAGTGCCGCCATAGTTAGGTTTTAAGGCAACTACAGCCGTTAAAGTGATCCAGTAACCCCTAGGAATTTGTAAGAGTGAGGCAATGACTTCTGCGATCGTTGCCACTATCGCCAACCGCAAGGCGTGACGAAAGAGGACAGAATCAAAGGTCAGATTATCTCTTAATGGTTCAAGAATGGAAGAAAGTGCTGGTAGCCTTGAAGCGGGAATCCCTAGCTCAACGATTCTGCGATCGTCTCCTTTGTGCAGAGATGAAATCAAGTTTACCTCTGAATCAACCTGTTGTGCCAGCCGTCTAAGAATCGCGACAATCTTGCCCAGACTAATTAATTCTGTATATTCCTCTGGGGGAACAGCAACCGTCTGGTTATGCAATTGAGTGCGTAGGGTTTGCTGCCGATATTCGAGAGCTTCGAGCGCTCGATTTAAATCTTCCAGATGAACCGAAGTATTGGCTTTCGTGACCGCTTTTGACATCTGTTGCAACGCCGCAGCCAACTGTTCGATCGCTAGCCGAATTTCTAGCTGCAACTGCTCAAATAAAGGATGATTCGAGGAAATCGATAACTGTTCGACCAGTGCTACAATTGAATTGGCAATTTGCGGTGTCTCCTCAATTAAAATGAGCAATTGATTGCCCCGAACATTAGCGGTTCTTTGAGAAGTCCACACAGCCGACCAAACGCTACGGGCAGAGGTTAAAGCTTGAGAGAAGTTATCCTGAGCTTGTAAAAAGCGGGTTGCCCATTCAGGGAGATCGTTAGGATTGGTTGCTCTTTCATCTGCCGATTTCATGAATTGACTCAATGTTCCATAACAATTGGCGACAGATTCAAGAACAGGCGCATAAGGACGCAGTACCCATAATCCCAGCGAAACTGCGATCGCCCAGACTCCACCCGCTAAACACAGTGCACATTGCTCAAGCACCGTAGACAAATCGGGAAAGGTTGCAAATTTTGCCAGCGCAACGATCAACATAATCGACACGATGGGGCTGATGGATGCCACCGCTTGACCGTATACACCGATAAAACTTGCCATAAAGAGCACGGCAAAGGTGGTTAGAGTCGATAGCCAAAGGATGCCATGAACCAAATTAGCGAGGAACAGCATGGCTGTAATGGCGATCGCGGCTGCGGTCTTAGCCATTGCCCTCTGGCGATACACCCCCTCTACGTTTACCAACCCAACCATCCAGGCTCCCATCACTGCGACCGCGCTAGCAGCCGGATGACCCAACAGCACTCCGAAGCCAATGGGAACCAAAACCAAGACAAGGGTTTGCAAACTCGCAGCAATATCCGGCTGACCCGGTTTGAGTTGAAACTGCTGCAAAAGCCAATTTAACGGTTGTTGAGACTGAGAAGCCATCTACTCATTCCACTAGCTGCTATTTTTTACCGATTGGAAGCACTTCCTTGACCCGGTCGCGATCGAGCAATCGCACTCCCCACCCTGCACAGCTAGCAGCGAGGATTGCTGGAATGACTCCACCGCAGCCTTAGGTGTAACCCAATTCTAAAAAAATTTAAAGCTTCATTGGCAACTCATACTCATAACAACTACGATTAATAGAGGCTCATCATTGGTATCTAAAAACTTCATTAAGCTTATAAGCAGAGGTAAGCAAGAATAGTAATCTGTAGTCATAAGGTGAAAATAAAACTACCTGACTACGCCAAAGCAATAGGCATAAGTTACACGACCGCATGGCGGTGGTGGAAGGCAGGTAAGCTACCGCATCCAGCACGACAAACAGAAAGTGGTTTGATCGTCGTTGACTACTCTCCGTCAGCGTCGCCTAACAAAGCCAGGAAAAATCGAGTTGCTATTTACAGTCGAGTATCATCTTCCGAGAACAAAGATAATCTCAACCGTCAATCGGAGCGATTGGTTGAATATGCAATCGCTAATGGCTATCAGATTGTTAGGAATGTCAAAGAGATTGGCAGTGGGCTAAACAACCGCAGAAAAAAATTGGAAGCACTACTTCAGCAAGATGATTACGACACTCTTTTAGTCGAGCATAAAGAGCGTTTAGCTCGATTTGGAATTAATGAGCTCACTGTGTTACTGCTCAGATTGGGGATGAGGCTGGAAATAGTCAATTTAGCAGAGAATGGAAAGGACGAGTTAATGCAAGAGCTGGTTGCAATCATCACAAGCTTTGCTGCTAGACTTTATGGGCAACGACGTGCCAATCGAAAAACAGAGAAGATTATTGCCGAGTTGAAAAAAGGAGAGTCTGAGTGCAGCGAATAGAACGACATATCATTAAAGCCACGGAACATCGTTTCGCTGAAATTGATGAATTGGCGTTCAAATCCAAGAATCTTTACAACGCTGGTAACTATCTCATTCGTCAGAGCTGCTTCTATCTGAGCTTTAGTAGGTAGTGCTAAACAGGTAATGATACAGTGTAATGATGGATGAAGTACCAAATTGCGCCAATGTGATTCTCCAATGACTTTGAAAACGACAGAGTTTTGCGGACTAAGCTAGAGACCCGGTGGCGTCAGGTATTGTTAAATCGCTACAATGTAGCTGGTCAATCCAGTCTCTTTATCCACAGCTTGATGCCGCTTTTTGGGAAACACAGCTGCATAAGCGACTCCGCGGCGGTGTACGCCACTGCACATTGACGATAGACCAGAGGCAAAGAATGCCACAGTTTCCAGGTGTCTGTCTCGTCGCGCTTACCGATATCAACGCCGACAATCTCATGGGTGTCTGCATCAAGTGCTAACCACACCCCTTGCGGGTTGCCTTTGTTGTGTACAAATGACCAGAGTTCATCGCATTGCATCGTTAGCTTCCCCTTTTTTTCGGGGCTACCTGCACTTGACGAGGTACCCCAGCCTATTTCTCATTGATGTAGGTTTGCAGCCATTGCTCAGACACTTGGGCCGAGCAAGCAATCCCAGCGACTCGAAATGTGTTCGAGCAGCAAGCGGTTAATGAGGTCTCGTGTTGCTTGGTCAATCACTTTCTTGGTCGGTTGTTCAACGAAGTGTCGTCCACAGCTGTGGCACTTGAACTGTTGTTTTCGGTTATGAATATGACCATTCTTGACTGTATGGGTAGATGCACAAGTTGGGCAGGCAGGTATGGAACTCAGACAGCAAGAACTCTACTTCTTTATCATTACATCTTGGACCCTAGCATAAAAATTATGCTTGACATCTAGCTTAAGATAGATCAAAATAAAAAGGGTTGACTTTAACAATCAACATAAATAGTGTTACCTGCTTAACTCTTCACAAACGTAATTTTGACGATTGCGAATTGTCTTTGGACTGGGTTTCATATCCGCCCAAAGCTAAATATTTAGCCTTCCTTGTAGGGTATCTACCAAGTAAAAAACCTGAGCTTTAGCTTTAGAGATTAAGCAGGATCGAGAACTGGAGGGATTTCACGCCTGAGTAAAAGGGGTTGACTTCGGTACAACTCTAGTGAAAGGTGTGACAAAACTCTAACCAGGAGTATTCTTCTATAACTTGAAAGGTATAGGGATGAATCAGTGTTTTTGGACGCTGACTAAAAAGTGCTGTCTAAAAAAGTTGGGTCGAGCCTGGGATGATAACAGCCCAGACGTTCGCTGAATTGTTGCTAGTTAACTGGCAACCCTAACAAGGTAGAGCGTTCCTACTTAGCTCGCCTTGAGGTTGTTAGGTGGGAATCTCAGGTTTTAGCCGACAGAACAAGCAACTATTCTCTTGTAGAAATGACATCATCAGTCAGTAGTATTAGGCAGGTTAGTTAACGATGGATTTTCCTTCCATTAAACAAAGTTTAGAATTGAATCCCGAGCGAGTCGAGCCGAAAAAAGTAAAAACTTCCTTTTTCAGTAAATTGACTGGTAATGCACCCCTGCGGGCTGTTTTAATTGTTCCCTTTGTTCTGCAGATTGTGGGTGCCGTTAGTATCGTGGGATATCTATCCTTCCGCAGCGGGCAGAAAGCTGTCAGCGATTTGGTGGTCCAGTTACAGCAGGAAGTTGGGGAGCATACTAAGCAGCAAGTTTTACAACATTTAGAGCGACCTGTTCTGGTATTAGGAACTACTGCGACTGCTATCAATAGCGGACAAATCGATTTAACCGATCTCGCCAAGGTAGAACGATATTTAGGGCAGCTGATCGAGCGAAAATCGGCGATCGCTATTAGCGTAGGATTGTCTGAGGGAAGTTCCCTTTTAGTAGAGCGCGTGGCCGGCAATGAAATTCTTTCGCATATTAGCGATACCCCAATTCCGACTAAGCGACGAGTCTATCACCTTGACGATCGAGGAAGGCGAACTGGCTTCGTGAAAGAAGAAGAGTTCGATCCGCGAACCCGACCCTGGTATAAGGCAGCCTCGGAGGCGAGACAAGCTGTTTGGAGTCCATTTTTTATCAACGTTCATAATAAGGCCGCTATTGCGATTAATTGGTGCGAACCGCTTTACAACGAAGCGCGGGAATTACTGGGAGTAACGATTAGTCGTTTTGAGATCGGTCAAATTCATGACTTTCTCTCCCAACTGAAAATTGGTAAGACTGGGCAAGTCTTTATCATGGAGCGCTCTGGCGATATGGTTGCTAGCTCTGTTATCGAGCAACCGTTTATTATTAAAGGTAAAGAATTAGAGCGAGTTAAAGCCGTAGATGTAGACAATCGGATCGTTCAAGGAACGGCGAAACAATTACTCAAAACCTTGGGCGACTTTAACACCATTCAAGAGACTAAATCTCTGGAGTTTACAGTGGGAGAACAGAGATTTTTTGCTCAAATTATGCCGATCCGAGATGGTCGAGGGATTGATTGGCTCAACGTGGTGGTTGTTCCAGAGTCAGATTTCATGGAACAAATTAACGCCAACAACCGAACCACCTTCCTGTTGTGCCTAGCAACCTTATCGATCGCAGGGGTTTTAGGCTGGTATACTTCTCGTTTGATCGCCCAACCCTTATTCCGATTAAGCGTCGCTTCAGAATCGATGGCTCAAGGCAAATTGAATCAAAAAGTTGAGGTTTTAGGTCATAACGAATTGGGGGTGTTAGCAAACTCCTTTAATCGGATGGCTGCTCAGCTACGAGAGTCTTTTACTGCCTTAGAGAAAACGAATGCGGAACTCGAACAGCGAGTTGAAGAACGCACGGTCGAGCTTAAACAAGCGAAAGAAGTTGCTGATAGTGCCAATCAAGCCAAAAGCGAATTCTTAGCTAATATGAGCCATGAATTACGCACTCCGCTGAACGGCATTCTTGGCTATTCTCAAATTCTGCAACGAACCGAACCTTTGACAGATAAAGGACGTAAAGGGATTCAGATTATCTATCAGTGCGGTTCCCATTTATTAACGCTGATTAATGATGTCCTCGACCTCTCTAAAATTGAAGCCAGAAAACTAGAGCTTCATCCGACAGCTTTTCACTTGCCTTCCTTCCTTCAAGGGGTTGCTGAAATCTGTCGAATTCGGGCCGAACAAAAAAATATCGCCTTTGATTTCCAAGCAAGTCCGCACCTGCCAGTGGGGATTTATGGAGATGAAAAACGATTGCGTCAAGTTACGATCAATCTCTTAGGGAATGCCATTAAGTTTACAGATAAAGGGCAAGTCAATTTTAAGGTTGATGTTGTCGAACAGCGCCAGTCATCTGAGACGAATCAAACTATCTTTAAGCTTAGGTTTCAGGTGGAAGATACGGGTGTTGGGATGACCCCAGAGCAAGTTGAAAAAATATTCTTGCCTTTTGAGCAAGTGGGCGATACGAAGAAGCAATCGGAAGGAACGGGTTTAGGACTTGCTATTAGCCACAAGATTGTGGCGTTGATGAATAGCACGATCGATGTTGAAAGTCGTCTGGGAGAAGGGAGTGTTTTTTCCTTCGTTGCTGACTTCCCTGAAGCTCAAAATTGGGCAGATGCTTCTAGAGTTCTAAATCAGAAGAATATTCTGGGTTATCAAGGCAAAAAACGCAAAATTTTGGTGGTTGACGATCGCTGGGAAAATCGTTCCGTCCTAGTGAATTTACTAGAGCCGATTGGATTTGAAATGATAGAGGCTAAAAATGGACAAGAAGGGATCGAGGTATCCCTAACCCATCGACCTGACCTAACGATTACAGATTTAGTAATGCCTGTCATGGATGGGTTTGAATTTCTGGCAAAATTACGTTCCCATCCTCTGTTAAAGGAGCAAATCGTGCTAGTGTCTTCTGCTAGCGTGTTCGAGCTCGATCGCCACAGGAGTTTAGAGGCGGGAGGAAGCGATTTTCTCCCAAAACCCGTACAAGCTGATACTCTCCTACAGCTCATTCAGCAGCATCTCAATCTGGACTGGATTTATGACGAAACCCAGGAAGTGGTACAGAAGGTGACTCCAACTCCAAGTGCCGATCGAATACAGCCCCCAGATGACATCGTTTTAAACCAACTGTCTCAATTAGCGTTTGAGGGAGATTTAGACGCTGTCATTGAAATCGCCAATCAAATTCAAGAATCCCATACCGAACTAGTGGCATTTGCTCAAGAGTTAATTCGTCTTGCCGACAGTTTTGATGTCAAGCAATTGCGGGCATTTATTCAAAAATATCTCGAGCGATAGGAGAGGAATAAATGCCTACATCTCAGTCTAAATTCATTTTGCTCGTTGACGATAATTCTACTAACCTATCTGTCCTGTCGCAAGCCTTGAAGGTAGCGGGGTATAAAGTGCGAGTGGCGATTAATGGTGAAGAAGCGATCGCTCAAGTAGAAAGGACGCCACCCGAACTCATTTTACTTGACGTGCAAATGCCAGGGATCGACGGATTTGAAACCTGCCGACGATTGCAGGCAAATCCAGCGACCCAGGGAATTCCAATTATTTTTATGACGGCCTTAGCCGATACGGAGAGTAAGGTGAAAGGACTGTCACTTGGGGCGGTGGATTATATTACAAAGCCTTTCGAGCAAGAAGAGGTCCTTGCTAGGGTTAAGACTCACTGGAAACTTAAGCAGTTTGCTGATTCTTTGGAGGAGCAAGTTACAGAACGTACCTATGCTTTACAAAAGGCACAGGTACAACTCGTTCAAAAAGAAAAGCTATCAGTTTTGGGACAGCTAGTAGCGGGTGTTGCTCATGAAATCAATAACCCTTTAAGTTTCATTGTTAGCAATATTTTACCAGCTAAGGACTACTTGAAAGATATCCTCGATCTTTTAAGACTTTATCAAAAGCACTATGCTAAACCAGTCCTAGAAATTGAAGAAAAAATTCAGGAAATAGATTTAGAATTTGCTGTCAAGGATTTTACAAAGCTACTAGATTCTATGCAGTTAGGAGCCGATCGCATTAAAGATATTTCGGTTTCGTTGCGGAACTTTGCACGGGCTGATATAGATAGCAAAATGGCAACGGATATCCATGAAGGAATTGAAAGTACATTGCTCCTGTTGAAGCATCGCTTAAAAAATTCGGGCGATCGCCCCACGATTGAAGTGATTAAAGACTATGGAGACCTCCCCTTAGTAGATTGCCATCCAGGTCCGATGAACCAGGTATTTATGAACCTGTTAGCAAACGCGATTGACGCTCTTGAAGAAGCCTGGAATCAAGAGCGACGTCCCTTAACGATTCAAATTAGTACGCAGGTATTTAATCTGAATACTGTAGTAATTCGGATTTCAGATAATGCCTTAGGGATGACAGAGGAAGTACAAAAACGGTTATTTGAACCTCTGTTCACAACCAAAATAGTTGGCAAAGGAACGGGGTTAGGATTGTCGATCGCGCAGCAGATTGTAGTTGAAAAACACCAAGGTACGCTCTCCTGTCATTCCTGTTTGGGGAAAGGAACTGAATTTAGGATCGAGCTACCTTTATCCTCTTGAAAAGGAGGAAAGGGGAAAGAAGAAGAGAAGATGGGGAGATGGAGTGTCTAAAGCTGGCAACTACTATATAGAGGTTGTTCTACTAGCAAATTGAGGATTTAGTGAGACCGATGACGCCTGCCCCAAACTCTTCTGAGACTGAGGAAGCCGTGGTTTTAGATGCGGAACCTTTCGTGGATTTACAACAATATGATTCGTCAGCATTCGATCGAGGGCGACCTGGTTGGTGGGTGATGCTGTGGTGGTTGGTACAGGCGATCGCTTTTCCCTTAATGCCACATCCTTGTAACGGTCTAAGACGAGCGCTCCTACGCTTCTTTGGTGCTAAAGTCGGCACTAACGTTATTATCCGTCCCACAGCGCGCTTTACTTATCCCTGGAAAATTGAAATCGGGGATTATAGTTGGATCGGCGATGATGTGGTATTTTATAGACTCGATTCAAATTGGGTGGGTCGCCATTGTATTATCTCTCAAGAAAGTTATCTTTGCAAGGGTTCTCACAAATGTGATTCTTTCGGAAAGCTGCGCTAACGCTGGATGCCTCGGTGCTTTGGGTTTGGGATTGAGTCGCGATCGGCTAAAACCTTATTAACGTTGCTGCACAGCTAGAGCGCGTTTAAGTTCGCGTGGGTCAGGGGAACTTTTGATAAGCTGTTCCAGGGCATTCCTGGGAAAGTTACAACCCTCTCTAAAAACTCCTTACAATCAAATCCATAGGAATTCCACAGTATGTAGCTTGGGTGCAGAGTTAGGTTACTCAGTACGCTGTCATAGCAGAGGGGTAGCTCGGTCGATCGGGTAAATTTAGGTGGCAGGAATTAAAGTCTACCCAGATTTAGTCACTAAATTAGAGCTAAAGATGTTAATCAAAATCCCTGGCGTTGCAGTACAAGCACAAATTTATGAAAGTTCTAACTCCCTCGTGTATCGAGCGATTCGGGAGCCAGATTGCAAACCCTTCATCCTGAAGATCCTCAAAGAAAATTATCCCACTCCTGCCGAGCTCGCCCGCTACCGCACTGAGTACCACATTACTAAATCTCTCAATCTGACCGGGGCGATCGAAGTCTATGACTTACAAAATTATCAAAATACCCTCGCCATGTCCTTAGAGGACTTTGGTGGTGAATCCTTGAGAATTTTGATGCAGCAGCGCTCTTTTAGTTTAGAAGAATTTTTACAAATTGCGAGCGCTACAGCTACAACGTTAGGTCAAATTCACGCAGCTCACATCATCCATAAAGACATCAACCCCTCGAATATTGTCTTCAATCCAGCAACCGGACAGCTAAAACTCATCGATTTTGGGATCTCTACTCAATTGACGCGAGAAAATACCGCACTGAAGAACCCTAACCTCTTAGAAGGCACCCTCGCCTATATGTCACCGGAACAAACGGGTAGGATGAATCGGAGTCTGGATTACCGGACCGATCTTTACTCCCTTGGCGTTACCTTTTATGAATTGCTGACAGGGAAACTGCCCTTTGAGACAGAAGACGCTTTAGAGCTAGTTCACTGCCATATTGCTAGACAACCCATTCCCCCGCACAACATCCAGCCAGACATCCCCTTAACGGTCTCTCAAATTGTTAGCAAGCTGATGGCGAAGAATGCTGAAAACCGCTATCAAAGTGCCTTAGGGCTAAAGCGCGATCTGGAAGCGTGTCTGATGCAATTACAAGAAACAGGTCATGTTGAGGCGTTTGCTTTGGGAACGCGGGATATGACCGATCGTTTCCTCATTCCTGAAAAGCTCTACGGCAGGGAAGCTGAGGTTTCTGCTCTATTAGCCGCCTTTGAACGGGTTAGTCATGGCAGCGCTGAAATGATGCTGGTGGCTGGCTTCTCTGGCATCGGTAAAACTGCCGTCGTCAACGAAGTTCACAAGCTAATTGCCAGACAGCACGGCTATTTTATTAAAGGCAAATATGACCAATTTCAGCATAATATCCCCTTCTCAGCCTTCGTGCAAGCATTTCGAGAATTGATGGGGCAATTACTATCAGAATCAGAGTCTCAGTTACAAATTTGGAAAAATAAGATTCTCGCCGTCGTAGGACAGAATGGGCAAGTTTTGATTGAGGTAATTCCTGAGTTGCAACGCATCATTGGTCCCCAACCTCCAGCCTTTGAACTGTCAGGGAATGCTGCTCAGAATCGTTTCAACCTGCTGATGCAGAAATTCGTGCAAGTATTTACCCAATCGGAACATCCCTTAGTGATGTTTTTGGACGATTTGCAGTGGGCGGATTTGGCCTCCTTAAACTTGCTACAACTGTTAATGGAGGATACGGGGCATCTATTGGTGTTGGGCGCTTATCGAGATAATGAGGTCTTGCCGGGTCATCCGTTTAGGTTGGCGGTCGATGAGATTGTTAAGTCTGGGGCAGTGGTGAATGCGATTTCCCTACAACCGTTAAGCCAACAAAATATGAGTCAGTTAGTTGCAGATACCTTGACTCACAATCTTGCCTCAGCTCAACCTCTGGCAGAATTAGCCTATCAAAAAACTCAGGGCAATCCCTTTTTCGCCACCCAGTTTCTCAAGGCTTTATATGATGGGGGGCAAATCTTTTTTGACTGGGATGTCGGACATTGGCAGTACGATATTAATCGCATTACATTGACCCACTCTCAAGATGTGGTCGAATTTATGGCAACGCAGTTGCAGAAGTTGCCAACAGAAACTCAGGATGCTTTAAAATTAGCAGCCTGCATGGGGGCACAGTTCGATTTAGAGACCTTGGCAGTAGTCAGCGAAGAGTTACCCGAAAAAATAGCCTCCGCCTTGTGGAAAGCTTTAGAGGAAGGGCTGATATTACCGATTACAGAGAGCTATAAATTATTCATTGCCACTGATGCCGACTCCGCGACTCTGCCTGTTGCCAATCCCACTTATCAGTTTCTGCACGATCGCGTCCAGCAAGCGGCCTACTCTCTCATTCCCGACAGCCAAAAACAAGTCACTCATCTCACGATTGGGCGATTGCTGCTACAAAATCTTTCGGCAAGCGATCGAGAAGAAAGGCTGTTTGATATTGTGGGGCATTTGAATCTAGGGCGCGCAGTCATTACTCAACCCAGCGAGCGAGAAGCCTTAGCCCAACTCAACTTAGAAGCTGGACGTAAAGCCAGACATTCAACTGCCTACACGGCTGCCAATCTTTACGCACAAACAGGAATTGAGTTGCTGGCGGCCAACTGCTGGCAAAGTCAGTATGACTTAACCTTAAATCTCTACACCGCTGCGACTGAAGCTGCCTATTTGAATGCCGATTTAGAGGGTATGGAACAGATGGCAGCGCAGGTATTGCAAAAAGCCCAGACCATTTTAGACAAAGTAAAAATCTATGAGATTTTGATTGTCGCTCAGACAGCCCAAAGCCAGGTGTTAGAAGCGATCGCAGTCGCCAGAGAAGCACTGGGGCAATTGGGGATTGAACTCCCTACGGAACCTGACGGAACCTCAATTAATACAGCCCTAGAGAGCCTGGCTAGCCAACTCCAGGGCAGGAGGATTGAGGAATTGACCGACCTGCCCGCGATGGCAAATCCACAGGCTCAGGCAGCTATGCAATTGTTAGGAATACTGTTTCCAACTATTTTTCAGGGGATGCCGGGTTTGCTGCCCCTACTTAGTTCCACCCTAGTGAGTTTATCGCTCCAATTTGGGAATGCGCCCGCATCGGCGGTGGGGTATGCCATTCATGGTATGGTGCTGTGTGCTTTTTTGGGAGAGGCGGAAACGGGCTATCGTTTTGGGCGATTGGCGCTCTCCCTGCTGGATCGGTTCGAGTTACGGGAATTCAAACCGATTATTCTCTTTTTATTTGGTGGCTGGATTCAACACCACCAAGAAGCTATTTTAGCGACGATACCGACGCTAAAAGATGGCTTTATGGCTGGTATGGAAACTGGTAATTTCTTACAGGCTGGCTACAGCATCAGTATTTATATTGATGCCCACTTTTTCGGCGGGGTAGAGCTAGATACGTGGGAAGCTGAAATCGCAGGTTACAGGGCTATCTTAGCTCAAGTGAAGCAATATTCTGCTCGAGTTTATGTGGATATGAAGCAGCAGTTGCTATGGAACTTGAGGGAGACTATGCTTTCGGATTCCTTAATCGGTTCTGCCTACGATGAAAGGGAGATGCTTCCCAAGCACCACCAAAATAATGAACTGACGGCGATCGCGGCTGTCTATATCTACAAACTGCTGCTGGCTTACTTAGGAGGAAATTACACGGCTGCTCTAGATTTCATTGACCAAGCAAAGCCGTATTTAATAGCAGTATCAGGATTTGTTTTTGTTCCTATTTTTCATTTCTATGCGGCCCTTACATATCTCGCACTTTTTACCCAACAGTCAGAAAATAAACAAGCTGAAATTCTTGCCTTAGTACAAACCCATCAAGAGGCGCTGCAACAGTGGGTGCAAAACGCTCCCCTGAATTACCTGCATCAATGGTATTTAGTCGAAGCGGAACGCTATCGAATTCTGGGTCATAAAGCTGAAGCGATTGAAATGTACGATCTCGCCATTGCAACTGCTAAAGAAAACAAATTTGTTAATGACGAAGCTCTTGCTAATGAGTTAGTTGCTAAATTCTATTGGGAATGGGGCAAAACAAAAGTTGCTCAAGTTTATATGTTTGAAGCGCATT
>JBLNEP010000014.1:0-4463 GCA_050262755.1 Actinomycetota bacterium | reverse complement strand
GGCAGGGGAATTGAAGTCAAAAAACAACTGAGCTTGCGAATCATTGCTCATATTCATAGCCATCAGCCTGATGAATCATTCTTAGATATTTCGGATTGACATCAAACTTCTTATCCTTAGTGGGACTTAGACATTTTCTAGCCCCTAAAGGGGCTGGAAAGCTCTCTGGGCAAGGGAAACAGGTCGATGAGCTAAAAATGCCTGAAACCCTTGTGAATACTAGATTTATCCCAAATTGAACTAAAACTCTTTCTGTATATAGGTTTGAGGTCATTTTAGTTTCATTTTTTGTCTAAGTCCCGCTAATTGAAAGACTAAAATCTCTGACGAGACTGTCACCCCGTCAGGGTTAATAAACTTCTAAATCCTTACCTCTTGCCATCCAGTCCTAGAGTGCCTAAACCCAGGAACAATAGGACAATCTTTATCTCCCTAAGGACTGCTTTAGCATCCCCTGACCCCTGAGTACAACCTCAAAAAATCATCAGCCTGAAAAAGAAAATAGTCAATCCAATCATCAGGAGTAGATGAGGAAAATTACTCCACCAAGAGCGTTTAGTAATTCGCAATAACGGATAGGGACTAAACACCAAAGCAGACAAAAATGTCACTCCCTGGAGAAATTGAGCCACCTCCAAACCCCAGGTTAGCGTCGGTAATTCAGCACCGCTAAAGCCTAACGTTCTCGCGACCACAGGTAGAATTTGACCCGCTTCCATCATCGCAGCCGGAATGTAATGCGCCAAATTTGCGGCTAAGGTGAAAGGAAGATAGGCATAGATAATGGTGAGATAATTCGGTTGCTCTGGATCGAGGAAACGAGCGATCGCATGAGTCCCATAGGTTAACACAGCCGGGATGCTCAAAAGGACCAGAACAATCGGAACGCTAATCAGTAAATGATCCGCATCAACAGGAATCGCCCCCAATCCCACCCAGGCCAGAATCCTGTCGGCATGGTGCATAAACACCCCACCCAACAATAACAACAATAGAGCCACTTCGGCCCAAAATCCCTGATGATTGTCCAGCAAGTCAGAGGCCGGAAACCGCAGATTTAATTGAGTCGAGCGATTCGGACAAGCTTTGAGACAAGTCATGCACAGCATACAATCTCGGTTATCCTGCAACTGCGCCGGATGGGAATAGAGGGGACATCCCGCCGTTGCCTGTCCTTCATTCGGTAGCGCATCAGCAAAAGTCACCGGAGTAGCACCACTCCCCTTATAACAGCCAAAAGAATGACACTGACTGCCACAAACCTGTTGAGTCGATCGCAACTCAACCATCGATAACTTAGCAAACATCCCATTCATGCCCCCGATCGGACAGAGATAGCGACACCACAACCGACGCTCATAAATCAAGCTAAAAAAGACCGCTCCGGCTGTAATAATCAACAGCAACCAAGCAGAGAGATAGGCATGGTGCGGTAAGTCCCACAGTTGCTCCCACAGATAAATAGCAACAAACCCTCCCCATAAAATCCAGGCTCCCCAATGATTCAACCATTGGGTATTCCAGGAAAGTTGCTGACGCGGAAACAACCACAGAGAAACTTTCCTAACCCATTCTCCCGCAATCATAAAGGGACAAACTGCACACCAGAACCGCCCCACAAATGCAAAGAGAAACAGATAACCAGGCCACCACCAGGCCCAAAATAAATTGAGCGTGGCGCTACTCTCGCGTGACTGGGAACCAATGAAACCAGAAATAGTAATCGGCACAAAGATTGCCATCATCACCACCCAAATCCCCTCTGGATACCAGCGATTCAATAACACTTGTCGCAACCAGGAGACATGAGTTAGCAAGTCAAGCCGAAACGCATTTTTAGTCGATTGCACCGACCACAAAGCTTGTTCTGGGATCGCCAAATGCCCCGGAGGAGTCATCATCACAGCTCGGTGCAAAATCTCTGCCAGTTCTGCCAAGTTGCCGGGATAATCGTAGCTGAGCAAACGACGGAGATCGGATTGATCTAGGTGTAACAAAGGACGGTTCTGTTCCTGACAAAACCGATTTAAAAAGTAGCGGGCAAACTCTGGAATATCTGCCTTCCGTTGAGGTAGCGTCAAGAGTTTGAGAGTCATCCCATTAAAATCCGGCAACTCCAGTTTTTTCGGTGATGCCAGAATCAAGCGTACCCAGGATTGGTTTGGTTGTGGCGGTTCCGTCGCCAGGTCCTTTTTCGCCATAATGCCGTGGTTGGGCAGAACCAATCCAGTTTTGAGGTAATAACTTAAGCGAGTGCGATCGCCCTCACTCAGCACCTGCACATTATCCAGCAGCAGAGTTCCCCGCTCCAACAATTCGAGAATACCCGGTCGCTGCCCGACTCTGCCAAACAAAGCATCTGTATTCAATCGACCATCCTCGGCACGAGGCAAATTGGCACAGTCCATTTCCGCAAAGGGTTGAGATGCCAATCCAGAACGAGCATGAATCAGTCCTGCCAGAAAGGTTTTACCCGTCCCCACTGGCGCCTGAAAGATTACAGGTTTGAGATTCGTGGCAGCCCGATCGATCTGCTCTGCTAGTTTTTGGGCCACTTTACTAGAGCCCAGAATCGTGGTTTCGCTGGGGATTGGCTGGATGTAAGATTGTAAGCCTTGAATCCGCACCTGTTCCCAAGCAATGCGAGCTGCGTACTCGTGTAAATCTTGAGAGAGAACAGTATGAATCACCTGTTGAATCGATGGGTATTCAACCAGCAGGGTTTGAAACGCAGCTTGCGGGAGAAACCAAATTTCGCTGGCGGTAAGGGCGATCGCACTGGTTTGATAGGTGTCTTCAACGGCATTGACAACCAGCGTATAGCCAAACAAATCCCCAGCACTTCGATATCGAATCAACGATTTGCCAATCAGAGACTGACGGAAAATTTCAACAGTCCCCCATTTGAGGAGATATAGCCCAATGGGGGTTTGTCCTGCCTGGTAAATAAGAGTTTGCGGTTCTACCCGAAAACAGCAGAAGGATTGAGCGATCGCAGTTAATGCTGGGGCTGGGAGTTGTCCCCAAACTCGATGAAAACTTAACCAATGGATATGGTCTGCGAGCGTCTGGTCATCCTCTGTAGCAGCGCTAATTTGGTGATTTTCTAGGGGTAACGGTTGCTCTGAAACTTCTAGCATCAACTGAGTCAGGATAGATCCGGTAGAAGTCGTTTGAGAATTCATAGCGTCAGGTCAAGCGAAGCTGACGAATAGAAAGCAACTTTACGCTTACCTGACTAAATCATATCTAAAAAGCAGAGAGACCCATTCCAGCCCTGATTCCTGTACAGGAGGAGATGGATTGATGCTGTTAGGGTTCTCAACAGTTGACAAAATACCTAAAATTACCGACATTTTAAACAGGTAATTCTCGGTAAGGCAGTGGACAGACTAATTAGTATAGGCGAACTAGCAGAACTCAAAGGCGTCAGTGTAGACACCATCAGGCGTTGGGAGAACGAGGGAAAAATTAAATCAGTCAGAACCAATGGCGGACACAGGCGGTACAGGTTGGCTGACTTTGTCGAGCAAAAACTCGGTAAAACCCTTGCTTACGCCCGTGTTTCATCCCAAGATCAGAAACACGACCTTGATAGGCAAGAAGCGGTGCTGTCTAGCTACTGTCAATCTAATGGCTGGAACTATGAGGTGATTAGAGACTTAGGCAGTGGCATGAATTATCGCAAAAAAGGTTTAAATAAACTACTTGCAGCTATTTTAGAGGGTGATGTAGCGCGTCTTGTAATCACCCATAAAGATAGGTTGCTTCGGTTCGGCTCTGAACTTATTTTTGCTGTATGTGAGTACCACGATATTGAAGTAATCATACTAAACAAGAAAGAGGATGCAACCTTTGAAGAGGATTTAGCATCGGATGTTCTGGAAATTATCACAGTCTTTTCTGCTAGACTCTACGGCTCTCGCTCAAGCAAGAATAAAAAACTTTTAGAAAGACTTGCAGAAGCGACGCAGCCGTGAATTAATGCAGAAATAAAGCAAGATTCAATCAAGCTCTATCATCAGATGACACTTACATACTGCAAAGCAATTCCCACACCGATAGATGAGTTGAATACCCTAGGAAAAACTCAGCTAGAAATGTTTTTGGGCGCTTACACACTAATATTTCATAAAGCAGTCTGTGAAACCGTCAACTTTATCTTGTCGGCAAAAGGATTTAATAAGTCGCAATGGAACACGCACCTGCAAAAAACTTATAGTATTAGTAAACGTCATGCCAATGGTGTAATTTCATCGGCAAAGGGTGCTGTTGATAGCGCTAGGGAGTGCCGAATTTCACACATAAAAACCTTAGAAGGTCAAGCTAAGTCTTGCGAGAGTTGGCTGAAAAAAGCCGAGAAAAAACTCAAATTAGCTCGGAAATTTTACGCTAAAAAGAACTGGAAAAACAGTAAAAATGCCTGTGGGTTTCCCCTATACAGCTCTTTAAAGGATCGTCAA
>JBLNEP010000013.1:0-9076 GCA_050262755.1 Actinomycetota bacterium | reverse complement strand
TTTGCAAATAGACAAATGCGCCAATTCGTTCTACAGTCGAGACCTAACATGATGACGCAACTCTGATGTTAATAACCTGCACCAGTGCAAAAGGGGGCGTGGGAAAAACAACCTGTGCCATTCATCTTGCAGCGGTCTTAGCCAAAGATGACAAAACTCTCCTAATTGATGGAGATCCGAACCATTCAGCTCTGAAGTGGTCAAAGCGAGGGGAGCTGCCGTTTCAGGTGGTCGATTTGATGGCAGCACCAAAACACACTCGCCATTACGAACACGTCGTATTTGATACGCCCGCCCGTCCTAACCGAGACGACCTAGAAGCGTTAGTTGAGGGGTGCGACCTGCTGATCGTCCCAACAACGCCAGACATATTAAGTATTGATGCCACCTTAGAAACGGTGGAAATGCTGAAAGTGCTCAAATGCGACCGCTACCGCATCCTGTTGACTATCATCCCCCCGGCTCCCCGAAAAACTGGAGAGCAAGCGAGAGAGGCACTGGCTGAGTTACCGTTATTCAAGCAATCCATTCGCCAGTTCGCCGTTTATGAAAAAGCGGCATTGGAAGGGGTACTTGTCCACCAAGTCAAAGATCGGAATGCCCGGAACGCTTGGAGAGATTTTGACTCGCTGGGTACGGAGATTCTGCCATGAAGGAAAACCCCTTTAAGAAGGCGATCGCTAGTCGCCAACAACCAACTGACAATTCTCCTTCCCAAGAAACAGAGCAACCGATCAAAACAGAAGAAGCTTCCAAGCCAGAACCCGTTGAACCGCTGTCACCGGTCAAGCCAACCGAGCCGAAGAGACGGGGTAGACCTGCAACGGGGAAGCGATCGGATGATGCGTGGGTTGGTCGTACCTACTACGTTAAGCGCGAAACCGATTTAGATGTTGAGGAGGTCTTGCTTCAACTTAGAAGGCAAGGGATTGAGCTAGATAAATCCGAATTGGTGGATTTGCTGCTGTCTGCTTGGGTGAAATGGCAGCAAGGTGAAAATATAGAGATTCATATTTCTGAAATTACGCCAAGGCAAAAATAGGAAAGAGATGTAGCTACCTACCAGCGACAAGAGCCAACGGTAAGGTTTAACCGTCAATATGCCGGAATCGTTGCACCGCCAGCCAACAACCTGGCTGCCAGAGCTGATGCAAAAAGTTGATATCGTGTGGATGCTGATGGAGAATAGACGTAAGGATGTAGATGAGTCGTAAGACCGCAGGGACAATAAAAATCAGAGCGCCAATGCCGTAATGGCATTGGTCTGCCCAAACACGGAGTAATGAACATGAGTAGTTCAGCCTACGACGGATTAAACGAGGAGAATTTTTTTGACAGGGTAAAAGCGAAGTTTGTTGAACAAGCGCCTGACTTATCGCAATCTCTCAATATTGCGGTGATTGGCAAGGTAAGTTCTGGCAAAAGTTCACTCATTAATGCTTTGTTAAAACTGAGTCGAAAACAAGCTTTAGAAATTGCAAAAGTAGGGGCAATTTCGGGAGTTACTAAAGATTTGATAATTCTCAAACTTGATGAAAAAGTTTATCTCGTTGACTCACCAGGGCTTGACGATGTTCGTTCGGAAAATAGTGAAATCACAAAAAAGTTTTTGAAGCATATTGATTTAGGCATATTTGTAGTGACTGGTTCCTCAGATGCTTCACAAAAGAAAAGCTTAGATGATTTGAGACAGCACTGTGATTTGCTGTTTGTCGTTCTTAATAAAATTGATGAATGGGACGATCTACATCCAACAGTTCTTGATGAGGTAATCAATCAGTGGAAAAAAGATTTAAAGGTAGACAAGATTTATCCAATTTGTGCAAAGGGCTACGATCCTAAAAGCCGCAGCTCCAAGATGGAGATTAGGGGAGTTTTTCAATTGCGGAGTGACATTGAGGAATTTCTTGAAAAAAAGGGGAAAGACCTACTGCTAAAAAGACACATGGCTGATAAGCGGTCTTATGCAGTCAAAATAATTGCGGTGGCTTTGGCAGCAGTAGCAGGTGAAGCGTTTCTTCCGGGAAGCGCAATATTTATTACCGCAACACAGAGTATTGCCATAGCATCTTTGCATTACTTATATACTGGCAAAGTTTTGTCTCCTCAAGCTGCTATCGCTATCCTGCCAACGTTTTGTGCTGAAGCTGCGGGTTCCAGTCTCTTTCTGTTTGTTAAATCATTTCTTCCACCAACAGGTATTATTGATTGCGCTGCTGCCGGGGTAGCTGTTGCTATTACTCTTGCACTATTGGTAACTGTTAATTACATCCTTGCTAGTGGTGCGAAACTTGAGGAAGAGGAACTTTTACGTTCAAAATTTAAGACATACCATCAACAAGCTAAAGCTGTGCTGGCTTTAGCATTGACTGATATAAGAGATATCCCTGGATGGTCGGCGCTTGTCACAAATTTTTTAGGTAAATGCTAGTTGATGTGTAGTCCAGTCGGACAGTTTTTGAATATTACAAGTTTACTGCCTAAAATGCTAGCAAGTCCGGCTATCGGGGGTCAGAACATCCCTGGCTGTGTGGGCTTTTTTAAGCACTAAAATTTGGGAAGTTTTGTGAGCGAACAGGCATCGATACGAGCAAACAGAGCAATTAGACGATCGCGACGATTTGTTGAAAACCAGCCATCTTCTTTTGCAGCCCAAAGACAACTGGGAAGATGCCCTCTTGGGGCTTTTCCAAAATCATATTCAAATTGATCAAAGCGACGCCAATAGTATTTATCACTTCTATCACGAACTCTCCAGCCTGTCAGATTACCAAATTTGTCTCTAATCTCCCAATCGAACTCTTGGGGACCGCCCAAACTTTGGTATATTTGTTTCTGGATGCTAAAACCAAATTTTCCATCACTGTGCTTAAGCCATAGTTTGTCAATAGTATTCAAGTCATCGCAAGGAAAGTTTTTTATGATATTTTCATCTAATTCCGTGAAAACCTGATCGGGGTCAAAAAAAATTTCTTTTCTCTCATCTTCAGAAAGTGCTAAAATAGCAAGATGCGCTGCTGACCACATAACTTTTGCCGTTTCCAGATCTGCTTTTTTCCATTCCTTGGCGGCTAGTAACCTCTTCAGTTCGCTGTAATCAATCCCTACAGATGACTCCTCTATTAGAGCTTTGAACTCTTCCTCATCCCGAATAAAGTCGAAGCTGGAATTATTTTTTGCTTGTGCGCGACATTCTTTAAAATTGAGGCTCAGAGCTTTCTGCAAACTTTCTAAAACTTGTTTAGAGTCTTGTATCTTTGCTGCACAAGTAGCCTTAGCATACCAAGCTTCGTAGTCTATTGGGTTAATAGCAATTGCTGTTTCACTGGCTTTTATTGCTTCACTATAACGTTTGAGGTTACACAAAGAAGCACTTTTACTCAGCCAGACGGCGGAATTATCGCTATCAAGGCTAATCACTTTGTTATAAGCAACAATTGCTTCTGCGTCTAACTCTAACTTTTGTAGAGAATCCCCCTTGTTTTGCCAAGCTAATAAAAAGTTTTCATCAATTTCTATGGCTTTGTTAAAATCTTTAATTGCATCTTTATAATGGCATAAATTATATAATGCACATCCTCTAAAGTTCCATGCAGACTTCCAAAGAGGATTGAGTTCAATAGCCAGTCCTAAAGTTGATAATGCTTCTTTTAAATTATCATTTTCTATGTAATCAATGGCTCTTTCGCAGAGTTCTTCAACTCGTTTAAAAGAAGCATAATCAACCAGCTTTATTTGGTGAGAATCATAAATCATGTAGCAAATAGAGTCATACGTGAGCATGAATAATTCTGTCCATCTTTGAATTAACTCTCCTTTGGATTTTTGATATTTATCTAAGAGGATTTGCTTTTCTTTTTCTTCTTGCTCCTTCATTTGCCAACTATTATAAGCACCAGCTACAGACCCAATAACTCCTCCCTTTAATAATCCAATACCAGCATCTTTTGCTACCTCCCAAAGCGCAGTATCCTCTTCGGCAAAGTTATAAATTAGTATTTCACTTGTGTTCTGCTCTAGTTGTTTTATTGCTGATTTTACTTTTGCAAAGTTGGAGGCAAAAACTCCAGATAGCAAAGAACTTACTTGAGTGGGATGTAATTTTAACTTCCAAGATTTACTTAAGTAGCTTAATGGTCTTTCCAGTCTTTCTTTTACTAATAAAAAATCAGTCTCCAAGCTATCTATAAAAGCTTTTGCAGATTCATGAATGCTTTTTTCTCCTCCCTCATTTTCTCTGCTTAACCAAGGTTCGGTGAAAGCTGTTTTTATAGCTTCATAGATTTGAGTTGAGAGCCGAAGCGCATCAACTTGTGAAATTGATATTAAAGTTTCAGACTGCACAACTTCTTTATCACTTAAGGCAGAAGAATCTACCTTGCTAACTTGTTGCGACGGTATTTCTAAATTTGAGCCGAAGCTAATTTCTTGATGCCAGTCGGGAAAATCTTCATCTGTTTTTTTACCAAAAAGCTTCATGGTTTTGACAGACACAATTTTCAATTTAGAGACTTCAGCGTTAAGCAATTCCACTATTATTTGCTGTTCTGGAATTTCCGTTGATTCCAGCATTACTTGTAAGGAGTCATTTTTTAGCCGGACTTTGGCTACAACTCCATGAGATTGTAACCACTGGTTGAGCAAAGTATTAATTGCTTTAACATCTCCCTGCCTTGCTAATTCTGAGAGGTCTTGTATCGGTTGGACAAATAATTCAAACTCTTCAAGCCATTCGGGTACGTCTTCACCCACCTGCTTGCCGTAGACTCTAACTTTTTGAATAGCAGTAGGCATCAAGATGGTTAGTCCTTTACGGAGAGAATCCACGTAAGGCTGTTTGGGGGGAATTTGCGTGGCTTCCAACATAAGCTGTAAACAACCATTTTTTACAGCCGCCTTCACTGTGATGCCTTTTGGTTGAAAAGAGCGGTTTAGTAAGGTAGCAATTGCTTTCGGGTTGCCTTGTTTAGCTAGTTGTTGTAGATTGGGTGGCTCAGTTGTCATGGGGGGGACTGAGTAGTTTTAACAAGACTAGCCGATAGGTGTTACCAAAGCAAGTTATCGGAATAGTACGCCTTTTGCAGAGTGGCGAGCGCTACCATGTTCGCTAGCGCTCCACTTGATCAAAGTCAGTCCGAGACGGTTCAGCCGTGTTTTCAGCCTCAGGACCGGAATAGTATTGTATTCCGGTGTGGGAAGGAGTGAGGACAGACAGGGCAGAAACGGCCCCTCGAATTTGTTCGGGTTGAACGTCCAAATAACGTTGAAGTTGATCGAGATTGCGATGACCCGATACCTTTTGGATCACTCGCAAGGGAATGCCCGCATTACTCATGAGCGTTAACGCCGTGCGTCGGAAGCTGTGGGTGCTGACCCCTTCCAACCCAATGCGATCGCAAGCGGCTCTGAGAATTTTATCGGCTGAGTCGCAGTGCAGGTGTTTCCAATGGTGATTCCGATGACGACCAGGAAACAGATAAGTCGGTCCCGCGTTGGGATACCAAAAGGTAAGCAGCGAGCGTAAATCTTCGATCACAGGAATGGTGCGAGTGGCAAGCTGTCCTTTGGTGTTGCCTTTGCGGATGTTAATTTCGGTGCGGACGCGACCCGCTTTATTGTAAACATCCTCCGTCATCATGGAACAGGCCTCAGCAATTCGGCAGGTAGTATAAAGACAGAAGCCGAACAGAACTCGATCGCGATCGCACTGGAACCCCTCAGCAAACAATCGCTCGATGTCTGCTTGACTGAGAATCGCGGCTTGCCCATGTCTGCCAATCTTCACCTGATCGCCCTAACGCCTTTCACCGATGTTCGCATAATCGAGGAGGTTAGATCCTGACTATTTCGGCAATATTTCCGTGCTGCTACAGGTAGCGAACTGGACATCAGATAAAGACTCGTTGTCACCCCCAACACCTTTTCACGTATCCTGTCGCTGTTACCTAACCGTCAAAATAGCGTCGCAACGTCAGGAAGCATTGTTTTATAATTTGTATCCTTGCGATACACAACATTTGTGTACACCCTGCAAATAGCTAAAGATTAATCTTTTTACTTAAAAGATAAGGGACGATATTGGGTTGGAGGGGAATAAGGTTGATATTGTGGGGTTTGTTGTGGCTGGCATCGTTGAAAAATACCAGCTACAACACAAAACAAAAATATTATCAGCAGCCAGTTGGGGGATTCGTTCTTTGAAGAATGAATCGTAGTAGCAATTTTTTGCGATTGGAGAGAGATATATTCGGGTGAATTGTATATAATATCCTCAGAACTACTTGGAATTTTTCTTAGAGCATTAGCAGCACCTGGATCGTCAAGATATTTAAGATAAATACAAGCCAGAGCTACAACGGCTAAAGTATGACTACCCCTGCGACTCTCCCAAACATATCTACCCTGGTACTCATATCTTTTTATAGCTTCGTCCCCGTCCTTGGAACGGCTGAAGTTGTTAGGTTTTCGATTTGGAGGTTTTCCAGCAGCGTTATAAAGCTGAGCAACATTGACTCGACCCTTTCTATCAAGAGATATTACTTGACCGTTATAGATAAGATTAGACATTATTTCTCCCAAGTCAGTAATTCCAGTGAGCGTTATTACTAATTTGAGCTATTGATAGCCCTTAATTTGAAGACGAGCAGGCGGGGTAACTCGCTTGCTTAGTTTAACAACAATCCCCCTTCGACTCACATCCAGTAGGACCGTTGATGGAGTGCGGTGCAGTAGTAGATACTTCAAGCTGTACTATTAGTTTGCTTGCAATATCTATTACGCTTGTGTTGGTATTTTTTTCGCTTCAGTGTATCTTAAAAATTAGAATATCACAAAAGAGGAAATAGTCAATAAAAAATCGTTATTTTATATATTCGTTTTATAGATAATTTGTTTTTTACTCGGAGTAAATCTGAGATTTACAGTTGTTTGCCAGAGGTGTGAGGTGCGTCAAAACCAATGATGTAATAGGTCTGAGCCATTTTACACCTATTGCTATTTTACATTTAATTTACAACTTGATTTACACTGGATTTACACTGGATTTACAGAAGTCAAGTGGACATCTCGATTAACAAAGCGAACACAAATATCCAATAATAAGAGTGCAGAGCTTAAGCAATGCTCGGAAATAAATCTTGATACCCATCCCCGTTGCACCAGACGCACTGCCAGCGATGACCCCTTGTACTGGGACTGGCGATCGCCTGCCACTTCGATCCATCTGGCATCTCAATAATCGTGTGGTAGAGCGAAGGATTGGCAGGGGGTGAGACACCAAATACTTGTTTCAGTTCTGCTCTCGTTTTGGATGAACCAAGGGAGTACAGAGATGATGGCGATCGCTCAATTTCAATTGCTGGTCTGGCAGAGAGTGGGCGGAAATTCTTGAATAGTTGGGACATAGAAACCCAGAAGCGATCGCCTTTGTCACAAGTTGCCCGACCGGGAATTCTCACGCTAAGCCAAGCTACCCAACCAGCCGGGTATCGCTCAAAGCGCTCGACCTTACCCACTAATCCCACCGACCCAGCATCTATCACCAGCTTCTGTGGGGCGTAATCCTCTGTGTATTCGGTGAACTCTGGCTCATCGGCGACGACAGCTTCAACTTCTCCCTTAGTAGTCAGGGGAGGATTAGCTAAAACTTCATTAACCAACGCGGTTATTTTCTCTTGCGCTGCGCTCGCCTCAGCTCTATTTAGCATTTTCCGCAGGATTGATATCTTCCCCCGTGTCTCATGAATCAACCATTCAGAGAAGGATTCCCGGTCTGATTCGTATTCTTTAAGCTGCGATTCTAAATAATCCAGCTCAAGCTGCATTTCGTGCTGTAAATAATCAAAATTCGTTAGCATGATCTGAAGTTTCCAGATTGTAGCGCTTAATGAGTGAAATCACGTTGTGCAGTTGAGGGGGAGATAGCCCCCCCCTTTCTTAGTTAGTTGTTAGCGTTCAACCAGCGCTCGAAGTCAGCTAAAATCTGTGCTTGCTCGGTTTCGCTAAACTGTTGCCAAACGGCGATGAACTCTTCTTTTGTTGGGTTGGTTTTAGTCCATTCGAGGTAGTCAAAATCAATGCTGTTTACATTTGTGTACGTTGTGATTGCGTTCATTTTTGATTGATTCCTGTCAATTGTGTTTCATTTCGCTGCAATGCAGCCAACTAGCTACTTGAGGGGGAGCTAGGGGGTGCATTGCCCCCTAGATTGAGGATTTAGCTAGCTTGGATTGATTGGGCTTGGAAATGTGCTAGTAGGTCGTCCAAACAGACGAGGGGATAAACAAACTGTGGCGCGTACATTGAGTCAGGTTGGACTTGTAGCGAGTGGATGAAGCGACCGGAGCCTAATTGCTGTTTTAGTTGCCCGATTTTTTGACTGTTAACCCATACAACATACTCACGGGTTAAGCTGTCTGACTTGAGGAATTCAAGGACATATCCTGCATTTTCGAGTTGGTTGATGAAGTGGGAATGAAGGGATTTCTGGAGTGCTTTGAAATGTGGATTAGCTTCAATTCCTTTGTTATTCCAGGTGCTTTTTATTTCCTTGCCTTCACTGGTAACGAGTGTAAATTCAGGGTTGGGAGTGTACCATAAATTGCAAGTAAAGGGTCTTACCTCACCTTCCTCATCAATCGTGATGCCGCTGTTTTCTGACACCCATTCCACTGTGATGGTATTGGCGATCGCCTCAATCTTTCCTGCGTGTTGGTTATTGAGGTAAGTCAGGAATTTTTTGAGCTGTTCGATGTTGAGATGGTCGCGACTGACAACGCCGTTACCAAACATTATTTCAAGCGTTGCCCGACCTTCCTTAACTCGCATTCCTACTGTTTTCATTGCCTTTTCAATCTGACGGTACAACTCTTGGCGGCGGTAAGCTTCTACCTCATCCAGAGGGGCTGACTCATCTAAAGAGGGGGTTGCTTGAGGGGCGATGGGTTGGGCAGCGATCGGCGCTTCTGACTCTTGAGGGGTGATAGGGGCGGGTTGAGGGGAGATCGCTTCTGGCTCGACTACTTCATCGGTCGGGGTTGTGACTGCCTTTAGTTCGTCGCCTGCAATCTCAATCACC
>JBLNEP010000012.1:0-33923 GCA_050262755.1 Actinomycetota bacterium | reverse complement strand
TCATCAATACATAGTACCATCTCTCGCTCTCCGATTAACTGTCTCATCACTTCTAATCGGCTCTTTCTCAAAGCTGCGCTTTCCCAGACTGCCTCCCTTAAAAAATTATGTAAGCTTTGGCGATTGGATAATCTTACAGCTTTCGCTATTTGCGGTAATGATTTACGTGGCAAGTCCGATAGCAGTCCAATATGTAACAACTTAAAGGCTTCATAATTTCTGATATCAGAAAACAGATGTTGATAATTTTGGCAATAATCATCTACGAACTTGACAGTAGGGAATGCAGTCCGAGGGGGTGTAACCATTGATTTCAAAGCATTTGGGAATCTAACTTTATTTTACTACACCCGTAGTGACAAAAGAGGGATTAGATGACATTCACCATCTTTTCAGTAGCGGCGAATTGGCAGGAAAATATAAACCCGAACACGAAGAATATCGCGCATTTTTCAAACAAATAGAAAAATTATCCCATCAAAGTTGCTTTCTATTAATTGGTTGGGAACAACCCAGAGAAATGCCTCAGCTTGAATGCGAAAATACTCCCATTCATACCTTACAAATCACTGGTTTAGACATCGCAGCTACACGGGAAATACTCAGAAATTACGGATTAGTAGAAATCGACAACGACTCAGCACTCATTCACCGCTACCAAGGCAACCCCCTCTGGTTAAAAAGTGTTGCGACTCTGATTCAAGAGTTAGGAGTAAGCGTGACTGAATTATTACAAAATGATACCCTTTTATTACCCGAAGATGTTAAAGATAATTTACAGCAACAGTGCGATCGCCTCTCGGATACAGAAAAACAAATCTTGTCTCTCCTCGTGAGGGAAGCTCAACCACTAAAACTAGGAAAATTGATGGAAGAAAAACCTAATTTAGGCCTAGAGTTAGTCAATGTATTACAATCTTTACAAAGGCGTTGTTTAGTGGAAAAAGTTGAGCAGGGTTTCTGGTTATCACCTCTCATTAAGCAATATTGGCTTATTGTGACTTCCTGACGCACAGACGAGGTAATTGCTTCTACCAGGAATAGTGAAAAAACGAGATCGAACTGCTTCAATCATCATAGTGAAATCGACAACTCAAAATGATGATTTCAGTGTCAGTCACTTCATACACTAAACGATGCTCCTCCGTAATTCGTCGCGACCAATATCCGCTCAGTTCATGCTTTAGCAGTTCAGGTTTGCCAAGGCCGGCAAATGGTTGACGCAGAATATCATTAATCAGGGTGATAATCTTGCGATGAACTTTCTGATCCTGTGCTGCCCAGTCATTGAATTACTCAAATGCCTCAGGAGCGAATGTTATATTCTTCATTCCATTCCTCAGGGGTAAAACTGACTAGGTTGGTCTTTGCTTCGATGTTTTGAATAGCACTCATCAAGTGATAACGATTGGCTTCAGTAGATAGCAAATACTCTGTCGCATCTTGTGAAATAGATTGGCTAGTATTCGTCTCAACCCCATCTTCTTCAACTAAGACAATCACTTCAACAACCGTTCCTTCTGCTAACTCAGAAGTTTGAATCTCGATTTTGCCATTTTTGCCAACGACCACTTGCTGTTTAATACCACTTAGCATAATCGAATCCTCATAGGACTTACGCAATTGTCACACTGCCATCAACTTGTAGGGTGTGTCAGACGCAGTATTAGATCGAGAGCAATTAGGGTTGGGACTTCTGATGCACCCTACTAATTATGCTAAACCTCGATGAATGTTACGCAACTGCTACACACACTTAAATGAGCTTGTACGGTGGGTCAAATGTCTCTTCAGAGTTAAAATTATTATGCCTAATACCTACAGTAAAAACTTTTATCAATATAACAGAGCGGGCAAAAATTGCCCGCCCCATCAAACTATCGATTAGTAATCGAAGTCGCCGCCGCCCATGCCAGCGCCCGCGCCCGCAGGAGCGCCATCCTTCGGCTCAGGCTTGTCAACCACGATGCACTCAGTCGTCAGCACCATGCCAGCGATCGAAGCAGCATTTTGCAGAGCAGAACGAGTCACCTTCGCGGGGTCAACGATACCAGCTTCAAACAGATCGACGAAATCATTGGTCGCTGCGTTGTAGCCGATGTTGAACTCCTTCTCTTTGACGCGCTCAGCGATCACAGCACCATTCTGACCAGCGTTCTCAGCGATCCGCTTCAGGGGAGCCGGCAGAGCACGGGCCACGATCAAGGCACCCGTTAGCTCTTCACCCTTGAGATTGCCACTTGCCCACTCTTCCAACTGGGGAGCCAAGTGAGCCAGGGTGGTACCGCCACCAGGAACAATGCCTTCTTCCACAGCTGCTTTAGTCGCGTTGATCGCGTCTTCTAAGCGCAGCTTGCGGTCTTTCATTTCGGTTTCAGTTGCAGCACCGACTTTGATCACGGCAACGCCACCGGCCAACTTCGCCAAGCGTTCTTGCAGCTTTTCTTTGTCGTAGGAAGACTCAGTTTCGTCCATTTGACGACGGATTTGCTCGCAGCGGGCCTTGACACCTGCTTCGTTACCTTCGGCAACAATGGTGGTGTTGTCCTTGGTGATGGAGATACGGCGAGCTTTGCCAAGAGCATCCAGTTTGGCGTTTTCCAGCTTCAGACCGGCATCTTCGGTGATAACTTGACCGCCGGTGAGGACAGCGATGTCTTCCAGCATGGCTTTGCGACGATCGCCAAAACCAGGAGCCTTAACAGCGGTCACGTTCAGCACGCCCCGCAGTTTATTGACCACCAAAGTCGCTAAAGCTTCTTTCTCAATATCTTCAGCGATGATCAGCAGGGGGCGACCGGCGCGGGCCACTTGCTCCAGTACGGGAACTAAATCTTGTACTAGGGCGATTTTCTTATCGGTCAGCAGGATGAAAGGATCGTCGAGGATCGCTTCCATGCGCTCGGTGTCGGTTACGAAGTAGGGAGAGATGTAACCTTTGTCAAAGCGCATCCCTTCGGTGATTTCCAGTTCGGTGGTCATGGACTTCCCTTCTTCGAGGGAGATGACGCCTTCCTTGCCCACCTTATCCATGGCGTTGGCAATCATTTGGCCAACTTCGTCGTCGTTGCCAGCAGAGATGGCACCGACTTGAGCGATCGCCTTAGAATCTTCAACTTGCTTGGCGTGCTCGGCAATCTTTTCAACTAAGAAGTGGGTTGCTTTGTCAATACCACGCTTGAGTGCGATCGCATTCGCACCGGCTGCCACATTCCGCAGGCCTTCCTTGACCATTGCGTGAGCGAGAACGGTCGCCGTGGTGGTGCCGTCGCCCGCAGCATCATTGGTCTTAGAAGCTGCTTGGCGAATCAAGGCAACGCCAGTATTCTCAACGTGGTCTTCCAATTCGATTTCTTTGGCGATCGTCACACCATCGTTCACAATCTGAGGAGCACCAAATTTCTTTTCGAGAACCACGTTGCGTCCCTTGGGACCGAGGGTAACGGCCACAGATTCGGCCAGGATGTCCATACCCCGTTCCAGGGCGCGACGAGCATTTTCGTTGTAAATGATACGCTTAGCCATAGGTTTCGACTTGCTGTGAGTAAGTGAACTTTGTCTGTAACTGTTAGTGAGTGATGGGATGATGATTAAGGAGTCTTAGGTAATGGGTGATGAGCACCGATTACCAATGACTGATTAAGAAACGATCGCGAGAATATCTTTTTCGGCCAGTAGGACATACTCTTCTGTGCCGAGCTTGATGTCAGTGCCAGCGTATTTCGAGTAGAGGACTTTGTCGCCGACTTTGACTTCAATTTCACTGCGAGAACCGTCGTCATTCCGCTTGCCAGGGCCGACGGCAGCAATTTCGCCCACCTGTGGCTTTTCTTTGGCAGTGTCAGGCAGGAGAATGCCGCCAGCAGTCTTCTCTTCGCTAGCGCTCACTTTCACAAATACGCGATCGCCCAATGGTTTAACAGTTGTTACGCTTAAGGATACTGCTGCCATGTATGAACCTCCAGATTACAGCTCGTGTTCTTTTTCGACTCAGGTGTGAACAAAAGAGACAGGAAACAATCCTGAGACTCTTGATCCTTCACCCTTCATCCTTCTGAGTTAGCACTCTCAACTCCTGAGTGCTAATTTAACGAGAGCAGGGGTCCGATTGCAACTTCTGTCTCAGTACGGGTTCCCGAACTGATCTGGGGGAATAGGTGTGGGGGAGAACCTAGGAAGCTGGGAAAATGGGAGAGTTGACGGTTGACTAGGGTTCAGAAAGATTTTCTTTGACCCTCTGTCCTCGACCTTCTGCCTTCCCAACTCTGTCTGCCCCAACATCACCAGCCACATCAATCGCGAGTTATGAATCCAATTGACAACCAATCTGAGAGTCCCCAAACCTGCGAAGAATCCTGCACCTTAGCTTTAGCTGCTTGTGTCCAAAACCTAGGCCTCGATCGCATTGAGAGACATCTCTTCATCTGTGCCGATCAAACTCTACCCAAGTGCTGCGATAAGGAAACCAGCTTACAAGCTTGGAATTACCTGAAAAAACGCTTACAAGAATTACAATTAGATCAACCTAAAGAGGGGCGACCAGGCTGTATCTACCGTACTAAAGCAAATTGCCTGCGAGTCTGCAACAATGGCCCCATTCTGGTGATCTACCCTGAGGGGGTTTGGTATCGAAATGTTACACCCCCCATCATCGAACGTATTATTCAAGAACACCTACTGGGCGATCGAGTGGTGCAGGAATATGCCTTTTTAACCCATCCTCTCCCACCATCAAGCCAACCAGAGATAGACGCTTAGTGGTAACGATCGAGCCGCTTTCTAACGGTAGGCGATCGCTTCGATCGCCGCAACTTGACTGGCTCCTGACTTACCTCTTTCCCAACCTAACCTTAGAAACTTTACCGGCCTACTCTCAAAACATTCCAGTACGTAAGTAGGCAGTCACCTCAAATTTCTCTATAGTATCAGAAGAAGCACTATATATGCAGGGGCATCAATCTAGGACTCAACCTCTCCAGACTCAGTATCCAACTTAAGGTAAGCCAGTGTGCCTCCAATTGAGCAGTAGCCGATACTATTGAGACAGACCAAAAGACTCCGAGAGTTATTTGTGCTGTCTTCACCCTAGTAACACCAGGGTAATTTCCCTGAAAGGTTTTGGCTCCGTTACCAGCCATCAGGCAAAACGGGCTTTTGATGCAATGAAGGGGAAGCGGTAAAACCCGCCCCGCTTTCCTCTCACCGCAACTTCCCTGAACCCCCCCGCTGTCCCCTCGGTAAAGGAAGGGATAAAAGGGGGTGGGAACCAGAAAGGCAGCGGGAGCCTCCAGCGGGAAACTCAGATGAAGGAAATCAATGTAGGAGATCAAAAACGGCTAATGCTCGTTGATGACGACCCCAACCTGATCTTGCTAGTCAAGGATTACCTAGAGTTTCGGGGATACGATGTCATTACAGCCGAGAATGGCCGCGAGGCCTTAGAAAAACTAGAATTGGACATTCCCGACCTGATCATCTGTGATGTGATGATGCCGGAAATGGACGGTTACACCTTAGTCAAACATATTCGAGAAGATCCGCGCACCAGTTGGATTCCCGTTCTGTTCCTCTCTGCTAAAGGTCAAAGCCAAGACCGAGTTAAAGGTTTAAGCACTGGGGCAGATGTTTACATCGTCAAACCTTTTGAGCCAGAGGAATTAGTGGCTCAAGTTGAATCTTCCTTGAAGCAGGCGGGGCGCTTACTGGGTCATAAAAGTCCAGCGGAAAACCTCAATAGTGGGTCAAAAATTAAGGTGCGCCGCAATGTTGAGCTCACTCCCACTGAATTAAAAGTGGTACAGTTGGTCGCACAGGGAATGGCGAACCGTGAGATAGCAGAGATCATGAATGTGAGCCAGCGAACCATTGAAAGCCACGTCAGCAATATGCTGGGCAAGACGGGTCTTCACAACCGGACGGAGTTAGCTCGCTGGGCCCTAGAGAGCAAAAAGGCTTAAGCTTAGATTGCGACCATTAAATGAGGGAGCGAAGAAATCCTACAAGAGCGAGCAGCGTGCTAGAGGCCTGCACAGCGGTACTAACCCTGGTTAGCAGCCGCACTGACCCTGGCACGGCAGATAGTCGCCACCCAATTACCAAGCATTTTCTGCTCGGCAAGGTGCTGCTGGCTTGTAAGATAAAAACAACTCTGTGGCAACAGAGGCAAAAATATGAAATACTGGGGAAATGGAGTTTTCTTAAGTTAATCCATTGCCTCGGTTAACTCCATGTTGCTAAAATTGAATATTTAGATTAAATTCTTTTCTACAAATATTAGGTCTAAGTTTCTATGACAAACTTAATGAACCGTCTCTCTATTTTTGTAGACGGGAACAATATGTTCTACGCTCAACAAAAAAATGGCTGGTTTTTCGATCCTAGACGAGTGTTGGAATACTTCAAGAATTCTCAGCCCAATGTGATTCTGATTAATGCGTTTTGGTACACCGGCTTAAAAGACCCCCAAGATCAGCGAGGCTTCCGAGATGCTTTGATTAGCTTAGGATATACCGTTCGCACTAAAATCCTGAAAGAATACTACGATGACGCTTCCGGTCGATATTCCCAAAAGGCAAATTTAGACATAGAGATCGTAGTGGATATGTTTAATACGGTCGATCAATACGATCAAGTAGTGCTGTTTAGCGGAGATGGGGATTTTGAGCGAGCGATCGAGCTGTTACGCTCTAAAAACACCCATATTACTGTCGTATCAACAGAAGGCATGATTGCTAGAGAACTCCGGAATGCGACCGATCGATACATTGATTTAAATGAAATTCGGGAACACATAGAAAAAATGGACTATTAGGGAAGCGAAAAGAGGGAAAAACTGGCGATAGATTAGAGAACTAATTTAATAGGAAAGTTGTTATTGATTCAGACTCAATTAACCGAACGCAAACAGCCATTGAACTTTCACTTTAGCAATCCTAATCTCCCCAGCTAAATAACCAATTAAATTAGGAGGATATTACATTTATGGCACTCAAAATTCAACCAAATCCTAACCGAATCGTCATTTTTGATACGACTCTACGGGATGGAGAGCAGTCTCCAGGGGCAACCCTGAATGTAGACGAAAAGCTCACAATTGCTCGCCAACTCGCAAGATTAGGGGTAGATGTGATTGAGGCGGGTTTTCCCTACGCGAGTCCTGGAGACTTTGAAGCGGTGCAAAAAATTGCTCAGGCGGTGGGAGTGGAAAACGGGCCCGTGATTTGTGGGTTAGCAAGGGCCCGCAAGCAAGATATCGAAGCGGCGGCCGAGGCCCTCAAACCAGCAACTTACTCTCGCATTCATACCTTTTTAGCAACCTCTGATATTCACTTGGAGTACAAGCTGAAGAAGACGAGAGCAGAAGTATTAGAAATAGTCCCGGAGATGGTGGCGTATGCCAAATCGTTTGTGGATGATGTCGAGTTTTCGCCGGAAGATGCGGGTCGTTCCGATCCAGAATTTTTATATCAAGTGCTAGAGAGAGCGATCGCGGCTGGGGCAACCACGGTTAATATTCCTGATACAGTTGGTTACACCACTCCGAGCGAATTTGGAGCGTTGATTCGCGGGATTAAAGAAAATGTTCCGAACATCGACCAAGCAATTATTTCCGTTCACGGTCATAATGACTTGGGTTTGGCCGTGGCAAACTTCCTAGAAGCGGTGAAAAACGGGGCGAGGCAGCTAGAATGTACGATTAACGGCATTGGCGAACGGGCCGGGAATGCGGCATTAGAAGAATTGGTGATGGCCCTCCATGTCCGTCGCCAATATTACAATCCTTTCTTGGGGCGGTCGGTCGAGTCGGAAGAACCGTTAACCACGATTGATACCCGCCAGATTTATAAGACTTCCCGCTTGGTGTCGAATTTAACGGGGATGCTGGTGCAACCCAATAAAGCCATTGTGGGGGCAAATGCCTTTGCCCATGAGTCAGGAATTCACCAGGATGGTGTCCTTAAGAATAAGCTGACTTATGAAATTATGGATGCTCAGTTAATTGGTTTGGCAGACAACCAAATCGTACTGGGCAAACTATCGGGTCGCCACGCTTTTCAAACTCGCTTGCGAGAGTTGGGGTTTGAATTATCGGAGGATGAACTCAATAAAGCGTTTATCAAGTTTAAGGACTTGGCGGACAAGAAAAAGGAAATTACCGATTGGGATTTGGAAGCGATCGCCAATGATGAAATGCACCAAGCACCGGAATTATTCCGCTTAGAATTGGTGCAGGTATCCTGTGGCGATCGCTCTCGACCAACAGCGACGGTGACCCTACGGACACCCCAGGGTGAGGAATTAACGGATGCAGCGATCGGGACAGGACCGGTGGATGCGATCTATCGAGCAATTAACCGAGTCGTGAATGTACCGAATGAGTTAATCGAGTTTTCTGTACAGTCGGTGACGGCGGGAATTGACGCGATCGGCGAAGTGACAATTCGGTTACGCCACGAAGGACGTGTGTTTTCTGGCCATGCAGCGAATACAGACATTATCGTTGCCTCGGCCCAAGCTTACGTGAATGCCTTGAATCGGTTATACGGTGCTTTAAACCTCAAAAGTGATGAAAAAGTACCTGTCACCACTGAATCGATGAATTGATCCCAGATCTAACGCTGGGACCGCGAGAGCTTGGGTAAAAAGCCGCAGATGCACGCAGATGAATCCGGTATAATCTGCGTTAATCTGTGGCTTTAGGTTTAAGGTGCAGAATGGGTCAACCTCATTAATGCTTAAGAAAATGCAGGACGAAACACTCAATAAAGAGCGACAATTTCATGATGCTTGGGCCTCTACCATTGATGTAGACGGGATTCGAGTAAGAGATTATTTTGAAGCTTGTACAGCTCCCGAAAACCGATTTATCCTCAGACAATTAGGAGAGGTTAGGGGCAAGCGGTTGTTAGATTTAGGCTGCGGTGCGGGTGAAAATAGCGTTTATTTTGGGATGAAAGGGGCGAAGTGTGTCGCGACTGACTATTCTCCGGGAATGGTAGAAGTTGCCCTGAAACTAGCAGAAGCAAATGGGGTCAAAGTGGAAGGGTTCACTGCGAATGCGATGGAGTTGGATTTTCCGGATGAAAGCTTTGATATTGTTTATGCTTCCAATTTATTGCACCATTTACCGGAGCCAAAACTAGCAATTCGGGAGATGCACCGAGTGTTGCGGCCGGGTGGGAAAGCTTGTTTTTGGGACCCGCTGAAGCATAATCCGGTGATTAATGTTTATCGAAAAATTGCCACCAAGGTGCGGACTGAGGATGAAACCCCACTGGATATTAACCTAGTCAAATTTGTAGATTCTTTGTTTACTGAAACCAACTATGATACGTTTTGGCTCGCTAGTCTTTGGATTTTTTTACGTTTTTATTTGATAGAAAAAGTTGACCCAAATCAAGAAAGGTATTGGAAGAAAATTATTATTGAGCAAGCCAGGTTGGAACCGGGATATCGGCGCTTGGAAAGGGTAGATAATATGTTGAAAAAGTTGCCTTTGATGAAGCGATTTGCTTGGAATTTGGCAGTGGTGGCAACCAAATAATGACAATGTTCGTCACTGGCTCTTTCCCAGGATGAGGTAGACGATCGCTGCTGTCAAGCTCGCTCAAGGGTGGGCTATGATCGGTGAAAGGTCAAGAGTACCCCATGAGCAGGAGGATAATTATGGGTCTGACGATTCACTATTCTTTGAAGCTTGATACGGCTAGTGTGGAGTTAGCGAAAGAAAAGCTGACGGCCCTGCATCAGACTGCAAAAGATTTACCATTTGCTAAAGTGGGCGAATTGGTGGAGTTTCAGGGGGACGCTTGTCATTTTGACCGGGATGATAGCAACGATCCGCATCATTGGCTCAAGCTGCACGCCTATAAGTATGTTCGAGAGGGGGATACTTATGCGAGTATTCCGGCTCAACAGGCGATCGCGTTTACCACTTGGCCCGGTGAGGGATGCGAGTCAGCGACGTTTGGGTTGGCGGTTCACTTACAACCCCAAAACCATCCTGTAAAAGAGTGGTATTGGTCGAGTTTTTGCAAAACGCAGTATGCGAGCAATCCTGATTATGGGGGGATTGAACATTTTTTGAAGTGCCATTTATTAATTGTTAAACTGTTAGATTCGGCTCAAGTGTTGGGTCTCCTCAATGAGGTATCCGATGAGGGAAATTATTGGGAAAATCGTAATCTTCAGGAGTTGGTGGAAGCGGTGGGTTATTATAACCATTTAGTGGCGGCTGTCGTGGGACGATTAGACAATTTATTGGAAAATTCGGGTCAGAGAAAGGCTTATTCTCCCATTGCCGAGTTCCCCAATTTTGAATACTTAGAAGCTGAAGGAATTCAGCAACTCGATCGGGGAGAGGTGTAGAATAAAATCTTAAGAAGAGATGAGGGAGTTAATGGCGTCAGAAACGAGGGTGGCGGTTTCCAGGGGATTTTGCCACCACTGTACCCTGGTTAAAAATAAGCTGTAGGCGGTAGGGTGAGAGTGAAACAACCTCCAGGATGGGTTTGATTTTTACCCTTCACTCAGGAGTGAATTGGTAACAATTCGCATGACACCTACATCAATTAACTTTTGCAAGTCTTCCCGACTATCTACCGTCCAGGCAACTACATCGACACCCTGACTCCGACTCTTATCAATCAAGAGTGGATGGTTTAATAAAAGTTGGTACTGACTGCTAATTAAATGATCCCCCTCTGCGACCGCCTTTCCTAACTGATTCAGGTAAGCTTCCTCATTCGCAACAATGTGACCGATCGCTAACTCTTGTGAGACTTGTCGCACCCGATCCAAAAACTGAGGGTTAAAAGATGTAATCACACATTTCTCCAGCACCTTCTCACTCTGTAGAGTCTTGACTAAATCCTCTATTTGTGCATCCGACCATTGACAATGGGGCTTCACGTCAAAATAGAGAAATTTTGGAACCTGCTTAAGAATGCCTAACGCTTCTTTCAAGGTAGGAATTTTCTCGCCCGTAAAGCGATCGCTAAACCATACCCCCGCATCTAATTTCTGCAAGTCTTGTAAGGTTGTCTCCCTGACTGGGTCGGCAGTCCCAGTTATTCTCTCTAAACTGGCATCGTGGAAAACGACCGGAACTCCATCCGCTGATAGCTGTAAGTCAAACTCGATGGAATGAGTACCATAGGCGATCGCTAACTCAAAGGCCGCTAGCGTATTTTCCGGTGCGATCGCAGAAAAACCCCGATGAGCAATAATTTCTAAATTCACGATCCCTGCACCTCTAAAAATTTGACAACTGTTTGATTAAACGCTTCTGGTTCCACCAAAAATGCCCAGTGATTTCCCGGAACTCGCTCAATTTTGAGTCCCTTTAAATAAGTCTTGTAAGGCTGCATTTGCCAAGCCATGCGGTTCACTCCCCTTTGTGGCTGAATAAACAACGTGGGAACGTTAATTGGTTCCGTTAAACCAGCGACCTCCATCACCTCCTCAAACATCTGATTCCGCGCTGGAATGCCAAATTTACTCCCCCAACTTCCATTCGGTTTTTGTTCCATATTGCTGTGAAAGACCGCCTGCTGCAACTCACTCCAACCAGCATACTGTCCTAACTGCTGCGCCAGCAATTCTGCTTGTTGATAACTCGCAAAGGGACCCATACATTTGAGGCAATCTAACTTGCGGTACAGAATCGGCAAAGTCAGCTTGAACACCCTAGGCATCTTCGTAATGAAAATCGGGTCTACTAGAATCATACTGCAAAAGCGTTCCGGCTTTTCCCTAGCCCAAAGTGTATTCAGTTTCCCCGCCCAAGAGTGACCTAAAATATGAGCAGATTGCCAATTGAGACGAGACATCAGTGCTTCTAGGTCTGCAATTACTTGTTGAAAACTGTAACCCGTATCGGGTTTACTACTCTCTCCATGTCCACGCAGATCTGGCGCGATTATATGATAATGAGTTGCTAAATTGTTACCTAAGCTACTCCAAACAACGGCGCTATCTGCTAAGCCATGCAGCAATAATAGACGGGGCTGATTTTCTTGCTCGGTTCCTGGCTTCCATTCCAAGTAAGAAAGCTCAATTTCTGATAAATGTAAAGTTTTACGAACTGGTGGTTTCATGAGCGACATTTAAAAATTTTAACCCCTGGGAAACGATCGTCAGCAAAGTGACATTTATATTAAGCATTGGAGTCAGACAGAAGCAAAGAAAGCCGAATATTCTTAATATCTGTTTACCAAGATTGAGTGAGTTCTTTGAGCGATTGAGCTTGCAAATTAGAAAACTTTCTGATAAGCTTATAGAATAATGAGAATCTGTGCAAAAATTTTATTTTTATCAATATTCCATTATTCTATAAACTTATTCTAAGTTTATCAGGAAATCCAGAAAAAAGTCAAGCTTACTTCATCCGCATCTATGCCAGAACCATTCAAACAAATTTCCTTCAATGAAGTTCGTGCCTGCTTCCAACAAATTTGGGGTTACGCTGATTTTCGCCCCCCTCAAGGTGAGATTATCCGCAGCCTATTATCCGGGAAAGATGCCTTAATCATCATGCCCACTGGCGGAGGCAAATCCATCTGCTTTCAACTGCCAGCTTTATTACAAACTGGCTTAACCCTAGTCGTATCCCCCTTAGTTGCCTTGATGGAAAATCAAGTACAAGAACTGCGCGATCGCTACCTCCTAGCCGCGACCCTCCACAGCCAAATTCCCACCTTCCAACGGCGACAAACCCTCCAACTTGTGCAACAAAATCAGCTAAGATTACTGTACCTTTCCCCAGAAACGTTACTCAGTCCTCCCGTTTGGGAAATCCTCAGTCAACCCCAGGTCAATATTAACGGTTTAATCCTAGATGAAGCTCATTGCTTGGTACAGTGGGGAGACACCTTCCGACCTGCCTATCGGCGTTTAGGGACAGTACGACCTGCATTACTCAAACTCAAACCACCCGGTAGTAAAATGGCCGTTGCCGCCTTCACCGCCACAGCCGATCCCCAAGCCCAAAAAACCATCCAAACCGTTTTACAATTACAAAAGCCAGATACCTTTCTCCTCAACCCCTATCGTCCCAATCTCCACCTAAAAATCCAAACAACTTGGACACCCAGAGGACATAGAAAACAGCTATTAAACTATATTAAACAGCGACCCGAGCAACCCGGATTAATCTATACCCGCACCCGCAAAGATAGCGAAGCTTTAGCAGACTGGTTAGAAGCAAGCGGGGACTATGAAACTGCTGCTTATCATGCAGGTTTGAGTCCAGAAGAACGACGAACGATTGAAAAATCCTGGCTAAACGGAGAACTTCCATTTGTCATTTGTACTTCCGCCTTTGGCATGGGGATTAATAAAAGTAATGTCCGCTGGGTTGTTCATTTCCAAGCACCTTTGCTATTATCAGAATACATTCAAGAAGTTGGGAGAGCGGGTCGCGATGGCAAACCCGCAGAAGCATTAACCTTTGTTAGCGAACCAACAGGTTGGTTAGATCCAAGCGATCGACAGCGGTGGCAGTTTTTTGAAGAACAAACGCGGTCGCAGTATCAAAAAGCCCAAAAACTTATTCAAAAATTACCCGTAAAAGGAGAAGTAGAAGCAGTCTCCCGCCAATTTCCCGACGGCGCGATCGCTTTATCAATTCTGCACAGTTCTAATCAGCTTAAATGGCTCGATCCGTTTCATTATACGATTCAGAAATCGGCTCAAACCCACTCCGCAGAAAAGCTCAATCGCAGCGCCACTGAACAAATGCGACAATACCTGACACATCCTCATTGTCGATGGCAATTTTTACTGCAAGCCTTTGGTTTTAAAGAAGAAGCTGATTCAATGCGTTGCGGTCACTGCGATCGTTGCCAAAAAAGATCGTAATCAGTCAACGATCGACCAACGATTAACAGGTTTCGACCCATAAACGATCGCTTTACGAAATTGCACGTAGAAAAAGCACAAAAAGAGCAAGACACGGAGAAAAAAATCAGAGACTCAGTGTATCAATTCTCCGGGTACTATCGGTAGCTCTGTACTCAAATCCGTACTCATCCCCCCCCATTTCTAAAAAGTTAGAATTATTTATCAATCGCCGCTGCTGAAAAGCACTTTTTAGCCTAACTTGGAATAAAGAAGAGTCCCGGCCGTCAAAAATAGGTTCAAAGTCCAGATGCTTTGCGGGAATTTTACACAATCAGAGTGCACCCCGGTGGTTGAAGAACACCCTCCTTCCAACACAGAAGCGGTCCTACGTGCCATCTTCGAGCATAGCTCCGACGGTATTTTCATCGTGGAACCCGTGTCTGGAGATTTTCGTTTCACATCCGTCAACCAAACTTATCTGCAAATGCTACCGATCGCGGCTCCTGTCAGCGGTAAATGGCTACACGAATGCTTACCAGACGCGATCGCTCCCACCTTCCGCCACAACCTCACCACCTGCCTCCAGCAACAAGTTCCCCACTCTTACCAACAAACCTGTGAAACAGAAATCGGTCCTCAGGTCCTCCTAATTACCCTATCCCCAATCGCCACCCAAGGTAAAATCTCCCAAATTGTCGGAGTCTGCCAAGACATCACAGAACGTCAGCGTATGCGAGCAGCGGCCCACCTGCTGCAAAGTATCACCCTCAGCGTCGCCGAAGCAGAAAACTTTGATGCCGCACTCACCGTTACGCTCCAAAAAATCTGCAAAGCCACCGGTTGGAATTATGGCGAAGCATGGGTTCCCAGTGCCGATCCAGCCACGATCGAATGCGGCAGTGCTTGGTACAGCAGTTCTCAGGACTTAGAACTCTTCCACAAACGCCGTCAGCAACTCACCTTTCCCAGCAGCAGCAACCTCGGTCAAATTTGGTCACTCCAACCCCTCCACTGGATGCCAAAAGACTGGCCCGAACCAATCGACAGCCTCCTTGATGTCACACGAGCGATTCAAGTAGGCTTTCAAGCCGGGTTGAGCGTTCCCATCCTCGCCAGTGGTCAACTATTAGCTGTGCTAGTGTTTTTCATGCACGAACCCCGCCTCCACAACCGATTCATTACCCTTGTTTCTACCATCGCCGTGCAACTTGGCGTCATAGTCCACCACAAAAAATATCGTAACCTCTTTGAAAACGCCGTTGCTGGCATCTACCAAACCTCCCTAGAAGGTCGCTACCACACCGCTAACCCCATGCTGGCCCGCATTTACGGCTATGACTCTCCCCAAGAACTGATGGCAACCATCACTGACATTGCTCAACAACTCTATGTCAACCCCAACCGTCGCCAAGAATTCCAGCGTATCCTGCAAGAGCAAGAAGCCATCTGGGGGTTCGAGTCTCAAGTGTATTGCAAGGACGGCAGCGTCATCTGGATTTCTGAGAGTGGCCGACCCATTCGGGATGAAGCAGGACAACTGAGCGGCTATGAAGGCACTGTTGAAGACATCACTCAGCGAAAACTCGCAGAAGCAGAATTGCACAAGCGAGATTGCTTGCTGCAAGGTGTGGCCACCGCCATGCACCACTTACTAACCGATACGGATCATCATGCAGCCATTCTCAAGGCTTTAGGAACGCTCGGAAGCGCTACAGGCGTTGAGCGCGTGTATATTTACGAGAGTCACCCTCACCCAGAGACCGGCGAACCTGCTTTAAGCCTGAGGTTTGAATGGGTGAAGGCTGCGACCGCTCCTCCTCTCCACCCACGCGATCGCCAAAATCTCACCCCTCATCGCTTTGGACTTAAGCAATGGTCAAATGCAGTAAAAGTGAGCCATGCGGTCGCAGATTTTATGAGTTCATTGTCCCAGGAAGAACGAGAACTGTTAGAGCGAGAGGGTTTGTTATCCCGGTTGATCGTACCGATCCGAGTCGAAAAGCAACTATGGGGTTATCTTGGCTTTGATGACGATAGCAGATACCGGCCAGCAGTGGCGTCAGGAAATCAGCCTGCAACCTCCCAACTTAAGCATTCACAATCGCAGCGATACTGGTCAGATGGGGAAATTTCAATTTTGATGGCAATTGGTGAGAGTATTGGCGGTGCGCTCCAGCGACAACAAACCGAAGCCATTATTCGCCACCAAGCATTACACGACCGCTTAACTGGTTTACCCAACCGCATTTTACTGAATGAAAAACTGAACACCACCTTGCAGGAAGCTCATCACAAAGGCAACCAGTTTGCATTGATGTTCTTGGACTTAGACCATTTTAAGGTCATTAACGATACTCTGGGACACGCGATCGGAGACTTGCTCTTAAAGGCAGTCGTTAACCGCCTTAACCGATGTTTGCGCGAAGCCGATACCATTGCTCGTTGGGGTGGAGATGAATTTATTATTCTTTTGCCTCATATTTCTCGCGCTAAAGATGCGGCAAACGTCGCTCAAAGAATTCTCGAGGTCTTAAAGTTCCCGTTTAAATTAGACGGCCATCAATTAGAAATTGGCTGTAGCATTGGCATTGCGCTGTATCCCCAAGACGGCGAAGATGGAGAAATTTTGATGAAAAAAGCGGATGCAGCTTTGTACCGAGCCAAGGAGAGTGGTCGCAATAATTGCCAATTTTAAATCCTTCTTCCTGGGTGATTCACCTTGCGAAGGAGCGCTGGTTATTGGTTAGGAAGAATTAGAAAAAATCTCAACCCTCTCCTGGTAAATTGCATCAATCCGCTCAAAAATTGTTCCCAGTAGTGATTGGCATTCATCAGCAGTTCAATATAATTGAAGAGACTTTCTTTTTAGGCAAAATTCCCAGCCTTCCAACCTGCCTAAACCCCGCCACCAACGCTTGCAGTGACTCAAATACCCGCCCGAATACAGACTGCCACTCACCAAATTCCGACTGACGGAACAACCGCATCGTTGGATACCAAGGACTGTCCTCTCGTTCCAGCATCCATCGCCAGTCCGGGGCAAAGGGCAGCACGACCCACACCGGCTTACCCATCGCCCCCGCTAAATGAGCAACAGCCGTGTCTACAGTAATCACCAAATCCAATTGGGAAATAATCGCCGCAGTCTGGGCAAAATCTCCTAAAAAACAGCTTAAACTCTGAATTTTTTCATCGTAAGCGTTCAGCAATTCCAAGTCTGCCACCGCGACTTCCTTTTGGAGACTATAAAACGCAATGCCCGGAATTTCTAACAGTGGCAACCAATAACTCAGGGGGCAAGACCGCCGATAGTGAGTTGGGTGATTCAAGCGACAGGCCCATACTAGCCCGACTCGTAATTCACGATCGCTTTGAATTTTGAGCTGATGCTCCACTCGTTCAGGCACAGCTAAATAAGGCTCTTGGCTCGGTACGGTTTCGAGGGTTGTTCCCAATAGATAGGGTAAACTCATTAAAGAGGCGCGAACCTGAAATTCTGGTGCGACAGCTCTCTGATGAATGAGGCGATCAATTCCTGCAACCTGGCTAAATAGTCGCCATAAAGGTTGTGGGCATTCAAAAATGACTTTGCCACCCCGTTGCTGCACCAAAACAGCATAGCGAATAAATTGAATCGAATCCCCAAACCCTTGTTCGGGATAGAGAAAAATCGTGCGTCCTTCTAAGTCGGAACCATCCCAGAGGGGTTCAGAGCAAGATAACCGGGTATTTTTTTGAGTCAATTCTTGGGTTTGCCAACGCCACTCATACTCACTAAAGCCGTTTTTCAAGTCGCCGGACAGCAATAAACCCATCCCTAATTTCAGATGAGCTTCAGCGGAGTCGGGGCGTTGGTTAATTGCTAGTTGGTGGTAGGTGAGCGCTTCTGAAATTTTACCTTGAGACTGAAGAGCAAAACCGATATTACTATTGATTTCAGAAACACATTGAGGATTAAGAAGCAAAGCTTCTTTATAGTGAGCAATGGCGGGATCGAGTTTACCTTCTTGGCTTAAAGCAAAGGCTAATTTACTATGAGCATCCGCTGAATGGGGATTAAGATTTAATGCTTGCTGGTAGTGGTTGCTCGCTTCTGCTAATTTGCCTTGCTTACCGAGGGCAACGGCTAAGTTATTGTGAGCTTCTGCGTAGTTAGGAATGAGGGATAAAGCTTCCTGGTAATGGGAAACTGCTGCTTCTAATTTTCCTTGTTTTGCTAAGGTAACAGCTAAGTTATTGTGAGCATTTGCATAGTTGGGATTGAGGACTAAAGCTTCCTGATAATGGGTAATTGCTGCTTCTAATTTCCCTTGTTGTGCTAAGGCAACGGCTAAGTTATTATGGGCATTAGAGTAGTTAGGTTTTAAAAATAGAGCTTCGTAATAATGAGCAATTGCTGCTTCTAATTTTCCTTGTTGTCTTAGAGTAAAAGCCAGTTTATAATGAGCTTCTGCATAGTTAGGTTGCAGGATCGTTGCTTGTTGATAATGGGCAATGGCTGCTTCTAAGTTGCCTTGTTCTCGCAAGCTATCGCCCTGATTGTACGCTGCTTCAGCGGCATTGGGTTCGGGAAGTGAAGGTTTTTGCTCGGGTGCTGGCGCTTCTGGGGTGTAGCTTTTCCCTGTGAAGGTGGCAGCCTCAGAATTATTTATTTGAAAAATATTTTTTGGGGGGTCTGTCCGATCGTCATCCACCGATTTATCCTTCCCTGATAGCTACTGGCGGCTCCCTTTAACTTCTTCATGGTAGAACACAGAGAAGGAGAAATTCTGAATTCAAAAGCACAATTTCAGCAAAAAATCTAACTGTTAACCCCCTAGATTTTAGCAAAAACTATCAACCCTCTAACCTTGACTTGTCTTCCCAAAAAAGCAACCCGGTTTTTTTTAGAAAAAACCGGGTTTTTCAGACCTTAGCCTAAGCCTAAATCAGTGACTGCACCGACACTACTCGAAGCAACCAACTTAGCATATTTAGCTAAGACACCAGTCGTATAGCGTGCTTTAGGGGGTTGCCAATTTGCTCGTCGCTGCTCTAATTCTTGCTCAGAAACATTCACTTGCAACAAGCGATTATTCGCATCAATGGTAATCGAATCCCCTTCTTTTACCAGCGCAATGGTTCCTCCCACGGCCGCTTCGGGAGCGACGTGACCAACCACCATTCCGTAAGTACCCCCAGAGAATCGACCATCCGTAATTAATCCCACAGAATCACCTAAACCAGCGCCAATAATAGCTGAAGTAGGAGCAAGCATTTCTCGCATTCCGGGCCCACCTTTTGGCCCTTCATAGCGAACCACAATCACATCTCCCGCCTGAATCTTGCCAGCTAAAATGGCATCTAAGCAAGCTTCCTCAGATTCAAAGACTCGTGCTGGTCCTGTAATTTGTGGTTTCTTAACCCCAGTAATCTTAGCCACGGCCCCTTCCGTTGCCAGATTTCCCTTCAAAATTGCCAAGTGTCCTTGAGCATATAAAGGGTTATTCCAAGGACGAATGACCTCTTGATCGGGGCGCGGTTCTGAAGGCACATCCGCTAAAACTTCCGCAATTGTTTGACCCGTAATGGTTAAAGCATCTCCATGCAACAACCCACGATCGAGCAACATTTTCATCACCTGCGGAATGCCACCAGCTTGATGTAAATCCGTCGCGACATAATGACCACTGGGTTTAAGGTCGCACAGAACCGGCACTTTCCCTCGAATCACCTCAAAATCATCAAGGGTTAATTCCACACCCGCAGCGTGAGCGATCGCTAACAAGTGCAACACCGCGTTCGTGGAACCACCAATCGCCATAATCACTGCGATCGCATTCTCAAACGCCTTCCGGGTCAAAATCTGGCGGGGAAGTAATTGTGTCCGAACCGCCTCTACCAGCACTTGTGCTGATTTTTCAGCACTTTCCGCCTTCTCTGCATCCTCCGCCGCCATCGTCGAGGAATAAGGCAAACTCATCCCCATCACCTCAAAGGCAGAAGACATGGTATTGGCTGTGTACATCCCGCCACAGGCACCCGCACCCGGACAAGCTTTCCGTTCTACCTCAACCAATTCTTTCTCATCAATTTTGCCCGCACTGTATTGGCCAACCGCTTCAAAAGCGCTCACTATCGTCAAGTCACGACCATTATGATGACCGGGTTTAATCGTACCCCCATACACAAAAATCGCCGGAATATTCATCCGAGCGATCGCGATCATCGCCCCCGGCATATTCTTATCGCAGCCGCCGATCGCCAGCACTCCATCCATACTTTGGCCATTACAGGCCGTCTCGATCGAATCAGCAATCACTTCTCTCGATACCAGAGAATATTTCATCCCCTCCGTACCCATCGAGATGCCATCACTCACGGTAATGGTACCGAAGACCTGAGGCATCGCGCCCGCCTCTTTGAGCCCGATTTCCGCCTTCTGGGCCAGGTCGTTAATGCCCATATTACAAGGGGTAATCGTGCTGTACCCGTTGGCAATGCCGACAATCGGTTTGGTAAAATCCTTGTCGCCGAAGCCAACCGCCCGCAGCATCGCTCGGTTCGGCGTCCGCTGCACACCTTGGGTCACAACTTGGCTTCTGAAATTTTCCGCCATTCTATTTCCTTTGTCAGTGGATTAGTTGGGAATCTGGGATTGGGGATTGGTCATTAGTCATTGGCCATCGGTCTATTGCTGGTCGGAAAAGGATACAAGCTAGGCTCTTGGGCTTTTCCCTGCTGTGAGAGCGCTCCTTCTCCCCCTCTACCCATTCCCGAGTCCCTACTGTTCATTGTCTCAGAATGCTGGCTCCAAAGCGATAGCCGTTGGTCGTGAGTCAACCCTGACCTAGATCGTACTGATATCACTGCTCTAAGTAGCAACACTGTGCTTATCTAAGAGGATGAAGGAAAATGAACCCACTACTTTCTACTATCTAAAAAAATAATCGTGAGGCAAATGACATGGAGGCCGATGAAATTCTGAGGCAGTATGCGGCCGGAGAAAGGAATTTTCGTGAGGCCAAGTTAATGGGTGCAGATCTCAGAGGCGTAAACCTGAGTGATGTCAACTTGAGTCGGGCAAACCTGCAAGAGGCCAACCTGACTGGAGCGATTTTAATCGGGGCCAACCTCCGCGAGGTCAAGTTGATCGGGGTAGACTTAACGGACGCGAATCTGAGTGACGCAAATTTAATCAGCACCGATCTCAGTCGCGCAAACCTTAGCAGTGCGAACCTCAGCGGCGCGAACCTGCGGGGTTCGCTGGCGAGAGAAGTTAACCTCAGCAAAGCCAACCTCACGGAAGCAAACCTCACGGAAGCAAATCTCACTGAGGCTAACTTGTTTGCAGCCAATTTAACGGATGCAAGCATGATCCGTATTAATCTCATGAAAGCAACGCTGAGTTGGTCAACCCTCAAGGGAGTTAACCTGACGAATGCCATCCTGAGCGACTCGCTGCTGGAACGGGCAAACTTGACTCACGCGATCCTGAGTGGAGCGTCCTTGAGTGGTGCGAACCTGTCTGGGGCGGATTTGCGCCAAGTCGTGATGATTGGGGCAAATTTAAGCGAAGCGAATTTGAGCCAGACAAATTTGAGAGTTGCCAATGTCAGTTGGTCTACCCTCCGGGGAGCGAACTTGAGTGGAGCGAACCTGTACCGGGCAAAGTTGAATTGGTCTAACTTAAGTGGAGCGAATTTGCTGGAAGCGGTGTTGATTGATGCGAATCTCAATCGGGCAAATTTGCGGGATGCTGATCTGAGGAGAGCCATTATGCCAGACGGTACGACTCATGAATCATAACCAGTTAGGTCATGCGACCGCATCAGGCCGGTCCTAACCGATCCAAAAGAGCGGATCCGCTCTCGGCACGGAGCAGTGCGTTCCGTGCGCCTCCTCAATCTATCAGCGAACTCGCGCTCCAAGCTGACTTAAAGGTAGCAAAACCTGAGAGGGAGAGGCTCCCCCACTCCTCACCGCTAGGGTGACGATCTGGGCATCCATCCATCGCGCCTCAGCAGTCGCAATGCCGGTACCTGGATTTAGGTCGTAAGCTGGAAAACAAGCAGCACTCAAACTCAAACGTAGCGCGTGACCTTTGGCAATCTTGGCACAAGTTGCCTGAAGTGAAATTTTGACAGGAGTTTGGCTGGAATTCACCCGTTGATAACCTTGGGTAAAGTTATAAACACAACCCTCTGGTTTAACTTCTGAGAGTACCGCACAGAGATCGAAACTTGGTGTATCGGCGGTACAAAAGATTTCTACCTCCACCTCTCCCACGATCTGTAAATCGACCGCTAAGGGTGCAGAAGTATAAGTTAAAATGTCAGTCCGACCTTCTAAGCTAGAGCGGTCGAAAGAACCGGCTGGAGTCGCAGCATGACCGCCTAAAGCAGGCACCGGTCGCCAAGGATCGTGGACGAAAGTATCTTCTTGACTGATTTCTGGGCAAGTCTCTATTAAAGAACCAGCATCTTCTCGCATCGCCGCTAGTTGTGTGGTGGCTAAGAAATAGGATTTCTGGTTCCCCATTGGCCAGGTCTCAAATTTACACCATTGGTTACTGCCCATTTCAAATAAAGAAATCGGCGGCTCATGGCCGCAGCTTGTTTCTCTCCCTTTGAGTACCCAATCAAACCAAGCAATTTGTAATTCATCGACTGGATTTGATGCGGATAAACCATAGTCTACCGTTCCGACTTTCCGACTCCAAGGTAAATGCCCCCAAGGACCAATCATTAAGTGCTGGGGATAGGAACTGCGGGCTGCCATTTCTTTATATAAGCGCAGGTTGCCGCGCAGGTAAGGATCGAACCAGCCACCAATATGCAGCATGGGTAAGTCTACCTTAGAGAGATTGGGCTGGAGTTTCTCCCAATATTCACCAGGTTGGGAATGAGAGAGCCATTCGTAATAAAATTGAGCGGGTAGGTATTTTTTTAAGCTGGCGATTAAGTCAGGAGACTGCTGATAAACAGGCAAATTTCTAGAAGCTAGATAGAGGACTTCGTGGGCGGAAGCATCTCTCCTTAAGCGGGCTGTTTCTGCTGCCAGTTGAATCGCCCATCCCAGATTAGATTGTAGGCAAAATGCACCCCCTTCATAGGCCCAATCTGCATATAAATCATAACCCATCATGGCGGGGCAAATTGTTTTTAAAGCGCTCGGAATTGTTGAAGCAGCATAGAGTTGGGTCATGCCTTGATAGGAAAAGCCATACATCCCGACTTGTCCCGTACTTCCTGGTAAGTTAGCCGCCCAGTTGACTGCATCAAAACCATCTTCAATTTCCTGAGAAAATAGCTGAAATTCTCCTTCAGAACTGCCTCGTCCTCGCACATCTTGAATCACCACCAGATACCCTTGTTGAGCGTACCAAGTCGGATGGACGTAAACAACCGTAGAGGCGATCGCTCTGCCGTAAGGTTGTCGCATTAATAATACAGGAAATTCGCCCGCAGCCTCCGGACGATAGAGGTCGGCATCTAGGCGCACTCCATCTCTCGTGAACATGGAAACGGTTTCTTTGGGGAGAATTTTTAGCATAGCTGGCAGGAGTTAGGCACTGTTAAAAATTATCCCTCATTTTGATGGCTGAGGATATGAATCTCTACCCATCAATTTTAGCAAGCGATGAGCGCATCTGAACGTCTGAGGACTTTCATATCTTCCTCATCAAGTTCGACAGGTGTCCCGCTGCGAATCAGCTCCACAAAATCCTCATTGGGAACCATAATACATAAGGCATATAAGCGCTCTTTGCCGGTATTTTCAATCAAATGAATACCAGTCGGAGGCACTAATAAACTATCTCCAGCTTTTATTGAAACCGTTTTTCCGTCACAGGTTGCCCGTCCTTCTCCCTTCAGCACAAAAAACATTTCTACTGCCAATTGATGGCGATTGGGAGGCGTTTTACCATCCACATCAAAAATTTCGACACAAACGGTTAATGAAAGGTTAGCTGTTGCTGGATCGAAAACAATGGCGAGTCGATTCGTATCACAGGGACTAATGCGGTAAGCTTGGTAATCCTTGGGAGACTTAATAATGGGAATCATGCAGTGAGTTGTCATAACAAATTCCTAACTCAATTTTAATTATCCACCGATCGTTCAACTGCTCAACCTTTCCGGTTAATCGCCTCTAAAATTGCGTGAGAATGACAGACAAAACCAAAGCATTGCTGCACATTGTAAAGCGTCGCTTGCCAACAAAACTCTGGAGAAGTGGTCGCGGTACAATCTGTAACGAGGATGCAGTCATAGCCGAGAAAATTAGCATCTTGAAGTGTCGTCATCACACACTGATCGGCATTCACTCCTCCAAAAAATAGGGTAGTTCGACCGAGATTTCGCAAAACACTATCTAAAGGAGTATCCCAAAACCCACTCATCCGATACTTATCAATTTGAATGTCGCTGGGTTCCTGTTTTAACTCATCAACAACCGCAGCCCCCCAACTACCAACGGTTAAGACGGGAGCCCCATTTTTGGGCAGCGGACATCCCAAACCGACCCCATCACCGGTCGGATTATAAACATGATGATGACTGGCACTAATATTCAATAAGTCAGAGCGATTTCCCCAATTAACCCAGACGATCGGTACCTGTTGCGACCGCAATTCTGGCAATAGCTTGTTCAGGGGATCGATGGGAGTTCGCGCAGGCGTCACATCTACGCCGATGTGCGCCAACCAACCATCAGGATGGCAGAAGTCATTCTGCATATCGATTACTAAAAAGGCCGCTTTTGCTAAGTCCAAGCGCAGCAGTTTTGTGCCTGTTTCCAAGCTAACCAGTTGGGGAGGGAGAGGAGGGCGGGTGATATCAGCAATTTTGGCATCAACAGTCCAAGCATTCGGTGCTACACCCAAGGTGCGGAGAGAAGACAGATTCATCGTAGGATTCCTCTAGAAACAAGTTTTTATGAATTTAACACCAATTTTATTGCTAACGCCTTCTATTACCTCATATAGATGCTGAGTGTCAGTATTCAATCCTACTTTTTTAACAATTGCCCTAACAGACAGTTAGCGAACGCCTGATAATGATGTCAGTGGTTTAGAAAGGTCAATTTGTGAGCTTTACGATTCAAAATGCCTTAATTCCGGTTGAGGATGGTTACGAAACAGCGGACTTGCAGGTAGAGGAAGACCGCATTTGTGCGATCGCACCTCATCTGGAAGCGGCCGGAACGGCGATCGATGGTACCAATCAGTTGCTACTACCTGGTTTTGTCAACGCCCACACTCACTCTTCGGAACTGTGGCAGCGAGGCGCGATCCCACCTCTCCCTTTGGAGTTGTGGATCGCGGAATTGTACGACTTTGCTCCCCTCGATGTCGAAAAAGTTTACTTAAGTGCCCTCGGAACAGCGGTGGAAACGTTGCTATCTGGTGGTACCAGTGTGGTGGATCATTTGGTACTCATTCCCGATCGAGAGTTGGAAACGATCGCGGCCGCCGTTCGCGCTTATCAAGAAGTTGGCATCCGCGCTTTCATTGCGCCGCTGATTCAAGATCTATCTTTAACGGCGGGGATGCCGTCTGGTGATGCGAATCCTGAGCACGCGCCTTATATTCGTTCAACTCAAGCCACTTTAGCGTTGATGGCAGACGCGATCGCTCAGTTTCACCGGCCTGAAGCAGGAATTTATATCCTGTTGGGACCGACGGGGATTCAACTGTGTTCGGATGCCTTATTTGAGGGATGTCTGGAATTGAGCGATCGCTACAACCTTTGTCTGCATTCTCATCTGCTAGAAACCCCGGCTCAAAAGAAATTAGCTCAGGAAAAATACGCTTGTAGTGCCGTTGAGCATCTACAGCGCATCGGCTATTTAACGCCTCGTACTTCTTTAGCCCATTGCGTTTGGTTGGATGATGCAGATATTACGATTCTCGCAGAAACTCAGTCTACCGTTGTGCATAATCCCCTGAGCAATTTGCGCTTAGGAAGCGGCATCGCACCCATTTTAAAATACCGTCAAGCTGGGGTTAATGTAGCATTTGGCTGCGATGGTGCCTCTAGCAATGACTCTCAGGATTTGCTAGAAGCGATTAAAATCGGTTCGATTTTACACAATTTCACCGATTTGGATTATCGCCACTGGATTACACCTCGACAATCAGTGGAAATAGCTGCCCTTGGCGGTGCGATCGCAGTGAATCTTGGCAGTGAAATGGGGTCCCTAGCAGTGGAAAAAAAGGCAGATTTTGTGCTTTATGACCTCACCAGTTTATCCTTATTGCCACGCACCGACCCCATTGGTTTACTGATTTTAGGTCGTCCCACTCAAGCCGTGAATTGTGTGTGGGTTAATGGCAAACAACTGGTTAAGGAGGGGCAGGTGACAACCATTAATGTCGATGATTTGAGGCAGGAATTATTTAAGCATAGTCAGTGGACGACGAATCGCAAATCTCAAACTGTTCTGGACATAGAAGCCCACTACCGACAGGTGATGCAGTTACCAGTCTAGAAGGAAGAATACCCTTGCTCCTCCCTCCCTCCCACTCAGTTGCTTTGTGAAAATATAGCATTTCTCAGATTAATGAGGTACAGCCATTTTCCCCCTTTCCCCTTTTCCCCCTTTTTTCCCTGTACGTACCTCAACTCTTTGAGAAACGCTATAAACATCACAAAGATAGGGGCGGGTTTTCTGGCTTAATTTCTTAGAAGTTAAGATACTTGCCTGAACCCACCCCTATACTTTCTATTAATTTGATGTTTATCTGTCTATCAATTGCTATTCCAGCGAATAACGCATCCCTCTCATCACGGTCAAAATTAAAGCCACTAACACCACTGTCCAAGTCCAGTCAGGAATTCCATTTAAGAGGATAAAACATTCAGTCAGGGCGACACCTAGTAATGCTGCTATGTAAGTAGTGGCAATGGTCGCGATCGCAACAATAAAAATAATGATCAGCTCTTGCATAACCCCTCTTCTCCTTGCGGGAGTTTGATGCCCACTTTTAGTGTGTCATAGCACCATCACAAAGTGAGAAAATTGAGAGTAAAGTTTACAAGATGGCATCAAACTTAATTAAGATTTGCAAAGAAACCTGAATTGTTCCAGCAAGCAGGTATGGGAAAAAGTTTCTCAATTGGTTAGGGAGGGATAGATTTAACTATACTCTACGATCGTTCAACAACCTTTGACCGTAAAAATTAGTCCCGATCGACCTCGATCGCTTAAACTCTTGATCCACAGAGCCGTTCTAATTTTCCTGAACCTACGCGACCGCTAATTTTTTGCACCTTTTTGCCTGACAATAAATTTTGCTAGCTGCTTGCAAAGATGCGCCCCGAAACACCTGCTATTTCCTCTCATAACCAGGGAGAATCTGAAAGAGAGGTTGACTACTCGATTAGGCGGATTTTGCGGGTGTAGCAGCGAATTCGATTCCCTAGATGTTCAGGAAAAATTGATGCTGAAATTCCCCAGATGGCAACGCCTGCTTTCCCTCATCCTTGCCTTTTTCCTCACAGTCGCATCCCTAGCGATCGCACCCCCACTGCTGCGGGCACAAACGACACCCAAACCCCAACCCAGAACTGAATTGCGGGGGGTTTGGTTAACGAACATTGACAGCGACCTGTTCTTTTCCCGCCAAAATGTCAAAGATGCAGTCGATCGCTTGGCTAAACTCAATTTTAACACCCTTTACCCCACGGTCTGGCAAGGCGGCTATACCTTATATCCCAGCGCCATCGCCCAGCGAGTCATGGGTGTATCAGTCGATCCGACTCCCGAATTAAAGGGGCGAGATGTGCTTAAAGAAATCGTCGATCGAGCCCACCAAAAAGGTTTAGCTGTTATCCCTTGGTTTGAGTTTGGTTTCATGGCACCGGCTGATTCTGAATTAGCCAAACTCCACCCAGACTGGCTCACCAAACGCCTTGACGGAACTACAATCTGGAAAGAAGGCGAACATGACCGCGTTTGGCTGAATCCTTTCCATCCAGAAGTACAGAAATTTATCCTCGATTTAATCACCGAACTGGTTGCTAACTATGACATTGATGGCATCCAATTAGACGATCATTTCGGATTACCTTCTGAATTTGGGTACGATCCGTTAACAGTTGCCCTGTACAAAAAAGAACTTAAAGGTCAATCTCCCTCTACCGACTTTCGAGAAACCTTCTGGGTGCGGTGGCGAGCCGATAAAATTAATGAGTTTATGGCACGGGTGTTCCGAACGATCAAAGCTCGCAAAACAAAATGTATTGTTTCCTTGTCTCCTAATCCTCTGCACTTTTCATTGCCCGCTAGCTTACAAGATTGGTTTACCTGGGAAAGGCGCGGTTACATTGAAGAAATTATCTTGCAAGTGTACCGCAGCGATATCAACCGCTTTATTGCCGAATTAGAACGGGAAGAAATTAAACTGGCTAAAAGTCACATTCCCACAGGCATCGGCATTTTAACCGGCTTAAAAAATAATTCCATCTCTCTCCAACAAATCCAAAATCAAGTAGAAGCAGTCCGAAAACGGGGATTTGCGGGAGTCTCATTCTTTTTCTATGAAAGCTTGTGGAATTGGGCGTCAGAAACACCAGCTCAGCGCGATGCAGCGCTACAAAAACTATTTCCCTCAAAGCTCCAGCGACCCTCAATTGTTTAAAAATTCTTTCGGTCATTAACAGCTTGATTACAGCCTGTATTTCTGCCTGTTTCAGCCTCAATTTTTCTCAGCTCAAACAGGTAGAAAATTTATTCATTTGGAAGCCAATTGAAATCAAAGTAAAAAATCAGATATAGCATTTCTCAGATTCATGAGGTACAGCCATTTTTCCTCCTTTCCCCTTTTCCCCTTTTTTTCCCTTTCATGTACGTACCTCAACTCTTTGAGAAACGCTATATAATCATTAACAGTAATGACTTGAGTCATTCTTAAAAATCAAAGTAAAAAGAGAGCGACTAAAGTCGCTACTGCCAACGAAAATGAATGTAATTCCAGCGATCGATATTTTAGAAGGGCGCTGCGTCCGGCTGTATCAGGGAGACTACGCGCAGTCACAAACCTTTAACGAGAACCCTGTAGAAGTAGCAAGGCAATGGGTTGATGCAGGCGCAACTTTACTGCACTTAGTAGACTTAGACGGTGCAAAAGCTGGCCATCCTGTGAATTTGAAAGCCATAGAAGCCATTGTCCGAAGCGTCAACATCCCCTGTCAAGTTGGCGGCGGGATGCGCGATCGCGCGGCTGTCTCCTCTGTCCTCTCTCTCGGCGTCCAACGTGCCATCCTCGGCACCGTTGCCGTTGAACAACCGAAATTAGTCGCTGAATTGTGTGGCGAATTCCCTGATCAAATTCTCGTCGGCATCGATGCCAGAAATGGCAAAGTTGCCACGAGAGGGTGGTTAGAAACTTCGGAAGTTCTTGCAACCGATCTCGCCCAGCAAATGGCCCAACTCGGTGCTGCCGCCATCATCTACACCGACATCCACCGCGACGGTACCCTCTCCGGACCCAACTTAGATGCTTTGCGAGAACTCGCCCATGCCATCACCATTCCCGTCATTGCCTCCGGTGGTGTCAGTTCGATCGGTGATTTGCTGAGTTTGCTCGCCCTCGAACCAGTGGGGATCGCAGGTGCGATCGTGGGTCGTGCTCTCTATACCGGCGACATTTCCCTAAAAGAAGCCATTCAAGCAGTCGGTCAAGGTCGCTGGCAGGATGTGCCGCCCGACTTGGGTGCCTCTAGTTTTGCTTAGAGTGGCAGTTTTCAGAAGTGGTCGAGCGATCGCTCTAGTTGGATCGAGAGCGGTCGCAACATCCAATTTCATCATCAAGTCAATTTTCTACTAACAATATAACTTGATGAGCTAGCAAATTAAAGCGTAATACCAATCGCAGCCTTTCTCAACGGCTCCCGCTTCTTTCCTCCTTTTGCCAGATGACAACTCTTCAGTCTTCACAGCAAAATAAATAAAATTTTGGGTCAGGGTCTATGCCGCAATACTTCGGGAAACTGCAAACCCTTGAACAGCCTTGGTCAGCGATCGGGGCGATTTCATCAGTCCAAAAAAGCGAGCGAGGGATTGATTGCCAGTGCGGTCAAGCTGCTCTGAAAATCAGCATTCTTGCCTCTAATTTAATCCGGGTGCAGGTATCCCCCCAGGGTGAATTTCTACCGAGACGTTCTTGGGCCGTTGCTCTAGAGAATGAACAGTGGTCAGCGGTATCCTTTGAGCTTCAAGAAACCGATACAGTCATAAAAATTCAAACCGAAAAACTATCAATTTCTCTTAAGCGTGACCGCGCCACCCTGGAATGTTTTGACTTATCGGGAAACGCCTTTGCAAGCGACACAGAACTTGGCACGGCCTGGAGAACTGGCTCAACTGCGAACTGGAAGCGCATCGAAGCCAACGAACACTTTTATGGGTTTGGCGAACGCACAGGGTTTCTTGACAAGCTTTCAGAAGTTAAGACAAATTGGACAGTAGACGCCTTAGATTACGATTCCATTACCGATGAAATGTATCAGGCGATTCCCTTTTTTATCGCCTTGCGGCCAGACCTTGCCTATGGCATTTTCTTCAATACAACCTTTTTGAGCCAATTCGATATCGGAGCAGAAAAACCCGGAGTTTTGCGGATGGAAACCAGAGCTTCGGAGTTGGATTATTACATCATCTATGGTCCTGACCCTGCACAAATTTTGCAGACTTATACCCAGCTTACTGGGAGAATGCCACTGCCCCCCAAATGGGCGCTTGGCTATCATCAATGTCGCTGGAGTTACGAATCAGAAGAAATTGTCAGGGAGTTAGCGCAGGAATTTCGCGACCGCACCCTTCCCTGTGATGTGATTCACCTCGATATTGACTATATGCGCGGCTACCGCGTCTTTACCTGGAGTCCAAAACGCTTCCCCGATCCGGCTAAATTACTGCAAGATTTGAAAGAAGCGGGGTTTAAAATTGTCACCATTATCGATCCGGGTGTGAAATACGAACCCGAAGCAGATTATGAAGTGTTCGATCGCGGGGTAGAAGGCGACTATTTCGTCCGCAAAGCAGATGGCCAGCTATTTCACGGTTATGTTTGGCCGGATAAAGCAGTGTTTCCTGATTTCCTGCGGCCGGAAGTGCGCGAGTGGTGGGGGAACTTGCACAAACGTTTAACAGAAATGGGAGTTGCTGGGATCTGGAACGACATGAACGAACCTGCGATCGCAGAACGACCCTTTGGCGATGGGGGTGAACATATCTGGTTTCCCCTGGATGCACCCCAAGGTCCACCCGATGAACTCGCCACTCACGCGGAAACCCATAACCTTTACGGGTTAATGATGGCAAAAGCTTGCTATGAAGGGTTGTTGCGATCGCGTCCCCAGGAACGATCCTTTGTCCTGACGCGATCGGGGTTTGCAGGCGTACAGCGTTGGTCTTCGGTGTGGATGGGTGATAATCAATCCTTGTGGGAACACCTGGAACTGTCGCTACCCATGCTGTGTAATATGGGTTTGTCCGGCGTGGCATTTGTGGGGTGCGATATCGGCGGGTTTGCGGGGAATGCAACCGCAGAATTATTTGCGCGGTGGATGCAGGTGGGGATGCTATACCCCTTAATGCGCGGTCATTCTGCCATGAGTACAGCCCGCCACGAACCTTGGGTTTTTGGCGATCGCGTTGAGAAAATTTGCCGCGACTATCTGGAATTACGCTATCAATTATTGCCGTATTTTTACACCCTATTTTGGGAAGCATCCACAGCAGGAGCGCCAATTTTACGACCCCTTTTATATCATTTTCCCCAGGATGTCAAAACCTATCACCTCTACGATCAAGTATTACTCGGTCCGTCACTCATGGCTGCTCCCATTTATCGGCCCGGAGTTGAGCATCGAGCTGTGTATTTGCCGGAGGGAACTTGGTACGATTGGTGGAGTGGGGAATGCTATCAGGGACCCACGCACATTTTAGCTCATGCGCCACTGGAGCGAATGCCGCTCTACGTCCGGGGAGGAGGTATCATTGCGACCGCACCGATCCGGCAATTTATTGAACCGGAAATGACTGATTTCTTAAGAATCCGAATTTGGCCAGGCAGTGGCAAATGGACGCTTTATGAAGATGACGGTCACAGTTTTGAGTACCAGAGAGGAGCTTGGGCAACAACTACTTATCAAGTGTATCCTGAGGAGGGAAAAACCATCGTAGATATCCAAGCACGGGAGGGAAATTTTTCGTTACCTCAGCGAGAACTGATTGTAGAATTAGTTGGGGTGGGCGAACAAACAGTGCTCGATGAGGGCAGGAGCTATCGCTTAACATTTGGATAGTCTGAGTGTTTGGTTGAGGCTTCTCTGTATGCTTAATGGCTGGTAGGCTCATCCAACCTCTTGATTGAGGCCGACTGTCAAGCGCCATGAACAAAAATCAGCAATTAACAGGAGCTTGGTGGCTCATTCTTTCACTGAACAATCTTGCTCTTGGTTTCTTCTTTCCACTTGTTCTTTCACTCATTTCTGACCTCCCGTTCTTCCCATTAACTACCTGGCTTTTTCAAAATACACCCTATTTTATTTGCATTCCTTTTGCTTTAGGAACGCTTGTGCTGGATCTGGGAATTCTGTTCCTATTAATGATAGCTGTAATTCCTGCCACTAGCCTTTTGCTTCTAGAACTCATTTTAACACTCTATTTTTTGATAAAATCTTGGTCGCAAATCAGCCATAGATTAAATAGATTCTATTCAATATTACTATTGTTATCTATTTGCTTTTTCAATCTGATAATGGGTTATTTAGGATATGTTATTGTAAGGTATTATATCTATCAATAACCTGCAAATGTCCGTACAGGAAGACACAGGTTGCTGTAGCAACTGATTCCTGGGAAAGAGCGCTGGGGGGGCGGCAAGGCAGTCAGGAGCTAGATAAAAAATCTGGGCTACAGCCTTCATCCCCCGTTGATAAAAGTGGCGTTTATTTGGAGTTAATGCCATTAACTGTTGCACCTCTCGATCATATTTCTCCAGGTTACTTAGCCATTATTGGCTATCTATGCCAATCCCAAAAGAACTGCGTCTGGAATATTTTCTGTTTGGTTCTTTGGAGCGGACAACGTACTTTTTACTCCCTTTCTTTTTGAGGGCTTTACCTTGGATAATAGCGCTCGTATCAGCCAAAGCTATTAGTAGAATTAGCGCCATCAATCGCTGACCTTGTAAGCCTGTTCCCTCTAAATTATCGCCCCCGCTTTTATAATCCCGGAACATTTCTTCTATCCCCATCCGCTGTTGATAGGCTACTAACGCTGACGACAAAGAACCTAAATTAGTCAGCAGAAACCAACCCTCTTTCATCGAAATCTCTCGATATTTCTTCTTCCATTTCCCAGCGATATTGAATCCTTGTACAGGTTGCGTCTTGCGGACTTTTATTCCTTAAAAATAGCGAGAGACACCCGGAGCTAATCCCACCTCTTTTAAGGCTTGCCAATTTTCAGGCTCCGTTTCAATACAAGTTGAGCATTTCAATCGTAAACAAAAGTATAAACCTTTCTCCCTGAGCCAGCTCGCTAGTTCGACGCTGCAGAATTCCCTATCTCCTAAAACTACTACTTTGTAATCTTGCAAGAGCGGTAGAATCTCGGCAATAGCCTCTCTTTGCTCCCGGAAATTACTACTCCCTAATTTGGGTAACAGTGACCAGCCTAAAGGAATTGCTCTTCTCTCCCATACTAGGCTGATCGTGAGTAGATTGACCGCTCCCCATTGACTACGGTCAATCACTATTGATCAGGTCTGACCCGCTCGATAGTAAGTCGTTAACCAGTAGCCGAGCAGTGGATACCAAATCTGAGTCAGGGTCAATTGAGGTAAAGATAAAAACCTTTGTAACTTCCGACGCCGACTTTCAGACAAGATGAGGGAGGGAAACATTCTGGCTAATCGTTCTAGCTTCACTTGCCTCTCCGATTGCAGGACATTGAGCAAGAGCCCTAATACTAAAACTTGAGTGGTTGTTAAGTATTTTTGGAGATGCGTCTGATCAAATTGAGGTAACATGTTTTGTGATAGGTAACCGGTAACTTTCATTTCTCCTATCTTTTTTTACCATAAT
>JBLNEP010000011.1:0-4129 GCA_050262755.1 Actinomycetota bacterium | reverse complement strand
CTTAAAGGCTTCATAATTTCTGACATCAGAAAACAGATGTTGATAATTTTGGCAATAATCATCGATGAACTTGACAGTAGGAAATGCAGTCCGAGGGGGTGTAACCATTGATTTCAAAGCTTTGGGGAATCTGGCTTTATTTTACTACCCCCGTAGTGACAAAAGAGGGATGAATTTGTAAGATTTGATGTAGTAGGAGAGCGAAAAACTTTTCGCTCTCCTAGTTGCTTAAATGATTAATATTCACGGGTAATGTATCAGTTGTACCCACAGGAGAAAAAGTAGCATCTAACACTGCTGCTATCTGCATAAAAATCTGACGACCAAACTGTTGAGAACATCCATATCAATCAGGAAGGCATCATGACCATGAGGAGATTCCAGCCATTGTAGTTCTGCATTGGGAATCAGGGCTGCCAGTTCTTCCTGCTCAACGGGTGGATATAGGATGTCCGAATTAATAGCGACAATCAGGGCGGGCTGCTGAATACTGCTCAAAACCGTGTGATAATCCCGGTCGCGACGGGTTAGATCGTGGCTGTCCATAGCATGGGTCAACGTGATGTAGGTATTGGCATCAAACCGTTCCACCAATTTTTTGCCCTGGTAACGCATATAATCCACGATCGCAAATGACTCAGTGACGCGATCGGACCTAACCTGTCGTCCGAAGCGAGTTGAAAAATTAGCCCAGGAACGATACGTACTCATCGCAATCATGCGGGCCACAGCCAGCCCCCGCTCCGGTTGTTGTTTCGCGCTATAGTAACCATTCTGCCAGTTAGGGTCAGTATAAATAGCCTGCCGTTGGGTTTCGCTGAACCCAATACACCAGGCCGAGTGGCGACCGGGGGTGGCAATCACCGCGATCGCGCGGACTCGATCGGGATAAAGCAATGCCCACTCCAGCACTTGCATACCACCCAGAGAACCGCCAATCGCTAACTGTAGCGATCGCACGCCCAAGGCTTCCAGTAAAACCCCTTGCAACCGCACCATATCCCGAATCGTAATCTCAGGAAAGGTTGGGCCATAAGCGGCCCCTGTTTGAGGATTGATCGAGGTCGGCCCAGTTGTTCCATAACAACTACCCAGTATATTGCTGCAAATAATAAAACTGCGATCGGGATCTAACGCCCGTCCTGGCCCTAAAAGGGGTTCCCACCAGATATCCACATCGGCCCAACCAGTTAGAGCATGACAAACCAGCACAGCATTATCTCCAGCCCCATTGAGCTCTCCCCAAGTCCGATAGGCTACCTGAACTCCAATCAAATCTTTACCAGACTCCAGCTCAAAGGGTTCTGGGAGCTGATAAAACTGGCTTTGAGGGGAAATGAACTGCTGATAATTCATCTGCTAAACCCCGGCAAAGGCCTGCTCAAAATCGCCTTTAATATCATCAATGTGCTCTATTCCTACTGATACCCGAACTAAATCAGGGAGCACGCCAGCCGATATCTGTTCCGTGTCTGTTAGTTGCTGGTGGGTTGTAGATGCGGGATGAATGACCAGCGTTTTAGCATCTCCCACATTCGCCAAATGGCTTGCCAGTTTCACCTGGTTGATAAAAGAGCGACCCGCATCGAGCCCCCCCTTGATACCGAAGTTCAGTACACCGCCAAAGCCATGTTGTAAATACTTTTTAGCCCGCTCATGGTAGGGATGTTCTGGTAATCCCAGGTAGTTTACCCATTCCACCTTGGGATGTTGTTTGAGCCATTGGGCCAGTTCTAGGGCGTTATCTACATGACGTTGTACCCGTAGGGAAAGGGTTTCCAATCCCTGTAACAACAAAAAGGCATTGAAGGGACTCAGAGTCGGGCCTAAATCCCGCAGTCCTTCGACTCTGGCACGAATAATGAAGGCAATATTGCCCCATGAGCCTTGAGGACCAAAAACTTCTTGGAAATTGAGACCATGATAGCCGGGAGCTGGTTCTGTAAACACAGGAAACTTGCCATTTCCCCAGTCGAACTTGCCGGAATCGACTATGACACCGCCGATTGAAGTGCCATGTCCACCAATCCATTTAGTTGCAGACTGCACCACGATATCAGCACCGTGTTCGATGGGACGGATGAGATAGCCTGCTGCACCAAATGTATTGTCTACAATCAGGGGAATGCCTTTTTCGTGAGCAATATGAGCTAGGGCGGCAAAATCTGGCACATTAAATTGGGGATTACCGATCGTTTCAACATAGAGTGCCTTGGTGCGATCGTCGATCGCCTGCCGGAAATCCTCTGCCTCATCGCCATCCACAAATTTGACCTGAATGCCCAGCCGAGGGAACGTCACTTTGAACTGGTTGTAGGTACCCCCGTATAAATAGCTGGTGGAAACAATGTTATCTCCCGCTTGGGCAATATTGGCGATCGCCAAAAGCTGAGCTGCTTGACCGCTAGAGGTTGCCAGGGCCGCAACACCCCCCTCCAGGGCGGCAATTCGCTTTTCAAACACATCTGTTGTCGGATTCATGATCCGGGTGTAGATATTACCAAACTCTTGCAAGGCAAAGAGACGCGCCCCATGATCCGCGTCATTAAAGACATAGGAAGTTGTTTGATAAATAGGCACGGCACGGGCATTGGTTCCCGGAGCAGGTTCTTGCCCGGCATGAACTTGGAGGGTTTCAAAACGATAGGGTTCTGGCATTCGCTATAAAATACTTAAAATTTATCGGTTTACCGTATTTTTCGGCTTGCAAACAAAATTTTACAGATGTACCTCAAGTAAGTCAAGTTCAGAAATCATTTTTTTAAGTTAATAGTGTTGTCAGTGGCAATCCCCCTGGCAGGTTTCAGCTTAAGTTGACCGAAGATAATGGGATTCAAGCCCCGTCCTTCTAGGACGGCTTTAATTATGCTAGGATGTTTGCCGTAGGGTTTTTCCACGTCAAATGCTTGTTCTGGAGTTTAAGGCTAAAGGAAAAACAACTCAATACGCAGCGATAGATGAAGCGATTAAGACGGCTCAATTTGTCCGCAACAAGTGCATCCGTTTTTGGATGGACAATCGTGGTGTAGGGCAAAAAGAGTTGTATCGCTACAATACAAAGCTGAGAGCCGATTTTCTCTTTGTTAACTCCTTAAACTCTCATGCTTGTCAGGCTTCTGTCGAGAGAGCCTATAGTTCTATAGCTCGGTTCTACGACAATTGCAAAAAAGCTATTCCTGGAAAGAAAGGTTATCCAAAGTTCAAGAAAAACTGTCGGTCTGTTGAGTACAAAACTTCAGGCTGGAAACTCTCTGAGACTCGTAAACAGATCACCTTCACCGACAAAAAAGGAATTGGCAAGCTTAAGCTCAAGGGGACGTGGGATTTAAACTTCTATCAGCTAGACCAGATCAAACGAGTTAGGTTGGTGCGTCGGGCTGATAGCTACTACGTTCAGTTCTTGGTTAGCGCTGATAACAAAGTAGAATCACAGCCGACCGGAAAAACTATTGGCTTAGATGTAGGACTCAAAGAGTTTTATACCGACTCCAACGGTCAGACCGAACCTAACCCTAGGTTTGCTCGAACATGCGAGAAGCGTCTGAAATTTAGACAAAGACGTGTTTCTCGGAAGAAGAAAGGCTCTACCAATCGTAAGAAAGCCATTAATCGACTAGGACGAGTACACCTCAAAATAAGTAGGCAACGTGAGGAACACGCTAAGAGAGTGGCGCGTTGCGTAATCCAGTCTAACGATTGGGTCGCCTACGAAGACTTGAGGATTAAGAACTTGGTGAAGAATCACTGTCTCGCTAAGTCGATTAATGATGCAGGTTGGTATCAATTCAGGAAGTGGTTGGAGTATTTTGGGGTCAAGTTCGGAAAAATCACCGTAGCAGTGAACCCAGCCTATACCTCCCAAGAATGCTCTAACTGTGGTGTGGTAGTTAAAAAGTCTCTATCTATGAGAACTCACGCTTGTAAGTGCGGATTCATTTTAGATAGAGACTGGAATGCTGCGATCAATATCCTGAAATTAGCCTTGAGTACGGTAGGGCATACCGGAACTTGGGTCAAAGACCCGAACGCTTCGGGAGATTCGACCTCTACTTTGATTGGAGCAATCCTGTCAGAGCAAGTTGGGTCAAAGAACGAAGAATCCCCTCGCCTTTAGGCAGGGGAGTGTCAA
>JBLNEP010000010.1:0-5620 GCA_050262755.1 Actinomycetota bacterium | reverse complement strand
GAGCGCGAGTGAGTTCATCCACAAATCCAACCAAGGAACTGACCCAATTGGTGACATTTTGATTTAAGCTGATAAATGCCAACAACTGACCAATACTGAGTTCTTGAGCAATTACTAATCCACTGCCAAACCAGAGCAGTGCGATGTTACCAATACTGGCAATGAATCCGGAAAAAATACTATTGAGAATGCCAATTTGAATCGTGCGGAAGGTGAGATTTGCCAGACGCCCAAAGCGACTTTGAAATTCTTCCCAAAATTGAGGAATACTTGAAGTTGTTTTCAGCGTTAAAGCACCTTTAAAGGTTTCAACTAAAACCCCTTGGGTTTCGGCTTCTAATACAAATAAGTGCCGCGTTTTTTGCCTTAATACTGGCAGAAAAACGACGGTTGATAAGGTCATAATCATGGCAATAATCGCAGAAAATAAAGTCAGCTTTATGCTATAAAATACCATGAAGCCAATGGAAACAGCAGCGATAAAAAAGTGACTGGGCAAGCTGACGAAAGCTTTAGAAACCAATTGATTAATTTCTTGGATATCTCGGAGACGAGTGACAACTTCACCACTCCGATGAGTTTCATAATAACTCAGTGGCAAGCGTAAGATTTTGCGTCCAAACTCCATGACTAAACTGAGTTCTAAGCGCTGAGCGAAGTGAGCAATTAAATTAGATTGAACGAGTTCTAAGCTGCTGCTAAAAAAGTTCAAGATCATGACAGCGATCGCTAAACTAGCAAGCAATTGAGTATCGCCTCGCACTAAGACATCATCGGTCAATATTTGAATCAAGAAAGGAGAAGCAATCGAAAGCAAACCCAAGACAAAATTGAGCAAAAGTGCCTCAATCAAAATCTTGCGATAGGTGGCAATTCTTCTTAACCAGCGTTGAAAAGAAGCTGCGGGTAATTCCTGGGGGTCGCTCGCAGCAAAACGCTCTGGATTTGGTTCTAAAAGTAAGCAGATCCAATCAGACCATCCTGATGCTAATTCTTCACGGGAAATATAGCGGATACCAGCGGCTGGATCTGCGATCGCAAATTTCTTGCCACGCTTGCCATAAAGGACAACCCAGTGATACCCCTGCCAGTGTATAATTGCTGGTAAAGGTGCACCATCAAGCTGGTCTAAAATTTCCGGTGCAGCTCGTACAGTTCTCGCATTAAAACCGATGGCTTCTGCCCCTTGTTTTAAACCTAGCAACGTTGTTCCCTGTTGACTCGTCCCTACCAGTTCTCGCAAATAATTGATTGTAAAAATTAGGCCATAATATTTAGCAATTGAAGCCAGGCAAGCTGCTCCACAATCTTCTTCACTCTGCTGAAGAATAATTTGATACTTCATAAATCGGTTGACTTGCCCATAGGATGGTGTTCCTTGGAATAAGGGAATAAAATCAAACATGGGTTGTGGGTAAAGGATCAAGGGTGAGGGGAAATTTTCCCAGTCAACAGTCAACAGTTAACCGTCAACCATCAACTGCCTCTATTACTCATTACCGATGCCCAATTTCCCAATCAGAAAAAAACACCCATAAAACTACAGGTGCTTTATGCTTCTAAGTTTCAGGGGAGAAATGACAACAAGGCTGAATTTTATTGGTATCTCATCACCACTACCGTCCGATAACTACGTTCTCGGCGCGGGTAGTACATATAATGCTGGTAGCGGTAGGGTCGCTCATTGAAGTCATCATAGCGATTCAAATTGTAATCACAGGGACTATAGGCACCATTAATATTGGCTGACTCTTCGGGGGTGAGTTCTGTGAACAGTTCGTGATTCTGAGGTTCTTGCATGATTAACTCCAAATGAAGTTTTTGAGACTTTAATCAGTGATTGACGGTTGATTATTAACCGTGAACTAGGCGTCCAAGTAGATTTATCAAACAAGATAACGGTGGATCAAATTTAGTGGCTGGTAGTGTAGGAACCCCGCCTCAGGCTAAAGAACCTACACCACCCTTGGATCTTGGTAAAGATGAGAAGCGTTTAAACTGCCTTTAGTGGTTATATCTCACCACAATTCCAAATCCAATTGAACTCCGAGAACGATGGGAATAGTGGCGACGAGAATAGCCTCCGTTATAGCCGTCATAGTTGCGGTAATAGGAGACATAACGTCGGTCGGAATTATCACCACAGTGTCTATAACCACCATTGACAGCGGATGATTCTTCAGCAGAAATTTCGCTGAAAAGTGTCTCGTTTTGGGTTGATTCCATATTAACTCCTTTGCAGTTGGCGGAATTGGCAGAACCGTAATGTTGTACTCAGCGACTTAGCGTTGGCATCAAGGTCTAACTGTTCTCTGAAAAATATCAGGTGACAGCTAGGACAGTCTTGGCTTAGAGACCTAAATTGTTCCCTCTAAAATGGGGGATTACGAACGAGATCCTAGGAATTCTAACCCTGATTTCCAGAAGCTTAGGGCGTATCCGGATAGCTTGGGGGAAATCTGCAAAAAGTATTAGACAAAATCTGAACCAACCTGTACCTATGACCCGCGATCCATTGCCCGCGACTCAAGGGACGCGGCTTTATTCCCTGGAAAATGATGAGTTTTTACCCCCGCTGAGTCGTTGGACTACCTTGGGGGGACTGTTTCTACTGGGAACGTTTGGTGCAGCAATCGTGCTGGCCAGCGTTACGAAGTACAATGCAACTGTCCGGGCCGCTGCAATTGTCCGTCCGGCGGGAGAGGTGCGAATTGTGCAAGCAGCAACGGAAGGCACAATAGAAAATATTTCTGTGAGTGAAAATCAAACGGTTAAGGCAGGAGATGCGATCGCCAAAATTGATGACTCTCGCCTCCGCAATCAAAAGAGTCATTTGGAAGATAATCTTCAGCAATGCGAGGCAGAACTCGATCAACTCAACCGACAACTGAGTCAGTTAGAAACTCAGATTTTGGCAACCGCACAAGCGAAGAGTTCCCCATCTCAGAGTCAGTTAACAGGCACATCGGTAGAAGTGGCGTTAGTACACTTAGCGTCATCAATGCCGGAACTGGCTCAGCAGTTATCAAAGGACCGGCGCATTTTATTGGTGAAGCGATCGGAGATTCAGAAGCAGTTAATTGAAGGGAGAAAGGAACTGTATCAAGTGGGGATGAAACTGGAAAATAGTGCAATTCAGTCTCCCATAGACGGAACGATTCTCAAGATGGAACTACGAAATCCGGGTCAAACGGTGCAACCGGGAACTGCGATCGCACAAATTGTCCCTAGTGATGTGCCACTGGTTGTCAAGGCGAGGGTAGCGGCTCAAGATATTGGTCCTGTGAAAGTCGGCCAACCGGTGCAGATTCGGATTTCGGCGTTTCCTTATCCTGATTATGGGACTTTGAAAGGGAAGGTCAGCGGTATTGCACCGGATGCGATCGCACTGCCAACCGGAGGAAGTGGTGAAGCTTATTATGAGGTGACGATTCAACCAGAACGAAGTTATTTAGTGAGAGAGGAGTCTGCTAATAACCTCAATTTATTCGGAGTACAAAAGGCTCATGTAGTTAGACAATATGCTATTCAATCAGGAATGGAAGGGAGAGCAGATATTATTACAGGACAGGAGACGGTGCTGACGTTTGTCTTGAGAAAAGCAAGGTTGATTACAGATTTTTAAGATGGATCAGGCAGCTTAACAGGTAAGCGATCCAACGATCGCGATATCAAGCAATCACTACCAGGAGTTCGCTCCCCAACGGACTTTGTAAAAAGTATTTATAGTTGACTGACCAAACTGTTTGCTGGGCGGTTAAAACCGCAGCGACAAGAGCAAAATTCGCCCACGCAACTTGTCAAAACCCTTAGTAGGGATAGTCTGCTTCGGCGGGCTTCATTCTTATCAGTAAAAATTTTATTCACAAGTCTCAATTTATACCATTTCACGAAAAACTTGATCCTAATAAAGCCTTCAAAATAACATTTCGGCTCGTTCCTAAACCGGAACACCTATTTTGTGACTTTTGTGACCAAACAGATGCTTCTGGGAGCTGATGTTTTTGTTAAGAAATGTTTCGCCAACGGTATCCGGCTCTCAGCTATTTACAGCTCTTGCTATATGCTTCATAGCATGGTAAAAATCAAACTAATTCCTAAGTTAGTTTACAAATAACCTGTTTTGTGTAGGTAGAGAAACTTGTGAAAATCAACTTGAACCACAAACTCATCGCTTCTGGCAGTATTGGATTGATGCTCGCTTCCCTGAGCGTGATGCTTCCAGCCAAAGCCGACACCGTAAACGCTCGTTGCGATGTTTATCCCAAAGGCGAAGATCGGGCTACCTCTTCCGGTCCCTGTACCTTTTCCCAAAGACAAGGTTTTGTCAGCATTCAACTACAAAATGGCAAACGCTACGAACTGCGTCCAGTCGGCAATCAACCCGGTAACTATCAAGATCAGAATGGTCAACCTGCCTATCGGCAATCAGGATTAGGCGACAGAGGACAAATTTATCGCCTTGCCAATCAGTCAATCTATGTCTACTGGGATACAGGTTCTAGCAATAATAATCAGTCCAACCAGTCAACACCAGGAGGTTCTTCGACCATACCAGTCACTAAAATGACTCGCCAAAATGCTAACCAATATACAGTTCAGATTACTGAAGGAGAATTCAACTTCTCAGGAGTTCTTAAGCGTACATCTGGCAACACTTTTATTGGTTCAGATGGACGAGTGCGAGTGATTTATGACCGCAACACGGGACGAATTACGATCATCAACGTCGCCACTGGAACAGAGTTTTACAACTATATATACAGCGAAGTGAACGAAGGTTCTTTGTAGCGAAAACTCGAAGGAGACATAGTAACTTTTGGATGGGTGTTTATGAAAAAAACTGGTTAATATTCTACTTTCATCCTAGATCAATGCAAAGATATCTACCCGCCTGATGACTGATCTGTGCTTTGGCTGCGATCGCCCTGACAATGGCACTGATCGAGAATTCCCTCATGCGGGGTCTGGTCTGTTGATGTCTTCGCAGTGTGCGAGGGATGTGAGAACGAATGTTGCGAATGATCCTTCTCGTGTCCCGAATACAGATTGTTGGGAGTCTTTGAAGCTCAAATTTCGGCTGCCAAATTTTGGAAAATCGATCATCCTGGCTCACCCTACAACTAGAAAAAAAGCATCACCATGAAAAACAATAAGCAATTTCGCATCTCCTCTTGGTTAATCAGCAGCATCCTTTTGGCACTAGGAATTTGCACCACATTTTCTACTACATCTTTAGGGAATCCATCCGATCGGAAGAAAGCTGAACAAGTTTCTTCTACTAGGTTTCCTCTGGGTTTTTCGGTGGATAAAATGGATACTACGGTAGACCCCAGGCAGGACTTCTATCGGTTTGCAGCAGGCAAATGGCTGGATGCTGTTGAACCTACTCCAGAGTTTCTGCGGGTGTCTGATGCTGATTTTTTAGGAAAAGAGGTTTCCAAGCAGTTGGAGCAAATATTGTCACAGGCAGCTTCTCAAAGCACTCATGCCACTAAGGGCAGGGTAAACGCATCTTAAGCGTTACCCCAAATATGATATAATTAAAAATTAACCAACTCGCATAAGTGAGGGGTTGTCGTTTTTGAGTCCGAGCGATGGCAACAGGTTTTAATCCCAC
>JBLNEP010000009.1:0-35983 GCA_050262755.1 Actinomycetota bacterium | reverse complement strand
CCTCGCTGTTCCCGCTTCTTCCGTTCTGCCTGGAGCGCATCTTCCATGACGATCCGCACCTGGGCCATTTTTTCCAGGTTACTGCGATATAAATCTAAATCTTTGGTGACTTTTTCTTCAGAAAGATGCAAGGCTGCACAAACTTTCTTGAGTGCTTCCGTTCGCGCTTCTGGATCTTTCACCAAATCGGGGTCAGCTTTTTCTAGCAGTGTAAACAAGCCAATGGCAAACAAGCGACTGTACTTAAAGTGTGGGTTGCTGGCGATCGCTGCGATTTGCCCTTGCAGATCGCTAACATCCTCAAAGTTAACGGATTGATCGAGCCATGAACCCAATTCCTTCACCGATAGACGGCTGGCTAATCCCTCTAATCGCCTCGCATCTTGCTGGTAGCGCTGGGGATCATCCCCCTGAGCCTGACAGAGAGCATTAAAAATTGAAACCTGATCCTGTTCAGGCGAATACCCTTGCATGAATCGCTCAAACGTTGTGACGACGCCCAAGGCATAAATGGGGTCGTACCGAAAATCGACGTTTACCGAAAGCAAGTGCATTTCTACCATCAACTCCTCTACAACTCGACGGTAAATAGAGTTGATCGGGCGAGTGTGAATCGTGTAGAAAGTGCGCTTAGTATCTGAGACAGTACGGTTGTTATTCACCTGGTCTTCTGGCTGGAGAATTGCGCCCCTCTTGCTGGGCGGTGTGAGGAAAGCCGGACTTGTCGTGCAGCTTTCTAGTTGACAAAAATTGCCCGTTTTTAACGGCGGTAGAACCTGGAACGGAGCCAAAACCCTCAAAGGTGGCCGGGGCCAATTTAGGGATCAAGCCTAATCAGGGAATTAGGCTGCCTGTACGATCATAGCTTAGCTGGGATCGCCAAGTAATCTCAATCTCAGGCTGATTCGCTTTGGCTTAGGCGGGTAGCACAACTAATTTTAATTGTCAACCTACTCAAATCTGGACTTGATATGGCATTTTCTCCTGAACTATTGGCTTTGGCGCGATATATGGCGGGTGAATTCGATAACCAGGAACAAGCGGTCGCAGAGCCGACCTGGTACGTTCACCTCCGTCTTTGGCAGCGACCGCTCCCTGTTTCCCTGTTTCCAGAGTCCAGCATTGCCTTGTTTGCGGAACAAGCGAATGCACTCTACCTTGACCGGCCCTATCGTCCCCGAATTATGGAACTACGTCCCTCGCCAGCGGGGCCAGGGTTCCTAGAAGTTCAATATTATAAACTCAAAGACCTGGAAGCCGTTCAAGGAGCCGGTCGCCATCCAGAGTTACTCCAACAGTTAACACCAGAACAAGTCGAACTCCTTCCTGGTTGCACCCTGACGGTAACTCAGGAAGACTTAGCTCCCAACAGCTACCACTTTCGAGCAGCCTTGCCCCCAGATACTCACTGCTGCTTTAGCCATCAAGGTCACACTTATCAAGTTGACCTGGGATTTGAAGCCACCCCAGAGGTCTTTCTTAGCTTTGACAGAGGAATAGACCCCACGACAGACAAAGCCATCTGGGGAGCGCTCATGGGTGCGTTTCGATTTGTCAAGCGTCAGGATTTCGCCTCTGAGGTTATTGGATAAAGGATAGGGCTTCCGAAATCGGCGCTCCTGCCATGTAGCAGGTGCCAGTAACAGGCATAGCAGACGACCGCTCCTCTTGCTCTCTGATGACTGGTTAAGGCGGAGAAATTCCCCCGACTACCCTGATTCGGAGAGCTTTTTGTGGCCTAACTAGCGCGGGGTACACCTTCTAGGGCTTCTTCTTCCGTTTCAAAAATTTCAAACACAGAATCCATCATAGTGACTTCAAACACCAGTTTGGCTTCTGGATGAACATTGCAAATGCGGAAGCTGCCTTTCACCTTGTCGGCGTCCCGCATTCCAGCCACCAGCGAGGTCAGGCCAGAGCTATCGATAAAGTTAACTTGCCCAAGATTCACCACAACGTGACGGCTGAGTTTAGAAATACATTCCTGCAACTTGAGGCGGAATTGCCAAGCCGTTGTGATGTCCAGGCGTCCTGTTGGTGCCAAGACGATAACTGTTGTACCGTCCTGAAGCGTATGGGTTTTTTGATCGATGTGAATCACTGACCCGTCCCTCAGAATGATGATGATATATTGCGGTGGTTGATGATCTCCCAGTAGTTTAACTCAGACCTGTGACTTCGGAGGCATCCAGTTTGCCCAATCTTGAGGCTTTAAGAACTTCTCGTACAGTTCTGCTTCCGGAGTCTGGGGTTCCGGTTGATACCCATATTCCCAGCGTACCAAAGGTGGGAGGGACATGAGAATGGATTCGGTGCGACCGTTGGTTTGCAGACCAAAGATAGTACCTCGGTCATACACTAAGTTAAATTCAACGTAGCGACCACGGCGGTAAAGCTGGAAGTTGCGCTCGCGATCGCCATACTCCTTAGAGCAGCGCCTCTCTACAATCGGACGATAGGCGGGTAAAAACGCCCGTCCACAGTCCTGAATGAACGCAAACAGCGATTCCCAATTGCGAGCCTCTGGCGTACCAATTTGATTGCTGTAGGTAGCCGCCAGACCCTTGGGATCGGGACCCCGGTACAGTTGAGAAATCCCGTCTTGGTAGTCAAAAAAGATGCCCCCAATACCACGGGTTTCTTGACGATGCTTCAGATAGAAATACTCATCGCACCAGAGTTTAAAGGCGGGGTAATACTCAGAATGGTGGCGATCGCACGCAGCTTTGAGCGTTTGATGAAAGTGAGCAGCATCCTCTGCAAAGGGGTAGTAAGGGGTCAAATCTGCACCACCACCAAACCACCAAACCGGTCCCGCCTCAAAGTAGCGATAATTTAAATGCACTGTCGGTACATAGGGGTTGCGGGGATGCAGCACCATCGAAGTCCCAGTGGCATAAAAGCCGTGACCGGCTGCTTCGGGCCGCTGAGCGAGAATCGAGGGGGGTAACGTTTCGCCCCATACTTCTGAAAAATTGACCCCGCCTTGCTCGAATACATTCCCTTCCTGGATCACCCGAGAACGTCCTCCGCCTCCTTCTGGGCGTTCCCAAGAGTCCTCTTTAAATTTACTTTGGCCATCAAGCTGTTCGAGGCCTTGACAAATTTCGTCTTGTAACTGTCGCATGAATTGGCTGACTTTTGTCTTCGAGTCAGCAGGTGGCGCAGACTGAGATGTGGTTCTTTCGGGCGTTGTAGAAGCTGTCATAACAAATTCAGATGTTAGATTTAAGATTTTAGATTGGGAATGAATCCAAAATCTAGCCGTGATCATTATGCCACTTTAGATTAGCGGTGTCTCAGAATGAAGATACATTAAAAAATAGCAACAAATAGATACACCAAGAGCCAAATTCCTATCACTTGGCTCAATAGCACAGATGGGGTAGAGAACGCGATGTCCGATACACTCGATATTAACTCAGTCTTAGAAGTCCTGCGACCGGTGCAAGACCCCGAACTTCGCAAGAGTTTGGTGGAATTGAATATGATTCGCAATGTCAAAATCGAGGGCGGTCAAGTCAGCTTTACCTTAGTGCTGACGACGCCTGCTTGTCCACTGCGAGAATTTATTGTCGAAGACTGCCAAAAAGCGGTCAAGCAGTTACCGGGAGTAGAAAAGGTGACGGTAGATGTCACAGCGGAAACACCCCATCAAAAAACCTTACCCGATCGCCAAGGCATTAACGGAGTCAAAAATATCTTAGCGATTTCTAGTGGTAAGGGTGGTGTCGGTAAAAGTACGGTGGCGGTGAATGTCGCAGTAGCCCTGGCTCAATCCGGCGCTAAGGTAGGGTTGCTGGATGCTGACATCTATGGCCCCAACGATCCCACCATGTTAGGATTGGCCGATGCTCAAGTTATGGTGCGACCCAGTCCCCAAGGTGACATCCTGGAACCCGCTTTTAATCACGGGGTCAAACTGGTTTCCATGGCTTTCTTAATTGATAAAGACCAGCCGGTCATTTGGCGCGGTCCGATGTTAAACGGGATCATTCGTCAATTTCTTTATCAAGTGCAATGGGGCGAGTTAGATTACTTGATTGTAGATATGCCTCCCGGTACCGGTGATGCTCAGTTGACGATGGCACAAGCGGTGCCGATGGCTGGCGCGGTCATCGTGACGACGCCCCAGACGGTGGCTTTGTTGGACTCTCGCAAGGGGTTAAAGATGTTCCAGCAGTTGGGTGTACCGGTGTTAGGGATTGTTGAGAATATGAGCTATTTCATTCCCCCGGATCTGCCGGAGAAACAATACGATATTTTTGGCTCTGGTGGCGGAGAAAAGACGGCTGCTGAGTTGGGAGTGCCTTTGCTGGGGCGCATTCCCTTAGAAATTCCCTTGCGACAAGGGGGAGATGCAGGAGTGCCGATCGTGGTAGGCGTCCCAGATTCAGCTTCGGCGAAGGAGTTACAAGCGATCGCACAGCGCATCGCGGGTAAAGTATCGGTCGCAGCTCTCGCTTAACGAGATCCAGCTAGAGTTCTCCAGAGCAAACATCCGTTTTTCGGCTTGTTTTACAAGCAGAATCTCGTTACTCTTGTAAAACAGGCATTCGGTCTGTTCTCCTTCAAGTGGTCACAGAAAACGGTTAACGGAACAGACTCTAGTTGCTCCCAACTCAGAAGCAAATTTCCTGGCCCTTTCCGGGGAAGCGGACAACCAGTAAGCTATAAAATGTCAACTTCACTATCCAGCAGTGATTATGATTTTTCCAGGTTCAGCAGTCCGTGTTAAAGATAGCGGTGAAATTTACTACGATTTTCAAGGACAAGTTCAGCGAGTGAGTGATGGCAAAGCAGCCGTATTATTTGAAGGCGGAAACTGGGATAAACTTGTGACTTTTCGTCTGTCCCAATTGGAACTTGTAGATGCGACAGCCGGCCGCGCTAAGGCAGGGAAATAACAAAGGGAATCGGTAATTGGTAATGGGTGAATTATGAAGTTAAGCAGGTTAATCAGCAATGGCTCAATGAACCTTTCCATCACACCTAACTCATTACCGATTTCCGATTACTAATTACCCACGACCCAATGTTATGCGTCTTCCTTTACCTCAATTTGCTGCCCAAGAACGCCATCGAAATCACTTTGCAGAAGTGATTGAAACCGCAACGACAGAATTTTTAGCTCAATGTTTGGAACCGGATGACCTCCGTTTCCCAGCCATGCCACCGTTTGGAAGCTGGGTGAAAGCGGCGGATGAAGAGTCAGGGAATCAAATTTATGCGATCGTTTACTATGTAACGACTAGCCCTATTGATTCCGTGCATCGAGCGCGAGCATTAGGATTATCATTGCAAGAATTGAAGGAGCAACAACCCCAGATTTTTGCGATGCTAAAAACAGAGTTCCGAGCAGCAATTGTCGGCTTTGAAGCACCACCGCAACGGTTGAATGGTTTGACAGCTCAGCGAGGAGTAATTTATCAATATCTCCCGCCACGACCCCCACAAATTCACCAAGCTGTTTATCGGTGTGAACAAGATGAGGTGATTGATTTTAGCGAACAGTTAGATTTTCTACGGACGCTGTTACAGGTTAGCAATGCACCTGTAGAGGCGTTGGTAGCGGCAACAATTCGAGAGATTTATCAGCTTCGGAAGCGCGATCGCCCTTGGTTAATTCAGGCGGGGCGAACCCTGAGTGTGTTGCTGAAGGATGACTACGACCGCTTGCGGGTCATTTTAGGTCAAATTCATCCTTAACTGTTTCACGATTTGGTAAATCCAGACCTTGTTACGTTCTTAAAAAGAGTTTGAGCCTGGTAAAAAGACTCACGATGCAAGCCAGAACAAAGGTATAAGAAACCCCCCTCAAAAATCCCTTTAATGGTTCAGTTGAGGTCATTTCTATAATCACAGGCTCCCATTCATTTAAAACTAAAATTGGCCAAATAATGTTAGCAAATCCCACATAACCAATCATAGGATTAATCCCGTTATCGATAAATAATTGCACCCAGATTTTCTGTTTAAAAATATCAATAAAAACCGTCAACTCAATTAATAAAAGAATTGATAACCCTGTTGTCACAAAAAAGTAACTCATCGTCGCCGGATCTTTCTTAATTCCCCCTTCATAAGGTTCAAATAGCAAGCCAAGAACCAGCCAATAAAACCCCCACTGATAGAGACGATTGAGTAATTTTTCCGTAGCATTTCCTGGAGCAGCCAGTAAAAACCAACCTGCTAAACCCAGAACTATTACTAATACAGTTGTTTGCCAAACCCATCTACCTTGCAAGCCAATTAAGACTCCGCATATAATCGTTAATATCCAGATCATAATTGCTAAAAAACGAAGCGGATGCCAGCGAGAACTACTATCACGATCCACTCTCGCTTCTAACCAGTAATCAATTAGATCTCCGGTAATAGTACCCGGAATTGTGATAAATAAATATTTTAAGTAATCCCATTGAAAAATCCAGGGGATGGGAGACGTAACCCAAAGTGGTTTAATCCAACTATCAGCCTGAGAAGATGACAACCGAATCGCCAATAACAAAGCTAGAAATCCAAGTCGTAGCCACCAATTATTACGAGTAAATAACCAGATTAACGAACCAAAAACAGCCATATTAGTCAGAACAATTAGAATAATATCGCTGCGTTCAAGAGAAAATCCTTTGCCATCCGGATAGGTAATGTGAGTAACAAAGAGAAAGCCCGCGGTCCAAGCGCCGATCGTGACCAGTCTTTGCAACCACCGAAACCGCGAACTCGGCCAGCGTACAAACATTAAAAATAAAAGTACAAATCCCTTTAATGCCAGCCACCATTTCTCTGGATCTGCTTCATTTGGATTAATAGTTGTTGGTCGAATGTGTTGAAGAAAAATTGCAAATGCTCCGAGTAAAAACCCTCTTTGTAAAATTGATAAAATAATTTTTTTTAGGTCCCATCCTTTCGCAATTCGTCGAGATAAAGCTAAGGGAATTGCTGCTCCCATTGCAAATAAAAATAAGGGAAAAACCAGATCGACCCAGGTTAAGCCCGGTAGCTTTGGATTAAAATTATGGGTAGGTGGTGGTAGTTGAGCATGGTACATCCAAGCTGGTAAGATTTCGCGAGCAATTGTGCCTGAAAGTACCATCGCTAAAACTGCAAAGCCTCGCAGTGCATCCAGTGCATCGGCACGTTGAGAGACAGCAGGCGTAGAATTTCTGGGAGCATCTACGGTGTGAGATATGGCTGAAGATTTCTCTGACAATTCAGTTACCAACCCTTGAGTCAATGATTATAAAAGCTCTAAAATTCGGTTGCCAAGCAACCCATGTAACCACCCTCCGGCTGCAAGTCGAATCAATTTTTTAACAGATTTTTTCTGGTTGATTGTTAACCGAGAAATGTGATAGCGGTCGATATTACCCCGCAATTTCAAAGTTAAGCTATTATAAATATATCCTGAGAGATAATATCGGGATACATAGTTTTCAGCAAATTTGTTAATAGCACCGAAAGGATAAGCAAGATGAGATGCAACCAAGTGGTTAGGGTCTAAATCCTGGGTACACTTCCGTAATTGATGTTGTGCTTCAGAGAGTTCGCGTTCTAACTCTTTAACAGAAATTTTAGTTAAATCTTGGTGGTTTAAGCCGTGAGATTGAACATCATAAAATCCCTTTTGCAATCCTTCTCTTAAATCCTGACAAGTCACTTTTTCTAAAACAACACCCCGGTGTCCTAGAAATCCGGGATTGATAAACACGACGACTTTAATTTTTTTCCTGTATTTATTTTCTAGCTTTTCTAAAATTGGGAGAAGATGAGTTTGGAGGCTTTTATATCCATCATCAAACGTCAGCATTACTTTCTTCTGATTTTGGTGTTCTAGAGGGATTGTTTTTTTAGGATTCGCTAAGAAATAATCATAGAGTTCTTGAGTGGAAAGAAACCAATAGTTATCCTGAACTAAGCGCTCTAAAAAAATTTCTAAATCTTGAATCGGATAATCACTGACAAAGCCAGGTTTTTGAGGTGAAAATTCTTTGGGATTCTGAAAATCTACCAGATCGTGAAATCCAAAAATTGGAATTCTAACGGTGAAAATTTCTACAATTACTCTATAACTAAAGAGTGTCAAGAGAAAAGCCAACAGGAAACTGATGAAGCGTTTCTTTCGGATCGTCCAAGTCGGTAGAAAATACCTTGGCAATTTATCCACCAGAAAATTTACCATTGAGAATTACAATCCGAATTAGGTTTGGTACGTTTGACCTCTCGGTCGCTGTTGGGGGAAGGGTTGGTCTGGAGTTACCAAGGGTTCAACCTGATGAGGACGGCGACGCTGCCTGACTCCTCAAGCGATCGCTTGCCGCAGCCAACCCCTCGGTAGTCAGCTCGCTCCTCTCCCCCTAACAGGTTTGACTCTAAATTTTACACTGAACCTATCTTCTTCTATCGGCTAGAAACAAGAGCCAATTAGGGCTGTATGATAGAACACGTTACAACCTAGCAAGTTCAGCCTGGTTGGTTCTGCCACCCCTTCGGCAATCGAGGAGATTGCCGTAACGATGCAATCGTTATAGGATAGGGCGGTAATCCGTCTCTACCCTGTTCTTGTACTGAGTCCTAGCATTTCCTGCTTTAAACCAGTTTTGATTATTAAGATAGGCAATGGCACTCCCCAATTCAACAAATTTTAGTTATGATTTCGAGCCAGGAGGCGGTAGCATCTTGTTCCCTCAACCTAATGCACCGCTAATAATGAAGGTTGCAGTAGTTTTACCTGTTTATAATGAATTAGAGTGCATCGAGCATACCTTTGACAAAATTGTAGAATTTTCTTTGCGAAATCAAGACCGAGATTATCATTTTATTTTTGTGAATGATGGCTCTACAGATGGAACTCAAGAGCTTTTAGAAAAAAAACTTAGAGCTTGTCAAAATCCTCAGATCAAATTACTCTCTTATCCCACTCGGAGAGGCAAAGGCTATGCAGTTAAAAAAGGAGGAGAATCGATCGAAGCAGATTACTTTTGTTTCCTCGACAGCGATCTGGCTTATTCCTTAGAACACCTCGATCTCCTTTTGGAAAAACTTGAAAAATTTGACCTGGTCATTGGATGCAGAAATTTAGATAAAAATAATTTCAAAAATCTTACTTTTATTAGAAAAGTCTTAGGTAAGATTTTTAACATCATGTCTCGTAAGATTCTCAATCTCAAATATACAGATATGCAAGCTGGGATCAAAGGATTTAGGAAAGAAGCTGCTAAGGAATTATTCCGAAAACAAAGATTATCGAGGTTTTCTTTTGATGTAGAATTAATTTTTATTGCCAAAAAAAGAGGCTACCGCATTGGAGAAATTCCTGCGAGAGTTTCTGAAAATCACATTTATAAAACTTCCAAGGTCAATCTTTTAAAAGATTCTTTGGAAATGTTTACCTGCCTCTTGAAAATTAGATATAATGAGCTGATGGGTCGCTATGACTAAAGCTATTTTGTTAAGTTTTGATCTTGAGGAATTTGACATTCCCCAAGAATATGGTCAGTTGCTCAATGAATCGACTCAATTAGAGATTTCTCGCAGAGGTTTAATAGAAATTCTGGCACTGTTAGAGCGGTTAGAAATTCAAGTAACTTTTTTTGTGACTGCTAATTTTGCCCTCCATAACCAATCCCTGATTCAAAAAATAGCCAATCACCATGAAATTGCTTCCCACGGGTTTTATCATTCTCAATTCTGCCTCGAAGATTTAGAAAATTCTCGAAAAACCCTTGAAAAAATATCGGGTGTCAAAGTGAGTGGTTTTCGCATGGCGAGATTAAAATTCGTTCGCGAGCAAGAAATAGAGCGAGCTGGCTATCAATATAACTCTTCAATGAATCCTACTTACATCCCAGGACGGTATAACAATTTCTGGAAACCTCGAACGATTTACTATTCAAACAATTTGCTCAATCTACCCGTTTCAGTAACGCCTATCATTAGATTCCCCTTATTTTGGTTAAGCTTTAAAAACTTGCCATTGCCACTGTTTCAATTTGCTTCCCAAGTAACGTTAGCAACTGATTCTTACCTCAATCTTTATTTCCATCCTTGGGAATTTACAGATATCTCTCAGTTTAAGCTACCTGGTTATATCAAAAATAACTCTGGTTTTAAACTGCTCAGGAAACTAGAAAAATACCTGATTTGGTTAAAACGTAAAGCTCGGTTTATGACTATTTCTGAATTTAAAATTTTAGGTAATTTTTAAGAATTATTAGGAGATGGTCATTAAAAACATCAGGGAAATAAAGAATGAGCCAGGATTAAGAACCAGTTTAATCCTCGCATTCATTTTTTTTGGAGTCACTTTAAGTTTTGGTCTGAATCGCTATTATAGCTTTTATGCTACCTATGACCACGGCTTATTTAACCAAGTCTTTTGGAACAGTATTCATGGACATTTGTTTCAAAGCTCGCTCTCTTCAGCCGCTTCTAGTGCTTCTTTAATCGATCGACAGTTATCATCAACATCCTACATTCATTTAGGACAACATTTTGTCATTGATTTCTTGCTATGGATGCCACTTTATGTCTTATTTCCCTCTCCTGTGACCCTGATAGTATTACAAGTCATTTTAATTACAGTAGCAGGACTGGTTCTTTATGCCTTAGCTCGACATTTTGCTCTTTCTACAGGTTTATCGGTGATGCTTGTCGCGAGCTATTACGGAGCGAATGGTATCATTGGGCCCACCTTAGGAAATTTTTACGAACACTGCCAAATTCCTTTATTTTTATTCAGCCTAATTCTGGCTCTGGAAAAGCGCTGTTGGTGGTTATTTTGGCTCTTGACAGCCTTAACCTTAGGAACAAGAGAAGATACAGGAATTACTTTATTTGGAATTGGAGTCTATTTAATCGTCAGCCGTCGCTATCCCCGCATTGGTTGGGGACTTTGTACCATTAGCTTCAGCTATGTGGTACTGGTTACTAATACGATCATGCCATTGTTTTCTAATGATAATTCTCGCCTTTATTTAGCTGCTTACTTTAAACAATTCATCAAGGACGATCATCCTTCTACTCTAGAATTACTCTGGGCAATCATTAGCCAACCTCAGTTAATTTTAAAGGTTTTTTTCAGCGACCTATTCAGACGAGTGAGATATCTGTTAGGGTTGTGGCTTCCCTTAGCTTTCGTGCCAGCTATTTCTCCGCCTGCTTGGATGATGTCCAGCTTTCCCTTACTCGTGCTGTTATTACAAGTCGCCAATAAATCAGCAACATCGATTAATACTCGCTATGCACTCAGCATCATTCCCTTATTATTTTACGGTGCAATTTTGTGGTGGTCGCAACATCGAGAAAAATTTAAGCCTAGGCTGCACCGCTTCTGGCTAGGGTGTGTAGGATTGTCCTTAATATTTACCTTAACATCTAATCCAAATCGGGCTTTTTATTTCCTCATTCCTGAACATCTCAATCCCTTGGTTTATACTTCCTTGAGTCATCAATGGCAACATGCAGCTAACCTAAAAACTGTTTTAAACTTGATTCCACCAACCGCTAGCGTTTCAACAAGCAGCTATATCGTTCCCCATCTGTCCAGTCGTCGGGAGATTATTCGATTAGAAATTATGCGACTAATCGGTGATGCCGGAAACCCAATCGATATTGATTACGCAGTTGTCGATTTATGGCAAATTCAACAACCTGAGTTAGCCGCACCGGTTGACCGAGCAAGAATTCGATCAATAGTGCCAATTATTGACCGAGTTCTCCAACAAGGAACCTATGGAATTGTCCAGGTCCTCGATGATATCGTACTGGTTCAGAAAGGCGTCTCCTCCAACCCTCAAGCACACTTAAATTGGTTAAAATTGCGAGAAAAAATTCAGCCACTTTTGTCACTTTAAAACTTCCCTGACTCGTACCAAGGGAAATAAAGAAAGCACCATCCCAACCACTCAGCGACTCAATCCTACAGAAGTCAGTCCGATCGATAACCACTCACCACCAGAACGCGATATACTTCAAACTATAGAGGCTTGTTATCCGTTTGAAATTTCTCAAGGGCCGGAGCTATGACATCCTATGCAACCTCCACTGCTAGAGCCGAGATGAGTGAGATCCGGCGATTGAAAGGCTTGTTGCCACCAGAATTGCAGAGTTGGGTCACAGTAGAAAAGACGATTGAAGTCAATCCCACCCTGATCCGCAGCGAAGAAATTGGCAAAGACCAGGTTGAGATTCAAATTGACCTGATTAGCTGGGAACAACTGGCACTCGATCAACGCAACCTGTTATTTTGGCACGAAGTCGCAAGAATTCAGAACGATACCATCCCCAGAGATGGATGGGAAATGGCAGCTTTGGCGATTGGTTTAGGCGGTGCTGTCGGTGAACTTTGGGTGCAAGATGCTTTGCTGTTACTCTTGGCGCTAGCACTCTGTGGCGTCTCTGGTTGGCGACTGTATCAAAAAAATAACGGCGAGAAAAGCTTGAGAGAAGCGACAGAAGCTGACGAGAAAGCGATCGCCCTCGCGGCTCGGTTCGGCTATAGCCTCCCCAACGCCTACAAAAGCCTCGGTAGCGCCTTGAAAACCTTGATCGAGCAAACTCCCAAAAAACGACAGCGAGCCAGATATGAAGCCCGCCTGCAAGCCCTTAAACGGAGTGCAGCTAAAGCTAAAGCCAAAGTTAAAGGCAGTCGCGAACCTGAACGCGCCGAGGATGTCTACAACTTTTAAGCAGGATTTGAGTCAGTAGGCGACGCAGTGGCGAAACCATACACCGAGGTTGAAGGCTTCTAGTCTGTTCCACCCCTCATCAGGTTGCCTCTGAAATCAGGCAGATCTGAGGATAAATCACCACAAAATCTTTAGCCCTCCCTATCCCAGGGTGGGCCTTTTCCCTTCACTCCGATTCAAGCCGGATATCACTTACCAAAAACTCATCAATAAAGCTTTATCAATAATAATTGATTAATCAGGAGTCGCTAGGACAGAATAAGGTTAAGACATTCTTAGAAATTTGGAATCAGGTCTTCATGGTCAGCCAAACCCCTGAGGCAGGTTTTCAGGTAACATTTGTGGGCGATGTTCCGAAAGTACATTTGCCGACTCGCTTGAGCATACTGGAGGCTGTGGCTTTTAAGACCACCTGCCAGCAGCTTTTTTCCGGGAGTACCGTTCCAGCCAAGGTCATTCTGGATTTTAGTCAAACTATCTTTATCGACAGTAGTGGTATCGGCGCTTTAGTCAGCGTTCTCAAGGCTGTCAAACAGCGGAGCTGTCAATTAGTGCTACAGAGCGTCAACCCACAGGTGATGGCAGTCTTTGCCCTCACTAGCCTGGATCAGGTACTGACGATCGAACCCGCCCTAGAAGCTGATAGTTCCCCAGAATTGTACCGAGCTGGAGACCATCAGTTACCCATTACTCACCCCTCTGTCCGTTCTTGGGTGAAACGTATCCTCGACATTACAGGTGCTCTCATTGGTTTAAGCATTACTGCCATCTTGTTCATTCCGATCGCACTGGCCATTGAAATCGACAGTCCTGGCCCCATCTTCTTTGGGCAAACTCGCTGTGGCTGGATGGGGAAACGATTTCAAATCTGGAAATTCCGCTCGATGTGCGTCAACGCCGAAGCTCTAAAATCTCAAATTGCCAACCAAGCTTCCGGCGCCATCTTTAAAAACGACAATGACCCCCGAATTACCCGAGTGGGTCGCTTCTTGCGACGAACCAGCTTAGATGAACTCCCGCAATTTTGGAATGTTCTCAAAGGCGAGATGAGCCTTGTTGGCACTCGACCCCCAACACCCGATGAAGTCGAACGCTATGAAGTTCCTCAATGGCAGCGTCTAGATGTTAAACCAGGAATGACTGGCGAGTGGCAAGTGAACGGTCGTTCTCAAGTGCGAGACTTTGAGGATGTGATTCGCTTAGATTTAAAGTACCAACAAAATTGGAGTCTTCTCTATGATGTCAAGCTAATTATTAAAACTGTAATGGTCTTATTTCAGAAAAACAGTGGTGCCGTCTAGGATTAATGGAAGATGATCAACTAAGGGTCAAGTCACACCTTCAGGTTGAAACCAACCTGAAAGCTTTAACAGAAGTTTTGCAATGGTTTGAGACACTCACTCAACCGCTACTTCCCTACGAGCTGTGGTGGCAGTGCCAAGTCGCATTGACTGAAGGTTTCACAAATGCTGTCCGCCACGCCCACCAACACTTGGCCGAGACGACACCCATAGAACTAGAAGTAACACTCTTTTCGCACCAGATCGAGATGCGAATTTGGGATCGGGGTACACCTTTTAATTTAGAAGAAAAGCTAGAGTCGATCTTGAAGCAGCATGGCGATCCCTTAGAAGGTGAAGGAGGAAGGGGTCTGATGTTCATGCACAAGCTTACCGACGAGCTTGACTACATTCGGACCGCTGACCACCGCAATTGTTTAGTGATGCGAAAGAAAATTACTGTAACAGGAGTGGCCAGTGAGGAGTTGCGTCCAAAACATTAAAAGCGATCGGCTATTGCTGGTCGCATCCACCAGCACAGAAACTAGCAGTAAAAGGCGGGCGATCCATGAGATCCCCGCCTATTGGCTTACCTAGACCCGTATCACTGTGCAAATCAGCCGTATTATGAGTTCACAGGCCCTGAGCGGTTGGCGATCGCCACTTCTCATTTCCTCTCCCTTCTCCCTAGGGGTGAACCTTTAAACAGAGGCAATCTCATTGGGGTCAGTCTGTGTCAGTTGGTTAGGCAGGGAACCATTGCTTCAGAGTTAGGATTATGCGTATTCTCATCTATTCCTACAACTACTACCCAGAGCCAATTGGCATAGCGCCCTTAATGACTGAACTCGCAGAGGGCCTGGTGAAACGTGGTCATCAAGTGCGAGTTGTAACTGGGATGCCCAACTATCCCCAACGTCTCATCTATGAGCCGTATCGAGGTAAGTTCTATTACACAGAAGAACGAAATGGCGTGATCGTTCAGCGCAGCTATCTGCGGATCGATGGTCCCCATCCTACCCTGATCGATCGCCTCCTCCTAGATGGTACCTTTGTTACCACCAGCACTCTACAAGCTTTTAGAGGTTGGCGGCCCGAGATAATTTTTGCCACAGTTCCTCCCTTACCGATCTGTGTACCAGTAACTCTGTATGCTGGTTTACGAGCTTGCCCGATTGTCCTCAATGTTCAGGATATTGTTTCCGAAGCCGCCGTGCGCGTCGGTCTCGTTAGGAAAGATGGGTTGCTAATTCGCATCGCTGACGCTTTGGAAAAATTTGCTTACCGCACCGCCACCCAAATCAGCGTCATCGCCGATGGGTTTGCTGAAAAATTACTGTCTCAGGGAGTCCCCGCTCACAAAATTGTTTATATTCCCAATTGGGTTGATGTTAATTTTATCCGACCTTTACCGAAGGAAAATAACTCCTTTCGCAAGGCTCATCAACTCATCGGCAAATTTGTGGTGCTTTACTCAGGAAATATCGCCCTCACTCAAGGGTTACAAACGGTTGTCAAAGCCGCCGCTCGTTTAAAGCATATCCCTGAAATTGCCTTTGTAATTGTGGGAGAATCAACAGCCCTTGGTGAATTGCAGAAGGATTGCAATGTTTACAAAGCCACCAATGTGAAGCTGTTGCCCTTTGAACCGCGAGAAAAATTACCAGAAATGTTAGCGGCTGCTGACGTTGGATTAGTGGTGCAGAAGCGTCGCGTGACTAATTTTAATATGCCTTCAAAAATTCAATTGATCCTGGCATCGGGTCGCGCAATAGTCGCCTCTGTCCCTGAAACTGGCACCGCGATTAAAATCGTTAAACAAAGCGGAGCTGGGATTGCAGTTGCCCCAGAAGACCCCCAGGCCTTAGCAGACGCAATTCAAGAGCTTTTTTATAATCCCGCTCAGGTCGAGGCGCTGGGTCAGCGAGGTCGCAAATATGCGATTGAACATTATAGCTTTGAAGATGCTTTAAATCAGTATGAGGCTTTATTCACCGCCGTGGCAGCAAACCGAGTTCCCCTCTTGGAGCCATTTCCTAAATAAAAGCTGTTGCTCGATAGACAGCTTTGTGGAAATGAAAGCGCTACAATAATAACTCTTAGCTGTAAAGATAGAACATTGGCGATTGGTAATTGAGATCGGAAGTAACTGGTACCCTATGAGCAATTCGTTGACCGCCACCCCCCTACGCGAAAGTGTGTTAGCTTGGCTGTCAGACCGAGTTCCGCAGGCTCGGCTTCAACATAGTCTGGGAGTCGAGCAAATGTCTGTCGAGTTGGCTCACCATTATGGCTGCGATGAAGCAAAAGCAGCGCAAGCTGGACTGATGCACGACTTGGCAAAATACTTTAAACCCCAACTCCTGTTACAGGTGGCAAAGACGGAAGGTCTGGCGCTAGACTCAGTATTTGAAGCTCACCCCCACCTGTTGCACGCTGATGTCAGCGCAGTCGTGGCAAGAGATGAGTTTGGAGTCCGAGACCCGGAAGTGTTGCAAGCGATCGCGAACCACACCCTAGGACAACCTGGCATGAGTCCGCTGAGCTGCATCGTTTTTCTAGCAGACAGCTTAGAACCCAACCGGGGTTGCACTCCTGAACTAGAAGCCTTACGGCAGTTGAGTTACAAAAATCTCTACGCAGCCGTTGGGCAAACTTGTGATTACTCCCTGAAACATCTGCTACAAACTCACGCTCTCATTCACCCCCGAAGCGTACTCACCCGAAATTGGTCTTGGCAGGCTAGCAGAGAAAAATTGGGAACAGGGTTCAAATCGATACTTTAGATTGATAAAAATCTAAACGCAAAAACTTACAATTAATGGCAACTTTTTACTTAGGAACCTCAAAAGTTTGATGTCAGATAACGCCCAAGTCAAATACTCCTCTCCGAACGCAACTACTGTCCCAGGAACAACACTCGAAGACAGCCGCGCTCTTGCTTTGACAATTGCTCAGGCAGCAGCCGACCGCAAAGGTGGCAATATTGTCTTGCTACGGGTGTCAGATGTATCGTATTTGGCAGACTACTTTGTGATTGTCACTGGGTTTTCTAATGTACAAGTGCGAGCGATTTCTACGGCAATTGCCGACAAAGTTGAACAGGAGAGGCAACGCATCCCCTTGCGAATTGAAGGCCAAGTAGAGGGGAGTTGGGTACTCATGGACTACGGAGACACCATCGCTCACATCTTGATGCCTTACGAGCGCGAGTTTTACAATTTAGAAGCGTTCTGGGGTCATGCCGAACGGATGGATTTTTCTGAACCTTGAGAGATCAACATGAAAGAGGTGTCGGTTTCTGCCTGTCCAGTTCCGCGAGAGCAGCAACCCGTGAATGAGTACCAAGCACTCAAAGAGTCTTGGTTCTTTAGCTGGGTAACGCTAGAGTGGCATCAGTACCTGGCAAAGCTAGGGTGGGTGTGGGGATGGAGTTGGTTCCTATCGGGACCAGTAGCAGCCGCAAGTTTTGCTCCCTTGAAAGATCCAGCTCACTTTTTTCTCAGTGGTGCTGCGGGTGCGAGTTTGATCTTAGGATTGGCAATGCTCCGCTTATACTTGGGGTGGTTCTATGTGCGATCGCGCCTTGAAAGTCCCACCATTGTCTATGAAGAATCTGGTTGGTATGACGGTCAATCTTGGTCGAAGACTCCAGAAAGTCTCATCCAAGACCGACTGATTGTGAATTATCAAATTCAGCCACTCCTTCAACGCCTGCGACAGACTTTTTATGGTTTGATTTTATTATTTTTGGCAGGGGTGCTGATGTGGTATTTGTTGTGAAGCAGTCACTGTTGAGGGTTGGTTCGTGGCGACGCTCCATCAACCATGAACCGCGTACTGCCAGCGCCATTGGCATCAAAAATCTCACATTTAAACTTTAAAATTACTATGACCAGGGGAAAACGAACGCAAGCGCCAGCACTGGAAGTCAGACTCCTGCGGGAAGGCATTATTGAATCGACTCATCATGTCCAGGCCGCTGTCTGCGATAACCGGGGCCGCGTTCTATCCGTTGCTGGCAACTCGGAAACCGCGACGTTTGTCCGTTCTGCACTCAAACCTTTTCAAGCACTGGCCGTCACCACCACTGGGACTCTAGAACGCTATGACCTCACCGACCGCGACTTGGCGGTGATTTGTAGTTCTCATCAAGGGACGATTGAGCAAGCGCGACAAGTCTTTAATGTCTTATGGCGGTGTGACATCGACCCCTCTAAACTCCAGTGTCCCATCCCAGAAGGCAAAAAAAGCCCCCTGCAATACAATTGCTCTGGGAAACACGCGGGAATGCTGGCGGTGTGTCAGCAGCGGCATTGGCCCCTGGAAACTTACTTGCGACGCAAGCATCCAGTCCAGCAATTGATCATGAGCAAGGTTTCTGAATTGTTGGCGATGCCAGCAGAAGAATTTATCAGTGCTCGTGACGACTGTGGTGCTCCGACTTATTTCATGCAGTTGGGACAAATGGCGTCTTTATATGCTCAGTTAGCTTCTGGCGACAATTTGGACATGGAACGCATTGTCCGCGCGATGACTCATCACCCGGTTTTAGTAGCGGGAGAAGGAAAATTTGACACAGAACTGATGCGCTTGACTGAAGGGGAAGTTGTGAGTAAGTCTGGCGCAGAAGGAGTGCAGTGCCTCGGTCGCGTTGGCGAGGGGATGGGTTTGGCAATTAAGGTGATAGATGGTGCCAAGCGTGCTAAGTATGCAGTTGCCATTCACTTGCTCAAGCAGTTGGGGTGGATCACTCCGGCGATTTCAGAAACTCTTTCAGAAACTTATATGACTCTCAGCGGTTACAAACGCCTGGAAGTGATGGGGGAAGTGTCAATGCTGTGATCGTTAGGGTGGCGATCGCTCGGAGTCCACTGCTTCCTATCCGACCTCGAAGCTAGGGAAATAAAAAATTTGATTAGAGGGTTGCACTTTCTGAGAAGTTGTGGTTATAATAAAAAAGCCGACGCGGGATAGAGCAGCCTGGTAGCTCGTCGGGCTCATAACCCGAAGGTCAGTGGTTCAAATCCACTTCCCGCCACCAAATAAGAAAACAAACTCTGCAACGATTTGGTTGCAGGGTTTTGTTTTTAAGTGGAATGGATAGCCATATCTCCTCCAGCTTGCAGAGCTGGGAACTATCCCTCTTCTATCACTTTCCAAGTAGTAAATGAACTATAGCATTTCTCAGGTGGGTGAGCTGTAGCAGCAGTGGGTAAACCAATTCTGAAAGTTTGTTTTGTCGAGTCGATGAAACTGATGCCTGTGCAAACCCCAAAGTAATGGCGTAAGTAGGCACACAAGGGGATGAGTGTTGACGGTATCCACTCCACAAAGCGGTTGTAGCTGACTAAGCCTGGAAAGGCATCGTGCTAATCGCAGCAGACCCGTTGGGTGTAGAACCACTTGAAATTACGGTAGGCCGACTGATGGAACGCAATCAAAATCTTCATGATTTCCCTCAAGCACCAGGCTGCGAGACCGTTGTCGCCTCTGCAGTCCGTCCCCCAGCAATTGCTGCTTCCACTGGGGGTCAAATCGTTGGCAGAAGTCATCGACATGGCAAAACAAGGCTTCTCGACTAAGCATGGGGTGGTCAAATGCGTTGAGAATTAGGCACTTTCAACTGTATCTGTTCCTCCCTGCCTTATCCCGAACTCACATATTATTAATTTTTCCCAGCATTCATAAATATTGTCTAGCTACATAATCTGTGGCTTTTCCCTTCTTTGGATTTCCGGTTTAGTCAATGATGAGAAGATTTTCTGCTCTTTAACTATTTTTAAAACTAATTCTAGCCTTTATCTTCGCAACGCTTGAACCTCCCTGGCGTGATTGAGTAAGAAAGTGATGCAATTTTTGAGCATTTTCTAGCCCCACTATCTCCGTGAGAGCTGGTAGTGTCTTATCGTTTAATCAGTACCTAATCCAAATTAATCGCATAACTAGATCCGAGAGTATCTAGTACATTTTTAACAGATTTTACTAGGCTTTTCCAGTCTTGATAAGCTTCAATTTCAATCCATTCAGACTTCAAGAACTTCCACAAGATTTCGATGAGATTCAGCTTCGGTGAGTAAGCGGATAACCAGAATAATTCTAGGTTCCTCGCCTTCCATTCTTCTCGCTTTTTCATCATAGCCTCACTGGTATGGATTGGTATTCGATCCATAATCACTACTGTTCTTTGGGTAATCTTTTAGCTGAATTACTCTAAGAAGTTGATGACCCCCTCAGTCGTTATCTTCTGGGAATTTAACTGATATTTTCATTCATTTTTTCGGTTGATCGATCCCAATATATTTAATCTTTTTTTACAACTAGACCGACTTTTTAAGGTAATTGTCTATCCTTTTTATTGCCATCCATCTGGTACAGAATGGCTTAAGCAAATTCCGGATTCATCGAGATATATCAAGTCTATTTCTCCTTTTTTCTCTAGCTCTTTTAGCTCTACTATTTTTGTGAGCTTGATTTCGTAATCCCAGTTTAAAAGCTCTCCGTTCACCTGCTTCTTCAACCTTTTTCACCTCATTTCAAAAATTTTTATGATTCTTTTTACAGTATCTTTGCCGACATCAAATCCCCACTCTTTCTGGATTTTTTCAATCACTCTTTTTAGATTTTTTGGTTCTTGCTTAACCCACTCTCTAACTTGTTCCCTCTGCTCCTCTTTTAATTTGGTTTTCCTTCCTCTTCCCATTTGGTCATATAACCCCACTAACTTTTCTTCTTCCCACTTCTGATACCAATACTGGAGAGTTCTACGACTGACTCCAAAAATTTTCATCAATTTCTCGGTGCCAAAACCTCTAAATCTTAATAAAATATAATGCGCTCTTCGTCTGACTTGAGGATACTTGCTCTCTGTGTAAACCCTTAATAACGTTTTTTCCGTTTCTGAGCTTAAGTCTCTCGTCAATCTCACACCCTTCTCCTTTTGTCTGTACTCTCCTCTCTTTCATACATCACTTTTGAAAAAAGTGCAGTTTATTTTGCGTGCATACTTAGTTTCAAGCGCCGATCTGTTAGTGAGCTTATTTACTCAACCTTGGACTGAACCGGAAAGCTGCACAACGGAGGCTTTGGGTGGACAAGTGACAAAATATTTCGCCAAACACCCGCAGTGGGATACAAGAAAAGGTTGGAAAAACGTTTTAAATAACCTTCGCTTAATTAGCTTGCCATTTATCTGCTTCAATCTCATTATTCCTTGGTTAATCATATTCCCGATTCCGCAATGATCTTTGGGATTTCCAAGGCCTATTGCTTTAATGATTTTTTTCTTTAATCCTATTCAACACCCCACCTGGTCAGTCGACGATCATTTTTCCTCTGCTTAGAGTGACACAAGGGCGGTTGAAGGATAAAGTGGCACAAAATGCCACTTTATCCTTCAAACTACAATTTCCTCTATTCCCATTTGATTTTTGTCGGCAGGGCTAGTTGCCTACACCAAGCCTCAATTGGTGATAAGGAACTAACCTTACTTTATATTGATACACCCCGATATTTCCTTGGACATTTACCCTGACGGGGTTTTCACCCCGTCAGCACCTGAACTCAATCTGATTGAAAAGAAGCTGATTTACGCATGAGCCTGCTTACGTATCGGTTAAATTTCCCCAAAATTCTTCGTTTTTCATCAGGGGGTTAAGTTACGATCTCGAAACAATTTCGCTTGTGCTACTTCAAAAGAGCTAGATATTGGGTTATTATTGGCGTTGTCTTTGCAAAATCTATTCAAGAGGCTACCAACCTCATGCGTACACCCATACAAGTCGGCAAGGAAATCAAGCGAATTATCACGTTTGAAACCAACTCTATTGGTGAACCGATGGCAGTTGTGATTTATAAAAAAAAGGTTGCAGCAGCCCCCACAAGTACCAACAACCTAGAAGTCGCGCAGACGACAGCCAGGAGTGTTCTTGAAAAGATAGTGGATTCCCAAATCCAGGCGGCGAATGAATTTAAGACATTGAACGAACAGGCCGGAGCCGACTGGTTAAAGGAGCTTGGAAAGAATATCTCGCTCGCGATTATCAAGGGTGGTAGTGCCTTTGACAGCAAGTAGCATCTACTCTCTCCCACAGGCAATTCCGTAGGCAGGCGACCAGTATCAAGAAAGGGGTAAGAGCTCTGTGTCTTCATCTTTAGAGTTTCCTGCATCTGCTCAGGACCGTATGCATTTCATTAACCTCGGCACGTGTAACGCTGTAATTCAAGGTGTTATAGCGATAGACGGTTGTCTCGATGAAGTGCTGCTCTCTGAAAGCTTGGACCGGGTACTCGAATCAGAACCGATTTTGAACTGTCAGTGGGTTGAAAACTCACTATTTCCCAGGTGGAAACAAGCAAAATCAGACCCTGAAGAGCGGTTTCAGCTAATCCAGACGGTCAATCTCAAGCAAGAGCTGGACACCTTCATGTCAGCTCCTCTCGACCCTCGGACTGATAGTCTTACCCAAATCAGAATCTTTCGTTCCCAAGATCCCAGCGGAGCGAATGATACATTGTGCGTCAAGATATCCCACGTAGTGTCAGACTCAGGCGGTCTGCGCTATTTTTTGTTGAAGTTGGGAGAAACCTACGGAAAACTGCGAGAAGATCCTGCTTACCGTCCTGCTACCACAGTCACTGAGCGCAGCAGTTGGCAGATTTTTCTACAACTGCCCTTCAAACAGAAAATCCGGCTGTTTCAGAAAGGCAAAAAGGATTTCGTTGCAAAGGGACAGTGGCGAGTTCCCTTTGAAAGCCAAAGCATTGGGGGGATGACCTATGTCACTCGCACCCTGGACCAAGAAAAGTTATCCGCTGTATTCCGGTACGCGAGAGAGAAAGGTGTTTCACTGAATCAGGTGATGGTAACTGCGTATGCGCGAGCATTGCACCGTTTCACCAGCGCGGAGCTGAATACTGCGCTACCTCTGATGAATACACTTGATCTGCGACATTATTTGAAGCGCCAACGCAATCCCAGCGTTGGCAATTTCTCAGTGCCGCTGCTTCTGAAGATTGTCTTCCAAAAAGGAGACTCATTTGAGCAGACCTTGGCTCAGGTGAAGTCAGAAATGCTCGAGCAGAAAAAAAGCATCCCTGGAGTTTTTCAGGCGCTTGCGATAGAAATGTTGTTCCTCGCACCATTCTCTCTCGTAAGCAAGCTATTCAATAAGCTCTTTGAGGAAGCCTCCTTGTCCGGCGTCAGTGTGCCACTCTTTTCAGATGGAGGAAGTGCCAATGTGGAGATTCCCGGTCACACCCTCCTACATGCTTATGGCATAGGTCCGATCGCTTATGCACCATCTTTTATGGTTACGGCTACAACATTTAACAATACTGTGACTTGGGCTACCGGATTCTGTGAAGAAGCGATATCCCGCCAGTCAATCGAGCATTTCTTCGACTTGATGGTGGAGGAATTTTCATTGCTGAGCGCTGCCACGAACGGAATCGGTTCTGCTCCTAAGAATTTAATCTCCCAATCAACTGATTCGTAAGGGAAATCTATGATTCGGTCTGTTGCCCTGTTTCCAGGGCAAGGTTCTCAGTTCCGTGGCATGGGTCGTGAGTTGTTTACGCGATACCCGCACCTGATTCAACAATCAGACGAAATTCTTGGGTTCTCAGTCGAGAAACTTTGTCTTGATGATCCTGGGGAGAATCTCATCAAGACGCAATTCACCCAAGTCGCCTTATTCGTTGTCAACGCCCTGTATTGGCTAGCCAAGTTTGAGGATAGTGGTCGCCTCCCTGATGCGGCCTGTGGGCATTCTCTGGGCGAGTATAATGCGTTGTTCGCAGCGGGTGTTTTTGATTTCGCCACAGGACTTAAACTGGTCAAGAAGCGTGGCGAGTTGATGGGACGTCAGAGTGGTGGTGGTATGGCCGCAGTCATTGGCTGCGACGCAGACAGCATCCGCAAAATTCTTGACGATTTCGCTTTCGATACACTCGACATTGCCAATTACAATTCCCCTCATCAAGTTGTGATTTCGGGTCCCAAGCGGGATATTGAAGATGTTGCAGCGGTGTTTGCGGAAGTCCCTGGAGCAAGATACGTGATCTTGGGCGTTGGAGGAGCGTTTCATTCGCGCTATATGCGCGAAGCTGGCAATGAGTTTGGAGCTTTGATCCAGACCATACACTTCAATGCTCCCCGTTTTCCCGTAATCTCCAATTTTTTGGCCCGCCCTTACACTTCCACGAACCTAATTGCTACCCTCACCAGCCAAATTTCCGGTCCTGTGCGCTGGATGGATAGCATTAACTACCTCATCGAACAAGGGGCTTGCGATTTCTACGAACTCGGACCGGGAACAACCCTCACACGGTTGCTCAACCAGATTGCCCCAGGCGTAGTTCAGGGGGTCCCCACCAAATGAAGGCACGGATTGTGTTCATGTTTTCTGGGCAGGGTTCTCAATATGCAGGTATGGGGCAAGAACTCTACAGTCGCAATCTTGTTTTCCGTCGCTGTATGGACGAGTTTTCAGAAGTGGCACTCCCATTCCTGGGCGTTCATCTCGCCCATAAGATTTGTAGTGCCAGCGAGCCAGACTCCGACTTATTTGTCAAGACGAGGTACACCAATCCAGCCTTGTTCATGTTCAACTACGCCGTCGCCACTACCCTTGAATCTTCTGGCGTTAGGCCTGATGAACTACTTGGTTATAGCTTGGGTGAGCTAACTGCTGCCGCCTACAACGAGAATGTAGACCGCTTCGAGCTGTTTGTTAGGTTAATTCGGGCATCATTCGCCCTCGAAGAGCATTCGCCTGGTGGCGGAATGCTGGCTGTACTGGATTCCCATCAGTTGTGGGACCTCCATCCAGAGTGGTTTGGTAGGACCTCTCTGGCCAGTGTAAACTGTAGCCGCAGCTTCGTTGTCAGCGGTCCGGCAAACGTTTTAGACGAGCTGCAAGCTCAGTTGCAAGCCAGCGACATTATTTGTCAACGTTTGCCAGTGATGCAAGCCTTTCACTCGCCCTGGATCGATCCGGCCAAGCCTTCAGTTATCAGAGAAATTAGCGATCTTCCCTGGATAGCCTGGGGTCGCTTCCCGATCTATTCCTGCACCGCACCCGGAATCAGCGAGGCAAAGTCAAGCAGCTCCGGGAGATTTTGGGATGCCATGCGCCAACCTGTACTCTTTGAAACGGCGCTGCGGCATCTGGAGGCGAGCGGACCGAAGCTATACATTGATGTCGGTCCGAGCGGAACGCTGGCAGCCTTTGTGAAAATTGCCGTTGGCAGTTCGTCGAGTTCAGAAGCTTTACCCATCATTGATCGGTTTGGATTCAATGAGAGGGGATTGCAAAACGCATTGCTCAAGGTGGCGACATGGCGTACTTCCTAACCCCTCTAGTACACAGCGCAGCGAATGTGGTTCTGAGAAGACCGGATCGCACGGTTCACTGTCGCTTCAGCTCGGTCTCTGCATCAGCCTATCCAGAACTCGCAGAGCGACGGTTTAGCATTTTATCAGATGCAGAGCTGGCATACTTTGACAGTCTGCCAGTTGTGAGACGCCAGACTTCCTATCTGTTAGGGCGTTTTGCCGCTAAGAACGCCCTCGCCTCCCTGATTGGCGAAGATGATTATCGAACTATATCGATTGAACCTGGCATCTTTGGTCAACCCATCGTCCACCATCGGCATTCGCTGGGTTACAACATCAGTATTTCCCACAATCGCAGCCAAGCCGTCGCGGTCGCATTCGATACCGGACATCCGATGGGGATTGATATTGAAGAGTTTGACCCCACTCTTTACGAAACTCTACTAAGTGCAGTCCCAGAGGAAGAATTAAGATTTTTAGATCGTAGCAAAAAGCCAAGCCCTGAATTGCTACTCATTCTATGGACGATGAAGGAAGCGCTTTCAAAAGTGCTCCGCTGCGGAATGACGACACCTGCCTCAGTATTAGCGGTCGCATCCCTCGATCGCCTGGGAAACTATACCTACCAATCAGCGTTTCGCAACTTTGGTCAGTATAAAGCGCTTTCGTGGGCATCCGAAGCCCTAGTCATGTCGATTGTTTTGCCACTTCGCACCGAAATTGAGTTCGATCCATTTCATCCCAAATCCCTCTTAGCTACCCCCTTGGGGAAAGGAACCACATAGACGCAAAGCAGCTACGTAGAGTAGGTGCAGAGGGCGCACAAACAAGAAAGAGGAGGAGGCAGAGGATAAAAGGGGTATTTAACCCAGATTTGAGAGCAGTGGTAGGAGTAACAAAGATGACAAAGGACATAGCGGTGATCGGCCTTGCCTGTCGCTTCCCAGACGCCTTCAATGCCCAAATATTCTGGTCCAATCTGGCAGCCGGAGTGAACTCAATTAGAGAGATTCCTCTTGAGCGGTGGAACTATGAGGACTGGGCTGACAAAACGGCGAGCAGATGGGGCAGCTTCATCAATGGAATTTCAGAGTTTGACGCCGGATTCTTTGCGATTTCTCCGCGAGAGGCCCGCCAGATGGATCCACAGCAGCGCCTGCTCCTTGAGGTTGCGTGGCATTGCATTGAGGACTCGGGCATTCCGCCTGCCCTGCTTCAGAGAAATCGAACCGGTGTTTACATCGGTGCAATGACGCTTGACTACTTGCAGGCTGCCTCTGCAACAGGCGTTGAAGTAGATGGATTTTCCTGTCTCGGCACTTATAGTTGTATTCTTTCCAATCGCATCTCTCATGCTTTTGGTCTCAGCGGTCCGAGCGCAACCATCGACACTGCCTGCTCATCATCACTGGTCGCAATTCACTTAGCACGGCAAGCACTGCTCGCCGACGATTGTGACATAGCCTTTGCTGGCGGAGTTAGCCTGAATCATAGACCTTGGAAGCACCTCTCCTTTTCGCGGGCCCGAATGCTGAGTCCTACCGGTCAATGCCGAACCTTTGACGCGAGCGCGGATGGTTATGTTCCCGGTGAGGGCTGTGGAGTGCTACTGCTTCAACCCCTAGAGAAAGCGCTTGCTGAGAACAACAGAATCCTCGGAATCATCAAGGGTTCAGCTGTAAACCATGCGGCTGTTGGGGAATCGATCACAGCTCCCAACACAGATAGGCAGGTGGCCCTATTGGTTGCCGCCTACAAAAATGCTGCGGTTAACCCCGCGACAGTCTCCTACATCGAAGCCCACGGTACCGGGACTTCTCTGGGCGATCCAATCGAAATGGAAGCACTAACGCGCGCCTTCAGTCCCTATTCAGAACGCAAAGGTTACTGCAAAGTAGGGTCAGTCAAGACCAATATCGGGCATCTGGAAGCTGCAGCTGGAATCGCTGGCGTGGTGAAGGTGCTGCTCATGATGAGAGCGAAGGCGATCCCGCCAACCCTGAATCTCACCACACCCAACCCCCTGATTAATTTTACATCGTCTCCATTTGTTCCTGCGCTGGAACTTATGCCCTGGACTCCAACAGCAGACAACCTTCCCTTACGAGCTGGAGTGAGTTCCTTCGGATTCGGCGGTAGCAACGCCCACATCATTCTCGAAGCGTCCCCAGAAAACAGCGTTTCTCCAGCTTTCTCTACTTCCAGCAACCCCTCAGCGGAAGTACCATTCCTGTTGTCGGCGAAATCCGCAAGTAGCCTCAAGCAGCTCGTGGCACTCTGGCGTGCATCAGCAGAACGCTTTTCCCAAGAACTCCAACTTTGCGACGTTTGTGCCAATCTCGCTGTGTCGCGAGAGAGCTTCCCCTGGCGATTCGGGATTATTGCTTCCAGTTGGGATGAAGTCAGGCTTGCCCTCGAACAGTTTGAACTGCCCCGCGCTAGCGAAGCGATGAATCACCAGCCAGATTCTCAAACGCGAACCATCGATCCAGAGTCAGTGCAGTCCTTAGTGGAAGGAATGGCTCTGACCCAAGCCGACTTTGAAAGCGTGCTACAGGACGCCCGACTCCTATGGAACCAGCAGATCACATTTACGCGCTTCGTTGAAGCTTGGCGGAGTACGCTCCGAGAAGTAAGCCTTGAACTTGAAGATTTATTCGCAGGAATACAGCTTGATGAGGGCAATCGCATTGCTGCATTTATTGCCATCCGCAGCAGCCTGCGTCGCCTGTGCCAGAAATGGAATTTGACCGATCGGTATCCCTGTGGGTCACCACAACTCAACGAACTCGTGCAACTGTTTGCGGAAGGCGCCTTCGAGCCAGCAGATGTATTAGGGCTGTTATTTAGAGAAAGGTTCACGGCGGTGCGGGTGCGAGTCAACAGTAGCGATCGCCAACCCTCAGTGGGCGAAGTTTCCTCTCTCAAAGACGCCTTGTCACTGTGGCTGGCGGGGAGCGAGGTGGACTGGTGTAAGTTCTTCCCAGATCCCTATCAAAAGCTCTCCCTGCCACTTTATCCCTTCGATAGGCAGGCGTACTGGCTGCATACAGAAGGTCAGTTAGCAGACTCAGTATCGCGCTTGGTTTCGCACACTTTCCGAGCGGACGACCCCATCGTCGCAGCACACTTCTTAAACGGTCGGTTAATTTTGCCAGCGGCCAGCATGGTGCGTTTTGCTCTGGACGCAGCCCAGCGAGCAACCGGGAAATCACTGCAAACTTTATCGGACTTTGAAATTCACCATGCGGTGCAGATTCCCTTTAGCGAGACAGCAGAAGGTGTCGGCAAGGTTGAGCTGTCTGCCTCGGTCAATCTCTCCGACTCCACGCTACAGTTGAGTGTTGCAGGTAAAACTGTTTGCAGCGCAAAAATTGCAGCAATTGAAGAAGAGGTCCCTCGCGATCGCCCGCAGGCTCCGCAGAACTGGCTCCGCCAGATTGAGGCTGCTGCGATTTATGCCACGCTCCGTTCTCGGGGATATCAGTACGGCACGGCGCTACAGGTCATCCAATCACTATCTGTGAATGATGAGGTAGCAGAGTTCGCCCTCGAAACTGACCATCAGACCGCTTTGCTGGACGGCATTCTCCAGGCCGCAGTCTACCTACGCACGGTCTGGGAACCAGCACAGACACCGATCTTCGAGGTGCCAGCCAAGGTCCGCACGATTTTCACCTGCGATGTGGCTGGACCTCTCCGCGTGAGGATCGAACGACAGCATTGCAAGTTCTCAGCATCAGGTAGCGAGGTCAGTGCTGAAGCGATCGATCGATCCGGGTCGCTGGCAGCAGCAGTTTACAATCTGGAACTTTCCCCAGCACCCTTGCTATCACCCGAACTCTCTTACTTCGAGCCACACTGGATTGCGACCCCGCTCAGAGCTGAGAATAGAAACCAAGCTCAAGGGCTTTCAGCGGTCTTTGCGACTTCAGCGCCCCTAGGACTGTCTCTGTTCCAATCACTTCGTTCTCGGGCGGTGGAATGTCACCTGATTGTGACCGGTACCAACTTTGAACCGCTGGGCGGCGGGATGTATCAGATGGACTTCACAGAAGCCAGAAATTACGAACGCCTGCTGGAAGCAATCGCCTCAGCTCTAGCTGCCTATCCGCCTGAAACACCAGTCACTGCCTACTGGGTAACAGACCCTGCGGAACCAGAGCAGCCCCTGATTGCTGACATTGCTAATCGGGTCGCGCACGGCGTCCGGGGAGTTTTCCTGCTCGCACAGGCGTGGGCTAGGCTGCTGCCATCGACACCTCTGCGCTTGGTAGGGATTACGTCTGGCGTGCAGGCGGTAACAGAACACGACCGGGCCTTGGGTTTTGCTTCAGCCGGGATTGAAGCGCTAGGGCGCACTGCCTCGCTTGAGGTTCCCAGGCTCCGCTTCAAATCCCTCGACTTGGAATCAGTGATGTCCATTGAGGAGCAAAGCCTTGCTATCCTTGCCGAGGCAGCAGCTCCATTCGACCATGATGCCGTAGCATACCGGGGTGGTCTCCGCTACGTCAGAACCATCCGCGAACGAAGTACACGAGCGGGCGAAGCAACCATCATACCCAGAGGTGCTTGTATCCTCGTGACCGGGGGAAATGGGGCACTGGCTGCAGAAACTGCACGCGCGATCGCATCTCAGACCCAGGTTCGCCTGCTCCTAGTGGGGCGTTCTCCAGCTAGCACCGCCACGGAGCGCCTGATGCTTGAGGTCTCTCACCTCGGCTCGACCGCAGAGTACCATCAAGCCGACATTTGCGATGCAGAAGCATTAGACGCCTTGTTCTCCCATTGGCGAGAAACTGGCATCAAGCTTCAGGGAGTGATTCACACCGCCGGAGTCCTCGAAGATAGCCTGCTGCACAATCAGAGTGCGACAGCTTTCGACCGTGCCGTTGCACCCAAAATCATGGCGGCAGTTCTCATGAGCGAACGGCTGCGCGACCACCCGATCGAGTTCTTTGTAGCTTTCTCCTCAATCGCTTCACTAGTTGGAAACGTCGGACAGGCAAATTACGCTGCCGCTAACGCGCTGCTCGACTCATTTTGTGCCTATCGTTCCCGTAACTCTCCAGGGCGATGGATTGCCATTAATTGGGGGCTGTGGCAAGCAAAGGGTATGGGGGCTGCGGCCAACCTTGCAGACCGCTTTCGCAGTCTTGGCATCGAACCGTTGACACCTGCCTCTGGCAGGTTCGCACTCATGGCAATCCTAACCGGTGAATGTCCGCCTCAAGTTGCAGTGACCGGGAAAGGAACTGCACAAGAGGTATTTGCAAGTCCTCTGGCTGAGTCTGACCGTTCTTGGTCTCAACCAGGAGCAACGAACACTGCTGCCAGCAGCCCAGCGATCGAGAGCATTGAGCAGGAGTTAGTCACGTTAATCGCACGAACGCTCAATGCAGAACCCGAGAATATTTCTCGGCAAGAGGGGTTCTTCAGCCTTGGGGTTGAGTCCTTAATGATCGAAGAAATCATGGCTGAATTAGGCAAGCGCTATGCAGGGTTGCGACCTACGCTCTTGTTTGACTACCCCAATATCTCCAAGCTAGCCACGTATTTAGAAAGCCTGACGCCCAAGGCGACCGAGTCACACCGGGCGGTCAGCTCAGCAGATGAGCTTGAGGTCAAACAGCTCCCCACGGCCCTGACAACAAGTAATCCAGTTCAAACTGCCAGACCCGCGAAGGACCCTGAGGCTCAATCCCTCAAGCTCCCCACTCCAGAAGTCCGCCGCGTATCAGGAGGCTATGAGATCGCGATCGTTGGCATTGAGGGGCGATATCCACAATCCCCTAACCTTGAGACCTACTGGAACAACCTCTGTTCGGGCAGATCGTGTGTCGAGGAGATTCCAAGCTTACGCTGGGATCACGCGCCTTATTTTTCGCAAACGAAACAGCCTAACCGCACCTATAGCAAATGGGGCGGCTTCCTCGAAGGGGTCGATCTCTTCGATCCGCTGTTTTTCAATATCTCTCCGAGAGAAGCTGAACAGACCGATCCGCAACAACGACTTTTCTTAGAAAGTGTTTGGCACCTAATGGAGAACGCTGGCTATGGGAGCAGGAAATCCCGGCAAGGTCAGCGCGTGGGACTGTTCGTTGGTGTAATGTGGCACGACTATTCGCACGTCGCGCGGGATCTAAGCGCGACCTGTGACCAGCCCAGCGGTGCTGGCTCACTTTTCTGGGCAATTGCAAATCGAGTTTCTCATTTCCTGGATTTCACAGGACCGAGCTTGGCGATCGACACAGCTTGTTCCTCTTCGCTGACAGCCATCCACCTGGCGTGCCAGAGTATCTTAGCGGGCGATTGCGATCTGGCCGTTGCTGGCGGTGTCAATCTCAGTTTGCATCCATTCCGCTATCTTTATCTCAGCCAAGCAGGATTTTTGTCAAAGGACGGGCTCTGCCGGAGTTTTGGAGCGGGTGGCGAGGGCTACGTTCCGAGCGAAGGTGTGGGGGCTTTGCTGCTTAAGCCACTGGGGCGCGCGCTAGCTGATGGCGACACGATTCACGGCGTGATCCGTGGCAGCAGCATCAACCACGGCGGTCGGGTCAACGGTTTCACCGTCCCAAACACCATCTCACAGAGCGAGCTGATTGAAAAGTCCTTGCGGGTTGCAGGCGTGCAGTTCCGCGACCTACAGTACATCGAGTGCCATGGTACGGGAACAGCACTGGGAGATCCAATCGAGATCGGCGCATTGTGGGAGGTGGCTAAACGGGAAGGTTACTGGGGCGAGAGAATTCCCATCGGTTCGGTCAAGTCGAACATCGGCCACCTGGAAGCAGCAGCCGGGATTGCGGGTGTAACCAAAGTGCTGCTGGCAATGCAGCATGGCGTGATTCCAGCCACCCTGCACTGCCAACCCCCAAACCCGAACATTCAATTTTCAGAGACGCCCTTTGAAGTAACCGCCCACAATCTCACCTGGGAGCCAGGCGCAAAGCCACGTATTGCTTGCGTTAGCAGCTTCGGTGCTGGTGGCTCGAACGCCCACATTGTCCTTGAAGATTGGCGCAACCCACCGACTGCCACGTCGGAAACTGGTCCCTGGACGATCGTTTTAAGTGCAAAGGCAAAAGACCGCCTCGTGGAGATGGCTAGCAACCTTCGCAATTTCCTCCTCTCTCGTCGCCCTAACCTGGATGATTTAGCATGGACGTTGCAAGCGGGGCGGGAGCCCATGCCTGAGCGACTGGCGGTCGTATCGCACTCGCTGGCAGAGCTGGTGGAGCAACTCGATGCTTTCGCGAGCGGCAGTTTGCGCCCGGGCTGTTTCAGCGGGAGGGCGTCCCATACTGCATCCCCCTCCAGCTCGAACGGTAGCAAGCTGAGTAACAACGAGACCGCCTCGTTGTGGACCAAGGGAGCTGATATCGATTGGGCTGCCAGCCGTGTCCTCGGCAGTCGGCGGATCCCTCTACCTGCATATCCTTTTGCCCGCGAGCGGTACTGGCTAGCGCCCCCTAGCAATTTGAATCGCTTGGAACCTGCTCGCCAGGAAGTCAAGGCGGTCGAAAACAGCCGATTATTGGCCAAAGTCTGGGTTCAGGAAGGGGGTCAGGAGGAGGCACATCGGGAAGAACGGTTCCGGATCGGAGTGATGTTTGCTGGTGAGTTAGGGACCGAAATTTACCGACACTTATGCAGTTTTCCTGAGCTCGAATGTGTGAGGTTCCAGGAAAGCGACTTCCCGTCCCAAGCAGCACGCATTGACGAACTCGACGCCTTCCTAGACGCACTCGACTGGGAACGAGCCCGGGACCTGCGCCCCCACCCCCAAGCCAACCGCTTGGGGGTTTACCAGTCGCTCCTCAATGCTGTCAATCAGCGGTCACTGCAACTGCTACACCTTACCTGCGGGCCCAGCTCGGGGCTTGGCAAGGTTCCTACCTTGGGAGGCTCGTGGCTCGCCAGCCTGTTTCCGGTATTGAGTTGCGAACACCGGTCTATCCGCGCCAAGACGGTCGAGTTTGAAAGCACGATGACGACCCAGGAAGTGGCGGTAGCCCTGCGACGAGAACTGCGACTCAGTGGCACAGGTGCCGAAGTTCGCTACCAGAATGGCATCCGCACAGTTGCAGATTGGGAAGCTCTCCCCGTTCCGCGTTCTCAGTGGCAGCTTAATGTGGCAAAGGTTTATGCCGTCACGGGGGGTACGAGTGGCCTGGGAGCGCAAGTGGCTCAATGGCTAGCTATGAGGGGCGCGAGAAAGCTGCTGCTACTGGGTGTCACTGCACTGCCACCACGAGAGGAGTGGTCTGCTAACCAGATCGGTCGCCATTCTGAAGCGGTTCAGGAAAGAATTCGGCACGTTCAGGAATTGGAGAAAGCTGGCGTTCAAGTACGGCTCTTTGCAGGGAAGCTGACGGAGAGTGGGCGATTGCGGAGCTTTTTTGACAGCTGTTCGCGGGAGTTAGGTCCCCTCGGTGGAGTGGTACATTGCGCGGGCGTGACGCCTTCGGGCGTCGGCTCTTTTGCTCGCAAAGACGCGGATGCCATACTCAAGACCTTGGAACCCAAGGTAGAGGGTCTGATGGCGCTAGCAGAAATCGTACCGCCCACCAGCGTTGACTTCTTTCACTTGTTCAGCTCTGTATCTGCTGCTGTACCCGTTCTGGGTGCAGGGATATCCGACTACGCCTGCGCGAACGGCTTCTTAAATGCCTTTGCACAGGCTTATCGGTCGGCAGGAGCAAACATTACGGCGATCAACTGGCCGAATTGGAGTGGTGCTGGTTCAGCGACCGGTGAATCCGCCCGTTACCAGCAGCTTGGCTTCAAGACGCTGACAGTCGCTGAGGCTTTAGCTCTCTACGAGGGCATTGCTAGTTCCCCCGTACCTCCAGTCATACTTCCCTGTACGGTCGAAGAGCAACTTTTTCGAGTTGGACAGTTGGCAGCGACGCTCTCCCCCGAACCACTGCCAGCTACAAGAGCTGTCTCGCCACCTGTGCTGTCATCTGTATCCTCTACGCCGTCTGGCGCTGCTCAGGGAGCCTGGAATTGGTTGGTCAACTGGTTTTGCCAGGAACTGAAAATCCCCCAGGAACGGCTGGATGGAACTGTAAACTTTGCCGAATATGGGGTTGATTCGATCCTACTCGCCGATCTCGCCCAAGCGATTGAGAAGCAGACCGGAGCGCCGATCGACCCGTCTCAGTTTCTGGAACTCAGTAGCCTGGACAGTCTGAGTGAGTACCTGGCGACTCGCTGGGCGGGGAAATTCGGCGAGACACCTGCGACGCAGCCATCCGTGCAGATCCACCCGACAGTCGCTCACGTACCGCAGCCCCCTTCTGGGCGAGAAGTTGCAGTGATCGGGCTCGGCTGCCATTTCCCAGGAGCTGGCAGTGTTTCTGATTTCTGGGCGAATCTGCTCGCAGGTATTGACAGCATTCGTGAAGTGCCAGCGTCGCGGTGGGATCCCCGATTGCTATACGGCAATGGAGAGACTGGCAAGCTGATCAGCAAGTGGGGGGGGTTCCTTGAGGGTATTGAGATGTTTGATGCAGATTATTTCGGCATCCGGGATGTCGAAGCTGCACAAGTAGACCCTGCTATCCGCCAAATTTTGGAAGTATTTGCTGAAACAGTCCGCCATGCTGGATATGAGGAAGCTGAGTTGCGGGGTAAGCAGGTGGGCGTCTTCGTTGGCGCTCGCGCTGGCAACTATCCTCAGCGCTATGGGAATTGGTCGAAGCACAGCATTGTCGGTGCTGGACAAAACTTCATCGCTAGCTTGTCTTCTCACGTGTTCGATTGGAAAGGACCGAGTCTGGTGATCGATTCAGCTTGTTCTTCATCCCTAGTTGCTGTCCACCTGGCCTGTAGGAGCCTCATTGATGGAGAATGCAGTATGGCACTTGCAGGGGGGGTTGACCTGCTTCTGGACGAACAGCTGTACAGAATTCTGAGCGAAGCCAAGGCTTTATCACCGGACGGCCGCTGCCACACGTTTGACCTCCGCGCCAACGGGTTCGTTCCCGGTGAGGGGTGTGGAGCTGTGCTGCTCAAGCGCTTAGACCAGGCTTTGGCTGACGGCGATCGCGTCTATGCCGTCATTGAAGGCTCCGCGATCAATAATGACGGGCGCACAATGGGAACCACAACGCCCAGCCTGGAAGGGCAACAGCGGGTCATTGAAGCTGCCTGGTCCGCGGCCAGAGTTGATGGAGCATCCATCAGCTATGTGGAAGCTCACGGCACGGGAACGATGATCGGCGATCCGATCGAGCTGAAAGCCCTATCGAGGGTGATTCGCCAATACACCGAAGACAAAGGCTTCTGTGCCGTCGGCAGCGTCAAGACAAATATTGGACACCTGTTGAGTGCAGCCGGCATCGCCGGCTTCATCAAGACGACGCTAGCTGCTTGGCACGGGCGTCTACCGCCGACATTAAACTGCGATCGCCCCAATCCAAGATTTGATTTTGCTAACTCCCCTCTGTTTCCGTGCGTGCGGGAGCAGTTGTGGCAACCGAGGCGGGAAGTCCGCAGAGCCGGCATCAGTTCCTTCGGGTTCGGAGGTACAAACTGTCACGTTGTCTTGCGCTCTCACGGCGATCGCAGCGCAGAAACGCCAGGGCGTGCGCCCCTAGCTCCGCCCGAGTACCAGCGTAAATATGCTTGGCTCGATCGGAAACCGCCTCAAGCTGTGGCACCAG
>JBLNEP010000008.1:0-4439 GCA_050262755.1 Actinomycetota bacterium | reverse complement strand
ATTACGGGTTGCAGCATTGTTGTGTTTAATGCCCGATTAATGCCCTGTCGCCTTCGGATGGGATATCAGTCACAAATCAGGCATGAGAAAGGGTCAAAAAAAAGAGTTATCGCCGATCGCTACCCCGCTCTGGTACGGGGTCATCGGTACTGGGTTCTGAGTCTGAGAGCGTCGTTGACCGATCAATTGTTGGCGCGGGTGAGGCGATCGCCACTTGTATCGGGATGTGGTGTTGCGTCATGATCGAAATGCTCCTTAATAGTGGGAGTGCCAACCCCTGCCGTCATGATTACCAGTCTTCGCGGTGGGGGTTTTGGTTTGTTACTGCTATCGTAGCATAGCCTAGCACAGCGTACAATAGTAAAGGTTGTTTTAGGATAGTATGGTATGTTCGGAGAAAGTTCAAAAGCGATGACGGTGGGCGGCAAAACAGACTTAGCAGGCGTTACAGCTTACATCCCAAAGGAATGGAAAGCAGAGCTAGAGAAGTGGGCGGAGGAAGAAGACCGCTCTATATCTTGGTTATTGGCAAAGATGATCGAAGAATCTCTAGAAATTCGTCGCAAGGAGAAGAAGTAAGCGTAAATGTGGACGAGATGGACTCCTTCCACTAGACGCACTGGACGCATCCAGCCAGCCTACTGGACACTTGAGAAGACAGCGAAACCCTTACACAGAAAGACAGTTCAGTGTGTCTAATGGACGTTGCCAACCTTTCCAGTAGACGCGCTAGACTGTACTGACTGGACACTATCGCTGTACCGACTGGACTATGACAGATATTGATATAGATACTTACCCAGTTGCCGATTTACTCGATCGCTACTCCCTAAGTAGCAAACAATCTCTCTACAACCGACTCAAAGCCCTCGGTATCAAACCTCAAAAGCAGGGTAACAAGTCATTCATTACGGCCGCTCAGCTTGAGACACTGGACGCTCTACACTCTCATTTGATAGCAGGAAAGGCGTTATCTGAGTTCCCGCTGGACGGTTCTAAAGAGGACTCAAACCCAGACCCAGTAAGCACTTTAGTGCCTGTAACAGGCTCACTGGACGAAGGAGCAACGTCCACTGGACTACTGGACGAGGGGGGAGACTTGATTGGACTGATAGAGGCGATCGCTAAAGCCCTACGACCTGCTGACCCTCTGGGAGAGTATGAGGCTCTAGAAAAGGCAGTCAGCAACGGCTGGATTCTGGGGACTGGGAAAGTAAAGGAACTAACAGGCTCCCGACCGACCGGGGATGAGTGGGAATGGGGAAGCTTCACCTTTCATCGGGCTGGTAAACTGGGCAATCAGTTGGCGTGGCGGGTTGAGCGATCAGGGAAGGGGGGCGGTTGAAGCGATACCCCTAGAGGGAAATAGAACGTGTCTCCTTTTTCTGCACATCGGGTAATGAGGGTATTTCGATGTGACTGTGGCTGAGCATTGAGAGGCTGGCAACGGCTCCCCGTACCTGTTCTGGCCGCACTTCCAAGTACCGCTGCAACTGCTCTAGGTTCCTGTGCCCCGAAACTTCCTGCACAATCCTCAAGGGGATACCAGCATTGCTCATCTGGGTCAGCGCGGTTCTGCGGAATGAATGAGAACTGGCTCCCTCGATGCCCACCCGTTTGAATGCCTGTCGCAATATCAGTCCGGCTGCATCGCTGGTAATGTGTCCAAGCCGGGTGTTGTAAGGCTTACCGGGGAAGAGGTACGGTTGCCCTGGCGTTGGTTGGTAGCGAACGAGCAGCACCCGCAAGTCTTCGATAACCGGAATGCAGCGAGTAGCTAGCTTGCCTTTAGTATTGGACTTCCTGATAATAAGGTCGCTTCTGACCTTCCCCTCTGGGGTGTAAACATCGACAATTCGCAAGGTACAAGCTTCAGCAATCCGAGCTGCGGTGTACAAGCAGATACCAAAGAGGGCGCGATCGCGGTCGGTCTGTAACCCTTCAGCGAACAGCAGCCGAATCTCGGATTGACTTAACACCTTAGATTGCCCGTGTCGATCGACTTTCACCCCATCATTGCCCCGACGCTTTTCACCGATGATCGCACGAGGGGGAGCGCTAGGGAGCTGACTGTTTCGGCAACATTATCATCCGAAGTGATAATTCAAGTACAGCAAGGCTTTGAGGGGTTTATTTACACGTTTACCCACTAGGGTAAGTGCGTGTAAGCTGCGGGGTATTCTAGGCAGCACCAGGAAATAAATCTTGATACCCATCTCCATTACACCAGACACACTGCCAGCGATGGCCCTTCCTGTGTGCGATCGCCTGCCACTTCGACCCATCAGGCATCGCAATAATCGAGTGGTACAGCGAAGGACTAGCAGGGGGCGATACCCAAAATATCGACTTCAACTCAGCTCTCGTTTTAGTTGACCCCAGCGAGTACAGAGATGACGGCGATCGCTCAATTTCAATTGCTGGTCTGGCAGAGAGTGGGCGAAAATTCTTGAACAGTTGGGGCATAGAAACCCAGAAGCGATCGCCTTTATCACAAGTTGCACGACCGGGAATTCTCACGGAGAGCCAAGCTACCCAACCAGCGGGATATCGCTCAAAGCGTTCGACCTTACCCACTAATCCCACCGACCCCGCATCTATCACTAATTTTTGTGGGGCGTAATCCTCTGTGTATTCGGTGAACTCTGGCTCATCGGCGACGACAGCTTCAACCTGTTTTTTAGTGGTCAAAGGAGGATTGGCAAGAATTTCATCAACCAATGCTGTTAATGCCTCTTGTTTTGCGATCGCCTCAGCTCTATTTAGCATTTTCCGCAGGATTGATATTTTTCCCCGCGTCCCAGAGAGCAACCATTCAGAGAAGGATTCCCGGTCTGATTCGTATTCTTTAAGCTGCGATTCTAAATAATCCAGCTCAAGCTGCATTTCGTGCCGTAAATAATCAAAATTCGTTAGCATTTTTTCGGGTTCCGTTTTAAGTTAAGAAGGGGAGATATCCTCCCCTATTGCTTTGAACCTTAACCACTAGGTTGAGGTTGCGGTTGAGGTTGAGATGGAAAGGGATTAAGGAGAGAAGGCTCCCCTCAGACCTATTAGCTGTTCGTCGCCAGCCAGCGCTCGAAATCAGCCAGAATTAGGCTCCGTTCGTACTCGCTGAACTGTTGCCAGACAGCGATGAATTCCTCTTGCGTTGGATTGGTTTGAGTCCACTCAAGGTAGTCAAAATCGATGCTGTTTACATCCGTGTTCAGTGTGATTACGTTCATTGTTTTTAGTTTCCTTTGATTTGTTTTGATTTGTTTTGGTTCAAGCTGGCTGTTGGAGGGGGAGCAATTGGCGGCCAGTGAAAGCTTCAAAAGCCACTACCAGGGGGATAACAAAAGCCCCATACTCATCTGTAATTAAGATATTTTCAGAGTCAAAGTAGGACAGGATAAACTCCCCCTCTTTGATAAAATAGACAGCACCATCGTCGGCAGCTAGGGTGTAGATTTTTGGTTCCATTTAGGTCACTTTCCTTTCGATTTCAGTTCAGTCTCGCTTCGCTGCAATGCAGCCACCTAGCTACTTTGAGGGGGGAGCCAGGGGGTGCATTGCACACCCCTAGATTGAGTGTTTAGCTGGCTTTGATTGATTGCGCTTTGAAATGTGCTAGCAAGTCATCTAAGCAAATAAGCGGATAAACAAATTGTGGGGCATACATTGAGTCGGGCTGGACTTGGAGCGAGTGAATGAACCGACCGGAGCCTAATTGCTGTTTTAGTTGCCCAATCTTTTGTCCACCAACCCAGACAACATACTCACGGGTCACGCTATCTGATTTGAGGGATTCAAGGATGTATCCTGCATTTTCTAATTGGTTTAGAAAGTGGGAATGTAGCGATTTTCGCAGCGCTTTGAAGTGAGGATTAGCTTCGATTCCTTTGTTATTCCAGGTGCTTTTTATTTCCTTGCCTTCACTGGTAACGAGTGTAAATTCAGGGTTGGGAGTGTACCACAGACTGCAAGTGAAGGGGCGAACTTCGCCTTCTTCGTCGATCGTGATGCCGCTATTCTCGGTTGTCCATTCCACCGTGATGGCGTTGGCGATCGCCTCAATCTTTCCTGTGTGCTGGTTGTTGAGGTAGGTCAGGAATTTCTTAAGCTGTTCGATGTTGAGATGATCGCGACTGACAACGCCGTTACCGAACATTATTTCAAGTGTTGCCCGACCTTCTTTAACTCGCATTCCAACCGTCTTCATCGCCTTCTCAATTTGACGATACAACTCCTGACGGCGGTAAGATTCCACCTCATCCAGAGGGGCTGACTCATCTAAAGAAGGGGTTGCTTGAGGGGCGATGGGTTGAGGGGCGAGCGGCGCTTCTGACTCTTGAGGGGTGATAGGGGCGGGTTGAGGGGAGATCGCTTCTGGCTCGACTACTTCATCGGTCGGGGTTGTGACTGCCTTTAGTTCGTCGCCTGCAATCTCAATCACC
>JBLNEP010000007.1:0-35937 GCA_050262755.1 Actinomycetota bacterium | reverse complement strand
GATGGCAGCAAATTGCAGGCAAGTGTGAATGTTTCTGCGGGAGAAGTTAGCAAGGTTAATTTAGGAGGAGTGTAAGTTTTGAGTCAGGGTTTAATATCATGTCCACACCTCTATCCCTAATACCGATCGACTCGGACTCAAGATATTGGGGGTCATTTAACGGACATGATATTAATCCTTCAGCGTTGATTTTTTAAGGACTCAAGTCTGTCCTTAAAACTTGGGTTGAATTTTTGAACCCATCCTAGGGATAGCAAGCAAGAGGATGGTACTCATTGATGATCCTGCTATAATCGGATTTGATCTCAGCGGTAACTAGCTATGAGCGATGGATTTAAGAAATTAGACCCAATCTCCGAACATAAAGATGCTATTTTTTCCTTAGGTTCTTCCTATGCAATGCTGAGAGTAGGGGAACTGGCTTCTATTTTACACGAGGCATTGCTAAAAATAGATCTTCTGGGAGAATGTAACAAATTATTAGAGATAAGACAAAGAGGTGCAATTCCTAATAATTTTCCTCTTAATAATAAGGCATTGGTTAGTTTGATGAGTGATGAGGGTTGGAAGTGTGAAATTCTCAATCTTGGTAGCAGAGATTGGCAAAAAGGAAAAATTAGAATGAAAATCCACTTAGAATTTTGCCCCAACGAGCCTGAAATTGAAGGAAACCTCCCTATCGTTCCCGAAGAACCGAAAGAACCAGAATCACCCCTCGACGATCTGAGGCGACAACTCAATCTGGATCATTAGCAATCATTACAACTAACCCGCTACCAACTTAAAATTTTCATCCCCCCTCAAAAGAGAACCTTAAAAACCCCCTGAAAAAGGGGGCTAATCGTTCTAGAAAATGTCTAAATTCTTAACAACCAAGCACTCAAAATTAAACAACTCATTGCGGTTAAACCCTCAAAAATCCACCCTAATCACTCCCTAACAAACTCGCCAACAAAGCCTTTTGAACGTGCATCCGGTTTTCTGCCTGGTCCCAAACCCGCGATCGCGGCCCTTCAATCACCCCATCAGTAATTTCCTCATCCCGGTGTGCCGGCAAACAGTGCAACACGATCGCATCTCGATCCGCCAACTCTACCAACTTTTCATTAACCTGAAAAGGCTGAAAAACAGGAATCCGCACCCTAGCTTCCTCTTCCTGGCCCATACTTGCCCAAACATCCGTATAAATCACCTGTACACCTTTAATCGCCGCATCCGGATCGCTAGTCACTGTTACTTCCGTCTGGCCCTTTGCGATCGCCTTCGCCTTTTCCACCACTTGCGGATCGGGTTGATAATCTTTTGGAGTTGCAATTCTGACATTCATCCCCACCATTGCACAACCCAACAGTAGAGAATTTGCCATATTATTCCCATCACCAAAATAAGCTAGCGTCACCCCTTCCAGCTTCCCAAAACACTCTTGAACGGTCATTAAATCCGCCATCACTTGGCAAGGGTGTTCGTAATCCGTCAGCGCATTAATCACCGGAATTTTTGCATAATTCGCAAACGTTTCTAAATCCTTTTGTTCAAAGGTCCGAATTGCTAAAATATCCAAATATCGGTCTAAAACCCGCGCCGTATCCACCAACGGTTCACCACGACTCACTTGAGTAACATTGGGATTTAAGTCAATTACTTGACCCCCCAACTGATACATCGCCACGCTAAAACTCACTCTGGTTCTTGTCGAAGCCTTAGAAAACAGCAACCCCAACACCTTATGGCGCTGTAACTTCACCATTCCCGACTTAAGTTTCGCTGCCAAATCCAGCAAGTAATGCAGTTCTTCTCCACTCAAATCAGCCAGACCTAATAAATCCCGTCCTTTTAATGTTTCCATGCTTAACCCCACTTCAATTTTGGTTGGGGCGAAGCATTCGAGTCAAAAACTATGACTCAATGCCTAAATTTTCTACGCGAATACTTCGCCCTGACTCAATTCCCAAGTGCCAGAATTGATCCAATCGCTGTTTGCCAGCCGATCGATGGCGCGATCGATCAACTCACAACCTTGCTCGACTGTTTCAATCGTTGCCAACTGACCCCGTAATTCTCCAGCACTTGGGAAACCTTTAGCATACCAGGTTAAGTGCTTCCGCGCTTGACGCACCCCACTTTCACCCTTATATTCCCAAAGTGCTTGTAAGTGGTCTTTAGCACATTGAAGTCGCTCCATTGGTGTCGGCTGTTGCTTTTCTTGACCCGTTTTCAGAAAATAATCAACTTCTCCCACCAAAAACGGATAACCCAGCGTTCCCCGCGAACACATCACCCCATCAGCCCCCGTTTCTTCTAAGCATCGAACCGCTGCATCCACTGAAAAAATATCGCCGTTGGCAATCACCGGAATTGAAAGAATTTCCTTGACACGACGAATCCATTCCCACTTAGCAGAACCGTTATAACCTTGGGCGCGAGTGCGGCCGTGCACTGTAATCATTTGCGCCCCTGCATCTTGCATCCGCTGGGCAAATTCGAGGATATTAATTTCTTTATCTGACCAACCAATGCGAGTTTTAACTGTGACAGGGACACTCACAGCTTTGACAACAGCCCGGACAATTGCTTCCGCCGTTTCTGGTTCCCGCAACAGAGAAGAACCCCCGCCATTTTTAGTAATTTTATTAACAGGACAACCCATATTAATATCAACCGTATCCGCTCCTTCTGCAACCGCTTTAATTGCAGCTTCTGCTAAGAAATCCGGGCGACAGTCAAATAATTGAATGCTAATGGGGCGTTCATTGGGATCGACCTCCATGATTCTGGGGAGTTGCTTGACATAATGCAACCCCGTTGCATTCACCATCTCGGTATACATCATAGAATCAGGTGCATAGCGACGCACTAAGCGACGAAATACCAAGTCAGTGACACCAGACAGAGGTGATTGCAACACGCGACTTTTGACTTCAAAGGAACCTATTTTGAGTGGGGTTGCTAACCTTTGTTGTAATTCAGGAGAGAGGGCAGGCATGGTCTAAATTTAAGTCGATTCTGACCTTTCGATCTTACCTTGTCCAGCCTAGCTCCGGCTGTCTCGCTCTTCTGGCTACAGCGACCCTAAGCCAGAAGCTTCCTGATGCGACCTGTTACTGTCAAGACCACCCAGTCAGAACTTAAGCGGGGTTGCCTCTAGTCGTAGTTAGGAACCACAAGCATGGCACACAATAACATTGCAGGAGCTCACTCTTGTAGAGGAGGTGAGCGATCGCACCATAGCGTTACAATCAAATCCATATCGGTATGCTTTGGGCTGGAAAGTCTGCTATTTTGTCTCGCTCTCCCTGAAATCTACCTCAAGAGAGATACCAAATTCAAGAATTTAAGGTTTATTACATAAATAATACATATCTACTCTCTTCTGGAAAGTAACCCTATGATGAACAACCAAAAGGTAAAGGTTCGCTTAAACTTCGTCGTTTCATCGGACATCAACGAAACCTTAGAGGATCTCGCTCAGAAAACTGGTGGAACGAAAACAGAAGTATTTCGCAGAGCCATTGCCCTAATGGATTTAATTGTAGACGCTAAACAACAAGGTAAAAGGGTGGGAATTGCTCAGAAAGACCAACCCCTCGATACCGAGATTGTCGGCATTTAATTGCTGTCTGCATTTTGGCGGATCGGCTAATAATTTAGCGGTCTCGCCATCCACCCAGGAAAAAAAATGAATTCTACTTCAGTGGGATCGATCGCGATTAAACCTTACAGCATTCCTCTCTTAGCAGTGGGAATTGCTCTGATTGCCACCCTCATTCTCTGGCCAATCTTAAAGGAAATCCCAACTTTATTTTTCTTAGCTTCAGTGATCGTGAGTGGTTGTTACAGAGGGCTAAAAGCCGGCGTCTCAACTGCAATTTTATCTTTAATCTGCCTGCACTCCTTGTTTGGTTATCCCCTGCTTCATCCCTGGCAACAGTGGGAAGACCTAGTCAAATTAGCCTTGTTTGCTCTTGTGGCATTGCTCACCAGTTTCCTCAACGAAGCAGAGCGGAAACTCAAAGGAATCGCCAATCAAAAAGAAGAAGAACTCCGCCTTATCGCCGATGCAATCCCAACCCCTATTTACTATCTGGACGCAGCCAGACGCTACCAATTTAAGAATAAAGCTTATCAAGAATGGTTTGGAGATTTTCCAAATCCGATTAAAGAGCAGTCTATCACTGAAATTTTAGAGCCAACCATCGATCGAGAAAATTCAACTGACTTGGAAGCTGCATTTTCAGGTCAAAAAATTACCACAAAAAAACCGATTTCTTTACCCGGAGGCTCGCAGCGCTACATCCAAACCAGCTACGTCCCCCACTTCAGTAAACAAGGAGAAGTGCAAGGGTGCGTGGTTGCCATCAACGATTTAACAGAGCGCCAGCAAAACCAGGAAGCACTGGAACAAGAACGAGACCTGATCGAAGCAATTCTTCGCACCGCTCAGAGTTTAATTATTGTTCTCGACCGTCAAGGAAAAATCGTTCGATTCAATCAAGCTTGCGAAGAAATTACTGATTACTCCTTTGCCGAAGTCAAAGATAAATTTGTCTGGGATTTATTCATACCCACTCCAGAAATTGAAGCAATCCAGCAAGTATTTCAAGCTCTGGTAAATGGAGACTTTCCCAATCAGTACGAAGGCTACTGGGTTGTCAGAGACGGTACCCGACGCTTAATTGTTTGGTCAAACACGGCCATCCTTGGTCAAGATGAGAGAGTGGAGTATATTATCGGCACTGGTCTTGATATCACCGATCGCAAAGCCGCAGAAATCGCCCTAGCCGTTTCCTACAACCAACTAGAAAGTCGCGTGCGTGAGCGGACAGCCGCCTTAATCACCACTAACAACGCACTCCAAGTAGAAATCGCAGAACGGCAAAAAATAGAAGCAGCACTGCGAGAAAGCGAAGAAAAATTCCGCTCTCTGAGTGCTTGTTCCCCCATTGGTATTTTCACCACCGATACCGAAGGCTACTGCACTTATAGCAATCCCCGTTTTCAAGCAATTAGCGGCTTAACCCTAGCAGAAAGTTTAGGCCGAGGGTGGGTAAGTTTTATTCATCCCGAAGACCGCGACCGCATCTTTGCAGAATGGTGTCAAAGCACCCATGAAGGACGCGAATATTTCAGCGAATTTCGTTTCCAATCCCAGGAAGGTATTTGGTGCTGGGTTCAGCTTCGTTCTGCTCCCATGTTCTGTACCGTTGGTCAACTGATCGGTCATGTTGGCACCGTTGAAGACATCACCAAACGCCGACAGATTGAAGCAGCTTTATCCCAGAGCGAACAGCAATTCAAAACAGTGGTTGAAAATATACCCGATGTGATTATTCGCTGCGACCGCGACGGACGTTATTTATACGTTAATCCCGTAGTGGAACGGATTCAAAAAGCTTCCGCAGCAGAGATCGTCGGCAAAACCAGCTCAGAACTCGGTATACCATCGGAATTATGCCAACTGTGGGATGAAAGCTTGGCTCAAGTCTTTACCACTGGTGTCGAACAAACCATTCAATACCAAATTTCCCATCCAGAGGGACTCATCACCTTTCAGTCTCGCATCGTTCCTGAATTCGACCAGGAAGGCCAGATTCAGAATGCACTCGTAGTCGCTCGCGACATCACAGAACTCAAGCAAGCGGAGGCACAGGCGGCGCTGTTAGTTACAGAGCGAGCTGCGCGGGAAAAGGCGGAAGTTCAGCAGCAACGTTCAGCTTTTTTGGCGGAAGTGAGTAAAGTGCTAACAGCTTCCCTCGACAGCGAAACTGCGCTCCAGAATGTCGCAGAACTGGCAGTGCCGGCTGTGGCGGATGGGTGCTTGATTCACCGGTTAGAAGCAGACGGGACGATCCGCCGAATAGCCATCACCCACCTCGATCCAAATGCGGTCGCATTATTCGATCGACTCGAACAGTGCTATCCCTCTACATTCAATGCCTCTCAAGGCTATCCCTTCGTGCTGCGGACAGGAGAACCTTACCTGCTCCTAGAAACGTCTGACGAGATGCTGGTCGCCTACGCTCAAGACGCCACCCACCTAGAGATGCTGCGACAGTTAAAGCTAGGGTCTTACCTCTGCGTCCCCCTGATCGCAGGCGGCCGAGTATTGGGTGCTCTCACCTTCATCACCACCCAGTCAGGACGGAGGTATCATCGCGAAGATTTGACCGTATTCGCGGACCTCGCCTCCCGTTGTGCTCTCACGGTGGAGAACCTGCGACTGTACCGAGAAGCACAAGCAGCACTGTCTCAAACTGCTGAATCCTTTGCGTTGATTGATGCTTTGTTAAGTGCCGCTCCCCTAGGGTTGTGTTTTCTGGACCGAGAGCTACGGTTTATCCGCATCAACCAAGTGCTCGCAGACCTCAACGGTTTGCCGATCGCAGCACACTTGGGGCAAACTGTCCGAGAACTTCTACCAGAGACCGCCGATAACTTTGAGTTTCTGATTCGGCAGGTTTTGGAGACCGGCGAAACGCTGCTGAATGTGGAACTGAGCGGAGAACCCGTGGGGAAACCAGGGTACTTCGGGCATTGGTTGGGCAACTACTACCCGGTGAAAGGAGCAGGGGGGGAAGTGTTGGGGGTTGGCTTAATTTTGACTGAAGTCACGGAAGCGAAACGAGCAGAAGTGGCGCTGCGAGACAGTGAAAGGCGGTTTCGCAGCGTGGTTGAGTCAAATATGATCGGAATCGGATTTTGGGAAGGAGAGGGCCGGATTACAGATGCGAATGAGGCTCTGCTCCAGATGGTAGGCTATAGCCGGGAAGACCTGAACTCAAGTCAGTTGTGCTGGGCTGATTTCACACCGGCAGACTATACAGCGCTGGATCGCCAAGCGATCGCTCAGATACAAGCAACAGGCTGCTGTACGCCCTATGAGAAAGAGTGTCTCCGCTCAGATGGTAGTCGCTTTCCTGTGCTGGCGGGGGGTGGCCATTTGGAAGGGTGTCAGGACCGGGGCGCATTCTTTGTTCTGGATATTAGCGGTCGCAAGCAAGCAGAGGCAGCGGAGCGCCAAGCCAACCGTAAACTTGTCAATATTTTAGAGAGTATTACCGATGCTTTCTTTGCCCTCAATCGCGATTGGGAATTTACTTACATTAATAACCGTTGCGAAACCCTGATGCAGCGACGCCAGGAGGAGTTACTGGGTACTTGCATTTGGGAGGTGTTCCCGCAGCTTGTGGATACCGTGTTTTACGAGCAGTACCACAGAGCCCTGTACCAGCAAATTCCTGTACACCTGGAAGCGGCGGGGTTCATTCCTCCCGACCGTTGGTATGAAGTTCACGCTTACCCTTGGAGCGATGGTCTTGCGGTTTATATTCAAGATATTAGTAAACGCAAGCATACGGAGCTGGCTCTGAGGGAGAGTGAAGCTCGGGTGCAGCGACAGCTTGCAGAACTAGACCACCTTTACAACACGACACCGGTTGGTCTGTGTTTTGTGGATCCAAATCTCTGTTTTGTGCGAATCAACCAGTATCTGGCCGAAATCAATGGCAAAGCGATCGCAGAGCATCTGGGACAGAGAGTGGGAGCAGTTTTACCAGACATGGCGGATACCCTGGAGCCACTCTACCGCCAAGTGATTGAAACTCAACAGCCGCTCTTAAATTTAGAGATTCAAGGGATGACCGCTCAGCAACCGGGAATCATCAGGGATTGGTTGGTCAACCACTACCCGGTTTTTGATGCTCAGGGTGTTTTCTTGGGCGTCAGCAGTGTTGTCCAGGAAATCACGGACCGCAAACGCACAGAGCGAACGCTGCGGGAGAGCGAAGCGATTTTCCGGCGACTGTTCGAGGCGAATATTTTCGGGGTGGCGATCGGCGATTTTCAGGGTCGGATCACCTATGCCAATGATGCTCTCTTGAAGATGGTGGGCTACAGTCGGGAAGAAATGCTCCGGGGTGAATTGTGGTGGGATACCATGACAGCACCAGAATATGCGTCCCTCGATCTGCGGGTCAATGAAGAACTGCGGACAACGGGAGTGGCAACTCCGTTTGAGAAGGCATACATCCGCAAAGATGGTAGCCGGGTTCCGGTGCTGATGGGTGCGGCTTTGCTGAATGAAGTGGACCGAAATCAAGAGACAATGATTTGCTTCTACATCGACTTGACTGAGATTAAGGAGGTGGAAGCAGAACTGAAACAAAATCAGGAATGGTTGCAGTTAGCTCAGCGGGTGAGCAAGATTGGGACATTTGAGTGGAATATCCAGACCCAAAAATCGATTTGGACCCAGGAGTTAGAAGCCTTGTATGGTTTGGCACCGGGGAGCTATGGGGGTAAATATGAGAACTGGCTGGAACGGGTGCATCCCGATGACCGAACCTCGGCGGATCAAACCATAAAGGCAGGGGTTGCTACAGGCAGAGAAATTGACACAGAATTCCGCATCTGTCGTCCTGACGGCACGATCCGCTGGATTGCTTGTCGAGCGGCAGTGTTGGCGGATGAGCAGGGTTTACCGCTGCGGGTGGTGGGGGTGAATATGGATATTAGCGATGTCTACAACGAACTCCGCTTACGCAAGCAAGCAGAGGAGGCGCTCTCGGAAACAAACCAAACTTTAGAGGCGCTGATTCAAGCTTGTCCTCTGGGAATTATGGTTTTTAGCGCTGAGGATGGTACGGTGAAGCTCTGGAATCCAGCGGCTGAGAGGATTTTCGGCTGGAGTGAGTCAGAGGTGCTGGGTGCGAGCATGCCGGCAATTCCTGAGGATAAGCGGGAAGAATTTGCAGCGAACCTTGAGCAAATTCGAGCTGGTAAGGCGTTGGCTGCTGTAGAGACTTGTCGCCAGCGCAAGGATGGATCGACGATCGAGATCAGTTTGTGGGCAACGCCAGTGGGCGATGCCAAAGGTAACATTGATTGTATGTCGCTGGTGGCGGATATCACCGATCGCAGACGAGCGGAGGTGGAACGTGCTCAGTTACTCGCTCGCGAACAAACGGCTAGAGCGGAAGCAGAAACGATGAACCGTATGAAGGACGAGTTTTTGGCGACTCTGTCTCATGAACTCCGCACGCCGCTGAATGCAATCTTAGGGTGGTCGCAGTTACTGTGCACTCGCAAGTTTAATGAAGCCACAACGGCTCGTGCTTTGGAAACCATTGAGCGACAGGCGCGAGTGCAAGCTCAGCTTGTTGACGACTTGCTGGATGTCTCGCGGATTATTCAAGGTAAACTGTGTTTGAATGTTGGCTGGTTTGACTTAGCCCAAGTCATTGAAGCGGCGATGAATTCAGTGGGGTTAATGGCGCAAACCAAGTCCATTGAGTTAGAGTGTGACCTCGATCCGAATGTGGGGTTAATGTGGGGGGATGCTGAGCGGTTGCAGCAGGTAGTGTGGAATTTGCTATCGAATGCGATCAAGTTTACCTCTCCTGCGGGCCGGGTAGATGTGAAGCTGTCAGCCGTTCGCGGGTTGCAGTTGGGGGATCGGCAGAGTCAATCTGCGGTCGCAAATTACGCTGAGATCCAAGTCAGCGATAGTGGCAAGGGAATTGCCCCAGAGTTTATCCCCTTTGTATTTGAGCGCTTCCGGCAAGGAGATGGTTCTATTACCAGAACTTACGGTGGTTTGGGATTAGGGTTAGCGATCGTGCGTCACTTGGTGGAACTACATGGTGGCATGGTGTACGCTGAAAGTGCTGGAGAAGGTCAAGGAGCCACCTTTACGGTGCGGTTGCCACTGCGGAAGACTCGTTCTGGAGGGGAGCAACCGACTGCGGAAACACCAGCGGAAGCTGCGATCGACGCATCTTTCAATGCTATCAAGACGGAACTCAAGGGGTTACAAGTGTTGGTGGTTGATGACGATGCTGACACTCGTGACTTTTTAATCACCTTACTGGAGGAGGAGGGGGCCACTGCGATCGCGGTAGCCTCGGCTGCGGAAGCAATGGTAGCTTTGGCACATTGGCGTCCAGATGTCTTAGTCAGCGACATTGGTATGCCAGGAGAAGATGGCTATTCGCTCATTGGTAAAATCAGAGCGCTAGAATCAGAGTTCTGCGATCGCTTGCCGGCTGTGGCGCTGACTGCTTATGCGAGGGAACAAGACCGCGAGCAAGCTTTGAAAGCAGGTTACGATCGACATTTAGCGAAGCCAGTGGACCCGGATGAATTGTTAGCAACGTTAGTGAGGTTAAGGGATAGAATCGTGGACGGTTAATGAGGTCTCCCATTTCTAGTTCAGATTCCACTAAACGATTCATTCCTCCCCATCTCTTCTGACTCAAATCAGGAGGGTTCATCTTCTTAAACTTTTCCAGAGACTTCACTCTCTGTCTCATAGCAGCAGCCATCTCCCCAGAGGAGCAAACCCTCGCTTTCCCTATGCTTAACAGCAGATTTCAACACAGTGAAATTCATTCGACCCCACCCGTCCTTCGGGTACTCTCCCCCGACTAAGGGGAGGGTGAGGGAGGGGTGTACTTCCGGGAGAGACAAACTGCTGTATCCCTCCTAATTGCGCCACAGCAAACTATCAATAACCACTAACAACTACAGCACCACGGAGTTCAGGACACTTTTACATCTCAATTCCTCCGGCTCAATGAGAGATTGCACCTTGAGAACTGCTATCACAGTTCAACCGACTCTCAATTCGACCGCGATCGCACCTCCCCTCACCCATCCAGTCGCCTCTGAACACCGCCTCTGGCCATCCCTGTTACCAGTCACTCCCCAGATCGACGGCAAATACAACCTAAAAGATACGGTTTGCCTCCATGCCGAGAGCGATCGCTCCCCCTAAATTAGTAAGAGTAAACAAAAGCAGTCTAACCTTGCTGTGGAATGAAAACCCACCCTCAGAACCGCCCTGTCATAGGTTCGGTAAACACGCCTTCAACGAAAGGGTGACGCCCCCACAGTATAGATATAAGCAACCTATCTAAGACTGTATTAAAGCTGGACTCACTGCCTGCACACCCGATCGGGTGGAAGCCGCAGTCCTGAGTTACTCAACTATCGCACAGATAGAAAGTCAAAATTTTGTAGTGATTGGAGCCGGAAAACCCCTATGGGAAAAGTAGTTGGAATTGACCTCGGTACGACTAACTCCTGCGTCGCAGTTATGGAAGGCGGCAAACCCACTGTCATTGCCAACGCCGAAGGGGGCCGCACAACGCCTTCCGTCGTCGCCTTTGCCAAAAATGGCGATCAACTGGTAGGACAGATCGCCAAGCGCCAAGCTGTGATGAACCCGGAAAACACCTTTTACTCAGTAAAACGGTTTATCGGTCGTCGGGTTGATGAAGTCACAAACGAACTCACCGAAGTTTCCTACAAAGTCCTCAACGTTGGCAACAGCGTGAAGTTGGACTCTCCTGCTCGCGGCAAGCAATTCGCTCCTGAAGAAATTTCTGCTCAAGTCCTCCGCAAACTCGTAGATGACGCTAGCAAATATCTGGGTGAAAAAGTCACCCAAGCCGTCATTACCGTTCCCGCTTACTTCAACGACTCTCAGCGACAAGCAACGAAAGACGCTGGTAAAATTGCCGGCATTGAAGTCCTGAGAATTATCAACGAACCGACGGCCGCTTCCCTCGCTTACGGGTTAGATAAGAAGAGCAACGAAACTATCCTTGTATTTGACTTAGGGGGCGGTACCTTCGACGTATCCGTGCTGGAAGTCGGGGATGGCGTATTTGAAGTATTGGCCACCAGTGGCGACACTCACCTCGGCGGTGATGACTTCGACAAGAAAATCGTTGATTACATCGCCAGCGAATTCCAGAGAAGTGAAGGCATCGATCTCCGCAAAGATAAGCAAGCTTTGCAACGCTTGACAGAAGCTGCTGAAAAAGCCAAAATCGAACTCTCTAGCGTGACCCAAGCGGAAATTAACCTACCCTTCATCACCGCTACGCAGGAAGGTCCGAAACACCTAGATATGACCTTAACGCGCGGTAAGTTTGAAGAACTCTGTGCTGACTTGATCGACCGCTGTCGCGTTCCTGTTGAAAATGCACTTCGGGATGCCAAATTAGACAAGAGTGCGATCGATGAAGTGGTACTCGTCGGTGGTTCGACCCGTATCCCCGCAGTGCAAGAATTGGTCAAACGAGTTCTGGGCAAAGACCCCAACCAAACCGTTAACCCGGATGAAGTCGTGGCCGTGGGTGCTGCGATCCAAGCAGGCGTTCTCGCGGGTGAAGTCAAAGATATCCTCTTGCTTGACGTGACTCCCCTGTCTCTCGGTGTAGAAACCTTGGGTGGTGTCATGACCAAGATCATTCCTCGCAACACTACCATCCCCACCAAGAAGTCGGAAGTGTTCTCGACGGCGGTGGATGGCCAAACAAACGTGGAAATTCACGTTCTGCAAGGTGAGCGGGAAATGTCTAATGACAACAAGAGTCTGGGGACTTTCCGCTTAGATGGCATTCCTCCAGCACCCCGTGGCGTCCCTCAAATTGAAGTTACCTTCGATATCGACGCGAACGGTATTCTCAATGTGACGGCGAAGGATAAAGGCACTGGTAAGGAACAGTCGATCAGTATTACGGGTGCTTCTACCCTTGATAAGACGGAAGTTGAGCGGATGGTTAAGCAAGCAGAAGAAAATGCTGCTGCTGACAAGGAACGCCGCGAACGGATCGATCGCAAGAACCAAGCAGACTCCCTCACCTATCAGATCGAGAAGCAACTCACCGAATTGGGAGACAAGGTTCCCGCTGCGGACAAGACGAAAATTGAAGGCTTGATCAAAGACTTGCGGGATGCGATCGCCAAAGAAGATGATGAGCGCATCAAGTCACTGACAACCGAACTGCAACAAGCCTTCTACACCGTTAGCAGTAACCTGTATCAGCAAGCTGGCGGCGGTGCAGCCGGTGCTGGACCCACGGGTGCTGGTCCAACAGGCGCGGGCCCAACCGGTAGCAGTGCCCCTGATGACGTGATCGATGCTGACTTCACCGAGTCTAAGTAAGTAACAACCCCTCAATTGAGGAGTCATGAGTGTTGAGTGGTAAACAATTTGTCTCTCACTCAACGCTCAATTCTCCCCCCCCTAACCTCCCGAATTTCGGGGGGTTAAATTTTGTCAGTACCAGCTTGTTGGTTCTCTCTGCTTTTCACTTCTCTATCCTCTGCACCTTGGCGCTTAGTTCACGTCTGTTAACCTCAGCCAAAATCTTGCTTTCGACATAGCGTAAATTAACAGGCAAGTGCTTGAATGGCTATAACAAGGTCATCTCTACCTTTGCCATCCCCATGCCTCAACCTGCTCCTATTGTCTATAGCCACGAGTCCCACGCTCGAACGCTACAACATCTACGCCAACTCAGCTATCTGCTCGACAATGCCTTTTCTATCCCTGGTACTCCCTTTCGAGTGGGTATGGATGCCATTGTGGGACTGCTTCCTTTCGGCGGAGATATTGTCATTGGTATTTTCTCTATTTATATTGTGGTGAGAGCCGCTCGATTAGGTTTACCACGGGCAACTTTAGTACGCATGGTCTTAAATATCTTATTAGATGTGGTAGTTGGCTCTATCCCATTACTCGGTGATTTATTTGACGCTACCTGGAAATGCAATACTAAAAATGTTGCCTTACTAGAATCTCATTTACAGTCTCCGCGAGCAGGGAAAAAAGCCGATATGCGGTTTTTATTCCTAATCTTAACTGGGTTGATCGTCACGGCAATTGCAGCAGTTGTTTTAATCGGAACGCTCGTTTTCCTCATCGTAAGAGCGATGAGTAATTTTTAGGTGAAGGTGAATGAAGATTCCCCATTCCCCAGGTTCGAGACAGGTTACTTAGGGCTTGCTGAAAAAAGCTAAAACCTGCATTCATGAAGGATTCGGAAGGCATTAAGAACCCTGCCAAGAGCTCCCGAATCTGGTGCTAGACCTCAAAACGTTTGCACTTTTTGTCCGTCCTCTGCTTTCCCCCTTTCCCCCCTTTCCCCCTTTTTTCCCTTTTCCCCCTTCTTCAGCAACCCCTACTTAGAGCTCAGAACCTGAGAGAATTTGTAAGCGAATTGAACGGTCGCCCTCTCCCAATTGCACTTCAATCACTTCTCCAGAGAGACTATCCAAGCATCCCAAGAGTAATCGTAAATTCGGCGTGCTCGCACCTGTATCCACATACAAGCGATCGGCTAAACCGCCTAAACGCTTCCAATTTGTGTACAGTCTAGCTACTGTTTGTTCGAGTTGCGCTGCTTGCTTCACCACATCAGCCACCGTATTCAAACATCCCACCCGCAACGCTTCTTCTAGGGCCATTTCCATATCTAAGGGTGAATTGCCGATCGCCTGCACTTGAGCCGCAGCATCCAGATATTTCGCTAAGTTCCGAGCATCGCTAGTAAGCTGCTTGACCGTTTCTAGATCGGGACTTTCCGCCACCTGGCTTTGAATTTCGCTTTGGTGTAAAGTTGGCAGTTTTTCTAATTCTTTTACCAAAGGAGCGAGGTAGCGTGGCGGGAGAGAACCAGAGGCGGCTTTCTCTCTCACTTCATCGGGTAGCAAATCAGAAGTCATGGCGGTCCATTCGTCTTCGATTTGCTTAACTTCTCTCCTGGTAATGCGATCGCCCCTCTCCGCTGCATCTGCAATCATTTGCTGCACTTCCGGCGCAGCTTTGGCTGTTTCTACAAACGCTCGTTTACTAAAATTCTTGATCGCATCGGGGTTTAAATGTCCCTCATCAACGAGGGTATCGGCACTATTTGCCAGTTCGATCAAGGCGTAAGCTTGACTTTTACCAATTTCTCGTTCTTTCAGCCAGTTTAAAAAGCCGGTACCCCGACCATCACCGCCTTTTTTCTCCCGGTCTCGGACAATTCGCAGAATCCGACCCCGCCAGATATCCGTTTGCAGGTCGAAGCGATCGCACACTTTCCAAGCATTGTCAACGAGTCGCTCAAAATCTGGTTCCGGAATCTGCTCATCCTCTGGATCGGGCAGTTGAAAATTCAGGTCAGTCATGCCACTGAGGGCTTCAGCAAGAGCGTCTGGAGTTTGGGGAAGTTCAGCCATTGGGAGCAAGGGTGGAAAGCGATCGCCGGATTATTATTGCACGATTTGCGAGTCGAGCATAGGGCAGGGGGAGCGACTAAAACCGCCCATCAAGGCAATTTTCTGGGATTTTACCCCCGAAAAAGTGACAGCAGTTTGCTATCGGAGGGGGGATAAACCCCCGTCACCGGATTCACGTTCCCCTTTTCCGATTTCTCTAACGATGGGTCATTTCATCACCGTGAATTCTAAGTCCTGATTGCTTGAGGCTGGTGTTAGAAATGATTGCCGAGCCAATCCGTTTCATCCTTACTAACCATCAACTCAGGTTTAACAGGAGTGAACCAAACTCAGGCGCAAACTCCTAGCAGATTCTCAGCTTATTTTCACCCTGAGCCAACGGAGGATTAACGTTTAAAGAAAGCAATGGCTAATTCAGGCGCGATCGTTCACGCTCTCCATTCTGAAAACTGGTAGAAACAGCCGTTCTGATTCTACTAGTGGCATTGAGTGTCTGCCAGTCCTAAAAAAGCCGACAATATTCAACCTTTTTATGGTAAAAACAATATTTATACCAATTGTATGAGTTGCACTCTGATGACTCCCACCACCTCCTGCACTTCCCTGCTATGAGGGAGGTTGGCAAGGGTTAATAGGAGGTGCAGAGTGACTAAGAATCGGTATCCGGATGCTGACCCTGTACAGGGATGTTGACTCGCTTCGCAAAATACTCATCGTATCAGAGGCGCTCAACAGTCGAGTTTATATCAAAAGTAATTGGGAGCCATCCATGAAGCCCCAAGTTTTAGGTGCGACTGGATTTCTCATCGCAGTTGCGATCGCTTATTTATGGGGAATGAACGCCACTTTTGAGGCGACCCTTCCAGGTCTCAGCTTCTTAGAAACAGGACAACCCTTAAGCACTGGGGGTCTGTGGCTAATCGCTGTGTTTGCTACCCTGCTTTGCCAAACTCACGTATTTTCCTCCCCGATCCGATATTGGATGCGACGAGGCTCAGATCCAAAAGAGCAAAAATACTTACACCTAGAAGTCATTGCTTCTTCTCTGGGGAGTGGCATTGCTGTCGCTTACGTTTTCCTGCATTTGTTACCACAACTAAGTCATCATCACCCAGATTTAAGAGCCATTAATCCCTATCTAATTCTCGTAGGCTTCCTAGTATTTTATGGGATGGAGCGCCTTGCCCTTGAGCTAGCTCCGAGTCAACCACCAGAGTGGGAGTTGATCAAAAGGACTGCGATTGCCAAACCGTTTTTTAGTGTAGAGATTGCTTTTTTATGTGCTTACAATGCTTTGATTGTCTACACAATGCCAGCTCAGTTGGAGTATAGCTTAGCCAGTTCCCTCGTTTATATGTTGGCAATGATTCTACATCTGATGAGGGGCGATCATTCCTTGCGAGACAAATATCCCAAGCAGTTTAAAGCTTGGGGACGACACGCTTTAGCAGCAACTGCAATTCTAGCAGCCTTGGCTGGTTGGTTAGTTCCTCCCAATCCCATCATGTCCGATCTGTTAATTGCTGCATTAACAGGATGTACGTTACTGAATGTGTTTAAAGATGAACTTCCCGATCCGGTGAGATCGAGCTATCGTTGGTTTTTAACAGGGGCACTGGTGTTAGGGCTTCTGATGTTTTTTATTCCTTAAGAAAGGACGGGAATAGAGCAACTTTTTTAACCGAGTGAGCGGTAAACTCATTAACTGTTTCAGCTTCTTCCAGAGGTAACGGGGGCTGAGATACCTTCGATAGGTAGTCACGACTTCTTTTCCTAAGATGATGACACTCAACCAGAAGCAGGCTTCAGCAAAGACCGCTAACACTGTACCGACAATCGCTTTTTGTGCGACTGGCAGCGACACTAAGGGTAGCAAAAAAATAATGATTACCCAGGGAATAAAGGATAATACAAATAAAAATACACCCACTTTTTGCAGAGCCCTGATTCGATCGGGAGGCAAGAGCTTGGTCATAAACAATTGATATTTCGCTAATGATTCCTGGCTGAGGCGGGCAGATTTAAGTTGAGCTATTCTATAATTTTTTTTATTAATTGTCTGTAATAATAAATTTGATTTAAACCCGTCTGTAAGATTGGGGATGAAACTTATAGATCTAGTTTCTCATAAACAGATTGATACATCAACCTGGACTCAGAAAATTAATGCTATCACCCCAATCGCTTGACTCACTCCAGAGATGGCTAAAATCAGCGAGCGGTTTAGCGATGATGTACCTGCTGTCAATCTGCCAAAAGGCTGCTAAGATCGTCGTGTTATGCTGAAATTTAGCCCTCCTAAAGGACCGCTACAAAATTGACTGCTGAGGAGTGTTCGGCCAAGACTTCCATATTAATCCCAAATTGGTATCATTAATCACAGAAAAATGAGCGCTGACCCCCTTAGACAATCAAGCATCACACCGGCTCCCTTAGGTATTTCGACCGGGGAAATTTAAGGGTTGACCAACGAAAGGTCCTATCCTCAAACCCCGCCACTGCCAAACCGAGTGTAACCATCAACGCTAGCTAGAAGTTCGCTGATTGCCAACCTGCTCAACCTACAATTCAGTGTTACCCCAATCACCTCAATCTCTACAGAGCATTGTGGGGAGAAAAATATGAGTGCCAAACCCACCCACATCCAAAAAGCCTGAAGAGTTCCTGCACCTCGATCGACTCATCAGTTTTGCCATAAACTGGGGATCGACTTAAAAGCCATAGCTTGTGACGCTTTCAGAGCAAAGGCGTCTTGCAAAGTCCCACAAAACTGGTAAATTTTTCGTTGAAGTAGGTAAAGTAAACTATAAGCTAAGTTAAGTTCAATTAACTTTACCCTTTGCCCCAAGATCCGAAGCTCTACTTAGTAATAGCTCATTTGTGATGAGGAGACGACAAACCTATGCCGCAGCTTGAGGCCAGCCCAGCGATTGACTTTCAGAGCGAAACTTACAAAGATGCCTACAGCCGGATTAACGCCATTGTGATTGAGGGCGAGCAGGAAGCTTGCGACAACTACATCCAACTGGCTCAACTGTTGCCCGACCATAAAGATGAGCTTGTTAATCTGTCCAAGATGGAGAACCGTCACCAAAAAGGATTCCAAGCTTGTGGTCGGAATCTCAAAGTAACGCCGGATATGGAATTTTCCCGTCAGTTCTTTGCTGGTCTGCACGGAAATTTTCAAGAAGCGGCAGCGACAGGTAAGGTAGTCACTTGCTTGCTCATTCAAGCCCTGATTATCGAGTGCTTTGCGATCGCCGCTTACAACATCTATATCCCCGTCGCTGACGACTTCGCCCGCAAAATCACTGAAGGCGTAGTTAAAGACGAATACTCCCACCTGAACTTTGGTGAGCAGTGGCTCAAAGCTCACTTTGAGGAGTCTAAAGCTGAGCTTGAAGACGCGAATCGCCAGAACCTGCCAATCGTCTGGAAAATGCTCAACCTGGTCGAAGCCGATGCCCGCATCTTAGGAATGGAAAAAGACGCCCTTGTTGAAGACTTCATGATTGCCTACGGTGAAGCGCTCAGCAATATTGGCTTTACCACCCGCGACATCATGCGGATGTCTGCTTACGGTCTCACTGCTGTATAACAGTGGGCAATCAGGTAAGAGGTAATAGGGTCTGGAAACAGTTAGTCCTGAGTCAGGGCAAGTTTTCGCTTGTCTGTAAAGTTGCGACTCGGGTTCACAACGAATCGCTAACCACTAACGACTAACCAACGACCCATTACCAATTACCCACCAACCCTGAACAACAGAATCCCTGAACAACTGACAACTGAAAATTTATTAATGTTTGGTCTAATCGGTCACTTAACAAGCTTGGAACATGCCCAATCTGTGGCTAAGGATCTCGGCTATCCAGAATATGCCGATCAAGGGCTTGATTTTTGGTGCAGCGCACCGCCCCAAATCGTTGATACGATCACAGTCACAAGCATAACAGGTCAAAAAATTGAAGGTCGGTATGTGGAGTCATGCTTTCTCCCAGAGATGCTAGCCACTCGCCGAATTAAAGCAGCCACGCGGAAAGTAATCAATGCGATGGCTCATGCTCAAAAAAACGGGATTAATATCACGGCTTTAGGTGGCTTTTCTTCAATTATTTTTGAAAATTTCAACTTGCAGCAGATCCAACAAGTCCGTAATATCAAGCTGGAGTTTGAACGCTTTACCACAGGCAATACTCACACAGCTTATGTACTCTGTCGCCAGGTAGAAGAAGCAGCCCCTAAATTGGGAATTGAGCTATCAAACGCGACGGTAGCTGTTTGTGGGGCAACAGGTGATATTGGCAGCGCTGTCTGTCGCTGGCTGAATACGAAAACCCATGTCAAAGACTTACTGCTGATTGCCCGCGACCAAGAGCGCTTAAAATCATTGCAGTCAGAATTGGGGCGGGGAAAAATCCTGGACTTGGAAGAAGCTCTGCCACTAGCCGACATTGTAGTTTGGGTCGCAAGTATGCCTAAAGGAGTGGAAATTGACCTCAAAACTTTGAAGCAACCTTGTTTACTCATTGACGGTGGCTACCCAAAAAATCTGGCAACACAGATGCAGCATCCGGGAGTTTATGTACTCAAAGGAGGGATAGTTGAGCATTCCCTTGATATTGACTGGAAGATTATGAAAATAGTCAATATGGACGTGCCGGCTCGCCAACTATTTGCCTGTTTTGCGGAATCAATGCTGCTGGAATTTGAAAAGTGGTACACCAACTTTTCCTGGGGAAGAAATCAGATTACCGTGGAAAAAATGGAGCAAATCGGGCAAGTTTCAGTGAAACATGGGTTCCGCCCTCTGCTGTCATTCTGAACTCGGAAGTGGAGGGGTGATGGGGGAGTGAAGGACTGATAACTGTTCGCTGTTACCAGGTCTCCTCACCCTTCCTCCTTAAGACTGAGGCGCAAGACAGTAAAGAGGGTGTAGCAAGCAATTCAACAGTTGCAGGTGGTTGGTGGAGTGTCACACTGACAAGACGGTTAAGCTTCCTGTCTACCTGACAAGGTAGGATCTGAATGGTGTTAATCCAACTTTAGATCTAAGTCAGCAAGTGTGCCAAACCCCGACCGCAAACCAATCCTATTAGACTTTGAAAAGCCTTTAGCGGAGCTGGAAACCCGTATTAACCAGATCCGTGAATTAGCTGAGGAGAACGGTGTTGATGTCTCTGAGGAAATTCGCAAGTTAGAGGCGCGAGCCGAGCAACTGCGCCAAGAGATTTTTAGCACCCTATCACCGATGCAGCGCCTACAACTGGCAAGGCATCCCCGTCGTCCTAGCACCCTCGATTATATTCAAGCCATTAGCGATGAGTGGATCGAACTCCACGGCGATCGCGGTGGTTCAGACGATCCGGCCCTCGTGGGCGGGATTGCCCGTCTTGATGGACGCCCCACTGTGATCCTCGGCCACCAAAAAGGCCGCGACACCAAGGATAACGTCGCCCGTAACTTCGGGATGGCCTCTCCAGGTGGCTACCGTAAAGCGATGCGACTGATGGAACACGCCGATCGTTTCGGCATGCCCATCATCACCTTTATCGATACTCCGGGCGCTTTACCCAATGCCGAGGCTGAAAAACTCGGTCAAGGAGAAGCGATCGCCTACAACCTCCGAGAAATGTTCCGCCTCGACGTTCCCATCATCTGCACTGTCATCGGCGAAGGGGGTTCCGGTGGCGCCTTAGGCATCGGCGTTGGCGACCGACTCTTAATGCTAGAACACTCCGTCTACACCGTTGCCACCCCTGAAGCCTGCGCCGCGATCCTCTGGAAAGATGCAGGTAAAGCACCCCAAGCTGCTGAAGCCCTCAAGATCACCGCTTGGGACCTCAAAAATCTCGGCATTCTCGACCAAATCTTAACCGAACCCACAGGTGGTGCTCATGCTCACCCCCTGAAAGCGGCGGAAATTCTCAAACAAGCTTTGTTGCAAAACTTAGCAGAACTAGCACAGCTCACTAGCCAGCAGCGACGAGACCTGCGTTACCAAAAATTCCGCAAGATTGGGGCTTTTACAGAAATTCCTGCCTAAGGGTAGAGAAACCGTGGGGAGTGATATAATCGTTTGGGTAACAAATCTTTACAGATTTTTTAGGTTTACCCAATTCCAGATCGGCTATTCCAGATTAGCCTCGATCCAGCATCCGGGATGACGAAATGACTCCTCCCCCAAAATTGCGGGCCTTAATTCCAGGGGCAAGCAACAGCATTGGCAAAACCATTGAAAAATTCATCTGATAGCAGTTTGCAGCCTCCTGAGATACAGAGAGGGTGAGGTAGTCCCACATCCCTTGAAAATCTGTATTTCACTAATAGTTGATAATTGCTCTCAAGCCAAAAGCTGATTGTTCCTGAGGAGTGCATGCGAAATATCACCAGTACCGGTGCAACCCAATTTCACTAAGCCCAAGATCCTCACGCAGATTTTCTATGACTATCGCTCCTTCCAACGGTTCCAATTCCTCAGTTTCACTCTCGACTGACAGCATCAAACAGTCCGAGGATACTGATGAAGCATCGGCCCTCTCCACTCGACCCGATCGCAATTCTCACAACGGTCAAGAAGCTTTCTTACCCACAGCCTCCCAAGTTGACCATGACCAAATGACCGATGCCGTCAGAACCATCCTGCTGGGAGTGGGAGAAGATCCTGAACGCGAAGGTCTGCTCAAAACCCCTAAGCGGGTGGCAGAAGCCATGCGGTTTCTTACCAGTGGCTATCAGCAATCGTTAGAAGAACTGGTGAATGGGGCCATTTTTGACGAAGGTCACAACGAGATGGTCTTAGTCCGGGACATCACCGTTTTTAGCCTCTGCGAACACCACTTGTTACCCTTCATGGGTCGGGCCCATGTTGCTTACATCCCCAACCAAAAAGTGATTGGTCTGAGCAAGCTAGCGCGAATTGTCGAGATGTATGGTCGTCGCTTGCAAGTGCAGGAACGCCTGACTCGGCAAATTGCTGAAGCCGTTCAATCAGTCCTAGAACCCAAGGGAGTTGCAGTAGTCATTGAAGCGTCCCACATGTGCATGGTGATGCGAGGCGTACAAAAACCTGGTTCTTGGACTGTAACGAGTGCCATGCTGGGTCAATTCCAAGATGAGCAAAAAACCCGTGAAGAATTCCTTAACTTGATCCGCCACCAACCCGCTTTCTTTTAATTTGGAATTTTAGATCCTAGATTGGTAATAGGTAAAAAGTTAGTAGTTAGTAGTGAGTGGGATTTTTACCACCACCCACTAACTGCTAACCGCTAACCATTACCAATGACCCCTCGAAAATTCTGATGACTCCCATTAAGTTTGGTACAGATGGCTGGCGCGGTTTGATCGCCGCTGATTTTACGTTTGATCGCGTTGCTGGGGTGGCGCCAGCAGCCGCACAAGTGTTAGCCCAAGCCTACGGCGAAAGCACCGATAGTCGTACTGTGATTGTTGGCTACGATCGCCGCTTCCTGGCAGAAGAATTTGCCCGTACAGCAGCGGAAGCTATCCAGCAAGCTGGATTTGAGGTGCTGTTAACACAGAGCTATGCACCCACTCCTGCCTTCAGTTTAGCTGCCAAACAACTCAATGCCCTCGGTGCGATTGTGATGACAGCTAGCCATAACCCCGCTGCATATTTGGGTTTAAAAGTCAAGGGAGCCTTTGGGGGTTCAGTTCCCCCTGAGATTACTCAGCAAATAGAAGCTTTATTAGAGCGAGATGCAGTAGCAACGACCCCCCTTCCTGGCTCGCTTCAGGAGTTCGATCCTTGGCCAGCCTACTGCGACACCCTGCGAGGCATGGTTGATATTGCTGCGATCCGAGAAGCTGTGAGCCAAGGGAAACTCACCGTCTTTGCCGATGTGATGCACGGAGCCGCCACTGGTGGACTTGCCCAAATTTTAGGAGTACCGGTGCGAGAGATCAATGGCGACCGCGATCCCTTGTTTGGGGGTGGAGCTCCCGAACCCCTTCCCCGGTACCTTTCCCAGTTGTTCCGGGTGATGCGAACTCATCAACGCTCGCAAGGGGGTTTAGCGATCGGATTTGTCTTTGATGGAGATAGCGATCGCATCGCTGCCGTAGACGGCCAAGGCAATTTCCTAAGTTCTCAAATCTTAATTCCCATCTTAATCGAACACTTGGCGAAACGACGCCGGATTACGGGGGAAGTGATTAAAACTGTTAGTGGGTCTGATTTAATTCCCAAACTTGCTAATTTATATCAATTGCCTGTGCAGGAAACACCCATCGGCTATAAATATATCGCCGATCGAATGTTAACCTCCCAGGTATTAGTGGGGGGTGAAGAATCAGGGGGAATTGGTTACGGCGTCCACATTCCGGAACGAGATGCCTTACTATCAGCCCTCTATTTACTAGAAGCAGTGGTGCAATCTGGGCAGGATTTAAGCGAGATTTATAGCCGTCTGCAACAAGAAACCAACTTTACCTCAGCTTATGACCGCATTGATTTGCCATTGGCAAGTATGGAGGTGCGATCGCGCCTGTTGGCACAATTGCAAACTCAACCTTTAACAGAAATTGTGGGTCTGAGCGTCATTGATTGCAATCCCATCGATGGCTATAAATTCCGTTTAGCAGATGGTCGCTGGTTATTAATTCGGTTTAGCGGAACTGAGCCTGTTTTGAGACTCTACTGTGAAGCAGCAACCTTAAAGCAAGTTCATGAAACATTAGCTTGGGCGAAAAATTGGGCAACCAGCTAATCACTGTCGCCACTCAAATGACTGCTAGCGGAAATGCCAGAAAAAAGAGCGATGAGTTAGTGGAGTCGAGAATCAAAAACTCTTTTAACTCATGCTCATTTCTCAAAACTTGGGGAGGGTTGAACCTCCGAAGACGTGAGGAGAAGAGGATGTCTGAAGAAGAACTATTACGATCTGAAGCTGGCGCTAACTATGCTCAACTGCGTGACTTACTAGCAGCAGGAAAGTGGCAAGAAGCCGATGAAGAAACGCGATTTATCCTGCTTAAAATTGTCGAGCGAGACAGCATTGGCTGGCTCAATGCCGAAGCAATTGCTAAATTGCCCTGTACAGATTTGCACACAGTCAACCAGCTTTGGCTCAAATACTCGCAAGGGCGCTTTGGTTTTAGCGTGCAAAAAACCCTCTATCAGGAAGTGGGGCGAGATTGGGAGAAATTAGGAGAGGTCGTTGGCTGGCGAAAGCATGGTAAATGGTTAAGCATCCCCTCTCTCATTTATGCTCCCCATGCTCCCATTGGTCATCTCCCCGGTTGCGGTGCGTGGGTTGCCTCCTTAGTGTGGGGGCTGTGGTCTCAGAGTGCAGATAATTTCTATCAACGCTTGGAGAGTTGTCAGCTTTAAAAACTTTAGCTCGCGCTCGGGGAAAAAGGTCAGCTTCTCTTTCAGAACAGCCTCCTTTTTTCAGCAATTGAAGAGTTAACCATTCAGTGAAGAAATGCAATGATGACAGTGTTAGTCGCAGCCACTAGCAACCCAGGAAAACTTAAGGAAATACAACCTTATTTTGTAGATTTAGGATGGGAATTGCAACTCAAACCAGAGGAACTGGAAATTGAGGAGACGGGCGAAACTTTTTTAGCCAATGCTTGCCTCAAAGCATCAGAAGTTGCCAAAGCTACCGGTCAATGGGCAATTGCGGATGATTCTGGCTTAGCAGTGGATGCTCTCAACGGCCAACCGGGGATTTACTCAGCTCGTTATGGCAAGACAGACCGGGAGCGAATTGAGCGACTTTTGAAGGAACTGACAGGCGAAACCAATCGAAAAGCTCAGTTTGTCTGTGCGATCGCGGTCGCTCGTCCCGACGGTACCATTGCTGTGCAAGTCGAAGGCATTTGTCCAGGGGAAATTCTGGAGGCTCCTAGGGGGAGTGGTGGATTTGGTTACGACCCAATTTTTTACGTTCCTGCTCAGCAACTAACTTTTGCAGAGATGTCGCCTGCTTTAAAGCGATCGCTCTCCCACCGGGGGCGAGCCTTCGAGGTCCTCTTGCCCCAACTCCATCGCATTGCCAGCGAGGAATTAGGCAAGAGGTAAAGTGGCGATCGATCACGACCCGACAAGGAGCCAGCAGCTTTTGTAATGAGGCATTGCTATGAGCAACACCCCTTGCCCCTGCTTAAAGGCTCTGCTGAGCCTAAATTGCTTCTTGGTTCTTTTCTCCCGTCCGAATGCGGATAATTTGCTCGACGGGAGAGATGAAAATCTTGCCATCCCCAATTTCACCGGTGCGGGAAGCAGCAATGATTTTATCAACGACCATATCTACTTGGTCGTTTTCTACCACGATCTCCACCTTGAGTTTTTGCAGAAACTCTACGGTGTACTCAGAACCCCGATAGCGTTCGGTTTGACCTTTTTGACGCCCAAACCCTCTCACTTCAGAAACAGTCATTCCCACAATTCCAGCATTGACGAGAGCAATTTTAACTTCGTCAAGTTTAAAGGGGCGAATAATAGCTTCTACTTTTTTCAAGTTCTTCACTCCTGACTTTTACAGCTTCGTTTATGCCTTAATCAGCACGACCCTTTTGATAACACCGCCAATAGCGGGTATTTTGTCAAAGATGATACACTATGTTGCGAACGATGTTAGAGATGCACCCGATCGGAGAGCGCTCAGGTATTGTGGGGCGGGACTCATAGTACCACACAGCTATTCAGTCAAGTCAGTCAGTACGAACTCAGGAGCAAGTATCATCGGTTCAAATCTTGCACCATTGGCAATCAGCTTTTAAGCAGGTGGAATCTCTCAACCCATCCCCCAAGAATCGGAGTGCTTGTGAAATCGACATCCTGGCTGTTCGACCTCTGAGTGCAAGTGGTTAATTGAGCATCGCTTGACCTCCTACTTCCTCAATTGACCCTCAAAGCTAGTACATACTCTGTTTGCACCTCCCTCAAGGTCTCGCAACGCCCCACCACAGTATCAAAATTCACCTCTCTTGCGGTTGATATCGATCGGATCGGGATGCACCCGTCAGCTAGACTATTGCTATGCACCCAGCCAGCCTTCCCCCTGACCGCAACGGATTCCATGCCCTGCTCAAGAACCGCCCTTTTCTGGCTCTGTGGAGTGGCCAGCTCTTGGCTCAAGTGGCGGATAAAATGTTTTATGTTTGGCTAATTATTTTGTTGGAGGCTGGTAGCTATCGCCTCGGACCAGCATGGCAACATTCTGAGAATTCTCTGCGATCGGCAGTGATGGTTGCTTTTACGTTACCAGCAATTTTCTTTGGTTCAGCGGCGGGAATTTTTGTAGACCGCTTCTCAAAGAAGCAGATGTTGATTGGCTGCAATTTAATCCGGGCCCTGGTAATTGGGATGTTACCTTTGTTGCCAAAAGCTTTTATGGTGTTGCTGGTCGTGACGTTTTTTGTGTCGGTAGTCACGCAATTTTTTGCCCCAGCGGAGCAGGCAGCGATCCCCTTGGTGGTTCCGAAGGAAGGGTTGATGTCGGCGAATGTTTTATTTGCTTCCTCGATTATGGGTGGCATCATTGTGGGAATGACGATCGGGGAACCACTTTTGAGTTGGGCGAGAGAGGGAGCAGGAGAAGGTGCTCAAGCTTGGTTATTGGGGGGATTATACCTGCTGTCCTCTGGTTTAATTTATACAATGCGGGTCCAGGAAACGGGGGTGGGAACTCAGGCAGTGGCGATCGCTCCTTGGCAGGATCTACAGGAGGGGTTACGGTATCTGAAGCATAATCGCCTGGTGAGCAATGCGATGGTGCAGTTGACCATTCTGTACTCGGTGTTTGCGGCCTTGCAAGTGCTGGCGATTTCTCTGGCGGGAAAGATTGGTCTGAAAGAAACTCAATTTGGCTTTTTGTTGTCAGCGGCGGGGGTGGGGATGGTGTTGGGTGCGGCTTTGCTGGGACATCTGAGCGGTCGCACCCACAAAAAGCCTCTGCCTTTAATTGGTTTTGCCATCATGGCTTTTGTTTTGGGAATGTTTGCGTTTACGAAGCATCTATGGCTGGGTTTGGTGATGAGTGCTTTGTTTGGTTTGGGTGCTTCCCTGATTAATGGTCCGATGCAGGCACTCATTCAAGAGAAAACGCCTGAATCAATGCGAGGGAAAGTGTTTGGATTTCAGAACAATGTCACTAATATTGCCCTGAGTTTGCCACTGGCAATTACGGGTCCCCTGACGGATGGAGTCAGTCGATGGGTGGGTTCGGATGATTTAGGGCTACGGTTGGTGCTGTTGAGCCTAGGAATGTTAGTGGCTGGGTTGGGGAGTGCCACCTGGCACAGAACTCGCAGCGTTTTACAAGATGTGGTTTAGGCGGGGAATTGGTTATTCAAGCGGTTGGCCGACCACCCTGGACACGGGGAGGCAACTGCGACGAGCCATTGTGAAAGTTTGTTGAAAATATCGAGGGTTAACCTTTTAAAGTATCATTATTAAGAGGGAAGTAGGAGAAAAGCTTTAATTAAAACTAATACTTAGTGAAAGGAAGGGTTTTCTGTGCAACTAAAAAGTAAAGTGGCAGTGAGGCGGGCTACAGGCGCCTTTGCCTTGATTGACAGCTTAAAACGTCACGGTGTCAAACATATTTTTGGCTATCCCGGTGGTGCCATCCTGCCAATCTATGACGAACTCTACCGTGCTGAAGCTGAGGGGGGAATTTATCATATCCTGGTGCGGCATGAGCAAGGTGCTGCCCATGCAGCCGATGGATATGCCCGTGCAACGGGTCAAGTGGGTGTATGTTTTGGCACTTCGGGTCCGGGTGCAACCAATTTGGTGACAGGGATCGCAACGGCCCACATGGATTCGATCCCCATGGTGGTGGTGACGGGTCAGGTGTCTCGGAATGTGATCGGGACGGATGCGTTCCAAGAGACCGATATTTATGGAATTACGCTGCCGATCGTCAAGCACTCTTATGTGGTGCGCGATCCCAGAGAGATGGCGAGAATTGTAGCGGAAGCGTTTCACATTGCCAGCACGGGGCGTCCGGGACCGGTGTTGATTGATGTGCCGAAGGATGTGGGGCTAGAGGAATTTGATTATTTGCCGGTGGAACCGGGATCGGTGCGGATTCCAGGGTATCGCCCGACGGTGAAGGGAAATCCTCGCCAGATTCATCAAGCGATTGGTTTGATTCGGCAAGCAGAGCGACCCTTATTGTATGTGGGGGGAGGTGCGATCGCAGCCGGAGCTCATCAGGAAATTAAGGAACTGGCTGAGATGTTCCAGATCCCAGTAACTACCACCTTGATGGGTAAAGGGGTCTTTGATGAAAGTCATCCTTTAGCGCTGAAAATGTTAGGGATGCACGGCACGGCCTATGCAAACTTTGCGGTGACTGAGTGCGATTTGCTGATTGCAGTTGGGGCACGGTTTGATGACCGAGTGACAGGTAAATTAGATGACTTTGCCTCTCGTGCTAAGGTAATTCATATTGATGTTGACCCCGCTGAAGTGGGTAAAAATCGAGCACCAGAGGTGCCGATCGTGGGCGATGTGCGGCATGTCTTGATTGACTTGCTACGCCGATGTCGGGAAATCGGTGATACGATCAACTCTAACCAGACACGGCTTTGGGTTGACCGCATTCAGCGCTGGAAAGAAGATTACCCGCTGACAGTGCCCCAATATCCGGATAGTATTTCGCCTCAAGAGGTGATGGTCGAGCTGGGGCGTCAAGCACCGGATGCCTACTACACGACGGATGTGGGACAACACCAAATGTGGGCAGCTCAGTTCTTGAATAATGGGCCCCGTCGCTGGATTTCGAGTGCTGGTTTAGGCACGATGGGTTATGGAATGCCAGCGGCAATGGGTGCGAAGATGGCACTACCAGATGAGGAAGTCATTTGTGTAGCGGGTGATTCCAGCATCCAGATGAACATCCAAGAACTAGGAACGATTTCACAATATGGCATTAATATCAAGACTGTGATTGTGAATAATGGCTGGCAGGGGATGGTGCGTCAGTGGCAGGAAGCTTTCTACGGCGAGCGTTATTCCTCGTCAAATATGGAAGCGGGAATGCCGGATACCGTGCTGTTGGCGAAGGCCTATGGGATTAAGGGTATTCTCGTCTCTCATCGAGATGAGTTACAGGGTGCGATCGCAGAGATGCTCGCGCACAAGGGCCCTGTACTCTTAGAAGTGAAGGTGAAGAAAGATGAGAACTGCTACCCAATGGTGGCACCCGGAAAGAGCAATGCTCAAATGATCGGAATTACTCCCCCTCAAAAGCCGGAAACTGGACCACAAATTATTTACTGTCCCAGTTGCCATGCAGAAAATGCAGCGAATAACAAGTTCTGCCCTGAGTGTGGGACAAAGTTGTAAGGAAATATAGTTTTTAAGCTCCCTAACCCTCCTAAAAAAGGAGGGTTTTTTCTTGGGTGGGGTTCATTTGGGTTGCACCGAAATGAATCTCAAAGATACAGCAGATGGTTTCCCACTATTTCTCCGAACAACTAAGCAAGATTGAGCCGGATAAACTCAATGACTGTTTCTAATCCTTCTTGCGTTTTTAAATTAGTAAAAACAAAAGGTTTCCGACCCCGCATCTTTTTTGTATCTCGCTCCATTACTCCCAAGTCAGCTCCTACGTAAGCTGCTAAGTCGATTTTATTAATCACCAATAAATCAGACTTTGTAATTCCGGGTCCGCCTTTGCGAGGAATTTTATCGCCGGCTGCCACATCGATTACATAAATAGTTAAATCAACTAACTCTGGACTGAAAGTAGCCGCTAAATTATCTCCCCCACTTTCAACAAAAACTAAATTTAAATCCGAAAACTGCTGCTCTAATTGCTCAATTGCGACTAAATTAATCGAAGCATCTTCTCGGATCGCAGTATGGGGACAGCCACCTGTTTCCACCCCCAAAATCCGATTACTTTCTAACGCTTGGCTCCGAACCAGAAACTGAGCATCTTCTTGAGTATAAATATCATTGGTCACGACAGCAATCTGGTACTGCTGCCGCATAGACTTACATAACGCTTCCACTAAGGCTGTTTTACCCGAACCCACAGGGCCAGCAACTCCGACTCGAAAAGCACTCATAATTTCTTCTGCGATCCCTGTTTCAACATTGCTGTTTAATCCTCCCATCTTAACTCAAGATTAACTGCTTATTTAACTCCGAAACAATCGCGTGTACTGAGTTTCATGGGCCATACTTGCCAATGCTAACCCCCAACTGCAACTATTTAGGTTCTCATCCTCTAATCCTGAAACTTCTTGAGCTGTTGTGGTTAAACAGGGTTGCAAATTAAATAGTAATTGTTGACCTGCCGTTTGACCAAGAGGAATTAGCTTAACACCCGCCGCGATCGCATTCGTTACCCAACTGTGTAAATAACTGAGTAAAGCTGTTTCCTCTTCGATCTGCCAGTCAGCAGCAGCAAGGCCATAAGCGGTCGCAAAATTGCAAGGACTCCCGCAAGCTTGGATCAAGGATTCTAAATGCTCTCCCGGTTGTAGATCCTGCAATAATCGTATTAATACTCGTCCCATCTGCCAACTTTGTAGGCGCAGCTCTTCTGTTTCCTTAGTCGCAGTTGCCCACCCGTTCCAGTAGCCTAAAGCTGCTAAATCACCAAACTTAACAGCTCTATAAGCTCGAATCATAACTGCCGCCTCCAACCGCACGGCCCCCCAGCGTAAAGAGCTTTCTAACCATTGCCTCAAACTGGCTTCATTCTTAACAATACCAGCCTCCACTAGCGCCTCTAGGCCCTCGGAATAACTATAAGCTCCAACGGGTAAGGCGGGACTCGCTAATTGTAATAGACATAAGAGAGAATTCCAATGAGCCATTGCATCAGGGGGGAAATGGGGAAATGGGGAAATGGGGGAAATGGGGAAATGGGGAAATGGCTTTACCTCATTAATATGAGAAATACTATAGTTTAATTAAATATCTTGCTTTTTGCCTTTCCCCGTTTTTCAACCCTCTCTCCCGTGGCGCTTGAGGCTGCGAAGATCGGTTTAGTGGTTATGACTCTGTCCATAGGCACCCGTTTCTGGCTGAAAGGGTGCAAGTTCTGCTTTGACTTCTAATCCCAGATGTTCTAGCATTGCTTGCAAAACTGGGTCAGGAGATAGCCGCAAATAATTGGGGGTAATTTCTACTGGGATGTGACGATTCCCTAAATGATAAGCTGCCCGCAGTAATAAAAGTGGAGTGGGAGCGGTCGCAGTGTACACAGGTTCCGGTTTCGCTGCGATCCGGACTAAACAGTTACCATCTTCTGATTGCAGGAGGTCGCGATCGCGCAGTACCGTCCCTCTCGGCAAATGCAAATGCAAGATTTCCCCTGTCTCTAACTCAAATCGGTGGCGACTGCGAGTGCGTTCAAAAGCTGTCAGGGGGAGGGTAAAGCTGACTATTACATCTGAATTAGCAGGCAACAGTTGGGTCAATTTCATTCATTGCATCGATTTTTTTGTCGAGTGCTCAGCATCCTTTGACATTAGAGTTGACGTTCTTAGAACCCAGTCTAAACAAGACTCTACAGCCAGCCTGAGGAACACCATTGAGTGAAAAAGGACAGAGGAAAATCGAGAAATCTCGGAGCAGACAGACAGGAGGAAAGGTGGGAAAGAACCAATTCCCTCCGCTGCACTCCCCCTCTTTCCTAGGGGCGACTCGCTGGTTGTTGTAGCCGTAGCAACTCTGCTTTAATTCTTTGTTTGAGTGCTGGATCAGCTTGCTGACTAAGGGTAATTGCATTAAAACGGTTCACTGTCAAGCCATTACTTTCGATAATTTTTTTAGCTTGATCACAGTAATTAACTGCGATTACCCTAATCGTTCCAGGGAGCGTATTGATACTCTTTGTTTCATTACAAATGACTGGCGGCACTGAACCCGCAAGTCCCTTAATTTCATCATAGGCTGCTTGTCGCCTAGGTTCCATTGCCAGCACAGCACGGGCATATTTGGTAATCTCATCATTAGAAATTTCTTGAGCTTGGGCGGTCGTACTCAAAACCAAGGTGGCAGACTGGTTTGACCAACCAGGCATCCATCCAGTTACGATGCCTGCTGCTGATAGAACACCAACTGTTAACGATTGGCAGAGAACCCGATTCCAGCGTACTTGAGAGCTGTTAAGGAGTGTCTTCATAATGATTGCTTACGTGTAGATGAAAAATACCACAGAGCACTGAGAGGCTCAATTATTTTGAATTATTTTTCAGGGAGGAAGTTCCTGCGGAAACGATCCGGTTTTAATGCAGCGCAGTGGACGAGAGAGGAGTAACGCTCCTAGAGGTGCAACTCATTCCGTAATCCCCAAGGCAGATTAGCGGACATTATTGCCTCAAACGCATCAGCCAACAACTGCATCAGAACCCACGGAGTCAGACACTGGTGGAAAGCAGTTCTTGGTTCCGGCAGGCTGGACAATTCTGACCTCTGTCTCAAAATTACAGAGGATAACCAGAAGAACTATCTTACCAGCTCAAGTCGCTTCCTAGCTATCTGTTAAAAATTTTAACTTTTTTGAGCATAGCTAAACACCAGAGTAATCGGGTTGATAACAATCGTTATAAAAATTTAATTGTATTAGTCAATGATTGTGAAGAGTCGAGGGAATCAGTCAGGAAACATTGACCTTTGACTTACCCGAACCATCGCAGAGAACACTGGGAACAGAGCTCAAGAGGGAGAGAAAGATTTCCCCAGTCCGCACCCTTGAGTATCATCCTCAAGATTTTGGGAATTTAGGAAAAATCCTGATGGGAGCGATCCGTTGGTTAATCCCATCGTCCTTATCTCCCCTTGCTGGTCAACCTTAGCTGCCACCGATCGCAAGCTGAGTCGCATTCGCGATCGCCCAAGCATCAACGAATAGTAGCAGCAGCGTGCATCCCAGCAAAATCAGGTACATCCAAGGTTGGGATAGAGGACGGACATCCGTTGTATCAATCCCAGTCTTTGCTTCCACAAGGCGCACTAAATTGGCAAACCCTGCAACTCGCATGGGTAGCAAATAACCTTGTCCTGAAGTGCTGAGGAAGTAGTAAACCAGCCCTCCCTGACCGGTAGTGCGGGGTTTTAGAGCTTTCACCTCGCCCCAAGGCAATGACCAACCTTTGCGGAAGAAGCGAGGCACCCAGTTGGGATAGGATACCTGAATTCCTTGCTCATCTAAAACCACCTGTTCGCTTAAAGCTGCATACAGCATCACCCCTCCAAAACCTATGCCCGTCCAGAGGAGTTCAGGGGGAATCGGTGCTGCTGTGACTTGCGATAAAAAAGGTAAGGGGATGGTGAGAGCCAAATATAAGAGCAATAGTGGAAGTCGAATTAAAGGAGAAATCCGAAAGACAGCAGGTTCAAGTAGCAGCGGCTTTAAATCAGGTGCCATCACTTAATCGATCGGTGTTTGCCAGAGGTGTTCAACTTCCCTATTTTTGCACAAGCTCCCCAGCTCTCCGTACCCCTCCCAAAAAATGGAATAATCCAACCTCCTTCGTGGTAGTGTAGATGATAAGGATTAAAAACGTTGGCTTTTTTGCAATTTGAAAGCGCAGCAAAATTTGTCTGTGATAAATTTTGTCTTCACCACTCCCACTTAATCAAATCGTTTGAAGCCACTCGCTCGCATCCTGCCTGAGAGAGTTGTCGTTAATTTCATTTCGCGATTGGCTTTTTTACTAAATCCCTGCTAAAAGAGCGTTGAAATTCACCCTGAGCATTCCAGAGCTAGCATTCTCAATCAATGGAAGTTAAAGCAGGCACTGGTAAAACTTCTAGGATTTCTCTGGTTTTAGGGCGCTGGGGACTCCGTACTGGGATGCTATCTGCTTCGGGTCTCGACCGTTGGGACTGGTTCAGCGTTGAGTAAGGCCCTTCATTAATTTGCAGGCGGTCGCAGGGAATCTTATCGGACAAAATAGCACTCGCCATCATCCCAGTATGAATCTCTAACAGAGCGCCTGGTAGAGCTTCAAATACCAGACGTTGCCCCGGAAAAACCACTCGCTCAAAGTACCAGTTGGGAATGTTGCTGATCCGAGCAATCTGGATTTGGCTGGTGGCGTTAACATAGCAGCAGAGAATCTTACCAGAGCTGTGGGAAGGTAAGGGATCAAGAATTTGAGCCATAACTGCTGAGGAGCCTCGCACTAAAATGTTTCATCACATAAGTCACGTTAACACTTAGCGATCCCCGCCTGTTGTAAACCCGACTACCATCTGTTACTCCCATCAACTGGAAGCAGGAGACAGACAGGAAAATTTTCTCATTTTTGGCAGCATCTTCGCCAATTCAGCAAAATAGGGGGTTCATTCTCTCAGAGTCACCACCGGACTCACTGAGAGACGCCCAGAGTTCCACAAACTCTCTTTTCAGAAGCTTCTCAAAAATTAAAAATAATTAATACTAAAATTAAGAAAGTCAGTGATATTGTAAACTTATATTAAGCAAAAAATTAAGAAATTCTGTAGAAGCTGTTGTTTCGGAATCTACGCATCATGGAAAACCGAGTCCTTTACGTTCGCCTCCCTTGCAATCCAATTTTCCCGATCGGGGTCGTTTATTTGGCGGATCACCTCCACAAGCTGTTTCCAGGGGTGGAACAACGGATTTTTGATTTGGGTGCGGTGCCTCCGTTAGACTTTGCGACGGCCTTAGATGCCTGTATCGATGAATTTCAGCCTACATTGCTTGTGTTTTCCTGGCGAGACATTCAGATTTATGCCCCAGTTGGCGGCAGAGGCGGCAACCCACTTCAGAATGCTTTTGAGTTTTACTACGCCAAAAATCCCTTGATTAAATTGCGGGGTGCTTTTGGGGGACTACGGTTAGCCGCTTCCTACTATACGGAACTCTGGCGTAACTTAGGGTTAATCAAGCGCGGGTTAAAGCGATCGCAGAAATACTGTCCTCAGGCGCGTCTGGTGGTGGGTGGCGGTGCTGTCAGTGTATTTTATGAGCAATTGGGGCGGAGTTTACCTCCGGGAACCATTGTTTCTGTGGGTGAGGGAGAGGCGCTGCTAGAGAAATTGCTGCGGGGCGAGGATCTGAGTCAGGAACGCTGTTACATTGTGGGAGAGACGACACCGCGCGATCGCCTGATCCACGAAAAACCGGCTGCGATCGAGAAAACCGCCTGCAACTATTCCTACATCGAAAGCATCTGGCCGGAATTCTCCTATTATCTACAGGATCAAGACTTCTATGTAGGAGTGCAAACCAAACGTGGTTGTCCCCACAACTGTTGCTACTGCATTTACACCGTCATTGAAGGCAAGCAAGTGCGGATCAACCCAGCGGATGAAGTCGTAGCAGAAATGCGCCAACTTTATAACCGCGGCATCCGTAACTTTTGGTTTACCGATGCTCAATTCATTCCCGCCCGCAAATTTATCGAGGATGCCATCGAGTTATTGCAGAAAATCCTCGATGCAGGCATGAAAGATATTCACTGGGCTGCTTATATTCGCGCCGATAATTTGACCCCAGAATTGTGCGATCTGATGGTCAAAACTGGGATGAATTACTTTGAAATTGGCATTACCAGCGGTTCTCAGGAACTCGTGCGGAAAATGCGGATGGGCTATAACTTGCGAGTGGTCTTGGAAAATTGCCGAGATTTGAAGGCGGCGGGGTTCAACGATTTAGTTTCAGTTAATTACTCATTCAACGTGATCGGTGAAACCTTTGAAACCATTCGCCAAACCATTGCTTATCACCGAGAATTAGAACGGATTTTTGGAGCGGATAAGGTAGAACCTGCAATTTTCTTTATTGGGTTACAACCTCATACAATTTTAGAGGAATATGCCTTTAAAAATCAAATGCTCAACCCGGATTATGACCCGATGAGCTTGATGCCTTGGACTGCCAGAAAATTGCTTTGGAATCCCGAACCTTTAGGCTCATTTTTCGGCGAAGTGTGTTTAGCAGCTTGGCAGCGAAACCC
>JBLNEP010000006.1:0-16959 GCA_050262755.1 Actinomycetota bacterium | reverse complement strand
TGCGGGTTCGATATTCCGCGCCGGGGGGAGTGCTAGTTGCCAGCGGTGCTGCTGGGGAGTCGCGGTTGCGGGTGTGGGGAGTTCGATCGCCGTCGCGGTCAACCAGGGGTCTGGCAGTTGGGGGATTTCTTCCGTTTGCACCGGAAGTATTTCGATGTCCGGTTGGGGGAGGGGTTCCGGTTGGGGAGCGATCGGTTGCTCTGGGAGTTGGGAGGAGATCGCCTGCTTCATTGCTTGCAGCGCTTGCAGCTCTCGTTCAATTTCCCGTTGGCGCTGTTGGGCTTGCAGTTCCCCAGCTTGGCGACGGGCCATCAATCGGGCTTTGGCGGCCGCTACTTCCCGCTCTCGGATGCTGGTTGGGGCGAGGGTCAGGATAGCAATGGCTGAGGCGATAGCGCGGGTGTAGTTGATAGCGGTTTTGAAGTTCATTGTTGTGTCCTTGTGTCTTGTGTAGCGATCAGGCGTGTTGCGGTTGCCCTTTCTTTTCTTATGTCTACATCGTATGACATCTGACTGACGATGTCAAGGGGTTGTCTGACGATATCGGCAAAAACGTATGACAAGCGTCTAACTATGACGATTGCTTATCGGTATGACAAATGTATGGCAGTCGTTAGTCAGTACGGTTAAACTAGATGTGTACACCGTCAAACACTGAAGACAATGGCAACCACAAAACCCATCACTTTTAGATGTCCGAATGCTGTTCTTGAGGCGATCGACCGCATTGGACGCGATCGCTACTCTCGCCCGGAAGGGGGATACGACCGCACCGCTGCTATTCTTGACATCATCAATGCTGGTATCACCGCCATAGAAGGAGGATTGATACCTCAACTGGGTGAAAGAGGGCTACCTGACCAACACTCGTTAGACGATATCAGACAGTTGATTCGACAGGAGCTAGAGGGTTTGTTCCCTTCACTGCTAGAGCAGCACGTTGAGGCAGTGCTGGGAAAGTGACAAGCCTGAGTGCAGACCCCAACGCAGGGACACTCAGGCAGGACAACGATCGCCTCAGGCAAGAGCTAGAGGCTCTAGAGGCAGAGCTAGAGGCGATCGCACAAAAACTAACGAACCTTGAAAACCAGGCAGGGAGAGGCATTGATTTAAGCCCTAGCGTTGAACTGCCAGACGCCCCTACCTTGCTAAACCAATACAAGGCAATGAACCCCAAAACTAAGGTCACACTCACAGAGATGAAGGCAATTTTGTCTTTACTCCCTCAAAATTCCTAAAAGTTGGGGGAGTAAAGACAGGCGATCGCTGGCACTCCCTCCTAAAACAACTGAAGATGACCAACAATATGAAAGCAAAGACCAGCAAGCTGATTTCCGCTCAGTCCCTAAAACCGATAGACAAGCTGACGACTGAAGCACAAATTCTTCAGTACCTATTTCAGGCGCGATCGCGTTCTCTTTGGAGTGTGCCTATACACAGCCTGTCGCATTGCTGAGGCTTGTTCCCTCATGGTCAAGGATATTTACACAAACGCGGGTACAGTTCGCTCTACGATCAACTTTCGCAAAGGCAACACGAAGGGAAAGCTGCAAACCCGCACCATTCCGGTCATAGAAGACTTGCGAGCGCTTCGGAATTGCTATAAGCCAAGTATAGTAAGTTTTGTAACTTCCGAGCCAAGTTGATTCATACCGTGAATCAGCAACGCCGCAATATCCTACTCCTCAACGCCACCATATGGAAGTCACCTATATTTTTTCACAATAAGCTTTATGATAGGGCAGTCGCTCTCAGGAACAAACTTTATGGCTACCACGCCTCCCGAACCAGTTTCTAATCAATCGGCTCAGTGGTTGCGCGGCTTTGGGCTAGTTCTCCTGGCAACTCTGGCTTTATCGATGCAGAATGTCATCGCTAGAATTGCTCAGTCCCCTACACCCCTACCAATTTTAGGGAATTTATTGGAGTTGGGGGGATATATAGCGAAAGATACAGATAAATTGCAAGTTTCTCTGCTCATATTGCTGCTACGAGTAAGTATCGTTGTCCCCCTATTATGGTTAGTTCTGCCAATGGTAAAACCAGGAGCATGGCAAGAAGCCCGAGATATTATTGTGGGGAGCGATCGCCACCTAAAATTGGGAATTATTACAGCCGGGATTTTCTTATTTTTATCTCAAACTAGCATTTATCTATCCATTTCAAATGTCGGCCCCGCTACAGCCGTTACAATTTTCTTTATTTATCCGACGGTAACAACTTTGTTAGCTTGGCGGTTATTTGGAGATCGTCCCTCTTGGCTGCAATGGGTCGCTATCGGATTAATTTACGCAGGTTGCACCTGGCTTACTTTCTCTCCCCCACCCCAAAAACCTCCAGCACCCAGCGTCTCTAGTGTTTCTGTAGCAAAACCATCTTCTAATCCTCGTCCAATTGCTTCTCCCTCTACTTCCCTAAGTCCTGCTCCTTCCCCTACACCCAGTACCTCTAAAACCCCTAAGAATGCACCTCAAGGAAATTTTACCCTAGGGGTATTTACAGCAGTGATGTCGGGGATTGTTTTTGCAATGGAAGGCATCATCGCTCAGTCCTGTTTTAGTAAAATCAATCCCGCTACTTTTACGGGAATGATTTTTACAGTAGAGTGGTTGGCATTACTATTAGCGACTATCCCTTTTATTCAACTGGACCTTAATTCAGGATTGATATTAATGGGAGGATTACTGAGCCTTGCCACTTTGTCAGGGTATCTATTTAATAATTTTGGAATTAAAGCGATCGGGGCGTCTTCTACAGCAATTATTGGCTCTAGCGGCCCTGCTGTAACGGCAATTTTAGCCTTTATTATTCTCGGTGATGGTTTGACGCTTCCTAAGATTTTTTCAATTGTGCTGGTGACTCTAGGAGTGGTTTTGATGAATTGGGCAAAGGCTTATAAGAATAAACAGCTAGCTGAGGAAAAATAATCCCAAGGAGAATGGAGTCTTCTAACATAAGAGTGAATATATGAGTAATTCTTCTAATCCAATGAAAACTGCGATCTGTGACTTCCGGCCTAAAGTGATAGAAACCGAAGAAATACCGCCCCATTAAATAGGGGTTTTGATTCTCGATGTGTCAAAACCCTACTTGCATCGGTCAGCTTTATAGCCGATCGCGGTCTTGAGGAAGGCTTTCGTCTTCACCAACAGACTACACGCATACGGGTATTGCGCTAGTGCGGCAAACAGCACTTGGCACTCGGATAACAAGAGAGCGCGCTCATCCATGTCACACCACCCCCAAACTCTCGATCTTCAATCGCTGGTCAGGGGTTAAACTTCTCAGTACATCGGCTACAGGAGAGCGACCGTAGGTGTCGAGAGCGAGGTGTAGGCAAGTTCTGGCTGATTCGATTAATCCCTCTGTGACCCAGAGCGCTACATCCTCAATCTCAGCCCTAACCTCTCGAACCACCCCCCAAGCTTTCTCGATAGAGGTTGGTTGTTGAGATGCCTTAATCTCACCTACTTCCCCAACTGACAGGGGACACGATTCTGTTAATAAACAGGTCTCTCCTGTCAGCTCATCCATAGCAACCTCTTCCCCTTTTCCCGCAAGCGCCCCACCCACTGACAGGGGACACGATTCTGTTATATAACTGGTCTCTCCTGTCAGCTCTGGATGAGGGGCTAAATCCCAGTATTTTTGCTCCCATGCCATCAATACAGCGCGCCGCTCAGTGGCGTTATTGCCTGCCACCCGATAGTAGCGAGTCTTGCCATCACTGCGGGTCTGCTTCTGGCACACCCCGACCTTCTCAAGAAGCTGACCAATAAATCTGATACCTTGGCGATCGGCATCTGGCACCAACAGCCCTAACTGCCTCTTTACCCGCCCTCGATGCTTGCGAGCGCTATCGAGAATTACCTGAACCAGGGGAGAATCACCGCGATAATCCACACCGCTGTCAATCAGCTCAAGTATCCCTAAATCCCTGATCAGCTTCGCCTGTCCCACCTTAAGTTTCAAGTCAGGGAGGTAGATGTCACCCTGTGACCATTTGAAGATGTGGCTTTTCCACTTGCGGGCATCAAGGGCTTTGCATTCCTCAGGATGGGTGGCCAACCAATAGAGGAATTGGCTAGAAATCCAGTGACGGTCGCCGACTTTATACTTGAAGATGAAATCCGCGTCGAGATTCACCCCTGGCAGGAATTCTCGAAACAAGGCACCATCTGCCAGTGTGCGTTCGCGCTCTTTGCTCTTTGAATTTTGCTTGATTTCTCTTGCCTCCTCTGCGGTCATGGGAGAGTTTGCCCCCTTGGCTAGCAATTCCGCTTTTTCCCTCTTTATTTGCTCCTTATTCTCAAAAATTGCTTCGCGTATCTCTTTGTCGGATTCCCCGGCACAAAAATTAATCTCGAAGTTGTCACAGTCGATTAATTCTTGGGCTAACTGCACCGCATTCTGTGGCTTTGCATAGTTAGCCCGCGCTTGAATTTCTGACTGTAAAGTCAGATGGGGGTTATTCCAACTCTTCCCAGTCCACAGTTTTTGCAAGGTGGCAAAAAACGCATCTATCTCAACGGTTCCGTAAGATTCAGCCGCCTCTTGCTTCGCTAACTCAACCGCTAAATCTAGTACGCTCTGCTGGCTGTTTTCCTTGGCGTTGGTCACGATTTCTCGCCCTACAACTTCAGGTAATGGCGATCGCGATCCATCAGAGAAATTGCCTTTGTCGGCAGACCAAATGGTAAAGTTTTTTGTCGTCCTGAACCGGACTAATTGCTGTCTAAACTCGCACGGTTCAAGCACACCGAAATTTAGGGCAAAGCAATGTTTGAAATAATCAAGCTCGGCGCTCACACCTACTCCCATCGAAGGGGAATAGAGAAAAATCAGGGGCTTGGCGCTGGCGATTGATGAATCAATTTTCGCGACAAAATATTTAGCCCAATCCTCCTCGCTGGTTTTGCGGTCAATTCTGATTATTTTGTTCTTGAGACAGGGATAAAGAGTGAGAAGACGCCGCTCTATCGCTTCCAATTCGATTTGGCTGTCGGCTGTGACGACGAAGGGGGAAAAATCCGGATGTTCGGAGGGGTAAAGCTCACCAGTTTCGGGGTCAATGCTGCGTTCGATCAAAGCGAAAATCTCCGAGTGAACACTATCCTTAGATCCCGTGTAAAAATCAACAAACTTTCGAGCGCCTTTGTGATGGTTCAGCAGGGTGAAAATGGGAGTATTGGGGTGTGCGAGCGCCTTAACATAATTGATTTCGACATCAGTTAAGTCTGCATCAGCCAGCAACACTAACCCCCCATTAGCAGTTACGCGGTACACTAATTCTGCAAACCCCTTGAGTATCTGCGGTCGTCGGTGAGCGATCGCTGTATTGGCTGTAGCCAGATGCTTCAACCCCATCCGCACCTCATCCAAAATGACGACATCCCAGTGCTGGTTAAAAATTTTCCACAGGCTGTCAAAACAGCAAGCGCCAGCTTTCTGAGTGAGTTGTGCCTTTTGAGATTGCCCTAATTCATCGATCCATAGGATGTCGAATTTTTCGCATTGCTCCATCCCTAGAATCACTCTCGGGGTGATACTCAATATCCGTTTCCCTTCAGATTTTAACCGAGAAATTACGGGTTTAATAATTGCTTTCGATTTACCAGACCCCTTTCTGCTGAGGATATTTACAATCCCAGAAGTAGGTATTTGCTGCCAGATATTATCCGGAAAAAACTCTTCATTCAGTTCTAAGTCTGGGGGGTAGGAAAGGGTATTGAGTCGTTTTTGAGTTTCAAGAACCCTCGCCTCGTACTGCTCTCGCCGTTGCCGCTCTCGCTCTTGTTCTTGAGCGATCGCTACCCGCTCCTCTTCCTCTCTAGCTGCCTCGTAAGCTCTGTATTCATCGGGGTCAGGCTCGGTTTCTATGGGTTCAGGGCGGGAAAATTCCGGCATTGATACCCCAGCCTCATGAGCCAGTTCCGCGACGACTTCTACAAAATCCTTCCCAGTTGGTGTGCCATTCCCGCCACGAACGAACCAGCGATACTGCACGGGACCGCCCCCAGCCATGCAGCCGTGGCAGTACCACTCTCCCTCATCGTTAACTTGAAAAGCCGTGCCACTCTTGCCTCCATGCTGAGGGCAATACCCCACAAGTTTCCCTCGCCACTCCTTAAAATGATGCCCAGGCCAGTTGAAAATTTGATCGAGGCTCAGACGCGGTCGGATTTCGCGATCGAGCAATTCCACTAGAGGGTTGCCGCTGCCGATGAATCCATCGCGTCGAGCCTGCTTTTGTTGCAAGCGCTCAGTTTTTACTTTTGGGTCAGCACTTGGTTGTGACTCATATAGCTCGGCAATTAGCGAATTCCACACCTCATCCGGCATCGGTGCCACTTCACACTTAGATGGTGGGTTGTGCCATCGATACGGCTTGCCCGTGCTGGGGTGGGGGGAATGAGAGGGGAGTACCGACTGCGCCCCAGTAAAGCGGATGTCGAGGCTGTTACCCTTAAATACTTTCCGCCCTTGAATCAGCGTGGCCTGTTCGTCGGTTAATCGCCAGAGGGTCTGGATGCAGGTATTTTCATCGGTTTCAGGTTGCCATTCTCCCTCAAAAGTTTTGCCGGAAGTCCAGGATACGGTCTCTGCCTCATCCGGCAGGTATCCGAAATGGTGAAGGAAGCGATCGCGACCTTCCACATTATCGATATCGATCGCTACGAGATTGCCAAATCCGAGGATGATACCGTACCCACACTGACGGCGATCAAGCGCTCCCTTAATTTGCTCATAATGGTAAGGGTTCTTTTGCCATCCCTTCCCGATAGGGAGCTTTTCACCCCATCTGATTTTGCAGTAGCTAGCGCCAGGGATGGCTTTATGGATGTGTTCGGAGTGAGAAGGCTTTGAGTTCAGGAGAGATGCAATCATGCGTCACCTCCACCGATCACACCAAATTCGTTCTCAATTCGCTGTAGTTGTTGAAATTGCGCCGATGAAAGCTTCTTAACACCCCGATTATACAAATCGGTGATGAATTGACGATCCCATCCCCTCAAACTCCCTCGAATCTTAAATAATTGAGCAATTCGCTCTTGTACCAGCCGTTCCTTCTCAATCGTGAGCGGGTTCTTCAGCCAACGGATGTGCCGATTACATTCATCACATCGCAGTTCGGCATAGTGTGGTCCAGTTCCTTTACGCTCGGAAATGTTGTTGCCCCCGCAATGGCGGCAAGTTTGTATTAATTCTTGATACGTTTTCATGCTCCCTCATTTTTTATAACGAGGAAGGTGCTATTTACCCCAATTCGCGCTTATTCGCCCCAAAACACATTTAACTACACATTTAACTACACTTTTCTTACGCCACAGATTACAACACACTTTTTACAACACAACGGCTATAATATAGCCAACACTTATTTTGTTTTGGGCCGATTTGAGCGCACTTGGATGAACACACCGTCCTCACAGTTGCTCGGATCGGTTATTTTCCTTTTGGAAAAAACCCGTCCTTTACGTTGCATCTGTTGCTTCCACCTCCAAACTCGCCTCTACCACTTGCCGTATCCACTGGCTCCGAGTAAGTTTTTGGCGTGTTGCTGAGTTGTCGATCCGTTGAAAAAGCTTCAGCGGAAGTGCCACCGATCTGGCAATTACTGGATTTTCAAGACCGATAGTAGTTTTACTGGGTCTAGGCATTTTTCTGAAGTTGTTTATTCCTCTAACTATTATAGAAGGCCATTTCATTAATTGTGTATTCAATTATTTTGCAGATTAAGAATTTTTTTTCAGCTCCTATCCTTAGCGGTGTCACTTCTGACATCAACACATCTAGCGTTTCCCACTCAATTGGGTTCCGAAGAAACCTTATCCAGCAAGACCTTCAGCGTATAAGCTAGTCACTCAGTCGGTCTAGAGGCACTATCAATTAGGGTACTTCAAGCCATTTATTACATTTTTAATGTAATAAGTATGACAAAAAAGACTCATGGGATAAAATAGACAGTAATAACGCTAAAAGGGGTACTAATTATCCAGAATAGGTACTGAGGGAGTTAAATAGGTACTAATTATCCAGAATAGGTACTAAGCGAGCCGAAAAAAGCTATAGATAGATGATAATTTTCTGCATTCCGGTTCCCAAGACGAGAACTAACTAAGCTGTTCAGTGAGTTTCCATCCCCCAACTGCGCTCCCCCAATGGCGAACACAAAGGAAAAATCGCTCAAATTATCCCCAAGCATCTTAACTTGTTACTACTAACACATAATGGGTAAAGAACAATCTAATAACTTAATTTGATTTTAGATTAGTAAAAACCCCTATAATCCTTTCCAAGTCCGCATCTCGGTTGAGCCACCCGTTCAAAAACTGAGCCTGTAAGGGTCTAGCTGCTTGCCTGTACCGTTGCTGTTTACGCTGTCTAACAATGCAAGACGCCCATTGTTTATCGTCAGAATCAGGACAACTGGCGAAGTAATTGAGAGATTGAAACGCAGTTCCATAGTTAATTGCTGTATCGAGACAAGTCAGCGCTGCTGGGAAAGTTCGGAAGCGATCGCACTGTGCAGGCTTCCAATAATCAGAGAGATAGATTTGCTTGATTTTCTCATCGCTCAGTTGTCGGGGGTCAGAGTACCCATGCCTGCGAGCCACAGCCTCGGTAACTCCCCGAAAAGTGCGGCCGCCTGCATCACCCACGACGTTGCTGTATCCGCCCTCCCATTTGAGGCTGAAGCTCAAGGCTTTATCGAAGTAGGTGTTACCAGTTAACGCTGCGAGCGGGTTCTGACCGTTGGCGATCGCCTGCATCGCAACTTGTGCGGGTGGAGTTATAGAAGCCCCTAACCCGAGCGCCAACAGACCCAAACTAAGGCTGAGGGGGAAATTACTGCTAGATGGCTCATCATCAGCCAAATCTTGAATCCTTCCCATTTCAGTAATCCACAAACTTGAGAGGGTCTAACGGGTTGCCGTTCTTTCTGACTTCAAAATGCAGGTGAGGGCCCGTGCTGTATCCACCTGTATTACCGGACAAGGCGATAGTTTGACCTTGCTTTACTCGTTGCCCAACCGAGACAAGTGCTTGCGAGTTGTGGCAATAGCGGGTATCCCATCCATCCCCATGTTCGAGTTGAATTTTGATGCCACATTCCCCCGCCCAACCAGCCACCGTCACCACACCATCAGCCGGGGCTAAAACAGGGGTGCCAGTGGGGACGCCGATATCAATGCCAGCGTGAAGTCGCCAGAATTTGTGAACTGGATGAAATCTCATGCCCATCTTGGAAGCAATGGGAGCCTTGGCAGCAGTCGGTCTAGTAAATTTCCCCGGCGCTAGATTGATGTTCGTCGCTCCTGGCGTTGCCTCGGATGAAGATGGAGCGCTAGCACTCGGAGATTGAAGCTGTTGTTGTGCCACAGTTCCCATACCCAATACCACAAGCAACAACACGGCAAACATCCACTCCTTAGCCAAGTCCGCAGCATTTAATCCAGCTTGGTCGGCGCGATTGGCGATCGCCTTGGCGAGAGTTTCCTCATTGAGGTGTCCCCTTTCGTAGTCATTTATTAGTTGGTTGAGGAGTTGGTTTCGTGGGTTTTCCATTGACCTTGAATTGATACTCGCCACTAAAGAAAGGGGTCTGAATGTTAGCACCGCCACCCACCCAAGGGGAAGGAGAAGGAGACGGGGTGATGGGTGTCGGTGAAGGTTCAGAGGGTTGTAAAGGGGCTACCTTTTGAAGGTCATCAGCGACTTTCTTTTCAACTCTCTGAATGACGGGATTTTGCTGAACTTTCTGCCAATTAACAAAGCGCCATAGGTTGAAATCGATACAGATTTGATACAACCCATAGAGCGCTAGAACCGTTGTCACGGGAGACACGAAGCGCTCCATTTCATTACCTCCGAGGTGCAATTTGATTCTGCCTGCGAGCTGTATCAAGGTTGTTTAAGAAAGTGCGGCCGCCGTTGAGGGTGGCGTCCCCTGCACTACCAAATATTTGCCCGACAGTGACATCCCAGGTAGCGACAAGAGCTAGAAATACCAACAAGACAAACAGACAATCTTTGAGTTTCATGAGCGAGTACCTTCCTTAGCACTGGATAAAATCGCCTCCCATTGAGGCTTGAGATACTGCGAATAGCGCGGGTCAGAATTGAGGGTCTGGATGCCCAAGCGCTTAGCCAGTGGTTTCAACGGCGATTCAATCGAGCCTTTGACATAGCGGGTAGCTTGTTCGATCGCCCACAGTTCAACCTCTGAAGTCCAGGCGCTTTTCCACCAATCAGCAACAGGGTCACGATGGCTTAGCCTGAGATTTTTTAAGTGGGATAAATCCGGCACTACCACGACTTCCGGGGTGGTTTCTCCGAGTTGGGCGATCGCAATTCGATGTCCAGTCTTTTGAAGCTGTTTGACTTTCTCCTCTAACTCATCGGCATTGGAGGGATTGAGGTAAGTCAGTTCAGAGCGAGGGAGCTTACCTTTAATAATCAAAATGCTGCTGAACTGTTTGGAAGTGGCGAGGCTAATTCCCGTTTCACCCACAGCTAAAGACTGACCGATTAGAATCAGTTTCAACCCATACCCAAGACCTTGTTTAGCGATCGCTCTCAATTGCTTGAGCGGCTCCGAGTCTTTACCGCCTAAATCCTCAGCGGTGCTGTCGAGTTCATCGACTACCAGCAACCGGGGTGAGAATTGGGGAGGTTGCTTGCCCGACTTTTTGGCGGTGATGCAACGTTGGCGGCGATCGCACAGTTCCTTATATTCATGGGCGATGACGGCCGCTATTTGCTCGATGTCTGGGTAGATGTAATCAGGACTGATACCCAGCCAATCCTTATCGCGCTTGCCAAAGTTGATATCGCAGATAGCGACTGTGCTATCAGGGAACCAGTGGAGGTGATGAGCGAGCGAAGCTTCGGCCAGCGTCGTTTTACCGCTGTCAGTTTCCCCCGCAATGCGATTATGTCCTTTAAGCCACTTCTCAAACCAAGAAGTATCGGCAGAGGTTTGCTGAATCCAGGTCAAAACCTGAATTGGAGCTGCATTAACGGCTATCTGGATGAGTCTCTGCTGCTGTGTCTCGGTTGGTTGTAATTCCTCTACGGCTTCACTAACCCATTCCCAGACAGCACCGGAGCCAATCTTACCGAGGTCTAGCAAGTCAGAACCGAGGGAACAGTATCGGCTGGACGCGACCCCACAACCGACCAACAGCGAGCCGATCGCAGCCTCAATAAATCGGGATGGTTTAGGTTCCGATATTTGGCATCTTTTAGCACCGCAAATGGAGCCATTAGGGTCATTGACTTGATACTGATGTCGCCCCAAGATGGCATCGCCAAGTAGTACGCCACCTCCGATTAAAAGGGAAGCACTCAACCCAGCGATCGCCTGCTGGTGACTAATGGGTTCGATTGAGCGATTGGTCATAATTTCGCTTCACCTCCTGGCGATACTTATCGGCGGTTTTGACACCATCGCTAGCCGCTCTCATTTGCTCGATGGCTTGAGCGTCACCAGCTAGGGCTAACTCTACAAACCCTTGATATTGAGATAGGGCGATCGCGACATTCGGAGTGCTGACAACTTGCACTTGTTGCCCCTGATTGGCTTGAATCAATAAGTCGTGAATGCTCAAAAGAGAGTCAACTTCAGCTAGCCACATTAACCAGTTTTTGATGCCGTCATAGGTGGTAATATCTCCCATCCTTCCCGCCCTGGTTGCAAATTGAGATTCCTTCTCTTTGGCTTTCGCTAACCACCATTGTTCGGGGGGTGTTTGGTGAGCTTTATTTTGCTTCCTCATCTCATCTAAGTAAAGGTTAGTGAGGGAGTAAGAAAGTTGTTCTCTGGCAATAGCGATTGATTTGCGAGCGTTCTCTTTGCTGCTATCAATGCGCTTAATGAGCGTCTCTAAATCAATGCCATCTCCTTCAGTTTTAGGAGTGCTAGCTTCGATAATTTTCCCGCTCTCTTCTTCTGGTTGGTGAGTGCTAGGGGAAGGCGAGTTAGGTAAAGGGTCTGAAGCGGGGGTAATTGACAGTCTAGCGACTAAAACCACCCCGATTAGGGGAAGTAAAGCCAGCAATAACAGTCCCGATTTTTTCTGGTTTTTTTTGCCATTATTTATCGATAAAACAGGCGATTTATCTGTCTTGAAGTTGGCTAACTCTTTCCCCTCATCCTTACCCTCATCCGTGCTATTGGGAGGGGGTGGAGGGGACTGAGCGATTGGCGTGTAGGCATCGTACATGGTTCGATGGGGTTAGGTTGTCATTAGTCTTAGTTTATTGAGAAAAACTTGCCATGCAAGGCTTTTAGACGTGGTTGACCCGGTATCTAATGGTTTAAAGTCTGCCATTTTCCTGGCTCTCTGCCCTCCGGATTGTCTCCAGCAGCTCGATGGATGCCTGCCACTGGGGTGAGGTCGCTGGCAATTGCTTGGTGTACCTGCGAAGCTATTTTTTTAGTTCAGCTTGAGGATTTTTCCTATTAGCTAATTCTGCTACTAGCGTCCCCAGTGTTGCTATTAAGGCTGCTGTTAACAACCAGTGTTGATTCTTAAAGGGGTTGAAGTCATTGTAAATAAGGATAGAGCTGATAGCGACCGCTCCTGTTCCTGCGGAAATCATCAATTTTTGAAGCATTTCTTCTCCTAAATGTGCAGCAGTTCCAATGCAAAAGTACGGTCATCGTTGCATCGGCTAGCAGCAACAAGACTGCTAATGAATCGAGCGATTGTTGCAAACATTTCCTGATCCTCTTTGTGTTTTTGTTGGGCTGCCAGCAGTTCAGATAACAATGCCAGCAGCCTGTCTAACTGCTCCTGATTTGACTCTATTCTTCTGAGTCTTCCTCTGGCAGTTTGATCCATTCCTCCGCTTTGGTGTGTCTCTTTAATTTCATCAGCAATTCGTTGGAGGATTTTATTTCTGTCTGAGCCTTGTGGTAACTCTCTTGCACCGTTGCACTCACCCCGCCGAAAAAATCCGATTCTGGATCTGGGTCGAGGTACTTGGAAACCATATCCGCTAAGAAAACCTGACTAGCATCTAATTTTGCAGAAGCAATTGCAGTCTTAGTTGCAAGGTATTCCTGCTCTTTCCCGCGCTCTTCTGCCAGAGCTTCTAACTTGCCCATTACTCGGCCATTATCAAAGCGCTGCATCAAGAGTCTTTTGAGAAGTAATTCATCAGTCGCCACTGATGCCGAGAATGATTTCTGAAGGTTTTCTGCCTTCTCTTCCAACACTTCCTCAGACTTCTCCAAGGCTTGCTCTGGTGATTTCTTCACCGTGATTTCCCCAGTTTTCTTGCGCCCTCTTTTTGGTTTTTCTTGGGGCGTTTGCTCAGCTTCTATTTGAGGCTGTACGGCTGTTTTTTGAGCGATTAAGGCATCAGCAAGGGGGTCTGGGATATCATCACTCAAGATATCAAATCCGCCCCGCTCTGAATGAATTTGATTGAGCAATGCGTCTAATTGGGCGGTCTTCAGATTAAGCTGTGTAGCGAGTTGTGCGCGTTTCATGTTCGTAGCGTTCCTTTGAAAACTGTGACTGATTTAGATGAACTAATCGGGCCGCTTCTGCGTTGGTGATGTTCAGATTGGGTTTGTAGATCTGGCGATCGACTTCAATCAAAAACCAGCGTTGAAAATCGGTTAATTTACCTCCTAGTCCAAGGGGGTCATAGTCGGGATGGGAGCGTCTGAGCTGGTTAATGCGATCGATTAATGCCCTGCGCTTGATACCAATGGCGGCTGAGACTTCGGCATGAGTCCAAATCTTGAACCGTCTTTGAATCTCTGGGCTAGCATCCTCCCAACTGACCTCAGGCTTGATAGAAATTACCTGCCCCCCAACATGGGGGTTGATTTGAGGTCGTTTCATCGGTGGGTACTGACTGCATACTTGCTGCGCTGTCGGTGTGGTTTGACCGGGGGTGTCTCCCTTATGCAGCGCTGGGTCAAAAAAAAGAGAACCTATCGCCGATCGCTGCCCCGCTCTGGTTCCGGCTCGTTGGTGTTGGGTTCTGAGTTGTAGAGGGTCGGTTGCCGATCAATCGCTGGCGAGGGTGAGGCGATCGCCACTTGTATCGGTGTCGGGTATTGCGTCATAGTAAAAATGCTCCTTGTAAATTGGGAGTTACAGCCAGAGGGAAGGGTTCCAAGCTTTGCCCTCTGGTTTTTGGTTTATTGATAATATTACCAATATTACCAGTAATAACGATAATAACAGTAAAGGAACAGCATTACAAGGGATAATGGGAAAAATAATGTCAGTAATAGCGGTAATGCCAGAGAGAGATAGTAAAGTGATGCTGCAAGTTGAGGTCAGGGAGTCCATCAGGACTCGGCTAAAGCTTCAGGCTGTGAAAGAAGGCTTAACTATGGGTGAACTGGCAGACAAACTCTTAGATGAAGCGTTGGCAAGTTTGGAGGGACAAGGGAAGTGACCCAAAGCGGTGACAACACTGCGGAACGCCTAACAGCGATCAGAGCCAGCAACCAGGTTTAGAAAAAGGGGGTGAAGAGTAATAGCTGAGGGCAAAGACCTGTATTACCCAGAAGAAGCTGAGGAATAAACCATGATTCCAACCATAGCCAAAACAGTAACCTTTGATGAGTTCGTGGCCTGGTATCCAGAGAACTCGCCGGGCCGCTACGAGCTACACAACGGAGTAATTGTAGAAATGCCTTTAGGAACAGGCGAGCATTCAGAAATTAGCGGCTTTCTCAGCTTAGAGATAGGTCTTCAGTGTCGCAGCAATCAACTTCCTTACTTTATTCCCAAGGAATGCGTAGTCAAGCACTTTCGCGATGACTCTGGGTATGAACCAGATGTTATCGTTTTGGATCGGGAAGCTGTCGCCAACGAACCGCGTTGGTCAAAAGAGTCGGTGATCACAATGGGTTCGTCTGTTCGTCTGGTTGTAGAGGTCGTTAGCACGAACTGGCGTGATGACTATTTCACAAAAGCTAGGGACTATGAAGAAATGGGAATTTCTGAATACTGGATTGTGGATTATCGGGGTTTGGGCGGCAGGCGGTTTATCGGCAATCCCAAACAACCCACACTCTCAGTTTGTCAACTCGTAGACGGGGAGTATCAAATTAACCAGTTTAGAGGCTGTGAGAGGATTGAGTCACTGGCTTTCCCAGAATTACAACTAACAGCAGAACAGATTTTTCACGCCGGGTTGCCTCTAGACGAGTCGCGCTAGAAGAGAAGGCGATCGCCAGTAGCCCTCAGTTCTGTCTAGTAGACACGGTAGACAGTAGCCATGAGTATTGAAATTGACCCATACCCAGTGAGCGAACTCCCCAGTAGGTATAACATCGGGAGAGCGGCCGCCTATAATCGCCTCGAAAGCTTGGGCATCAAACCAACCAAACAAGGGAATAAAGCCTTCATCACCTTGGATGATTTGCAAGCCCTCGATCGCCTGCACTCACACCTTCAGAAGGGTGGCATGATGGGTGATTTTCAAGAGGGTCAGTCCCCTTCAACGACCTCGGCACTCAGTCCACTAGACACGGTAGACGTGTCCAGTAGACAGGACATAATGCAGGATTTCTTGGTGATGGTGGAAGCGATCGGCAAACTTGTTACCCCGGCCGACCCCTTGACACGATGGAAAAGCTTAGAGGAAGCCTCGGAGAAGGGCTGGCTGTTGTCTTCGGCAGAAGTTAGGCAGTTGACCGGGGTCAAGCCAAAGGGCGAAACCTTCCAGCGTGGCAGCTTCACCTTCATCAGGTCTGGCAAGATTGGTGGTCAGTTGGCTTGGCGGGTTGAGAAGGTTTGTTAGCATCCCCCACCCCTCGTTAAATTGGACTATTTCGCTATTGCCATGACTGATCATAGACTGCTTCGGTTTTGAAAGGCTGGAAAAATCGATATCTCCGAGTTTTCGACAAATTGCTCAATATTTTGTACAATGGGCGCTCAATTCAAATCCCACAAAAAAAAATGTGAGAACTCAAAGGTATAATTAGACTACTATAAGCTCAACAATAAAAACCGTCCCTGGCAGAGACATCATGAAAAGTCAAGCATTCGCAGTTCTTGTTTTCCTAATATATTTGACAACTGGGTGTCAATCAGCCGTAAATCAGGGTAATACAGAAGCCGAGCGAAATATGGCGATCGTTGTCAATAAGAATTATTCCTTTAATCAACGAGTTGAAGCATTTTTACGAGTTCATCCTGATCAAGAGCAAGTAAAACGCCAAATTGCATTGTTTCATCGGCTTTATCCCAATCAAAAAGCTGAGGAATATGCAAATCAGGTCTGTAATAAACTCAAATCAGGATTAACTCAAAATGAAGTGCATGATGAGGGAATACAAGAGATACGAACGCTCCGTGAGCAGAAAATAATTAGTGAAGAGGAGATTTCAGATTTCATGATCATCACATCAACTATTCAAACCGTTCGGAATTGCAAATAAAACTATCAATCAAAAGAGGGTCAAGAGTTTGATATTCCCGTTCACGTTGGGAGAGAACTCCCTGAAGTCTTAATAGGTCGCCAGTGGTTTTTACGCGACGACTGTTTGTAGAGATGATGTCAGGTATATTAACTTTAGGAAACTGAAAGAAGGGGTGGCACAAGATGAATCCACACTTCTAACAATCTAGATTTTCGTATTTCTGGAATTATGCCAAGGCGGAAATACTAAATTAAAAATCGGGAATGGGACAGTTGATTTGACCTCAATTCTGACTGGTACCAAGAGCCAGCCACAGGATCGGGCGTTTAACCGATTCGTAAGTTTTAGTACGGTTGCGACTCAAATGCCATGTTGCCCCAGTTCTATATTTTTGAATTGGCGGAATTCTGAATTACCGAATTCTCGACATTTTGCAAATAGACAAATGCGCCAATTCGTTCTACAGTCGAGACCTAACATGATGACGCAACTCTGATGTTAATAACCTGCACCAGTGCAAAAGGGGGCGTGGGAAAAACAACCTGTGCCAT
>JBLNEP010000005.1:0-19966 GCA_050262755.1 Actinomycetota bacterium | reverse complement strand
GGAGACGTGAGGTTCTGGAGCTGGGGGGAAGTTGGGAAGAGATGCGAAGGAAATCTGATTAAACTGATTTTGGTTGTACAGCAACAGTTCTTCTGTTTCAGAGTCATTGGCTCCATAGGTCGTTAGGACGTTAGCGCGTAGTGATACCGGGTTCATAGCAGCACGGTTTATTAAGACTGACTTTGAGATGGGCGGATAGAAATGGCCAACGAGCTGGTGCAAGTTTATAGCTGTTTTTCTGTGATATTAGTAAATCTTAGGAAAAATTAATATTTAAAATAAATTTTTCTTCGTAAATAATACATAAAGTTTTTGAGCTGGTAAATTAATACAAAAATTAGCTTGATTTGATAGAGATTGGGCTTTTATCGCTCTAACTAGAGTAAAATCTTAGCTCTCAGGTGAGAAGGTTCCTCACAGGAGGATGCCAGCGATCTACCTCTGGCACACCGACCGCTTTTCTGAGAGAAACTTGAAAATGCCGTGAAAGTTGCTAGAACTTTCTCCGGCTCAGGAGAGTAATTTGGGATTTTGAAATAAAAAATAGCGAGCGCTGGGTTAGTAAAATCAGGTTTATTTTGAGACAAAAAGCGGTATTTTTTTCCAGAATAGAGAGAGAGGAATTAGAGTGGCTCAGTGAGTATTGGTCGCATGACTAAGTGCTGTAGTTACAGTTGTCTTTCAGTTTTTATAGCAAAAATTAGCAATTCATCGTTGAATCAGACCTGTACTCATCAATGAATGTATTTTCATCTTTTGAGAGTTTTTAAGATTTACCGATGTGAAAATAAAATAAGCGAGTTAAGCTTTCATCCCATTACTTTGTGACTCTACTTTATAATAGTAACTCCTTCTCACCTCCCCCGATTCCGGGAAATTACTTACGGTAGAGGGGAGCGCAGAATAGTCCCCCTATGTAAGCCAAAAAGCGTATAGCTTTTAGCAGAATGGCTGATGTTACTCGACTCAGGAATTACAAAAATTAAATAAGATGCGCCCTGACCCCCTGTTTAGGCAGGGGGCAGTTTCCTTAAAGGTTAAGAAACTTTGAAAAGTTGAGACAGTTTCAGGTTTAGCATTGCCCAAGTTGCTAGTGCTAACTCCCTCAAGGCTCGCCCCCCGAACTTGCTTAACGGTTGAAGTGTTTTATCCTGTTGCAAATTAAACAAATTTATGCTCAATCTTGGATATATTCGGAACTAGGAAATTTAGAGAATTAGATCGATCAAACTAGATTAATTAGCTTTATTTCTGAATCAATCAGATCGAGTGATTAGGAACTTTTTTAACGACCGGAATTGTTCCTGATTTTCAATTGAAAGTTTTTTATTTATAAATTTTAAAAAAAACAGCTTATAATCACTATTTTTTAGAGATTTCTGCAATAATTAATCTAGTTGCTCAATCACCCAATATTCTCAGGATTTACAGCAATTCCTACGGACTGTCGAGGAGAGAATTGCATCCCCTGATTAACCTTCCCCCTTCCCCATTTCCCTGACGACCCAGATTTTCACTATTGGCCAGGACTCTTAAGATTTACTTCGGAGATGTACGCATTGACGACGTTCCTCACCCAAGCTATAGAAATTTGTGCAGAGGCTCCCTAAACATCCTATAATTTTTCTATCAGGTGCGGTTAGTTAACAAGCAAAAAAGTTGAAAGTGAGCCTGACTAGGAATTTTAATCTTCAGTTGAGACTCATGAATCAACCCCACCGCTGAGAAGGGCTGTTTGATGCTTCTGCAATTGCCAGGGACTAAAGTCTCTGTCTGAAGACGACTCAAAAACGCATCAGTATCCTCTTAAACAGGACTCTCGCTGTGAGATAGAGAGTTGCAACTGTCAGACTAGAGCAATCCAGAGAACAAAACAACTCTACTCTTAATTAAGGGAGATTGGGAAGAGGCAATCTGAATGACAAAGTGACAAACAAATGACCTGAGGAGCGGTCGCATTTGCTTCCTCGGTTTGACCGCAAAGCTTGCAGCCATAAACTCACAGGAAACAAGCGAAACGGTTCTTGACCTCACTAAGTGTAGAAGCCGATCCACCCACTGCTTGACCGCACAGCAACTATCGAGGAGTCTTTGATGAAAATTCTGCTCGTGGAGGATGATCCCTTACTGAGTAAGGTACTGACAAACGTGTTAGAGGCGAATCGCTATGTGATCGATGTAGCGATTGATGGACAAGCTGGCCTCGATTTAGCAACCGTTGTTGAGTATGAATTAATTCTGCTGGATGTGCAGATTCCGAAACTAGATGGGATCACTCTTTGCCAAAAATTGCGGTCGCAAGGCTACTACAAACCCATTCTCTTGCTGACAGCCAACGATTCAGATGCAGAGGTGGTGGCAGGGTTCGATGCGGGAGCCGATGATTACCTCAGCAAACCCTGCGCTCCAGAAGTATTGCTGGCAAAGATACGAACATTATTGCGACGCAGTCAAGCACTTTCCCCAGGAAATGCAGCGAAGGATTCCTCTGCGACCTTGATTTGGGGAAATCTTTGTTTAGATATGGATTCAGGTCGGGTCACGTTTGGCGAACAAGTTATTTCACTAACAGCAACTGAATATAACCTGCTCGAATTGTTTCTGCGAAATCCAGACCGCATCTTCAGCCGCAGTGCCATTCTCGATCGCCTGTGGAAATTCGATGATGCACCCACAGACCGCGCCATTGTCACTCATATTAAAGATGTACGCAAAAAACTAAAAGCAGGTGGGTTAACAGAAGATTTGATCGAAACCATTTATGGCATGGGATATCGACTCAAGCCTTATCTGCCTTCTACCTCCCCTGATGCCAAGCATTCTGGAACCAGCCACACCCACAACCCTCCATCCCCTCACGGAACTGTGTCTGTACTCAACAAAGTGTTAGAGCGATTTCGGGGAGTCTTTAATGAACGCATCGCGATATTAGCACAAGCACAAACTGCTCTATTAGCAGGGAATTTAGAAACAACATTACAGCAAGCCGCCCAGCAAGAAGCTCATAAATTAGCTGGCTCAATGGCATCCTTTGGCTATCCGGAAGGCTCAAAACTGGCTCGTTCCCTCGAGCATTTGCTAATGCACAGCCACCCCCTGACTGCTGAAGAAATCAGTCGCTTCTCTGAAATTGTGACCGCATTGCAGCAGGAATTCACCAAACTACCCGTTCCCTCACATCCGGCATTGATGCCAGCTGTTTCCTCCCAGCGGATACTGGTGATTGACGATGATGCACTGTTGGTGGAACGATTAAAAGCAGAATCCGAAATTTGGGGACTTCGGATGAAGGCGGCCCCCAATCTCGCGGCTGCTCGATCGCTTCTGGTTATGTCCACCCCAGATGTGATTTTACTGGATTTAAGTTTTCCGGAAACCCAAGAAGATGGATTTAGCCTGCTGCGAGAACTCAGGGAGCGATCGCCTCAGCTTCCCGTCATCGTCTTTACCGGACGAGATAGTCTGGCCGATCGCTTGGCGGTTTCTCGCTTAGGCGCAAGACAATTTCTGCACAAACCCGCCACCACCGAGCAAATTTTTCAAGCGATCGCTCGTGTCTTGCCACCAGCGCCCTCCTCAGAAGGCAAAGTCTTAATTGTTGACGACGATCCAGCGGTGTTTGCTCACCTCTCGGCCTTACTCACTCCTTGGGGTCTAGAGGTGCTGTCTGTCACTGAACCCAAGCAGTTTTGGGACGTGCTCGTGAAAACAACACCCCATTTAGTCATCCTCGATCTAGAAATGCCACAGATCAGCGGTCTAGAGTTGTGCCAGGTGGTGCGACAGGATAGCGATTGGGGAGATTTACCCATCTTAGTTGTAACTGCTCATACTGATGCAGATTCTCTTCAGCAAGCCTTTGCTGCCGGGGCCGATGACTTCATTACCAAGCCAGTGCTAGGTCCGGAACTCGTGACTAGGGTACTGAGTCGGATTGAGCGGTTGCGTAGTGCTGACACTAGATTAATCTCAACGCGCAGGAAGTTCTAGAGAATGACACAAAGCAGAGTCGATTTCTGACAACATAGTTAAGTAGTGATGGCAATACTCCAAAGACATAAAAGTCCGACCCAGAAGCCCAACCACTCAACACAGAACTAGGAAGAGGAAACAGCCATGAGACTCTATCAGCGATTTTTACCCTATGGAGTTGCAATTGGCTCAACGGCGACCGCCCTTCTACTCACCCTCTGGCTAGAACCGCTTCTGTCTCGAACCATTGGGGCTTTTTTCTATATTGCCATCCATCTGAGTGCTTGGTATGGTGGCTTTCGAGCCGGAAGTGTGGTAGTGGTTCTTTCCCTACTCGCGATCGACTATTTCTTTCTTCCCCCCCGTCATCACTTGTTCCTCCATTCACCAGAGGATGTATTACGTTTAGGTCTTTTTCTGATGGTTGCCTTGGTGATTAATTTACTCACTAGCAATTTTCAGGAGAGCAAAAAAAAGATTGAGCGACTCAATCAGCAATTAATTCTGAAAAATGCCGAACAAATTACCTTAGCTCTCTCGGCAGCAAGGATGGGGATGTGGGATTGGAATCTGGTGACGGGAGAATTGAATTGGTCGCCCGAAACTGAACAATTATTTGGATTCGCTAGCGGTACATTTGATGGCAAATACGAAACCTTTGATGCCTGTATTCATCCCGACGATCGCCAAGGCTTAAAACAGGTAACGCAACAAGCTTTGCAAACAAAAAGTATCTATCACCATGAATATCGCGTGATTTGGCGAGATGGCAGCATTCATTGGCTGGAGGGACGGGGACACGGCTTTTATGACCCAACTGGTCAAGCGGTGCGAATGACTGGCACGGTGATGAACATTGACGATCGCAAGCAAACAGAAGCCTTGCTGCATCAGCAGTTTGAGCAACAGCGCTTGTTGATGCAAATGACCCAGCGCATCCGCAAATCGCTCAATTTACAAGAGATTCTACAAACAACTGTGGAGGAAATGCGAGGGTTTTTGCAATGCGACCGCGTGATTGTTTTTCAATTTTCTCCAGGTTGGGCTGGAAAAGTAGTGGTTGAGTCGGTTGCAGCCGATTGGATGGCACTGGTACCGCTTCAAATTTACGATCCTTGCGTTGGCGAAGAATATGTTGAACCCTTCAAACAAGGCTTAGTAACGGCGAAATCTGATATCTATCAGGCTAATCTAAGTCCCTGTCACATTGAATTTTTGGCAAACCTCCAAGTTAGGGCTAATTTGGTTGCTCCGATTCTGATCGGAGATGAATTGTGGGGATTAGTTGCGGCTCATCATTGTGCGGCTCCCCGCCCCTGGCAAGATGCGGAAATCGATCTGCTCCGACAGGTTGCCATTCAAGCTGGCATTGCGATTCAACAAGCTGATTTATTTGAGCAAGTCCAAAAAGAAGTGCTTCGGATTCAATCGCTTTTTAATACCTCCTTTGATGGCATCGTTATTTTAGATCGAGAAGGAAAGGTATTAGAGGCTAATCCCCGATTTGCTGAGATGTTGGGCTACACACCAGAAGAAACCGCAAGCCTTAGCATTTTTGACTGGGATGCTCATTTTACCTCTGAAGAACTTCAGCAATTAATGCGTGACTTCATTAACTTGAAAACGGGAGGGTTTGAAACTCAACACCGACGAAAAAATGGCTCAATTTATGATGTCGAGATCAGTGCAAGTGTTGTGGAATGGCAAGGAGAAATTCTGACCTTTTGCGTTTGCCGAGATATTACCGATCGCAAACAAGCAGAAGTTGCTCTCCAACAACTGAATGCCGAACTAGAACAACGAGTCATAGAACGAACCGCAGCACTGACTGAAGTTAATGATCGCTTGTTAGTAACCTTGCGAGAAAAAGAACAAGCCTATCAACTTCTAGAGGAACAAGCACAACTTTTAGACCTCGCCCACGATAGTATTATCACCTGGGATTTAAACTCAGTCATCACCTTTTGGAATCAGGGAGCTGAGTTTATGTATGGCTGGAAAAAAGCCGAGGCATTGGGGCAAGAAATTCAGAGTCTGTTAAAAACCCAATTCCCGCAGTCCTTGGCAGAAATTAAAGCAGAACTCTTTGAAAAAGGTTATTGGGAAGGAGAACTCATTCATTTTACTAAGGACAATCGCCAGATTACGGTCGCTAGCCGTCAAGTTGTCCAAAAAGATGAAGCGGGTCAACCGATTAAAGTTTTAGGAATTAACAATGATATTACCCAACAAAAACAAACTGAATTAGCGTTGCAGCAATCTAGTCGTGAAATTGAAGACCTCTACAATAATGCTCCCTGTGGCTATCACTCCCTAGACGCAGAAGGAACGATTGTGCGGATCAATAATACAGAACTGAATTGGTTAGGTTATACCCGTAATGAAGTTCTGTTCAAGAAGAAATTTATAGATTTCATCACACCTGACACGAAACAAGTTTTTTACGATTGCTTTCCCCTGTTTAAACAACATGGCTGGATTGAAAATCTGGAATATAAACTCATCTGCAAAGACGGCTCAACTAAATGGCTGAATCTGAATGCCAGTGCGATTAAAGATGATGCAGGTAACTTTCTAATGAGTCGCTCTACTTTATTTGATATTAGCGACCGCAAACGGGTAGAGAAAGCACTGCGCGACAGTGAAGAAAAGTTTCGTCAGCTAGCAGAAAATATCCAGGCAGTCTTTTGGATGACCGACTTCCAAAGTCGGCAAATTCTCTATGTGAGCAATGCTTATGAAACCGTTTGGCAAAGCAAGTGTGAAGATGTTTATCAAAATTTTTCAGTTTGGTTAGAGGCAGTTCACCCTGACGATCTGCCTCTGGTGGAAGCTGCCTTAATTCAACAGGGAAAAACGGGGGAGTCTGATACAGAATATCGCATTATTCGGCCCGATGGTTCAATGCGTTGGATTCGCGATCGAGCATTTGGAATTAGAGATGAAACCGGGGAAATGATCCGAATTATTGGCATTGCCGAAGATATTACTGAGCGAAAACGTGCAGAGAAAATCCTCCAACAATATGAGCGCATCATCTCCAATACCCTTGATGGAATTACGCTGCTAGACCGCAACTATATTTATCAAATTGCGAATCCAAGTTATCTGTTTTGGTGTAATAAATCCGAAAATGAAGTCATCGGAAATTCAGTGATAAATATTTCAGACCAAGAATTATTTGATACCCTCATTCACTCTCGATTAGAGCGGTGTTTAAATGGAGAAATCATTCGCTATGAAAAGTGGTTTCATCATCCCAATCTAATGCCACAATTTATGAGCGTTACCTATACGCCTTACCGTGATGTAGACGACACCATTTCAGGGGTCATTGTGAGCCTGCGCGACCTGACTCGACTCAAACAAGCAGAGGAATCTTTGCAGGAGAGCGAATCGATCCTGCGTAGTTTTTTCAACAGTGGCTCCATGATGATGGGAATTGTAGAAATCTACCCCCATGACATTTTCCATCTTTCTAGCAATCTTGCCGCCACTCAGTTTTTCGGCACCACGCCTGAAGCGATGCAAAATCGCTTTGCGAGTGAACTGGGTGTCCCGCCAGATTTTATACAAATGTGGCTCAATTTCTATCGGGAAGCAGAACAAAGTGGTGGTCCCGTAAAATTTGAATACAAGCATCAGACAGCAACCATCCAAAAATGGCTCTCTGCCACCACTTGCCCAATTATTAACAGTTCCAGTAGCAGACCTAGATTTTCCTTCATTGTTGAAGATATTTCTGAGCGCAAACACGCCGAACAAATACGAGAACTTCAGGCTGCAATCGCCCGTAATATGGCAGAAGGTGTTTGCTTAGTAAGAACCGATAATGGCATCATTGTTCATGCCAATCCTAAATTTGAGCAGATGTTTGGCTATGACTTTGGGGAACTTAACGATCGGCACGTTTCGATTCTCAACTATGCCACCGAATCACTCAGTGCTGAAGATGTAACTCAAGCCATTCGGTCTTCTGTTTTACAAAGGGGTGAATCTACTTATGAAGTCCATAATGTCAAGAAAGATGGGACTCCGTTTTGGTGTCGTGCAACTTGCTCGATCTTCAAGCATCCTGACTATGGTGATATTCTGCTGGCCGTTCACCAAGATATCACCGATCGCAAACAAGCAGAAGCAACCTTGCGACAGCAAGCCAGACAGGAAAACTTGCTCTGGTGCGTTACCCAAGCCATTCGTCAATCTTTAGATCTGAATGCGATTCTGAATACCGCTGTCAGAGAAGTTCGGCAAACATTACAAGTCGATCGTGCGACTGTTTACCGTTTTAATCCTGATTGGAGTGGTGATTTTGTGGTCGAGTCAGTAACGCCAAACTGGGTAAAATTGGTGGAACCCAATGTGGAAAAAGTCTGGGAAGATACTTATCTCCAAGAAACTCAAGGGGGTCGCTTCCAAAATCATGAAACTTTTGTGGTGGAAGATATTTATAATGCCGATCTCCAGCCTTGCCATATCGAACTTTTGGAACAGTTTCAAGCCAAAGCCTACACAATCGTCCCGCTCTTTTCAGGAGAAAGCCTCTGGGGTTTATTAGCCATTTATCAAAATGCTACCCCTCGGCACTGGCAAGCTTGGGAAGTAGAATTGCTCGAACAAATTGCTAGCCAATTGGCGATCGCCATTCAGCAATCCGAACTCTATACCCAACTTCAGCTTGAATTGCAAGAACGCAAGCAAGCTACTGCTGTCATCCGAGAAGCTGAACGACGTTGGCGATCGCTATTGGATAATGTGCAGTTAATTGTGGTCGGACTGGATCTATCAGGCAATGTCAACTACATCAATTCTTTCTTTTTGAGAATCACCGGATACACTCAGGCAGAAATTTTAGGCCAGAATTGGTTTAAAAAATTCTTACCTCCCTCAATGCAACAATCAAGTCAAACTGTTTTCTCGGAAATCTTGACTCACAATGCTCATCCCTATTATCGAAATATCATTTTAACAAAATCTGGTGAAGAACGATTCGTTGCCTGGAATAATACCATGCTGCAAGATGCAGAGGGAAGAACGATTGGCACCATCAGCATCGGAGAGGATATCACTGAACAGCAGAAGCTTGAACAAATTAAGAATGAATTTATTGGAATTGTTAGTCATGAACTGCGTACCCCTTTGACAGCGATTCAAATGTCATTGGGACTCTTGAAAACGGGAATTTATGATAAAAAACCAGAAAAAGCCCGACGCATGATCGAGATTGCTTTAATTGATACCAATCGATTAGTCAATTTGGTTAATGATATCTTAGACTTGGAACGGCTAGAGTCTGGACGTGCATTTCTGGAGAAAACAGTTTGTAAAGCACAAGATTTGATGCAGCAAGCCATAGACGGAATTCAGGCGATCGCCACTCAACAACAGATTACGATCGCCCTAACTCCAACCGATGCAGAAGTCTGGGCTACGACAGATGCTATTATCCAAACTCTCACGAATTTATTAAGTAATGCCCTTAAATTCTCGCCTCCTCACTCTCAGATTCATCTCAGTGCCACCCATCAAACAGGCTATGTGCTGTTTCAGGTGAGCGATCGAGGACGGGGTATTCCGGCTGATAAACTAGAAGCGATTTTTGGGCGATTTCAGCAAGTCGATGCGTCTGACTCCCGCGAAAAAGGAGGAACTGGGTTAGGATTGGCAATCTGTCGCAGTATTATTGAGCGACATGGTGGGAAAATCTGGGCAGATAGTGTCGTCGGTGCAGGTAGCACGTTTTTCTTCACCTTACCCTTGCCCTCGGAGCATATTTTATGACAGATCGAAAAATTCTCGTAGTTGATGATGAAGAACACCTCCGAGAACTGGTACAGGCTTGCCTAGAAGATTTGGCAGGATGGGAAACGCTGACGGCCGCATCGGGAGAGGAATGTTTACAAATCCTCCAATCAGAACAACCAAATGCTATTTTGCTGGATGTTTCCATGCCGGGAATGGATGGGTTTATGGTCTATGAGCGACTTCAGTCCGATCCGACCGCTCGATTGATACCAGTGGTGCTGCTGACGGCCAAAGTCTTACCGAGCGATCGCGCCCGCTTTACTCAGATGGGCGTTGCTGGAGTGATTACAAAACCCATTCAGCCTACGACCCTCACTGAAGAGGTGGCTGAGATTTTGGGATGGAATGAATGATTTTCGGGGAAGGGGGAAAGGGGAAAGGGGGAAAAGGGATAAAGGATGAGTCTGCTTCTTTCTCTTCAAGCCCTGGTGGCCTGCATTAAGAAGTTTTGTAACAAAAACTGATTTTTTACTAATTCTTTACCTTTACTATCTAGCCTCCTAAGATACAGCTCGATGCTTTTTGTATTAGGAGAGTCTATGAATACCTTTCAGCCATTGAATGATACGAATCAGGGCCTCGAAAGTTTAGGTTCTGGTTCGATCCTTCAGGGGCCGCAACGGACACTGTGGATTGGAAATACCGAGGAAACGCCAATCACAGCCGTTATCATTCGCGAAACCAAGACAAAACTTGTCCTCAAAGTTCGCATCCTGGATCTTTATCTGCTCAACCTGGAAGTACAAGTCACTCCTGAAACAGTTCTCATTCAAGGTCAGCCAACTGAATCAACGGGAGTAGAAGGTTTTTTCGTTCCCAGTGGATTTGCCAGTCTCATCCCACTCCCCCACCTTGTGCAGCCTCAAAGCTGTTCGACCGTACTCCAACCGGATGGCTTGGTCATTCAGCTCGCTAAACATACGGAAGCTCAACAGCTCAGGCTTCGGTTTGAACTCCCAGTTTCCAATTCAGCTATGACTCAAAGCTGTCAATACAAATCGCAATCGGGAACCTAACCTTGATGTTTTAAGGCAAATGCGATGAAGAACTTGCAAGTAATGAGGATGACGACAAAAACAATTTTGTTGATTCACAGCCCAATCCCGATGTGGGAGGTAGTTCAAGCTTGTCTGACCGATTTAGGAGGCTGGAATGTGCGATCGGCTCATTCAAGTTTAGAAGGCTTGCAACAGGCAAAATTCTACCAACCTGATGCCATTATTTTGGAGCTTTCTTTCAGTGAAGTTGATGGATTGATGTTGCTCGAAGACTTGAGATCGAATCCTGCCACTCAGAAGATTCCGATAGTGATACTAACTGTCAGGTCGAAATGGTTTGATTTAAGACTACTTCAAGGCTATCAAGTGGCAGCAGTGATTGTGAATCCCCTCAATCTAGAAAAGTTGCCGCTTCAAATTGCAAATGTGTTAAAGTGGGACTTGGATTCTTAGGCAGCTCAAAATAAGAAATTTTCTTTCTAAACCAGACTTTGAAATAGCTCAATTACCGAAGTTAACCTTTTTTGAGTGAACAGGAGTACCCTTTGACGGGTCTCACATCCACTCGCATCGGAATTACTAAGGAAAAATTGGTGCTTTGCTTTAGCCCACTACTTAGAAAATCATCGTTTCTCCATTCCCCTCTTTTCTTCTCCCTCTTTCCCCACTCTCCACTCCTTCTGATTCCGCTGCAACCGGAATGAATATGACCCAGCGGTGTCAAAAGTGATGGTGTTTGCCCAGAATTCCCCAAAAAATGAGGGTGAACGACCCAGGTGTAGCAGGTTGCTTATATTATTATTTCGTTACAATAAATTAAGAAATGTTGTTTCCATCTATTTATTAAAAAATTTAAGTTTTTTACCAAATTTTTATTTTTGTTTTCTAGAGTAAGTTTATTGGTGGTTCAACCAAGTTTAACAGTTCTTCCTCCCCACCCTAGTTTCTGCGAGGTCAACTCTAGGTCGGCCAAAGTCAACCAAGCTCTGTAAATAGAGGTTCAGCTCTGACTGCTGCGCTCTGCTGGACTTCAAACTGTCGCTCTACTTACTTCCTGAAGGAAAGAGGTTTTCATGGAAAACTGCCCCTGCTGCTCTCATCCGATGCTCCGTCACATTCGTCAGCATGAGGTGTACTGGTTTTGTCGTCACTGCTGGCAAGTCATGCCTGTTTATAACCTGACATCCTATCATTTATCGCTGTCAGCCAATTTGCCTACCGTAGTAAAATTAAAGAAACAACCTTCTTCGTTAGTGATTGTTTAACTGTTAAATCTGCTTTTTATAAAGCTTTTACCTGCCAGATTAAAAATCAAAAGTACCTTCTCTCTTTCCTACGACTCCTAGAGATTCTCCGTGGAAAAAGTGGCATTACTCAATTTTCCTGGTCAGCTAAAATTACGGTTTCCACGTTCCTAGGAAGTTCTGATGAAAATATTACCGCTATCATTGCTCCCGCACCCGATTGACCTCTATGACTCAACTCAACTTGATGAAAACCTTATGCCAAACACCCCATAAAAGAGTGCTGCCACTCTTGATCGGTATCGTGGCTTCTTTTGCCATTTTACTACTGGGGCAACAGCTAACTGTCCTTGAACGCCATCACATAGAACAGTTAATCCAGCAGAAAGCAAATGCGATTGAGTCAGAGATTGGTAAAGAACTATCAATTCGGATGATAGCGCTTCAGCAAATGGCTAATCGTTGGGAAGCAAATGGGGGTACAGCAAAGGCGCTTTGGGAAGCGGATGCAAACGATTATATCAAAAATTTTTATGGTTATCAGGCGATCGAGTGGGTCGATCCCTCCTTTCAAGTCCAGTGGGTTGTGCCACTGGCTGGCAATGAAGCAGCACAAAACCTAGATTTAAGTTGGGAACCTCATCGCCAAATTACGTTGCAGGTCGCTCGCGATCTGCGCCAAATTATTTTGACACACAATATTTCATTGGTTCAAGGTGGGAAAGGGTTTCTAGCAACAGTTCCTCTCTTTGTCGGTAATCGCTTTGATGGATTTATCTTGGGAGTTTTTCAATTTCAACGTTTATTTGACAGTATTTTGAAAGTACCAGAGGGTTACGGAGTCGCGATTTATGACCGATCTGAGAGGGTCTATAACCAGGGAGTCCCTTCTCAAGGCTCATTCAAGAAAACAGTGATAGTGGGTATTTATGGTGCAGATTGGCGAGTCGAGGTTTTTCCGACTCCAGCTTTAATCGCAGAGGTGCGATCGCCTTTAGCAATGGTGGTACTCATCGGCGGTTTAGTTTTAGTTTGGTTGTTTGTATTGGTTGTGAACTTAGCACAAATCAGTTATGACCAAATTCACCGATTTAAGCAAGCCAATCACCTGTTGCAATGGGAAATTTACCAGCGCCAACAAGCAGAAGCTGCAATCACTCGACTGGCTGCCATTGTGGAATCCTCGGAAGATGCGATTATCGGTAAAGATTTAGAGGGGATCGTTACAAGCTGGAATCTGGGAGCCGAGCGCATATTTGGCTACAAAGCAGTGGAGATGGTGGGGCAATCAGAAAGGATACTAATTCCAGCCGCCGATCGAGAGCAAGAAAACAAAATGCTTGCTAAGATTCAGCAAGGAGAAGTCATCGAACACTATGAGACAAAACAGCTTAGAAAAGATGGCACTTTCATCGATCTCTCGATCAGTATTTCCCCCATTAAAGACGAGAACGGAAATATAATTGGAGCCTCCAAAATTGCACGGAATATCACGGAACGCAAGCAAGCGGAGGCATCACTGAGTGAAAGCGAATCCAGATATCGGCAACTCATCAATAATTTAAATGCGGGTGTCGTTGTCCATGCTCCAGATACTAACGTTTTGCTATGCAACTCAACAGCCTGTCACTTACTCGGACTTTCGATGGAGCAAATGCTGGGGAAAACCGCCTTCGATCCAGCCTGGCATTTTGTTAATGAAGATGGCATAGCTCTGCCAGTGGAGCAATATCCAGTGAATCAGGTTTTATCGACTGGCTTACCTCTGAAAAATCATATTATAGGCATCAACCGAAGCATTCTTCCCCTAGCTTGGGTCTTAATTAATGCTTACCCAGAATATGAGCCTAACGGTCAACTTAAGCAAGTAGTGATTACATTTATCAATATCAGCGAGCGTAAACAAGCTGAGGAAGCCATTCAACAAACTCGTAATTTCTTACAAACAGTGCTGGATCACCTACCAGTTTCAGTTTTTGTCAAAGATACAAGGCCGGAACGATTTGGCGTCTTTCAATTTTGGAATAAAACCAGCGAACAGTTGTTGGGACTAACAGCCGAACAAGTGTTTGGTAAAACGGTCTATGATTTGTTCCCCCTAGAACAGGCACAATTTTTCGAGCAAAAGGATAGAGAAGCTGTCGATCGGGCTCAGGTCGAGGATATTCCTGAAGAACAAGTTGATAGTTATAATCTAGGTAAACGTTGGCTGCATACGGTGAAAGTTCCCCTTTACGATCAATACCAGCAGCCGCAATACCTGCTTTGTTTTTCCGAAGATATCACCCATCGTAAACAAGCAGAAGCAGAACTGTGCGAAAAGAGTGAGGTTATGGCAAATGCGGTATCCGGTATTTCCAAGCTCGATCCTCAAGGACAGTATCTCTATGTGAATAAAGCCTATGCCGATATCACAGGCTACCAGCCGGAAGAAATGATCGGGATGGCTTGGCAAATCACCGTACATCCTGACGACTTGGAAAAACTGCTTGTAGCTTATAGGCAGATGGTGGAAAACGGCCGAGTCGAAGTAGAAGCCAAGGGAATTCGGAAAGATGGTTCGGTTTTTTATAAACAATTGGTGATGATCGCGACTTATGACGAACAGCACCAACTACTGGGGCATTACTGCTTCATGAAGGACATTAGCGATCGCAAAAACGCTGAGGTTGCTCTGGAACAAGAACTGATGCGGACTAAAACACTCTTCAATACTTCCTTCGATGGCATTGTGGTTATGAATCATCAAGGAGGTGTGGTAGAAGCTAGCCCAAGTTTTGCTAAGATGATTGGCTACACCTTAGAGGAAACCCTGAGCCTCAATACTGCTGATTGGGATGCTCAGTGGACGAGGGAAGAACTCGATGAAATCCGCAATCATAAAAAGCTTCTAACTCCTGTATTTGAGACGCGACACCGTCGTAAAGATGGTTCAATCTATGATGCAGAAATTAGCTACAGCCGTGTGGAATTAAACGGCGAGATGTTGCACTTCTGTATCTGTCGGGATATTAGCGACCGGAAAAAAGCTGAGCAAGCTCTGCGCGAGAGTGAAGAAAAATTTCGCACGGCGATCGACTTTACCTATGACTGGGAATATTGGGTCGCTCCTGATGATACCTTTGTCTATCTTTCTCCCTCTTGCGAACGGGTGACTGGGTTTTCTCAGACTGAGTTTATACAAAATCCTGGTCTGATTGATAACATTATTCATCCTGATGACCGCGCCCTCATCGAAAATCACCAAAACTCTGCTAGTTCGGGGGTAGGATTCGCCGATTTTCGGATTATTACCCGCACGGGTGAGATCCGCTGGATTGCTCACACCTGTCAACCGGTTTTTAGCAGCGATGGGCAATATCTCGGCAAACGAGTGAGCAATCGAGATATTAGCGACCGCAAGCGTGCTGAAGAGGAACGCCAACAAGCAGAATTCGCACTCCGGGAGAGTGAAGCTCGCTTTCAAGCATTCATGAATCACAGTCCGGCTCCTGCTTGGATTACTGATGCGAATGGAGTCATAATTTACGCTAACCAGACTTATATTCAGACCTTTCAGACCTTGACTGATACTTTAATTGGGAAATCTGTGTTTGAAGTATATCCAGTTGCAGTCGCCCAGAATTTTCTAGAGAATATCCAGACAGTTGTAAACACTAAAAAAGTTCTCGAAGCGCTGGAAATTGCACCTCGTCGAGATGGTACTCAGGGGGATTTCTTCGTCTACAAATTTCCAATTCCTGACTCTTCTGGACAAACTTTAGTCGGAGGAGTGGGGATCGATATGACTCACCAACATCAAGTAGAAGAAGCCCTGCGCCAGAGCGAAGCGACCAAGCAAGCGATCATGGAAGCGATTCCCGATCTGTTGATCCAAATGCGCTCAGATGGAACTTATCTAGATTTTATTTGTAATCGTGATTTTAAGCTCTTTAGTCCTGAAAAAATCCGTCGAAATGCCAACTTGTATGAAATATTGCCACCTGAGTTAAGTCACCTCCGAATTCACTATACCCAGCAAGCCTTGGCATCAGGTATCACCCAAGTTTATGAACATGAAATCTTGATTCAAGGAAACCAGCGTTACGAAGAAGTCCGAATTGTGCCTTTACACCAAGATGAGGTTCTCATCATGGTGCGTGACATCACGGCTCGTAAGCAGGCAGAAGTAGAATTACGGCATCAGAAAGAGATGTTTCAGGCGATCGTGAATCATATCCCCGTTATGATTTCTTTGTTTAATGCTGAGGGTAAAATTGAATTTATTAACCCAGAATTAGAACGCATTTTAGGGTGGTCGCTAGCAAACTGTCAGCAAGAAGATGTGTTAGCAAAGTGTTTCCCTAATCCGCTTGAGCGCCAACTTGTACAAGAACATATGTTCTCAGCAACGGGAAAGTGGAGAGACATGACGGCGCTGACGGCCAGCGGACAGCCAATTGAAACCAGTTGGGCAAATGTGCGACTTTCCAATGGCAAATTTCTGGGGATTGGTCAGGATATTAGCGATCGCAAACGCAAAGAACAGGCACTACGGCAAGCAATGGAAGCCGCAGAGGAGGCGAACCAAGCAAAAAGTATCTTTCTCGCCAATATGAGCCATGAATTACGGACGCCTCTGAACGTGATTCTAGGATTTGCACAGGTGATGGCCCATGACCCTTCCCTCACTCCTCACCAGAAAGAAGACCTGCAAACGATTCATCGGAGTGGCGATCACCTTTTAAATTTAATTAACGATATTTTGGATCTTTCTAAAATTGAATCGGGACATTGTACCACTGAAGAAAGTGAAATTGACTTAATTTTAGTGCTGCATTCTCTCCGCAATATGTTAGCGGAACGAGCAAGTTCTAAAGGGCTTGACCTTTGTTTAGAGATTGCACCTGAAGTTCCTCAGTTTATCCTGACTGATTGCCAAAAATTACGTCAGGTTCTACTCAATTTATTGAGTAATGCGATTAAATTTACCAATCGGGGACGCATTACCTTACAGGTGGGGGTCAAGGATGCAAATCCAGAAGCAGCCCTCACCACTCAACAGGTTCTTCACTTTGCAGTGACGGATACAGGGGTTGGAATTGCCTCTGAAGAACTCACGATGATCTTTGATGCGTTTGTACAAGCTCAAGCTGGGAAGCGAGCGATCAGTGGAAGTGGGTTGGGGTTGACCATTAGTCGCAAATTGTTGGAACTGATGGGTGGAGAAATTGCTGTTAGTAGCATTCAGGGCCAGGGAAGTACATTCACCTTTACCCTCCCCGTCACCTCCAGCAGTGGCGTTAATGTCTCACCAGAAGAGAGCGATCGCCTGGTGATTGGTCTCGCTCCCAACCAAGCTCTTCATCGCATTTTGGTAGTTGACGACCGTACAGAAAATCGCCTATTCATGGTAAGATTGCTGACTCAGTTGGGGCTAGAGGTACGGGAAGCAGCAAACGGTCAGGAAGCTGTGCAACTTTGGCAGGAATGGCAGCCTCGTCTGATCTGGATGGATATCCGGATGCCTGTGCTAGATGGATACGAAGCCACCAAGCAAATTCGAGCAATGGAAAGCGGACAGCCGAGTGTGATTATTGCACTCACGGCTCAGGCATCTCAGAGCGATCGCAGCCTCGCGATCGCGGCTGGCTGTAACGACTACATCAGTAAACCCTTCCGCGAACAAACCTTATTGCTCAAGATGGCGGAATACCTCAATTTAGAGTATCTCTACGCTGAACCCAGTAGACCGCCCCATCCGTTGGCTAGTTCTACCTCAGCTCAGGATGACCCATTAGAGTGCCTCAATCCCGCTGTTCTTGCTACATTATCTGAAGCATGGTTAGCACAATTGGAGGAGGCTACCGTGTGCGGGGACGATGTAGCGATCGTGGAACTTGTCGCTCAACTCCCTCCAGAACTAACTGGACTAACAACCTACTTAACTCAACTAGCAGATCAATATCAATTTGAGCGAATTCTCAAATTCATTCAGTCCAGTCTCCACCCGGCTGAATGATTGCAGAAGCTTCATTCAACTTTTGATTAACCCAGTTGCTGACCTCAAAATGATATCTGCACTCGTTACCCAACTACCCCACTATGAATCCTTGCTTTAGCCTGGCGGAAAAAACGACGATTCTGGTCGTGGACGATACTCCGGACAATCTGAAATTGTTAGCTAAAATGCTAGAGTCTCAAGGTTATATTGTCCGTAAATCTCTCAGCGGCAGAATGGCCCTCCAAGCTGTGGATCGGAACCCTCCAGATCTGATTTTGCTGGACATCAGTATGCCAGAGATGAATGGCTACGAAATCTGCCAGCACTTGAAAGAATCTGAAACAACTGCTCAGATTCCCATCATTTTCATCAGTGCGCTCGATCGACTAGAAGACAAGGTAAGAGCCTTTGAATTAGGGGGGGTAGACTATATTACTAAACCCTTTCAAGAACAGGAAGTGCTCATGCGGGTTAGAAATCAATTACTGATCCTGCATCAACGCCAACAACTTATTCAACAAAATCAACGCTTAGAACAGGAAATTCAAGAACGTCTGAGCGCGGAAGCAGTAGTCAGGCAGTTATCCTTAACCGATGAATTAACTGGATTATATAACCGACGTGGCTTCTTTTTGCTAGCCGAGCAACAACTGAAAATTGCTCGCAGGACAAAAACAGCCTGTTGTCTTGTCTTTGCTGACTTGGATGGTTTAAAGAAGATTAACGACTCTCTCGGCCACGAAGTAGGAGACCAAGTCATCATTGATGCAGCCCAAGTTTTAAAACAAAGCTTTCGTGATTCAGATATTATCGCCCGACTTGGAGGAGACGAATTTTCTGTATTAGTTCCTATGTCTTTGGGGAATTCAGATGATTTTTACCTGCGACTACAAACTAATATCGATCGCTTTAATCAAAAGCTCGAGCAAGGGTATCAACTATCCATAAGTGTTGGCGTGCAACCGTGGAATATAGAGCTTGACTTTTCACTCGAACAGTTGATGGCAAAGGCTGATAAACTCATGTATGAAGATAAACGCGCTAAACAACTTTCAAGGCGTTGATTGTTATTTTAATAATGATATTAAGTTGTTTTCGTCAAAACCTCACGAATTAAAAGTTCCTTAAAAATCTCTCTTCTGACCCTTTAAAAAAACAACTAATTTCGATGCTGAAACGTTAAATAACTCAAGACAAAAAGTACAATTAAATAGATGCGCTGCAACCACACATTACTTAACTTTAAAGCCACTTTAGCTCCAATCATTCCCCCAATAAACATCGCCGTACCGAGAAGCATCCCTAGGGAATAATCCACAATTCCCTGACTGACAAAAATAAGGGTTGCAATCAGGGATGAAAAGATATTAATCAGTTTAGTCGTTGCAATGGCCTGAATCAAGGTCATGCGAAATAACATCACATAAGCTGCGGTCAGCAGAGTGACGTAGCCGCCACTAAAAAAACCTCCGTAAATGCCTAAAATAAAAGTTGCTAAATATCCCCCGATTTCTAAAATTTTAGCAGGGATGGCTTCTAAAGGAGAAATTCTAAAATTTTGCTGAAAAATTGAGAATCCAGCCATCATCAACATTGCCAGTGAGATCAGCATCGGCAGAGATTTTGATGGTAAGACAAAAACGAGTAAGGCTCCGACAATTGAACCTGCTAACGTGAGAATAATTAGGAAGGGTAAGCGCTTGCGGTCAATCACTCCTTGACCGATAAAAGGTAATGTACCGCCCAGACTCATCAATGTTAAAGCCATCATATTGGTGGCGATCGCAGTGCGCGGATCTATCCCTAACCCAAACATAACAGGCACAGTGATCAGGGAAGTGCTGCCAGCAATGACGCTGATCGTGCTTGCGATGAAGAAAATACCAGTTAAAATCAGGAGTTGAGGAACAGTCATCAGGTCTTCATCCAATCAGTTCATGGCGATGCCTCCTGCGACAGTTCTT
>JBLNEP010000004.1:0-26299 GCA_050262755.1 Actinomycetota bacterium | reverse complement strand
AGCAGAATCTGAGAGTCTGAGTTGGGTGGATATAAAGTCAAGCGTATGATTGTACTTAGGAGTGAATTGAGGCGGTTTGCCTCTCAACCCAAAGAGACACTTACCTTAATAAACCCCGTAGCCGATCGGACAACTTCAAACCAGTGTTCGTCTATCTGCTGCAAGCTATATTAAAATTTATACTCTGCCCACACACCCCTCAACCAACAAATTCTCCTCAATCTAATATCCAAAATCTAACCTCTAAAATCCAAATGACTGTCAGAGTTCGTCTAGCCCCAAGTCCCACCGGAAAACTACACATCGGTACCGCCCGAACCGGTGTCTTTAACTGGCTGTTCGCCCGTCACCTCGGTGGTCAATTCATCCTCCGGGTAGAAGACACCGACTTAGAGCGATCGCGCCCCGAATACACCGAAAATATCCTAGAGGGACTCACCTGGTTAGGCTTGACCTGGGATGAAGGCCCTTCCTTCCAATCACAACGCCTCGACTTATACCGCCAAGCCGTTCAAACTTTGTTAGACAAAGGCCTCGCCTATCGTTGCTACACCACCTCTGAAGAACTCGACCAACTGCGAGAAGAACAAAAAGCCAAAAAACAAGCACCCCGCTACGACAACCGCCACCGCCACCTCACCCCCGAACAGCGAGCCGCCTTTGAAGCAGAAGGGCGACAACCCGTAATCCGGTTTATCATCGACGACGATCGCACCATTTCTTGGAATGACCTCGTGCGAGGCACTGTCACCTGGAAAGGTAGCGATCTCGGCGGCGACATGGTAATTGCCCGTGCAGCCAGTGGTAGCAACATTGGTCAACCCCTTTACAACCTCGCCGTCGTAGTCGATGACATTGACATGACCATCACCCATGTCATTCGAGGGGAAGACCACATTGGCAATACCCCCAAACAAATTTTGCTCTATGAAGCATTAGGTGCAACAGTTCCCCAGTTTGCCCACACACCGTTGATCTTAAATAAAGAAGGGCAAAAGCTGTCTAAGCGGGATGGTGTCACCTCCATTTCCGACTTCAAGGAAATGGGTTATACCGCTGAAGCACTCACCAATTACATGACCCTCCTGGGTTGGACACCGCCAGACTCCACCCAAGAACTGTTTACCCTCCCAGAAGCAGCAAAACTATTCAGCTTCGAGCGAGTCAACAAAGCAGGAGCTAAATTTGATTGGGACAAACTGAACTGGATCAATAGCCAATACCTGCACAAACTTCCCGTATCAGAATTAACCGATTTGCTGATCCCCTATTGGCAATCAGCGGGGTATGAGTTTGATCCAGTCAGCGATCGCCCTTGGCTCGAACAAATTGCCACCCTCATTGGTCCATCACTCGTCCGCCTGAAAGATGGGATCGAACAAGCCCAATTGTTCTTTGCCCACACACTGGAATATGAAGAACAAGCGATCGCCCAACTGCAACAGCCAGGAGCAGTAGATGCCTTGCAAGCCATTTTAGAGACTCTCGAAAGCCGCCAACAGTTGACATCAGCCGAAGCGCAGGATATTACCAAAAAAGTGAGTAAAGAGAAAAACCTCAACAAAGGGCTAATCATGCGAACTCTGCGAGCCGCATTGACAGGGGTGATGCACGGCCCCGACTTGATAGAATCTTGGGTAATCCTCCATCAACGGGGGATGGATCTAACCCGCTTGCAAAGGGGCATCAAAAGTTAGTTAGTTGTTGAGGAGGCTGGTGTCGTGGCAAAAAAAAATAACAAACGTGAAGCTGAGGTTCCGGCCGAACCTCCTACTCCTGAACCACCAGAAGCAGAGGCGGCTCAAACTCCTACTCCTGAACCGCCAGAAGCAGAGGTGGCCCAAACTCCTACTCCTGAACCACCAGAAGCAGAGGCAGCCCAAACTCCTACTCCTGAACCAACAGCAGGAGCTTCCAAGCTTCCTACTTCTAAATCAGTAGCAGGAGTTTCCAAATCTTTTACTTCTAAATCACCAGCAGGAGCAATCAAACCTCCTACTCCTGAGCAGCCAGCACCAGTAGCAGCCGAGCCTCCTGTTTCTGAACCAGTAGCAGCCAAGCCTCCTGTTTCTGAACCAGTAGCAGCCAAACCTCCTGCTCCTGAACCAGTAGCAGCCAAGCCTCCTGTTTCTGAACCAGTAGCAGCTAAACCTCCTGCTCCTGAACCAGTAGCAGCTAAACCTCCTGTTTCTGAACCAGTAGCAGCTAAACCTCCTGCTCCTGAACCAGTAGCAGCTAAACCTCCTGCTCCTGAACCAGTAGCAGCTAAGCCTCCTGCTCCTGAACCAGTAGCAGCTAAACCTCCTGCTCCTGAACCAGTAGCAGCTAAACCTCCTGCTCCTGAACCAGTAGTGCCAGTAGCGACCGAGCCTTCAGTTCCTGAACCAGTAGTGCCAGTTGTGGCCCAACCTCCTGCTCCACAAGTTCCTGTAGTAGCTTCTGTGGAAACGTTAGTTGCCGACCAACCAGCCACTATTCCCGGTCTCGAAATCACTGCTTCCAGTCAACCTTTAACAATTGTTTCCGTAGCCAAAATGCCTACTCCAGATCAAACTGAAACTGTGATTATTACCGAAGTCCCTGCTAGTGACAAATCAAGCAATAACTGGCAACAAATCAAAGACCAAATTCTAGCCATTTTGTCTGAATTACCTGCTTACACTAGCAGTTTTTATCAACAATACAAAAGCCCTCTTACGCTCCTCGGTTTAATTGTAGCTACAATTATCACCCTGAAGGTACTGTTAGGAGTTGTAGATGCTCTTAATGATATTCCTTTGCTAGAACCGACTTTTGAGCTAATCGGAATTGGTTATGCAGCTTGGTTTATTTACCGCTATTTGCTGAAATCCTCCAATCGCCAAGAATTATCTCAAAACCTGCAAGTCCTCAAAGAACAGATTTTGGGCAAAAAATCCTAAAGCGTTTTTTAGGAGGATTTATTTTTAGTAGTTAGCTGTTAGTAACTTTCACAAATCTACTAACAGCTAGCTACTGATAAATTGTGAGTGAAAATCATAGGATTTTTAAAGTTCTGCTTTCAAAGATTTTCTACGGAAGATACAGGGATTTAAAATTAAAGATTACAAGGAGTAAACCTCCCATCCAAAATAGATTAAGCAATAACATAAAATGACCTAATGAAACCTAAAATCGAATGATTATTCACAAACGATTCAAAGCAATATTAATTTTAGCAATAGCCATTTATGGAGTTATCCTACTAGGTTATTTAGGAGTTCAAGCTCAAGAAAAGAACTCAACCCCTATCTTTGAGGATATTACTCTTAGTTCTCAGTTTAGCCCAGATCCAATGACGCTGCGAGGGCTCGGTGGTGGTCCAATCCCCGCTCAACAAAAAGCAGGTCGCCAAGATACAGTGACAGGACCCTGCGTGGGTTTTGTAGACGAAAAACCTGACCACCGATTAGTCCTGACCAACTTTTTTCAATACCTCAGTTTCCAGGTCAAAAGTAATGACGATACAACCTTGATTGTACGTGGTCCCGGTGGTACTTGGTGTAATGATGATTACGAAGGCAAAAATCCCGGTCTAGTAGGTCAATGGCTTTCTGGAACCTATGAGGTTTGGGTAGGCTCCTCTCAAAGACACAAATATCCACCCTATATTATCAGAATTAGTCAAAAGCAATAAGATGCAACGATCCAAGGAGTGAGTAAGAGGATGTGCTAGGGAAAGAGAAGAGGGGAAAAGTGAATCAGGTAAGCTATAGCATTGCTCAGATTAATGAGGTACAGCCAATTTTTCCCTTTTTCTCCCTTTCCCCCTTTTTCCCCTTTCATAGATGTACCTCAACTCTTTGAGAAATGCTATATACCAATTATCAATTATCCCCTTAAATCCCTGTAGCAGTAAAAGCTGCCCAGTGATAGGGATTAGCAAAAGGACAGGGTTTGCGGTTACGGGTTTGCTGAAGAGAAGCTTCTGCAATCAAGCGAGAACCTTGAGGAAGCTGAGCAAAAATTTGAGCGATCGGAGACTTTAAATCATTTAAGAGTAGCTCAAACTCATCACTCGTGAGATCCCGCAACCATTTCTGGGCTTCATTCAGTGCGATCGCCACATCTCCCACCTGCAACCTTGGAAGCTGGCAAATTTTTTCATAAAACTTGCTCATCAACAGTAGCGTCGAAACATCGCTCACTTTCCACAAGCTGCTCACAATGCTAGGAATCCCAGCACACAATAAACCAGCAGGAAAACCCACCGAATCATTACCGCTCCAGTAACCATCACCCATCATCATTTCACAAGCTGATAGCGTCACCAAGCGATATTGTCGTAAGTCGAGGTCAAAAATTTCCTCCAGTGTCAGAGACTCACTTCCCAGAGCAACAGCAGATTGTAGAGGTTGGTCCAAGTTCCACATACCTTGGCAAGCAAAATGGACACACATTCCTGGCTGTACCTGTTCCCTAGGCAATTGTCCTTCCGCTAACTCATTCAAACTCCTAGCCACATCAAAAGCCTCTTTAATCGGATTTTTAGGTCCTAAGACTTCCTGAGTAGCAAAATATCGACCAATCCATTTCACCTCTAAATGGTTGTAGATCAACTCTTTAGTCGAGCTATGGACTCCAAAGAGGTGACGTAGAGGGGACGTACCCCGCAGAGTCCGGCGTCCCCAATTGCCCAACCGCAATAGTTGACTGTTAGGAGCATAGCGAATCCCCTTCGGAAATCGATCCATCAAATAAGTCAAGACAGGAGCCTGCTCAAGTGACGAGGGTTCTTCGAGCCCCTCAGTAATGGCCCCAAGAGGCAGAGCATGAATCGGAATTAGATGCAATAATCGGTGTGGAATTAGAATCAACTGCTCACAGCTAGCAGGAACATAAGAAACAATTCGATCCAGTTCTAAAAGTTCGGCGGCACGGGTGAGACGAGCAATCAGTTGGTTGACCCATCGACCTTTTTGTTCAGAGTAGGCTGTAAGGTACTCGCTGGTCCACTCTTCCAAAGCTCGCGCATTCTCTGGTGGGTAAATATAAACGATGGGGTGGGTGGCGTCTGGAAGCAGGATGAAAGTCATCAACATTTCACCCAAGCTGGCCCATTCAATCAAAACAGAATGCTGATCCGGTAACAATTCCTGAATCTGGTGAAATGTCAGGGGTTCCACCTTCTGCATCGCACTGAAAAACGGATCGACTGGTTGAATTTCACGGGCAATCAGTCGATCCAGGGCTTGTTGCAATTGGTGTAGCCTGGTGAAGTCTGAACTCAGAGGGATCGACGAACAGTTTAATTCTTGGCGCTCTTCAGCAGACAGGGGACTCGCGCTCGCTCCAGTTCTCGCGACTTTATCTAACCGCCGCTGTTCTGTGGTAATTTCTTGCTGCAATAACTCCAACTCGTCTCGAACGTATTGCAACAGCTCAGCCTTCGGGTGAAGAGAGCAGTTGGCCAACAGTTCCACAAGTCTGAAAGCTTTGTAACGTTCCACCCATTCCAAGGCCGTGGCAGCATAATCCGTCTCGCTCGCAGCCAATTCTAAGCAAACTGTCACTGCGGATTTGTAAAGTTGCTCCCAGGTTTGAGCTAAGGTAGGCTTGACTGCCTGGAAAAGTTCGCCCCGCGAGAACTCAACGGTATCGATCGCAGTCGCAAACACTTCGTAAGCAGCTCGATAGTTCCCTTGGGCTTTGTAGGTCAAACCTAGATAAAAGAGCGTCTTGGCATAATTTTGAGGATTCGCTTCGCGATTGTACACTTCCAAGGCTTTTTGATAGCAGCGAACCGCCCTCAATAAGTGTTCTTCTGCTTCTTGCTGGGACGACAGTCCCCCAGTTGTCAAAGCTGCATAGCGGTCGCAAAAAGCCCGGCCCAGATAAGTTTGCAGCATGGCCCATCGCTCTGGCGACTTGTCACGGGTATACACTTGCAAAGCATTTTGATAGCAGGCGATAGCGCTGGATAGGTTCATCGCCTTATTCCCTTTCAGGTGTTCGCTCAAAACCCGACCCAGATAGGTGTTGAGCATTGCCCAGCGGTCAGAGAATTTTTTGCGGTTGTACACGAGCAAGGCTTTTTGATAGCAGGCGATCGCAGCTTCTACATTATCGCTGTGCTCTCCTTGGAGTCGTAGGCTATAGGCCCGACCTAAGTGAGTTTGGATGGCGGCCCAGCGCTCAGGAAACTTCCGGCGGCTATGAACTTGTTGGGCATTGTGAAAGCAGGCGATCGCAGCTTCTACATTATCCACTTTGTTTCCCTTGAGTCGCTCGCTGAAGGCACGGCCCAAATTATTCTGAGTCGTTGCCCACTGTCCTGGCAATGCTTCACGAGTCCGGACCTGCAAGGCTCTTTGATAGCATTCAATGGCTTTTTCTAAGTTCTCTGCTCGATCGCCCCGCAGACGGTCACTATAAGCGTTGGCTAAATTATTTTGGGTGGTGGCCCACCGCCGAGGATCGGACTTACGATTGTAAATTTGTAACGCGCTTAGATAGCAGGCGATCGCCAATTCTAAGTTCTCGGCTCGTTCTCCTTTGAAGCGATGGCTATAGGCGCGACCGAGATTGTTTTGAGTAGCGGCCCACTCTTGGGGCAGCGTATCACGAGTCCGGACCTGCAAAGCATTGTGATAGCAAGCGATCGCCAGTTCTAAGTTTTGAGCGGGGTCGCCTTGGAGGCGATCGCTATAAGCATTCCCTAAATTATTTTGCAGCGTTGCCCATTGTTCTGGGTAACCTTGGGGAATTCGCACTTGTAAGGCATTTTCAAAACAGGCGATCGCCTTCTCCAAATTTCCGGCCCGCTCTCCTTGGAGGCGATCGCTGTAAGCATTCCCTAAATTATTTTGTAGCGTCGCCCATTGTTCTGGAAATCCTTCACGGGTAAAAACAGTCGCAACCACCTCATAGCCAGCAATTTCGATTTCCAAATTATTCCCCCGACTCCCCAGGGGAAACCGCCCAATGATAATACTCAAATTGCCAATCTGTGCAGCAAGACGCCGGGCCTGAGCCAACTCAGCCTCTGGCAAGATAGCAGTTGCCCAGTCTCGCAGCAACTGCGCGAAGTGATGGTCGAGTTTGTCTAAATTAGCTGACAGTAGCGGATAAATTTCTTGTGGGTCAGGGTTATGGGTAACGGCCTGCAAGAGGGTGCCTAAAAATGTGAGATATGCTTCTGGAGTCACCCTTTTACCTTGTGTGAGAGCTGCTTCTAGGGGAGCAATCAGATTTTGTAAAAATTTTGCGGCATCGGCGAGTCCCTTTTGCGTCAGAGGTGGGACTGTGAGATACAGGGTTTGTAGCAATCCGTCATCGATCAGAGCTGAGTCACCGCTCAAAATGAATTCGGTTTCGAGGTCGCGAGAATTCTCTAACAACACTCGTAGCAGATTGAAATCGGTTTCGCGACGTTGTTCGTCCATTGTGATTCGGTGGAACTATAGCGAAAACAGCGGTAGAACCTGAAAGCTTAAAGGCATCAGGAACTCTGAAAATTCCATCTCTGCCAAACCAGAGGCAGATGTGCTGAGCCATGATTGAGCCCAGGATGGCTTCTACTTGCCAGGAGGTGCAAGGAAACACCGCTGACCGCGAAACGAGTATCCAGAGAGGTCATAGCATGATTTTCTATCCCACCCTCACTGTAAACGGAACTGAAAACACAGCGTCGATCTCTATATCCGCTAAGCATTACAGCGATTGTTAATATCCTCAAGCATAACAACGCCATTAAAGTATGCACTACTAGACTTAGCGGTTGCTGAAGAACAGGGGAAAAAGGGGGAAAAAGGGGAAAAAGGGGAAAAGGGGGAAAAGGGCAAACGTTTGAGGTCTAGCACCAGAGTTGGGAGCGCTTGAGAGGACTTTTAATACCGTAGGGACTGTTGATGAAGGCAGGTTTGCGCTTTTTTCAGCAAGCTCGACTTAGGTTCAGCCTACCTGCTGAGCAATTGTCTTTGAGCGCGGTCGCAGGCAGTTTGGTTAGTGGTTGATGTTTAATCCGGATTTCTTTGCCATTGCTCATAAAGATTATTTATGATGGATGAAGAATTTAGGGGGTACTACCCCTCATACCACTTTGGGTAGATGACAGAAAAGACTGGTACATGAATCGCAGATAATAAACTTAAGGAGTTAGCTGTAGGGGAAAGGAATTATGAGTGGAAATAGTGCACACATCAAGCGATTGCTAGAAACCAAACAATGTCAAGGGGGCAACCTCAGTGACGCGAACCTGGCTCGGTTAAAGCTCAGTGGAGCTAACTTGAGCGGAGCTGACCTCAGCTTTGCCAACCTCAATGGAACCGATCTTAGCAATGCGAGCTTGAGTGGAGCAGATTTAAGTTTTGCCAACCTGGTGGGGGCTAACCTAGCAAGTGCTGACCTCAGCGGTGTTGACTCCAAAGGCATCAACCTGTTTGATGCTAATTTGAATGGAGCAGAACTCGGAGGGGCGGACTTGGGTTTTGCCAACCTCGTCAATACCAACTTGATTCGTGCGAATCTCAGTGGTGCTGACTTAGTAGGCGCAAACTTAGTGGGCGCCAACCTCACAGATGCCAACCTCAGTGGCGCCGACTTAGGCGGTGCAAATTTAGGAAATGTCAAGTTAGTAGGCGCGAACTTGCTGAATGCTGACCTGAGAGATGTCAGATTAGTGGGTGGGGATCTCCGAGATGCTGACCTCCGGGATGCTGACCTGAGAGATGTCAACTTATTGAATGCTGATTTAAGTGGTGCCAACCTCAGTGGTGCTAACCTCAGTGGTGCCAACCTCAGTGGCGTCAACCTCAGTAGTACCAATATGGATGGCGCAATTGGTATTTACATGGATAGCCCGATTTTAACTCGGCGTAATGAGCCTCGAAAATCGAGTGTGACTCAATCGGTATTGTCGTATATGAGTTTGCCACAGGCGAGTGGTCAACCCTCGGCAATCCCAGCACCTAATTCTAATAATGCTGGTTTACCTCGCTTGAATTGAGAGCCAGCCTGAACATTTAACAGTCAGAATTTAGGTAGTATCACCAGTCGGCTGCGCTCAGAGTTCGCTCTGGCAAGAGAGACAGCCTCAGGCTTTTGCATCCTTCCCACTGCTGACCCTTTGATGCTTCTGGATTCAGGGCAAACACCCCCCATTCTGGCAGGTCGGTTTTGATTGGTAGCGTTCGCTGCTATACAGGTTTTTTAATGCCGATGGGCAATGACTCTATAGGGTTCTGATTCAGAATAATAAAACTGCCCTGCTCTTTTCCATTAGGCAGGGCTAATTTATATTCACGATGCGACCGCTTGCTCAGCATGACTCTCAAGTTTGGTGAGCCAGCGCTCGATCGATCCACTCAAACCGCCTGACTCTCGCAGGTAGCGAGTGCTGTGCTCAAAGCTTGTAACGCTTCTTCTACTTCAGCGGCCGTGACTGTCAAGGGAGGGACAAACCGAAGCACTTTCGGACCGGCGGGAACGAGTAGCAAACCGGCTTGCATAGCTGCTTTAACGATATCAGGGGCCGTCAGCTCGATGTCAGCTTTCAGTTCCAGACCATTGATTAAACCCCAGCCACGCACCTCCGTAAACAGGTGGGAATATTGAGCTGCGATCGCTCTCAAACCTTCCCGTAACTGTTCCCCCCTCGCTTGGACATTGGCGAGGAGGTTTTCCCGCTCTAAAGTTTGACACACAGATAAAGCGGCGGCGCAGGCGAAGGGATTGCCACCGAAGGTACTCGCGTGACTTCCTGGTTCAAATACGTCACAGAAGGATTTACACAAAGTAGCTCCTATCGGGATACCCCCCCCTAATCCTTTGGCGACGGTGAAGATGTCTGGCTCGATTCCTAGGCTCTCATAACCCCAGAAATGGCCACTGCGCCCCATCCCCACTTGTACTTCATCCAGAATCAGCAAGATGCCTTTCTCGTTACAGATTTCTCGAATCCGCTGGAAGTAAGCAACATCGCCGGGACGGACTCCCCCTTCTCCTTGCAGTGCTTCCAGCAGGATAGCGGCGACGCGGCGTTCCTCGGAGTCAATCTCTGCGATCGCAGTTTCCAAAGCCTGGATATCGTTGTAAGGTACGTAGTGAAATCCAGGCATCAGAGGGCTGAAACCTTTTTGATATTTCGGTTGTCCGGTGGCGGTAATGGTTGCGAGCGTTCGTCCGTGAAAGCTGGCGTGAGCAGTTAAAATGACAGGATCTTGAATATTTAATTTTTCATGGGCATATTTACGGGCGAGTTTAATCGCTCCTTCGTTCGCCTCCGCCCCAGAATTGCAAAAGAAGACTTTATCCGCACAAGAATGCTCGGTCAGCCACTTCGCTAACTCACCCTGGAGGGGAATATAGTACAGGTTAGAAACGTGGTGGAGTGTTTGAATTTGATGGGTGACCGCTTCGATTAGGGCGGGGTGGGCGTGGCCCAGAGTGCAAGTGGCGATGCCAGCGACAAAATCCAGGTATGCACGCCCTTCGGTGTCCCAAACGCGACAGCCTTGTCCGCGTTCGAGGGCGATGGGAAACCGCCCATAAGTTGACATCACATACCGATCAAAGCTCTCGGAAGTAAACGGGCTAGGTTCTAATTCTACAGAAGTTTTTTTGACTAAGGTTTCTGGAGTCACAAATTTCTCCTGGCTACATTCGATGCAACTTTTGATTGTAGTCTAAAAATTCAAACGGGGCAGAAACTTTTCAGAAAAAACTTTCACTCATCAATTTTTGGTGACTTAAGCTGTCATTGAATGCAGGAAAGAGAATGGAATCAGAGGATTTCACGCAATAATAATAAATAAATCAATTCCCAATTGGGACAGTTTGGAGTATGAATCAAGACCGCCAAGAAGCTTATTTAAATCTCATCGAGCAGGTGCTGACCTGTCCGAAAGGTCAAGAACCGGAAATTTTGGGCGCTAGTCCTGAGTTAATTGATGCTGGGTTAGTACAGATGTTGTTACAGGTGTCAACGGCTTTAACCCATGAGGGCGATGCTGATGCTGCGGATTTTTTAGTACAATTGGCTCGCTTGCTCGCGAAATCTCTGGGATTAAGCCCGCAGTTAACGGTTCCTGGGTCAGTCGCTGAAGGCAACGCCGGATAACTCCCTACCAAGGATTGAGCCTTTCTGGTTGGTATGACCGCTTTTAGCTCAACGATACTTTCTGTTAATTGATGCGCTGCTAATGAGTCTTTTGGCAAAGAGGCAGCGATTTTTAATCTTATTTTTAGATTGTCTGGAGGCAAAATTATCGGCAGAAACTTGCTCGCTGAGCGTGCTTAAATTTTATTGAAGAGTGAGAGGAGAAACCATTTTGACAGACCTGGAAGTAGAAGCAATTAGCTACTTAAGAACGCCAGCAGCTATCCGTGAAAGGTGCAATCACCTCTTCCATCTAGCTTGCGAAGAGCAACTCCGCTACTTTCGCATTGATCTAACCCGACTTGATACAGTCGCTGATTATGTCCTCACCGTCATTCACGACCAATATCCCGATTTTCAGATTCCGTTTCACAGTCGCTGGCGTCATTTTGAGGTGGGAGAAGTACCGCGTCTAGCTGAATTAAATGAAGCCATCGCAGACCTCGCACCCCTGGCTCAAGCTAAAGTTAAATTTGATTTAGCAATTACCAGCGTTTTACTCGATGCAGGGGCTGGTTCTGCTTGGCAGTATTATGAACCAGAAACCGGAGAAGTTTACCGCCGTTCCGAAGGCTTAGCGGTGGCGAGTTTCCGAATGTTTTGTCAAGGCTTTTTTTCGAGCGATCCTGACTTTCCGTTTCAAGCAGATGCGGCCGGACTTCAACGCTTAAACCCGCTGATCTTAGCAGCAGGATTCCAGGTTACAGAAGAAAATCCTCTGGCTGGTTTAGAGGGTCGCGTTCACCTTTTACAAACCTTAGGAAAAGTGCTGAGCGAACATCCCCTCTTATTTGGGGGTGGCAATCTTCGACCCGGAAATTTAGCTCGCTACTTTCGGGATAGTAGATTTTCAGGAATTAACCGAATTCAAGCCGTGGAAGTTTTCAGTGCAATTTTGACAGGATTTAGTGAAATCTGGCCGGGTCGCTCTGAAATTGCGGGTGTTAATTTAGGAGATGTTTGGGTACATCCTGCCTTACCCGGCGATCGTCCTGGCGAGCAATTAATCCCCTTTCATAAACTTTCTCAATGGTTAACTTACTCTCTCTTAGAACCACTGACCGAACTGGGTTTAGAAGTCACTGATTTAGAGGAATTAACTGGGTTAGCAGAATATAGAAATGGGGGTCTATGTTTAGACCTGGGACTTTTAGTTGCCAAAGACCCAAGTATTTTTCAAACCCCCCATTCACCGGACTCAGAAGTGATTGTAGAATGGAGAGCACTCACGGTCAGTTTATTAGATAGAATTGCTGAGGTTATCCGCCAAAAATTAAACTTAACTGCGCTAGAATTACCACTGGTAAAAATTTTGCAAGGGGGAACCTGGACCGCAGGACGACGAATTGCATCAGAATTGAGGCCAGGAGGGAGACCCCCTCTTCAAATTGAAAGTGATGGCACTGTGTTTTGAGTAAGGATTAAGGGATTTAAATGAAGGCTGAAGTTACTATTATCGCTCATCCGTTAGTACAACATAAATTAACGTTGATTCGCCAAACTAAAACAAGTACGGCAAAATTTCGTCAACTTCTTAAAGAAATGGGGATGTTGTTAGCTTACGAAGTAACACGAGATTTACCTCTTAAGTATGAACCTATTGAAACACCCATTGCCTCTATGATGGCCCCGATGTTGGCCCCGGAAAAGAAAATGGTCATTGTCTCGATTATGCGAGCGGGTCAAGGAATTTTAGATGGGATTTTAGAATTAATTCCCTCCGCAAGAGTTGGACATATTGGGTTGTACCGCGATCCCACCACTTTAATGGCAATTGAATATTATTTCAAAGTTCCCCATGATATTGAACACCGAAATGTAATTGTCGTAGATCCCATGCTAGCGACTGGCAATTCAGCGGTGGCGGCGGTGGATAGACTCAAGGAAGTTAACCCGATGTCGATTAAGTTTTTATGCTTACTGGCGGCACCAGAAGGCATTAAGCATTTTCACGAACAGCATCCCGATGTTCCGATTTACACAGCCTCGATCGATCAGCGCTTAGATGAAAATGGCTATATCGTACCGGGACTGGGAGATGCAGGCGATCGCCTTTATGGAACTAAGTAGTTAATCTCAATTCTAGGAGATGGGGGAGCGAGGAATCGTTGACGGTTAACGAGACAGCAGAAGTTCATTCTCACTTCCACTTTTCTGGGGAATTAAATGAAAATCTGTCAAGTAAGCTAGCTACATTTTAAGGATAAATTAATCATTTCCCCGCAAATTTCTTCTGAGTTAAGCACAGATGGAAGTGAAATTTTGAGAGGATATGCTTAAATTGCATTGGTTTCATGCTGCGAGTGCATGATTCGAGGCAATTAGTTTATAAAATAGAGAAAGGATACTAAACACTTCTCCTTAACCTTGAACCGCTTGTTTACTAGGAAATACTAATGAACACCCAAGCACGTAAACCCCCCCAAAACCAGCCAATTGACGAAGTGAAGAGCAGTCATGGCGATAATTTTGACTTTGAGCTTTGGGCGAAGGAAGTCAGACGTCAGATGCTAGCAGCGCTGTCTAAAAATGGTGCGCTATTATACCCCAAAGATTAATGGGAAAGTGCTATAGGCAGTAAAGGTTTTGGCATGGGAGGAGGAGCGATCCGAGAGATTTGCTTCTCTTCTGCACCGATTGAGTCCTAAACTTGCCCGAGAAGTAAAAAAATGCGGATACTCGCTCAAGACTAAATCTAGGAAAGTTGCCTAGAGTTTGTCTCCTTTTTGCGAAAGTGGGGTAAAGAGTCTTTGTTTTCTCAAGGATATCAACTGAGAGTCAATCAGTTAGTAGAATTCCCAAAAAAATGGGAAGCAATGCTATTTTTTGTGACTCGCTACTGACTCTTTCCCCCTGGAAATCCTCCCTAAATCCATGAAAGTGCTATCGCTGACGAGAGCGATCGCAGCATAATTTTCTTAAAAATCAGAAACAGTCTCAGAGAAAATGCGGACAAAATTGTGAGAGGCTGAATTCGAGACTCTGGACTGATGCACAATCGAGGTAGTTGTCAGGGTAGGGTGAGGCCAAAATCGTAAATTTGTTGCGGACTGGGCGATTACGGGTGAACCTTTACCCTGCGCTTAAATTTTGCCTTCAATCTGGTAACAGAGGGTAGACGAAGAGGATTTTTTCTCTGTTCCCCTTTCCAGATTACCACTGGGGATCGTGCAGCTTAAAGGAAAAATAGGCTAGCTCAGCTTTAGCTGGCTTTTATAAATAAAATGAATGTTCACAAAAAAAATTTAAAATACATAAAAATACAAACATTTAAACAAATTAAAATAGGATAATAAATGAGTGTTCCTTGGCGAGTCGCCATCAAAGGAAAACAAGTTTATGTTGCAACTCTTTAAAAAAATTATTTCTGTAGATTTTATTGCCCCCGGTCATTGCTATCCTTGGGAGCCAGGATTAGGGTGGCTCAACCTCCTCTCAGACTCATTGGTGGCGCTGAGCTACTATGCAGTTCCCTTGATCCTGCTCTATTTTATTTGCCAGCGTCGCGACCGCGCCGTTCAGGGAATGTTTCCCCTGCTTGTCGCCATCCCGATCGCCGGTGTCACCCTGCACCTGCTGGAAATCTGGGCGCTGTGGCAGCCACTGCATGAGTTCTCTAGCCTGTTCAAGGCACTAACCGCCTTACTCTCCCTATCAACAACTGGCCTGTTAGTCTCCTTACTCTCCAAAAGCCTGGCTGTGCCGAACCCAGTTCAGCCGGAAGCAGCAAACCCAATTCTAGAACCGCAAATCCCAGCAGACCAGCAAGCCAACACTCAGCCATTCAATCCAGAATTAGAACAGTGGGTGAGCGATCGCACCCTCGCCTTGACAGAACTCAACGCTCAATTACAACGAGAAATCGCCGCTCGGCAGCAGACAGAAGATCTGCTACGACTGACGCAATTCTCTGTCGATCGCTGCGCTGATGCCATTTTCTGGATCGGAGCTGATGCCACATTATTGTACGTCAACGACTCAGCCTGCCGTTCCCTCGGCTATTCCCCCGAAGAACTGCTGTCGATGAAAGTCTATGACATCAACCCCGACTTTTCTGAAAATGCGTGGCAGTTACACTGGAAGGTCATGCGACGGTGTGGCTCCGTTAACATCGAAGTTCACCACCGCACCAAACATAACCGTATTTTCCCCGTTGAAATTACCATCAACCACCTCACCTTCAACGGTAAAGAATATCAATGTGCCTTTGCGCGGGACATCAGCGAACGCAAACAGGTAGAGGAAGCCTTGCGGGAAAGACAAGAGGAATTTCAGTCCTTAGTCTCCAATATCCCAGGCGCCGTCTATCGATGTGTGGGGAATGCCGATCGCACCATGATCTTCCTCAGCAACTGGATCGAAGTATTCACCGGATACCCAGCCAGTGATTTCATTCAACAGCGAGTGCGAAACTTTACCAGTCTGGTTCACCCAGACGATGCCTTCGCAGTCGCACAAGCAATCGACCAAGCTGTTAGCAACAAGCAACCTTATATTATTGAGTATCGCTTGCTCCATCGAGATGGAACTATTAAATGGGTGTATGAAAAAGGTCAAGCTATTTTTAGCGAAGAAGGACAAGTTTTATGGCTGAATGGAGCCATCTTTGACATTACGGAACGCAAACAAGCAGAAGTCGAACGCACTGCCTTATTAACCTCCCTGCAAGAAAGCGAAGAACGATTGCAACTAGCATTATCAGGAACCGATCAAGGATTATGGGATTGGAACTTGGTAACCGGGGAAGTTTATTTCAGTGCTCAGTGGCACCAGATCCTAGGATATAGAAATGACGAAATCAAAGGACGCGCTCGAGCATGGTTTAACTTAGTCCATCCTGAGGATCGACGGAAAATGCTGCGACTTCTGAGAAAGCATTTAGCCGGTGACACGCTGTTCGTAGAAACAGAACATCGAATGCTCACCCCATCAGGCGAGTGGAAATGGGTCCTGAATCACGGCAAAATTGTCACTCGCGCCACTCCTGGGAATGGCGACTCCCAGAAATTAGGCAAAGCACTGCGAATAACTGGGACTCTCAAAGATATTAGCGATCGCAAGCAAGCAGAGGATGCACTACGACAGTCGGAAGCGATCGCAAGCAGCAGAGCCAAACAGCTTGAACTGGCTCTCCTAGAACTACGAGAAACCCAAGCTCAACTCATTCAGACCGAAAAAATGTCTAGCCTCGGTCAAATGGTGGCCGGTGTTGCTCATGAAATTAACAATCCCGTCAGTTTCATCTACGGCAACCTCACCTACGCAGCACAATATATAAAAGATTTACTGCACTTAATTCGCCTCTACCAGAAGCACTATCCGAAACCTGTGTTAGAAATTAAGCAACACATGGAGACGGTTGAGTTAGAGTTCCTCAGGGAAGATTTACTCAAAATTCTATCTTCCATGAAGATAGGAGCCGATCGCATCCGAGAAATTGTCTTAAGCTTACGGAATTTTTCACGTCTCGACGAAGCGGAAAAGAAACCCGTAGACATTCATGAAGGCATCGATAACACGCTGTTGATTTTACAGCATCGGTTGCGAGGGAAAGGAGATTACCCAGAAATTCAAATCAACAAAGACTACGGTCCCTTACCGAGAGTCGAGTGTTACGCCGGTCAACTGAACCAAGTGTTTATGAATTTGCTCAGCAATGCGATCGACGCTTTGGAAGAGAGATTCAGAATATCAGTTCAGAGGTATGATGAGCGTTCCCGATTTTTGCCAGACAGTGGCAATTCCGCCAAGGGACCCATCGCCGCGACCGCTAGCCCTCACCGCCGAGACGGGAAAATCCGAGAATTCCCCTCTCGTTCTCTTCCCTCTTCCCTTCCTCCTACCATTTCCATTCGCACTGAAATTCGAGGTGGAGAGTCGATCTGGATTCGCATTGCAGACAATGGTATGGGAATGACAGAAGAAGTTCGTCGTCGTCTGTTCGATCCATTTTTTACAACCAAACCAGTTGGTAAAGGGACTGGTTTGGGATTAGCCATCAGCTATCGCATCGTCGTTGAAAAACACAATGGCCAGTTGCGCTGTCATTCCATACCCGGTCAAGGTTCGGAATTTGTGATAGAAATTCCTCTGGGTGTGGCGGTCACTCAATCAGCTAGAGTGGAAATTGCTCGACAGGATGAAGGATTAGTGATTTAGCATCACCCGCTGTATCCCGATTTTAAGCAACAACTCTATTGCTGAGAATCGGTGTCACTCAATCAACGATTCAGAAACATTAAAAGTAAACTTTCTCCAAGCAGATGCAGGCACCCAGAAATTGTAAAAATCGTCAATTGAAAATTAAGCCTGCATTTCCACAATGCCCATCATCCCCAGATCTTCATGATCGAGTACATGACAATGATAAACAGTCTTTCCCGCAAAATGTCGAAAGGGAATCCGAATCCGCACCGTTTCATTCGCACGAATTCGTACTGTGTCTTCCCAAGCTTGATAAGGCTCAGGTTTACCGTTACGACTGATCACCTGAAAAGGATTGGTATGGAGATGAAAAGAATGTTCCATGCCATCCGGATCGACATTCACCAGCTCCCAATCCTCAATAGTCCCTAGTTTAACCGCTGCATCGACTCGATTCATATCAAAAGTTTTGTGATTAAATAAAAAAGCCATTTGCATTCCCATTCCCGATTGCATTCCCATCGACATTGACATCTCAATCCGGCGAGTTTTACTGGGTTGAGGAAGGGTTTCAACTGGCATCAGTTTTTCAGGTAAAGGAAGTTGCTGAGCAACAGAATCTTTATAGGTCAGAGTTGCAATTACTTGAGACTGATTGGATGCCGAGGGCGAACCTCTCATCATTCCCCCCATCATTCCCCCCATCATTCCCATCCCACCGCGCTCATAGGGCAGATTTAGCAAACGGTAATTTCCAGGTTTACGATTTCCTTGAACCAATACCTCTGCCCGTTCACCAGGAGATAATAGTAGTTCTTTCAATTCCATAGGTTTGGCGATCGCGCCTCCATCCGTTGCTATCAAGTAAAATGGATGCTCTTCTAAGCTCAGACGATAGAATCGGGAGGTGGAAGCATTCACAACCCGGAGTCGCAATAGCCCCTGAGAGGGGATAAAAATGCTGGGGTTGACTTGTCCATTTACGGTCAGAATTGAACCTTCACGTCCGCCCATCAAATCCATGTGTCCGAAAGATGGAATCTGTCCGTTAGCATCTAGAGCAAAGTCTTTCAAAAACAAAAATTCTTCTTTGGCTGCCCGAACTTCAGGAATTTCATCCAATTCTCCACGAACAACAAAAATGCCCCCTAATCCGCCAAAAACCTGCTCTGCAACAAATTCGTGCCAATGAGGATGATAGAAGAATGTTCCCGCAGGATGGTTTTTAGGCAGAGCGAATTCGTAGGTCTGACTTTCACCCGGAGGAACGCTCAAAAAGATGTTGTCAGCGTTTCCAGCAGGAGAAATGTGTAGACCGTGATAATGAAGATTGGTTGGTTGGGAGAGTTTGTTGGTGAAGTGAATTCGTACCGTATCTCCCGGTTTTGCTTCTAGACGGGGACCCGGAATTTGCCCGTTATAGGTCATGAAAGTTCCCTGTTGTTGTCCCAATTGGATTAAACTAGGACGGGCTTCCAAAGTAGTCTCTAGCAGTCCATTCGTGCTAGTTTTCAGGACCGTTGCATTAGCTGGTGAGACCCAGGGAACAGAAGCAGTATTGTGACTGCATTGAGTCAATAATACAGCTCCAGCAGTACCAACACTGAGAAAAAGAAACCTACGGCGATTGATTGGATACATACACTGAGTGTGGTAATTACAGAAGCAGAGCCAGACCTCAGACTGCTCGGGAGATTGCACAGAAGAGATCGTGGAACTCTGCTAGTTATATTGTTTACTTCTAGATTGACTCAGTAGAATGAAATCAGGATGAAATTTCTTGATGGGTCAACAACTTTAAAATTACCGACTACCCATCTCCCCCGAAAAAAATCGCTCTTGATCGTGCCGGATGCTTGCGAACAGTATGGGGTGGCTGGAGCTAATGACTACCTCAGTAAACTGCTCAAGCTCCAATAACTGGCAGCCGTCATTCAGCGATTTTTGGAACCTAAGCACACAAAATAGGGTTTAATAGAAGGTATGAAACCAAGAGCCATTGACTAGCCATCGTCTCCCAACAGAGTCATAATCGTTTAAACAATAAAATCCTGTGTTAATGGTTCCTTTATAAACTTTGAGTTATTTGATAGGTTGTTGACTTTCCAACCTCTGTAGTAGTTTTATCAAGTGTGTTTGTAATGCTCGCTCGATCTAGCTTCACTGTTTTAATTATCGATGATTTACCTGAGGACAGAAGCGCTTATCGGGGTTATTTAAACCAGGACGAGCGCTACAGCTATCACGTGTTAGAAGCTGAATCTGTACATCAGGCTCTCGCGCTTTGCGAGCAGAATCAACCTGACCTGATCTTGTTGGATGCTCGTCTCCCAGATGAGGATGGATTCGTATTTTTGCGAGCTTGGCAAGCACGATCTGGTAATACTCCAGCTCCCGTTGTGATGTTGACTGAGCAGGACAACGAGACAATTGCAGTCGCAGCGCTCAAACAAGGAGCACAAAATTACCTGCTGAAAGGTTCCTTAACCGCAAAAGAGTTGAACCATACCGTCCATAGCCTTCTGGAACGACTCGATCTGTTGGATCGGCTTGAGAAAAAACGCAAACAACAGGAATTATTAGCAAAAGTCACCCTGTGGATTCGACAATCATTCCCTGTGAAAATTCTGCTTCAAATGGCTGTTGAGGAGGTTTTACAGTTACTGCAAGCGGATCGCGTTTTCATTTATCGCATCTGGGACAATGGCACAGGGTCAGTGATTGCTGAAGCAGTTCTACCTGGTTATCTCCAAATTTTGGGTCAGTCTTTTCCAAAAGAAGTTTTTTCTCCAGACTGTCACCAGGGAAACATCTGCGCGATCGCCAGGGTTGAAGGTGAGGACATTTCCCCCTGTCTGGTTGATTTGATCCAGCAGTTTGGGGTACAGGCCCAGTTAGTGATTCCCATTATCCAGACTCACGAACAACAAGATTTGCTGTGGGGTTTGCTGATTCTCCATCAATGCCGTTCTCCTCGCCAATGGCAAGACTGGGAAGTGGAGTTACTGCAACAGCTATCAACTCAGATGGCGATCGCCATCCAGCAATCACAGAGGTACGAACAGATACAGGCAGAACTACAGAAACAACAACAGGTTGCAGCAGAGTTTCAAGCGTTGGTCGAGAATGCTTCTGACATTATTTATCGGATTGATTCCGAGATGCACTATCTCTACTTCAATCCAGCGGTTGAGCGGTTATTGTCTCAGCCGATCGACCGTTTAATTGGCAAGACTCCCAAAAATTTGGGTGTATCTGACGAAATCATTCTCAAATGGCAACAGTTGTTAGAGCGCATTACCCTTACCCACTGCGAAGAAACCATTGAGCATCCCTTTCCCGATCGAGACAGTCCCATCTGGTTTCAAACTCGCGTTGTGCCGGAGTTAGACGCAACGGGTAAAGTACATTCATTTCTCTGTATCGCACGAGATATTAGCGACCGCAAAGCAGTAGAACAAGAACTCTTCTCTTTAAACCAAGAATTAGAAGCCAGAGTTGAACAGCGCACAGCTCAATTGCAAGAAAGCCAGCGCTTTATTCACAGCATCGCTGACCAAATCCCCGCTGCACTTTACATCTACGATCTCGACGAAAACCGGAATATCTACTGCAATCCTAAAGTAGCAGTCACCTTAGGTTACTCTCCTGAACAAATCCAAGCCCTGGGAGTTTCTCTGTTACCCAGTCTTGCACACCCCGATGATGGAGAATCTCTCATCCTTCACTTTGAACGTTTACGCAGCTTGGGCGATGGGGAACAGCGGTTCTTGGAGTATCGCCTCCGAAGCGCAACCGGAGAATGGCGTTGGTATCTCAGTTGTGATACCCCTTTCCTCCGTAACAAACAAGGGCAAGTGTGCCAAATTATTGGCACAGCTCAGGATATTACCGATCGCAAACGCATGGAAGAGCAGTTGCGACGAAGCGAAACACACCTAAGAACAGCTCAACGACTTGCCCAGCTCGGAAGCTGGGAGTTTGATGCCGCAACTGAAGAGTTCTTTTGGTCAGAAGAGGTCTTTCACCAGTTTGGTCGCAGTCGGGAAAAGGGGACACCCACTTACGAGGAGTTCCAACAGATGCTGCATCCTGACGATCGCGAGTTCCATCATCACTCTGTACAACAGACGATCGAATTGGGACAACCCTATGACCTGGAATTTCGGATTTATCACTCTGATGGTACGCTACGTTACCTTCATGCTCGTGGAGAACCCATCTTCAATCAAAGTAACCAAGTGATCCGACTGATCGGCACTTCATTGGATATTACTGAGCGTAAGTCTGTGGAGCGGAGATTACAGCTTAAGGCTCAAATTCTCAATCAAACCCATGACTCAGTGATCTCAACAGACCTACAGGGAATCATTACCAGTTGGAATCAAGGGGCAAAACGAATGCTAGGTTACTCCGCCGAAGAAGCCCTAGGGCAACCTATCTCCTTGATCTATCCCCAGTCAAAGATGCTTCAAGCATTAGAAAAAAAAGCAAGTAATCCCCTCAAAATTAAGGGTAATCACGAAGCAGAAGTGAAGGCCCAGTGTAAATCTGGGGAGAGCATTGATGTCTTGCTTTCCCTGTCCTTACTGCGCGATCGCGACCAGAACCCGATTGGCGTCATTGGGTTCTTAATGGATATTACAAAACGCAAACGCGCTGAGTTAACACTGCGACAAAACGAAGAGTTTCAAAAACGATTGATTGACAGCAGTAGCGATTGCATTAAAGTTCTCGATCTTGAGGGGCGACTGATTTATTTGAATCAAGGGAGCCTCTGTCTTCTAGAGATTAACGAGCCAACCTCTGTTTTAAACACGCAATGGCTTAATTTCTGGCCCGATGAAGAGCGGACAAAAGCAGAATTGGCACTCATGACCGCAAAGGCAGGAAAATTGAGCCGATTCCAAGGCTATTGTCCCACTACCAAGGGCCTACCAAAATGGTGGGATGTTGCAGTTTCTCCCATGTTTGATAGAACTGGGCAAGTATTTCAGCTCTTAGTAACGTCGCGAGATATTACTGAACAAAAACAAGCAGAAGTCCAGTTGCAACAGCTCAATGAGCGATTGACCTTAACGAATGCTGAACTTTACCGAGCCACTCGGCTAAAAGATGAATTTCTTGCCAATATGAGTCATGAATTACGCACTCCTCTGAATACCATCTTAGGACTGTCAGAAGTATTACAAGATGAAATACTCGGTAAGCTGAACGATCGTCAGCAATCTGCGATTCAAAGCATTGAACAGAGTGGTCAACAGCTTTTAGTCTTAGTGAATGGTATCCTCGATCTGGCAACCGTCAAGTCGGGAAAATTGGAGTTGCAGCTTGCTCCAGCAAACATTGCTTCTCTCTGTACATCCAGCGTGACATTTGTTCGACAACAAGCACTCGTCAAAAATCTGCAATTGACCCCTGAAATCCCGTCTAATTTACCAGACATTATGGTCGATGAACTCCGGATCAATCAGGTTTTAATTAATCTGCTGAGTAATGCGATCAAATTTACACCGGATGGTGGCAAAATCAAACTGGTTGTTCAACGGGAGCAATGTCCAGAGCAGAGTTTTTTGAGCCTCTCTGTGATCGATACCGGCATTGGCATTGCCCAGGAAGATGTTGGTAAACTCTTCCAGCCTTTCACTCAAATTGATAGCCAACTGAATCGCAGATATGATGGTATAGGACTAGGTTTATCCCTAGTACGCCGGTTGGTAGAGTTGCATCAAGGGACCATCTCGGTGAGTAGTGAATTTGGCAAGGGTAGTTGTTTTACCGTTCGTCTTCCCTATCGATTGTCCGCCCAGGAGAGCCCACTTTCCACCCCCCCCGGTGAATTAAGCGTCGCTCTACCATCTCTGCCTCTGCTCAACCAGGAACAGACTGTTCACAACCCAGCTCAGTTAACCACCCAAGGTCAAGTTTCGGTTAGGGCCAACTCAGCAAGGGCTTTAATTTTGCTCGCAGAGGACAACGAAGCCAATGCCATCAGCATTGCTAGTTATTTAGAGGGTCGGGGATACCGTTGGATCAGGGCATACAATGGACCAGAAGCGATGGCCCTTGCGATTACCCATCAACCTGATCTAATCTTGATAGATATTGAAATGCCAGAGAACGGTTTGGAAGCGATCCGTCGCCTTCGGGCTGAGCCCATCTTGCGTTCTATCCCCATTATTACAGTTACCCCGTTAGCAATCTCACAGGAAGGGTGTTTACAGGCTGGAGCCAATAGCTACATTTCTAAACCCATCAAATTAAAACAACTTGTTATAGAAATTCAAAGATTATTGGCAGGGTAATTATGTTCAATGCACTCTCTCAGCCCAGAATTTTAGTGGTCGATGATGAACCTGATAATTTTGATGTTATCGAGGGTCTTTTAGAAAATGAGAACTATGAATTAAGCTATGCTTCCAACGGGCAAAAAGCACTCTCTCTGTTCAAAACGTTTCAACCCGATCTCATTCTGCTGGATGTGATGATGCCAGAAATGAATGGGCTTGAATTGTGTCAGCAACTTAAGTCAAATCAACAGTGTTCACACATTCCGGTCATTATAGTAACTGCGCTCACAACAAAACAGGATTTATCCCAATGCTTAGAAGCAGGTGCAGATGACTTTATCAGCAAACCTGTAAATGGGATTGAGCTACGGGCCAGAATTCGTTCGATGTTACGAATTAAGCAACAGTACGATAATGTACAATCTCTGCTACAGGTCAGGGAGGATATGGTTTACATGATAGTTCATGACCTAAAAAATCCGCTAACGGATATGATCCTCTCGACCAATCTCCTGAAGCGTTACGAGTATCCTCGCGAGCAACAACAACAAAAACTAGACAAAGTGGAAGCGTCAATCCATAAACTCGAATCCATGATTGATAGTTTACTGTTGATGGCAAAATTGGAAGCTGGAAAATTGCATCTCAACTGCGTAAAAACGGATCTTGGCTGGCTTTGCCAATCAGCGCTCGCGGACTTTGAAATGATTTCAGCTCAGAAGCAATTGAAGTTAGTCATTCAATTTCCTGAAACCCGTCATTTTCTCTGGATTGATCCCACAATTTCTCGCAGAATTGTTGACAATTTAATTTCTAATGCAATTAAATTTTCTGCCAGTAATAAAGAGGTTAGCCTCCGAGTGAGCTATCCAGAAACTGGCGGCGCAATTGTTCAGGTGATTGATTCAGGGCCCGGCGTGAGTGAAGCACTGCAAAAAGTGATTTTTGAAAAATACGAAATTGGAACGCTCATGAAGGGAGTTAATCAAACAGGGTTAGGGTTGGCATTTTGTAAGATCGCAATCGAGGCTCATCAAGGCTGGATTCGAGTTGAAAACAATCAGTCTCAAGGCGCAACCTTTACTATCTTTTTCCCCGGAGTCCCTCCGGAGGGAAGCAGTTGTCTGGATGACTCAATTCAGGGCGATCGGGACAAAATCTGTTAGTTCTGCCAACCCTTCCCCTAAGGCAGGTGATAAAAACCCTTTTCCTTTGGGGGAACTGTAATTGCCAAATAATTTTCAAATCAGTTCATTGCTAAAGAGAAAATTATCAATTCAACCACCCTTGAATCATGTTAAAAAGTTGTTTTAACTTGAGTGGTTTCGCGATGTAATCATTCGCACCTGCCGCCAAACATTTTTCCCGATCGCCTGACATGGCTAAGGCTGTGACTGCGATAATGGGTGTATTAGCCAAGTCTGCATCGGCTCGGATCTGTGCGATCGCTTCCAACCCATCCATCTCCGGCATTTGAATATCCATCAAGATCAAGTCAGGATGGTGTGTTGTTGCCAAGGTAACAGCTTCCTCCCCATTATGAGCTAACAACAGGCGATATCCCCTCGCCTCTAAATAGCTAGAAATTGTTGTCGCATTGATTGCATTATCTTCTGCCAGCAAAATCAGGGCATTTGCCTGGGTTTGAACAAGCCCTTCAGTTGTAAGCAAAGTCGTTTCATTGAGGGTTGCAGCAACAGATAAGGAAGAATTCTGAGCCGTTTCTGAACCGACTCTTAAGCATTCATCCACCTGATAGGGTAAACAAACACTAAAACAGCTTCCCCGATCCACTTCGCTGCTGACAGCAACGGTGCCTTGATGGAGCTCAACCAACCGACGAACTAGCGATAAACCCAGCCCCGTACCCATATACCTGCGATTCAATTGGCTATTAATTTGAGTGAAAGGCTGGAAGAGTTTTTCAATGTTTTCTGAAGTAATGCCGATGCCAGTATCGAAGACTTGAAAGCAAAGAAACCATTGCTCTTGGACCTGTTCCGGTCGCACCACCAGCCTCACCTGACCCCCATCAGGTGTAAATTTGACTGCATTGTTCAGCAGATTAATTAAAACCTGCCGGATTCGCAGTTCATCCACCCTAATCGCTGGTAAGCCAGAGGGTAATTCTGTGGTGAGTTGCAGATGTTTGGCGGTCGCTTGTTGCCGGACAAAGTTCAAACTAGAAGTGCACAGATAGTCAATTTCAACGGGAGCCAGTTGCAGCTCTAATTTACCCGCTTCTATTTTCGCTAAATCGAGAATGTCGTTAATCAAATCTAAAAGATGTTGTCCGCTATGTTCAATACTGTTAATTGCATTTTGCTGGCGGTCGTTGAGTCCCCCCAATAGCTGATCTTTTAAGCTCTCTGACAGTCCTAAAATGGCATTGAGGGGCGTCCGCAGTTCATGACTCATATTGGCCAAAAACTCATCTTTAAAGCGAGTGGCTCGATCGAGTTCCACATTAGTCAAGATTAAGCATTCATTGATGCGCTGGAGTTGTTTATTAATGCGCTGGAGTTCTTTCTCTGCCTGTTTTTGCTCTGTAATATCGCGCACGACTACCAATACATCCTCATTCCACAGAGGCGCAATGCGAGCTTCTTCGTAATAGGTGACTCCCTGGTGAACAAATTGATATTCCTGTCGCTGGATTTGTCCAGTTTGGAGAACCTGTTGCGCCAAGGCAATGCGTTCCTGGGCAATCTCTTGGGGCAAGATTTCTGTCACCCAACGCCCATCCATC
>JBLNEP010000003.1:0-10101 GCA_050262755.1 Actinomycetota bacterium | reverse complement strand
AATTCATCTCATTGTAATTGATGTAACCCTATCCATAAATGAAGCTCTGACGAAGGAGATAGTTGCCAGCGTTGTAAAGATTCTTGGATTTGAACGCCAATTCATCAATTTCAGCGAAACGATGTTCCGTGGCTTTAATGATATGTTGTTCTATTAACTGCATTCAGACTCTCCTTTTTTCAACTCGGCAATGATCTTCTCTGCTTTTCGATTGGCACGTCGTTGTCCATAAAGTCTAGCAGCAAAGCTTGTGACGATCGCCACCAGGTCTTGCATTAACTCATCTTTTCCATTCTCCGCTAAATTGACTATTTCTAGTTGAATCCCCAATCTGAGCAGTAACACAGTGAGCTCATTAATTCCAAATCGAGCTAAACGATCTTTATGTTCGACTAAAAGAATGTCGTAATCATCTTGCTGAAGTAGTGCTTCCAATTGTTTTCTGCGGTCGTTTAGCCCACTGCCAATCTCTTTAACATTCCTAACAATTTGATAGCCATTAGCGATTGCATATTCAACTAATCGCTCCGATTGACGGTTGAGATTATCTTTGTTCTCGGAAGATGACACTCGACTGTAAATAGCAACTCGATTTTTCCTGGCTTTGTTAGGCGACGCTGACGGAGAGTAGTCAACGATAATCAAGCCACTTTCTGTTTGTCGTGCTGGATGCGGTAGCTTACCTGCCTTCCACCACCGCCATGCGGTCGTGTAACTTATGCCTATTGCTTTGGCGTAGTCAGGTAGTTTCATTTTCACCTCCTGACTAAATATTACTATTCTTGCTTACTTCTGCTTATAAACTTAATGAAGTTTTAAGATACTGACCCAGTACCTGCTATCATTGAGGCTCTAGAGGGGGAGAAGATTTACCGAGGTGATATTGTAGATCGACCACCGCTCGGCAGCCAATGGGGGCAAGGGCGAGTTACCTTCTTACCAACTGTGCGCCACCTGCTGCTGCTTCCCGCTACCAATTCCTGTGAAACCAGACCAAACTTATAGTCAGCGTAGAGCAGCTCCTTAATTTGCTGGAGAATTTTACTCTGGGAAAAGGAATAACGGCTGCGGAGCTAAGGCTGCTTCTGCTGTGGATGACATCGCTACTTCGCCAAATGAATAGCTTTAAAGGAACACTGCATCTGTTTTAATACTAAAAATATTCTCGATTGCCTTTCGCCACGAGGAAGTTCGCTGAAAAATTATGAAGGTTAAGAATTGACCCTCCCCCGACTAAAGTACAGGGGATTCTAAGAGGATGTTATGCAACGCGGTTTTAACCCGTTGCACAACAGTTCTCTCTAGTTTCAGAAGATTAATCCTTCTTGGGGCAGTCAAAGACCCCCTAGACACTCGGCCAAAGCCTTCGTGCTTACTTTTCCGACCAATATTGAGTGAACCATTCAAGTCGCTGTTAACCAAATGCCCATCTTTGGTCCGATACAGTCCCCGCTGAATACGCTTACCCGAGAACTGATAAGTCTGGGGATTCTCTGCATTGTAGACAGGAATATCATCACCATCAATAGCACTTGCCCTACTGGTGTATGATTCTTCCTGTTCGGTGTAAATCAATCCGTATCGTTCGCACAACGATTTTAATTTAGAGCGCAACGAGTGAAAGGGGATTTGGACAAAGTTTTGGTTATTGCACTTACCCAGGTCGATCTCCTGTTTAATTCCAGGGTTATAGCCAACTATCATCCGTGCAATTTGGTGATCGATACAGTGGTTCACGATAAACCGGGCTGTCTTGTTCAGGTAATCTCTTACCTGATTGTTGCGCTTGGCCACCCGCTTCACCTGTTGATGGGTAAAGCCTTTGATGCCTTGCTTGTCCTTAATAGATTGCAAGCGAGCATTACGTTTGTTGAACCCTTGGTTAATCGATTTAATTGGTTTACCATCCACGAGAAAGGATGCCCCATTGGTGTCAACACAAGCAGCCAGATTATCGACTCCCAAGTCAATGCTAATGGCACTGTTGGGATTGATTTCTACGGGCTGAGGCTCTTTCGCTGATAAATTCTACCTCGAAATATCGAGCGTTGTATTTGGGATGAATGCGAATCTCTTTGAGGGATTCGTAGTCAATCCGGTTGGGAAAGTTAATCCAGACTTCTCCAAAGTGTTTCTGAAACTGCCTAGACATTGGTACGCGAAACTTACCCTCTTTGAGGACCAGTCTGGGTGTTTTTGTCTGATCCCGGCGAGTAGACCACCCGCAGGGGATTATCAGCAAAAAGTAACCGTCTTTGGGCAGGTAGTTGGGAAGCTTGACCGGTTGTTGGTAACTCCCTTCTTTGACAGCGCTTATCAACCCGTAGAAGCTTTTGAAGGTTCGGTCTACCACTTTGAGCGTTTGTTGAGCCAGATTGGTGTTCAGCCACTGGTAGTTCTCGTTAGCCTTACACTGATGGTAGTTCGACTCGTAGCGCAAGTGTTTGCGTTCCTGAAAAAAGTATTGCCGAACGGTGTAAAGCCCTACGTTGTAGAGGTTTTTACTCAGTCGGCACAACTCTCGCAGAGCCAAAAACTCGGACTTATTGAGTTCTCGTACTTGGTTCTTTTGAGTCAGGAACATAACGGTTGTTTTGCTACCGTTGTAAGTATACAGCGAAACGGCAGGATTCATCCTGCCAACCCGTTTTCCTCCCCTGGCTAAAGCACAGGGGTTTCCAACAAGGATATCTGATGAAACGTCTTGTTATTTGCTGCGATGGCACTTGGCAACAACTAGCCAGTCCTTATCCTAGTAACATAGTGAAACTGGCTCAAGCGGTAAAACCGACTGCGAACGATGGAATTCCCCAAATCGTGTTTTATGACGAAGGTATTGGAACGGATAGCAACAAAATTTTGGGCGGTGCTACCGGACTCGGCATTGATCGAAAGATCCAAGATGCTTATCGGTTCCTTTGTCTCAACTATATTCCAGGTGATGAAATCTATTTGTTCGGGTTCAGTCGCGGGGCTTATACTGTCCGGAGTTTAGCAGGGATGATCTATTGCTCTGGTCTTCTGGAACGACCTCACATTACCAGGGCACCGGAAGCTTACGAACTTTACCGCAATCGAAGTATTAAACCCAGAGATAAGGTGAGCGTTGATTACCGCAATGCTTACGGCGATCGCGTCCCGATTACCTTACTCGGTTGTTTTGATACCGTTGGTTCTCTAGGCATTCCAGGAGTAGCTGGCTTTGGAAAAATTAACGAACAGGTTAATAAACGTTATCAATTCCATGACACTACATTAAATAAAATGGTTCAAAATGCTTTGCACGCAGTTGCAATCGACGAAATTCGCGAGTCCTTTTCTGTAACGCCTATGAAGAAACATCCCGAAGCTGAAAATCAGCGGGTGATTCAAGTTTGGTTCCCTGGCGAACATGGCTGCATCGGCGGTGGAACGCAAGAATACAGCGGGTTATCAGATGCCGTCTTACAGTGGATGATGGATGCGACCTCTCTTCTTCTGGGATTAGGTCTGGAATTCGATCCAAGTGTCATTCCCACAGGGATTAATCCTAATTATGAATGCGATTTTAAGAACAATCCTGGGTTCTTCAAATTGGCAGGAATCAAGTTCCGCGAGGTGGGCGATGCCATAGAAGATCTACATGAAAGCGCTATCAAGCGTTTGCAAAGCCGAAAAGACTACCGCCCCAAGAATCTAGAAAAGGTTCTCCCGCAACTAATTCAAATTGAGAAAACTGAGAAAATTTCATCAAGATCTCAGAAGTGAATGTAAGTACGCGCTCTCATCTACAAAAATCAAAAGGAAAAGTCATCATGGCAAGAGATACCTCTAAAGATGGATTCAGCAACAAAGCTTTAGCCTATGCTTTGACTCATTTCAAACCTATTTGGGATTTAGTTCAAAGTTACGATCCTCTGAAACGTAAACTCAACAAATTTTTTCTTAATAGTATCATTTATAAAATTCCAACTCGCCCCCATGCCTATAGCTTAATGACCCTAGACCCTCACATTCCAGGGACAAATCTTCCCAAGAAGACTGACACCTATATCTCTTGGGATTCGCTGACAGACAAGACTTATACCGGACGACATTTACCTCCCGACCCGGAATTTAACAAAGAGGGGAATTTGCCGAAACTAGAGAATTTAAAGGTTTTATTTCAAAAAAGAGACGGAAAAACAATTTATTCACCAAAATCGACTCTACTCTTTCCCTATTGGGTGCAGTGGTTTACTGATAGTTTTCTGCGGATCGATCAGCAAAACCGTTTAAAAAATACCTCTAATCATCAAATCGATCTGTGTAATGTTTACGGGTTGACACGCAAACAAACCAATCTGCTCAGAGCTTTCAAAGACGGGAAATTTAAAACCCAGAAACTCAAGCGCAAAGATGGCGTAGAAGAAGATTATCCACTCTTTTATTATGCCGATCCCGAGCGGGGTATTGTCGATCCTCAATTTGAAGGCCTTCATGCACCCCTCAATGATGAGAAAAGACAACCCCCCGAAAAGAAAGCCAAGCTCTTTGCAATGGGAGTTGAACGAGCCAACGTCCAAATCGGCTATGTCATGCTCAACACTTTATGTATCAGGGAACACAATCGGATTTGCGATATTTTGTCAAAAAGCTATCCGGAGTGGGATGATGAAAGGCTGTTCCAAACCGCGAGAAATATTCTCATGGTGATTGTTCTAAACATCATTATGCAAGAGTATATCTTCCATATTACACCCTATAATTTTAAGTTCTTTGCCGATCCTGAAGCCTTTACCAAGGAAAGCTGGTATCGGGAAAATTGGATGGCTATTGAATTTAGTCTGGTCTATCGCTGGCATAGTGCGCTTCCTGAAACCTTGGTCTATGACGGCAAAAAAACACCCATGTTCGATTCGCTTTGGAATAATCAAATGCTAATCGATCGAGGATTAGGCGCATTAATGGAAGAGACTTGTTCCCAACCTGGCACGAGAATTGGTTTATTTAATACGCCGGATTTTCCACTGCCAGGAACGCCCTACACATTTATCGATCTTACTGAACTAGCCAGTATTAAATTAGGACGGCAGGCACAATTAGCTAGCTATAACGATTACCGCGAAATGTGTGGCTTTCCCAGAGTGACTGATTTCAATCAAATTACAGGTGATGAATACGCTCAACAGAAATTAAAAGAGTTGTACGGTCATGTTGATAAGATTGAATTGTTTGTCGGATTGTATGCCGAAGATGTCAGGGAAAACTCAGCAATTCCACCTCTAGTAGCCCGGTTAATTGGCATTGATGCTTTCTCCCAGGCTTTAACTAATCCTTTGTTATCACCTAAAGTCTTCAACGAAAAGACCTTTTCTCCCGTAGGTTGGGAGATTATTCAAAACACCAAAACGGTCTCCGATTTAGTGAATCGGAATGTTCCTCTAGGCGATCGCAAGTACAAAGTCACTTTCAATCTTTAAAAGGTAAATATGAACCAAGAATTGTTTACAGAATATCCCGAACAGGATGAGCGCAAATACTACGATCTCCTGGTCGAGCAAGTCAAGGCCCGCATGGATAATCTATATAAAGACAAAGAGCGGGCGCTGCGAGATACCCACACCAAAGGTCACGCGGCTGTTAAAGGAACTCTCGAAATTTTTGACTTTGATGAGGAAGGAATTAAACGCGAATTGAAGAAATTCACCTCGTTAACTTCTTCGCAACTCAATGCCATTTCCATTAAGCAAGGCTTGCTAGCTAACCCCAAGTCATATCCTGTTTGGCTGCGATTTGCCAACGGAGCCTTCCAAATTAAAAATGATTACGAGCCAGATACCCGCTCAATGGCAGTGAAAGTAATGGGGGTTGAAGGGGAGCGGCTTGAGCAGAGCTATGAGTCAAAAACCCAGGATATTATTGTTCATAATTCAGCGTTTTTCTTTGTAAAAACCATCAGAGACTACTACGGCTTTTTTAGTGCCGTTGTTGAGTCAAAAGAGGCAACAAAAAAGTGGCTCTTTCAACATCCCAGGCAGTTCTTATCGCTCCTCAAGGGTACGAGCCAGATTCCGAAAAGTTTACTAACACAACAATATTGGAGCGGTTCAGCCTCTGCTTTGGGTCTCAACCCGAATTTTGATGCCTCGCAGACTGGTCTAGTTCCAGTCCAATATCCTGCTGTAATTAAATATGCGTTTACTCCAGTTTCAAGCCAACCTCCACACGACAGAATTCCCTTCCAGTCTCGACCAGGGATTCCTAAACTTCCCTTTCGCGACCGCGCCCTCGCCCTTGGCTTAGATCCCAATCAACCAGATAATTACTACCGGGATGACCTAATTCAATCGCTGGCAAAATCGGATGCTCAATACTGTTGGGACTTCGGCATTCAATTCCAAACCAGCCCAAAGATGTCCATCGATAATAATATGGTTCTCTGGAAGGAAAGCGAATCTCCTTTCTTCACAGTCGGTCGTCTTACTGTCAAGCATCAACTCATTGATTTTGAAAAACAGTACGAATTCTGTGAAAACCTGCGATTTTCTCCCTGGAACGGTCTGGCCGTCCACCGTCCGGTTGGGGCCATCAATCGCTTACGCGGTATTGTTTACCCCGTTGTCGCCTCCTATCGCCAGGAAAAATCAGGTTTTGTCTATCAAGAGCCCACGGGAGATGAAACCTTTTAACATCTCTTTGAAAGAGTAAATGCTCGACCTACTTGGAGAGCAACAGCCGGAAACCTTGAAGCTGCCGTCACTGGTGCTACTGGCATTGCATCCAGCCACGGTGTACCTCGACAGTTTGGGAAGCGATCGCTCAAAGGCAACGATGATGGCAGAGTTGGATATTATGGCGAAGCTACTCACGGGTGGGGAGTGCGACGCGATGACTTTGAATTGGGCAGCATTGCGCTACAGGCACAGGGCGACGCTACGCTCAGCACTAGGAGAGCGAAAAATTTTAGGGGAGATAGGTGTAGCGAACTGCTTTTTAGTCAGTCTGATTCTGTGTCTAACTGCGATCGTCTTCCAGCTCTCTCTCCTAACGAGCTGCTACTACTTGATTACGTCCCAATCCTTTAGCTTGATAGAGAGCCTGGTCTGCTCGAGCAAAGAGCTGGATTAAATTTTCTTGTGGTTGGAGTAATGCAACTCCAAATGAAGCAGTGACTTTACCCACTTCTGGTATGTATCGCTCGGCAACGATCCGTCTCAGACGTTCCGCTAGATATTTTAATTCTTGCTCATCATCTCCTGTCACCACAATCAAAAATTCTTCCCCACCCCAACGAACTAGGGTATCTTTCTTTCTGAGGTGAGATTGACAGGAGTTAGCAATGATCTGGAGAACTCGATCGCCCGTCAAATGACCATAGTTATCATTAATTTGCTTGAAGCGATCGACATCGCATAAAATAATGCCTATTTGGGGCTCATGTTGGTCGATCAAATTTTTGAGTATCCTTTCCCCAGCACCTCGATTAAAAACACCAGTTAGAGCATCTTTTTCTGAGACTTCTTTGAAATAAAATCGCTCAATATACAGTTTATTCATTGCATCTTGTAGACGTGAATAAAATAAAATGAAGGAGAGATTAATGCCCATAGCAGGGACAAGTGTCACCATTAAATCTATTCCTCTTGGTGTTTCTAATTCTTGGAGATGGAAGATTAAGTAAACAACAATCGGAGCTGCGATAACACCCCAGACTAAGAGTGTCAGCCTAACCAATCCACGCGGATGTAAGAAAACAATCATACTTATTGTTAACAGAAAAAGTCCTGACGAAATGGGAGGCAAAGTATCAATAAGTCGTATTCCCGGCTGTAACCACGCTTCACTAACAAAAAAATATTCTGGGAACAGTATCATACAACCACTCCATCCTAAAAGAATCTTGATAACTCGGTAAATTTGTTGTGGATACTTAATAAGATAGAGCAGAAGGCTCAAACAGACCATCACTGTCAAAGGAGGAATTACTAATGAAATTAGATGAGTATTTGTGTTCAAAAAATGTAGAATCGTGACAAAGATTCCTCCTAAAGCCATCACTCCCAAGATTAAGATAATCGCTTGTCGTTTGAGGACTTCTAGCGGGTCATTTGTTAGTAAGCTCATAATTCAGTGCTACCCCGATTTTTATTTTTTCCGAGCTAACGAACGAGTTTTTCGTAGATACCTTTCAGTATGCACATTATCTTGATATTATACTGAGTGAGGAGTTTGAGTTGCTTGCTGATTATAAAGAATTTAGTATTTTTCTGGATGACGATTCAGATACCATCCCGATTGATGGTGGTATTATTGCTTCTTAGGAAACTGAATTCATTTGCATAAGGGTGAATGCCACAGGTTAGGGAAAACTTGTCAACCCAAAATAGCTGAGAGTGAATGAACCCTATAACGATTTGAGATCAAACAATGAACCTCATTGTGTGACTTAAAGCAAAAGATGACCGCAATCGGTTAAACGATAAATTGTAAATTTTTGTATTATTTATCTGCCGTTTTTTTACCAAAAGCCTAGATTTGTGGTATTGACCTGGGCTCTCTCGATAAAAAGGTGTAAAATGTAGTGATAGCTACATTTTACACCCAGATGGTTTATGGATTTTCATCTAGAACGATGCTAGTCAGAAATTTATCTATTTTGGGAAAGGGAGTTTACCTACATTTGCCTGGTCGTCAGTTTGATTGTAGCACCTGTAAAAGATATCCGACTGAACCCTGAGATTTTGTCGAAAAAAGGAGAATTATACCCTCAGAGATGAAGAATATATAGCGTTTCTCAAAGAGTTGAGGTACGTACATGAAAGGGAAAAAAGGGGGAAAAGGGGAAAGGGAGAAAAATGGCTGTACCTCATTAATCTGAGAAATGCTATTTTTATGAAAAAGTCAAAGAATTAACCGTAGAGCAAGTTAGCAATAATGAGAAACTCAGCCCCGAGCAAGTAGAAAATATCTTCCACAGAATCGCTGCCAGAAAAAAAAGACTGGGGAGAACCGTCCCAATTAAGTTGGGATAAATTTAGCCGAGAGAAAGGACAAAAAAACTTTGTTACTGTAGTAAGCGCTCTCCCAAATGGCTCATGATTAGAAGTCATTGATTCTCATAAAAGCTCAGAGATTATAGAAGTGCTAAAGCAGCAGCCTGAATCAATGAGAGCTAAAGTCAAAGAGGTTTCTGTAGATAGGTGGGTTTAAAAAAGTGATTCAGGAAGTTTTCCCCAACGCTTTAATTGTCATTGACCGCTGTGACCAAATTAGTTAACAGTTCTCTGAATCAACTGCGACTTGAATTAGAACTAAAAGGCTTAAAAAACCGCTGTTTATTACTCAAAAATTATGAGGATTGAAAGAGAGTTGAAAGATTTGTTAGAGTTCTCTCCTTGTTTAAGGATCGCCTATCAATAAACTGAAAGAGGAACTTCGACGAGATATTTATGAAAAAACAAGGTCAAAGTGGGCATAAAGAAGCTCAGAAAATGGCTGAATTCTGTACATATTTTTTCCAAAAAAAGCCGAAATTATTGAACGTTATCTCTCCGACATTTGCCATGATTTTATCAATCGGACTACGAGTGGAGTGATGGAAGGATTAAACAATCGAATCAAATTAATCCTTCGTCAAAGTGATGAGTTTTAAAATTTTGATAATCTGCGGGAAAAGCTATTATTTTTTTTTAAAATCAGCCTTGCTTATAACTAAAAGTACGGGAGAGCCACAGCCCCGGCTGCTTTATTGCGGGCGCGTGGTGGCATTATTGGGATCGTTCTGGCTATCCTGGCAGTGGCTAAGCTAATTGCCGATCTGCTGCCACAAATTCCCTCTCGTACCAGTCCCCCTGCATTGATTGCTCGGATTCTTAGTGGTAGGGTGGGATGGTTGAGCGCGAGAGCAAACAGCAGTTTTGGAGTCGTTAGAGCGCTCTTGGGTATTGTAAGTGCACTGGTTAATGCCTAGGGTGGTCAGACGGTGCAGATAGCTGCGATTGAGCGAATTGGTGCAGTTCCTGCTGCCCTGGTTGAGGATGTTGTCGCGATCGCTCTTACTGCTCTGCTCGTTACTCCTTGATGTCACAAAGTACGTAAGTCCAAAGATTAACTGACCTCTTAACTCAAAGAACTTGAGTG
>JBLNEP010000002.1:0-9867 GCA_050262755.1 Actinomycetota bacterium | reverse complement strand
GAACCCGACCAAGATACCACCGAACAGTGTGCTGAAAATCAGGGTGTACCCAACTCCTGAATTGCACAAAGTTTGGAAGCAATGGTTAGCTGCTTATCGATGGGTGTTTAACTGGGCTATGTCTGAACTGAAAAGAGGCTTTCAGGGAGACTTGCAAAAAGCATATAGAGCATCCAGTTTTGTGCCAAATTGGGTTCGTTCTCTTCCCGGTCATCAAGCCCAAGAAGCTTGTGACGAAGCCTTTGATGCCCATCGTCAAGCAATTAAAAATCGGGGGGAAGCCAAGTTTAAGTCCTGCCGTTCCCGCTCTCAAACCATTCAGTTTAAGCCAGGAAATTACAAGCGGGGTACTTGGTATCCAAGAGTAACCAGAGGGCTAACATTCAAGGCATCATTGCCAATACCTTCTGAATGTATTTATGGGGCTGAGTTAGTTTACAGCAGAGGAAAATGGTTTGCTTGCATCCCCATTCGAGTTGAAGAGAAAACCACTTCAAGTAATGGAGTAATTGCGTTAGACCCCGGAAATAGAGCCTTCTTAACTGGGTACGATGGTCGTTCTGTTTGGGAAGTTGGTCAGGGAGATATCGGATGCATCAATCGCTTGTGTTCGCACCTGGACAATCTTCTCAGTCGTGCTGCCACTTCAAAATCGAAACGTCAGCGCTACAAAATGAGAAAAGCAGCCAATCGCATTAGAGAGCGTATTAGCTGCTTGGTGAAAGATTTACACAACCAGGTTGCTTCCTTGCTGGTTCGGAGTTACAAGCTGATTTTTCTACCGACTTATGAAACCTCTCAAATGGTTCTCAAATCAGCGAGAAAAATCAATCGCAAGTCAGTGAGAAATATGCTGACTTGGAGCCACTACAAATTTGCTTGCTATTTAGAGCAAATGGCAAAACGACAGGGAGTGATTGTAGTTCGATGCAACGAGTCTTATACTTCTAAGACTTGTACGAATTGCGGCCATATTCACAATAAGTTGGGTGGCTCTAAGGTTTTCAACTGTTCTAACTGTGGCGTCCGAATTAAGCGGGATATCAACGGCGCTCGCAATATTCTATTGCGGGCTTTGCAGGCAACTGCCTTCTCGGTCAGAGATGCTGTACTTACTCTGAATCCTCAGTCATGAGTGATTTAGTGAGGTTGAATGTTGCACACTCCTCTCTATCCTTGTTGTAAGCTAATAATTGATCGAGATGAACAAGCCAGCTTGAAGATCATCCTTTGAAAAAGGATTGAGGCGAGTTGGTCTTGGATGAAAGAGTACAGTACGGTAGGACACGCCGAAACTTACACGCTTGGGGAGAGGTAGCCACTACTTTCTACCAACAGCAGAAGGCAAGCTAGTTCGTTGAGCCAAGAATCCCATCGCCTTGGGGTGAGGGAGTGTCAAGATATTCAGTATTAAGTGAAGTCTCTTGCGCCAGCCGTAAAAGCAGAGGTTCCCCCCTTGAATTCTCACACGGATCAAATTAAGGCACTGATTAGTGAAATTGACGAGGTGCTCAGCAAGCCCAGCCCCCGCCTGCCTTGGGTGGCTTCAGTCGAAACGACTCAGCAACGCCAAGTTCTAGAACGAGTCCGCACCTATTTAATTTCTCTCGAACAAAATTTTAATGCCATTATTCAGAGTGCGATCGCTGAAAATTTAGCGGAGACTCGCACCCAGCCTCAAGCAATGGTTGCTCCCCTGGCAGCAGCCGACCCCAGTCGCTCTCCCCAAGAGGGCGAAGTAGCTGAGCAAATCTTGCAGGTAGTCATGGGAGAAATGAGCTACCTCAGAGCCAACCTCACCGAACCCATCCAAGAAGACATCCGCAGTCTGCGTCAGGAACAACAAGCTCTGGTGTCTGAAATTAAACAGCTAGAAGCGAGACGGCAGCAACATTACTCCTTAGCACAGCAGCAGGCGAACCAGCAACAAGTCATCACTGAATTTTTACAAGCTTTAATGGGTCGCTTGCAGGAAAGCTTAGCTCATAATGTGACCCAGACCCTAACCAGCCTCGAAACTCGACTCGTCCATCAAGGCCTCCTCGGCGGAGCAGAAAGCCCAGACTCCCTGCCAGCCAGTTCCCTGGCAAATGAAACAGCTTCCCCATCAGCCGCAACCGCAGACCGACCCGTCCTCACCCCCGTCCAAAGGTTGGAACAAATGCGACGGTTGCAGACTCAGTCCGATCAGCTATTAATGACCCTCGATAGCACCCTCAGCGTCGTCTTTGAAGCCTTGCAAAGCAACCTGCAAAGCTATCAAGAATCTTTGTCCCAAGGCTTAGAGAAAATGCACAATTTGGGGCAACAGGGTGAGGTAATGTTTACGGCCTTAGTCAATCACCTGGCTGAGCAACTAGGGCGAGAAGCTTCCTCCTACGTTCATCTCCACCTGGAAACGGTGGAAGCTGAACCAACCTCCCCAGAACCAGCAACCTCCCCGTCTGCTGCTGAAGCGCCAGCCTTACCAAAAATCGAAGATGGGATTTCGCCAGAAGATAAACTCCCCTACCCAGGAACAGAACTGTCAGCAGCCCGCTTAGCCCAACTCCGGCAAACCAGAGCAGAACGCAACCAGCAGCCAGCGAGTGAACCAGCAGCCGCAGCGGTCCCGCCCACTCCCAACCCGGAGCCAGAATTAAAAGCTCAGGAGGCGGAACCCCCCCTCACCTTCACAGAGGGAGACGGTGAACTCGATGAACTGTACAGTAGCTTATTCAGCCCTGACTCAGCAGCGGTGACTGAACCCACAGCCCCGCCTGCCCCTTCAGAGCCGACACCGAGTCACTCAGAACTGTTAGAAGATTTTCTAGTCGCTGAGGATTCAGAATTTGCCGTCAGCAGCACTCTTGAGGATGTCAGCCTCAACACCCAAGAACTGTTTTCAGATATCACGAGTCAACCGAACATTGCCGACTTGTTTGGGACTTCAACCATTACAGAGCCGGAAAATCAGCAGCGAGAAACCCTGGCAGATCTCAGTGATGCCTTTGGGGAGGAGACTGCACCAACTTCAGGGGGTGCGATCGCACCCCCCCCAACAGAACCCCCCTTCCAAACGGCCCCAGAGTTGCCATCCCTCACAGAAGACACTTACGAACAAGCTTCTCCAGATGAGAACTTACTACCCATTGAGGAAACAGTCACAGAGTCAGAGCCGACGCTGCCACTCGACAGCAATGCCCTACAACTGTTGCAGGCCGATCTGTATAGCCTAGAAGGTCTAGACTTCCCAGAATCACCGGAGAACTATGAAGCTTTTAGTGCTGCTAAAGAGGAAGCCTTCGACCTGGAATTATTCGATGAACCGAACCCCTTTGTCGTGTCTGCTGAAGAAGAACTAGAGGAGACCACCACCTTCGAGGATTTATTGGCGGATTTCTCAGAAACAGAGACTCCAGCCAAGTCTGCTGTCCCTGAAGCGGTTAGTGCAGCCCCACCCCTACTGGAAGATGAGTCAGAAACCGATGAATTTAGTATGACTCTGGAAGATATCCTGGCAAGTTTAACGGAGGCAGAGGCTGGATCGAGCAGTAGTCAAGGGATGCGACCAGCAGACAGTTCCGGGGGAATTCAGCGAGGGCTCGACGCAGCCAGCGCTGAAAAAAAAAAGGTAGCTCTTTCCGAGCTCCAGGAAGCGGTCGCTGATTTCCCTGCCTCCAGGCCGACGGTATCGTCACCATTGGCTGAGGAATTCAGTTTCAGGGAGGAGAGCGACTTAGAAGATCGCTTTGAATTTTTCCTGGCAAGTGGCGATCGCTTCTCTGACTTTCCTGCGGAACCCCAGACTGCCATGCCTGAAGGCCCGCCGTCTCCCTGGTATTTGGGGATTGACTTCGGGACTGTCGGGCTGGCGGCTGCTCTCCTCAACCGTCAAAGTGGCAAAATTTATCCGATTTACTGGGAGTCGCCGGCGGGTATCTGTTTCCGCTTGCCATCCGTTGCTTATCTCTCCTCCCTCAGTGTCACAGATTCGCCCCAAGTCGCAGTTCAGTCGGTCGGCGATCCAGGGGTGGTAGTGGAGGCAGGGGGACTCTTACTGCAAAACTTTAAGGTGCCTTTAAAGGTTGGTATTCCTTACCAAAATGAACTGGAAGCCCAAGAGGCGGTTGCAGACTTGTACGAGCCGGTGTTGCAGTGGTCCCAGCAACAGGCGGTGTCTCTGGCTTGGCTACTGCAAGGGCTACAGGCATTGCTGGCCACACTCAACCCTCAAGCAGGGGAAACGGTGGCAGCTCAACGAGTGCTCCAGTGTGGAGCTGTTGGGCTAGAACCAGAGTTACTACAAGCTGCGCTGGCAAAGCTGGGTGGTGTGATTTTGGGAACCCCGGCTCATTGGAGCGAGGCTTATCGGTTTAATCTGCGGGAAGCGGTGCTAGGTGCGGGATTGGTGGCTCATAGTTCGCAGATTTTTGTGATTGAGGAGGCGATCGCAGCGGCGCTGTCGGAATTACACCCAACTCAGGAACAGCCCTTCACGGTTGAATCATCAAGCTTCGATGACTTTGCCTTGAACGAGTCATCGGCTGTCTCGTTCACGGTTCATGCTTCTGCTTGCAAAGGAGGAACTTTAATCTTAAATGCGGGAGCGGTCGGAACTGAGTTGGCTTTGGTGAATTTGCCGGAAAACTTGCAGAGCCTGACTTATGCCGATTTTACTTGTCATTGGTTTCCCTACGGGGGTGATGCCATTGACCAGGATATTCTCTGTCAAGTGTTGATGCAGGGAGAAAAGTTTGAGCCACCGGGGGGTATCCCAACACCGGGTCAGCCGGATTTGTCTGTTCGCTATCAGTTGCAGCAATGGTTGCAGAGTTCGCGATCGGGACAGAAGTTACTGGAGGCGGCGAAGCACTTAAAGGTGATGCTGCAACAGCAAGAGCGCTTTACGTTAGCGATGGGTCCTCGGCGTTGGGAAGTGAAGCGACGAGAGTTAGAGAGTCAAGTCTTGCTACCTTTTATCCAGCGCTTGAATCGAGAACTGAATGCGTTGCTAAGTCAGGTAGGGATGTCACCGGTGGCGATCGAGCAAGCGATTTGTACGGGGGGGACGGCGACTTGGCCTGCGATCGCTCGTTGGTTGCGCCAGAAACTCCCCAATGCGATTCTGATTCAGGACCAGGCATCGGCAACCCATGACGGAGGATTCTCAGAACTCGCGATGGGTGAAACGAATTTTAAAGCGAAAATTGGTCGGGTTGCCTGGGGTCTAGCAAGTTTGCCTCTGTATCCCCAAGTTTTAGATGTCCCTCATCAGCAGTACAGTGATTATTTTTTGCTGTGGGAACTGATGCGAGTGGTGGGGGAACAGCGCCTGAGCTTATCTGAAATTATGCGGTTATTGGAAAGCCGAGGCATTAATACTCGCGCTTGTCAGTCGCGGATTCTAGCGATTTTGCAGGGGAAACTCCCACCAGGGTTATTTCCCACAGGGGACGATCTGATGTTATTGACTCAGGAGTCGAGGAAGAATCCTGACTGCCAAGCACTCCAAGCTGCGCCCCTGTTCCATCAAGAGCTGGATCGGGACTATTGCCTTAATTTAAAGCAGAGGGATCTGATCGCTCAATACCTCAGTCGGTTGATGACAAGGAGCCGACAAAAACTTCAGGAACCCTTAACGGTGGATTTTGGTATCGTAACTAACAAGGTTCAGTGATCGTACCGAAGAAGTTATTTTATCTGGAGAGGAAGTACACAGTTACTTCACAAAAGGTGGGCGGATTTTTAAAGATTGTGCAAAGCTAGCTGGTTTCAGGCTCTTGCATCTAGAAAAGTCTTCTAAGATAAGTGGAAAGACTGATTGAATCATAAAAAAATCAACTAAGAGCTGTGCCTACCACATCTAATTTCTCCGTGTTTACCACCAACAATTCCTTAGTTCTCCTGGAACATACTTACAGATTCCCTCAGCCGTCTGAAGGGTATCACCCCTCGGTGAATAGCAAAGTTAAACGTCTGATTGATATCTTGGGAGCCTTGGTAGGCCTAGCGATCGCTGCGGTAGTCGCAATTCCAGTAGCCTTCGCCATGCTATTAGATAGCCCAGGCCCTTTATTATATAGTCAAGAGCGCTGCGGATTACACGGACGTAGTTTCCGCATTTGGAAATTTCGTTCAATGGTGGTTGGAGCGGAGCGGCTCAAGCACCTGGTGGACAACCAAGCGAATGGTCACTTCTTTAAGAATGAAAACGATCCGCGAATCACTCGCGTCGGCAGATTTTTACGCAGCACCAGTTTAGACGAGTTACCTCAATTCTGGAATGTTTTGATGGGGGATATGAGTTTAGTTGGCACTCGCCCACCCACTCAAGATGAGGTAGCGAAATACGATTACCACCATTGGAAGCGGCTGAATGTCAAGCCAGGGATTACTGGCGAATGGCAGGCCAATGGGCGTTCTCAAGTTAAAGATTTTGAAGAAGTTGTCCGGATGGATCTGGATTACCAAAGGAAGTGGTCGATCGCCTACGATCTCAACCTGATTTTGAAAACAATTTGGGTTGTGCTCAAGAAAAGTGGTGCTTGTTAAGCATGTTGCGAGTGGTGACTGACGACGGAAATAGAACCCAAAGCTGGCTAAATATTAGTTGAGTACATCAAAAAATGGTAAGTTAGGGGCAATCCTTTCAGGGTTTCCCCTTTTTTGTTCTCGATGAATCTGCCTAACTGGATTACGTTCTCTCGCTTGCTAGGAGTGCCTTTTCTCCTCTATGGTTTGCATCAGCCTACTGTTCAAAGTCGCTGGATTTGTTTGGGGGTTTTTTTGGTCGCGGCTGGTACTGATTGGCTCGATGGTTATTTAGCTCGATCGCTCAACCAAATTACAGATTTGGGCAAGTTTCTCGATCCGTTGGTGGATAAATTATTGGTGTTGGCTCCTTTGTTAGCATTGGTGGAATTGGGACAGATACCGGCTTGGGGGGTGTTTTTGATTTTGGGACGGGAGTTGACGATCGCAGGGTGGCGAGTGAACCAAGTACAAATTTCGGGGGCCAATCTCTGGGGAAAGTTAAAGACGGTGAGCCAAATTGCTGCGATCGCACTCCTGATCGCTCCTTTACCAGAGGGGTGGGTCGTTCCTTCATTAGTTGCGTTCTGGATCTCTGTGGCTTTAACGCTGATTTCAGGAGGGGTTTATCTGTGGCCTCAGGCTTTCAGCTCTCAAGCGGATTAAGCGGACTGCACCCCCTAGCAATACCCTTACAAATAACAAGTTTCTAAGCGAGAAAAGAAAACTTGCCACACTCCCACGGGTGATAATTGATTGCCGTGGGGTCGATGGGGGAGATGACCGCTCGGTGCTCCTAAATGAAAGATAATTTCGTTGCGGTTTAACCAGTTTCCCCGGTTCCGCCACCCCACGCGATCGCCAAATCGACAAAAGGTTTCATAGTTGGGTTCGGCATAAGTGCTCAGTCTGTCCCAAATCTGTTTTTGGACGCTAAACCCAAAGCGTTCATTCGAGTATTTAACCCATAATCGATCGATGGTTTGCAGATCGGCCAAGGGAAATTCTTCTAAGTCTCGGATATAGAGATTGCCCAAATTTTCTCGGTGCGCTACTTGCAACATCACTTGTCGTGTTTCTTCTTCTGCTTGGAACCATTGGGAGGTTGCTAAAAAGTAGCGCAGTCTCCGGTAATCAACTCCGCGATCGCTGGCTAAAGGAATGGCCCTCAGGAGTTTCTTTTTGATGTCTGGACTTGCATGCTCCCACAGCTTTTCATAGGCCGCCCATTGCAGGGTTCCCGTTGAATCCTTGAGAATACTAACGACCAAATCCCAACCAGCTTGGCCATATTTAAGCGCTTCTGCGAGAGCCGCAATTCTGACTGCTTCCGACTCATTCGATAACTGTCGTTTTACTCCCCGGAGTCCCCCCAAAACTGCCGCCGTCATTGGCTCAAGATAGGGGCCACCTAAGACGGCATCGTAGGAGCGGGGTTGATCGGGAGAGTCATTCATTAATGCGACCTTTAGCGCTGCTGTTAAAGAAGTCACCCGGAGGCTCAAAAGCAAGCGTTTCTTCTCTGAGTTTAAATCATAGGGTTAAAAATTTCCGGCTCTGCTCCTCACAAATTTTTATTAAGAACTGAAGGCGTTCATTTTGCTCTTGTTAGTGATGGATGGCTCAAGCCTAACTCATTTTCGACCCGCTTTTTTGCTGCGACCGCAGCCCCATAATCGGGTTTATATCGAATTGCTCTTTCATAGGAGGCGATCGCATCTGGGTATCGTTTTAATTCTGATAGGGCATTCCCCCGACTATACCAAGCTTCATAGTGGTCAGGTTTGACATAAACAGCTTCACCATAAGCAGCGGTCGCCTCTTCATATCGCTTTAAATTGTACAAGACATTTCCTCGATTATACCACGCTTGGTATTCTTTGGGCTGTAAGTCCAGCACTTTATTATAAGCTTCTAGGGCTTGTTCATAGCGTCGCAATTGATGGTGCGCCCATCCTAAATTATACCAAGCTTGGTAGTAATTCGGTTTTAATTTCACTGCCTGCTGATAAGCGATGATTGCTTCTTCAAATCGCCGCATTTTCAGTAAAGCGATGCCTTGACTATACCAAGATTGGTAATCATTGGGCTGAAATCTTACTGCCTTTTCATAGGCTTCTAGGGCTTCTTGATTTTTATTGAGTTCGATTTGAACATTTCCTAAATTGTACCAAGCTTGGGAGTTATCAGACTTTAATTCAACAGCTTTCTGGTAGGATTCCAAGGCTTGTTGGTACTGCTTTAAATTCTGATAAGCCCATCCCCGGTTGTACCAGGCTTCGTAGAAGTTTGGCTGCAATTGAACCGCTTTTTCATAGGTGGCAACCGCTTCTTCATAGCGCTGAGAATTTAAGAGTGCATCTCCCTTTCCCTTCCAAGCATCAGAAATATTTGGCTGAATTTTTAAAGCGGTTTCAAAAGAAGAAATTGCTTCTTGATATTGCTGCAATTGGTTGAGAGTATAACCCCGTCCTACCCAGGCTTCCAAGAAGTTAGGCTGTAATTGAATTGCTTGATCGTAAGCTGCTAACGCTTCTCGGTATTTTTTCAATTCATAAAGAGCTTTGCCTTTATCTTTCCAAGCTTCCCAATAGTCTGGCCGCATTTCAATTGCTTTGTTATAAGCGGTCAATGCTTCTGAATAGCGGTTTAAATGATACAGAGTATTACCACGGCTATATAAATCAGTCGCATTGGCTGATTTAATCATCTTAACCACATAGGTTGATGCGCCAACTCCCAAAGCGATCAACCCAACAATTAAACCAGTTTTTAGATAGAATTCAGCTTGATTTTTTGACAGAGGTGAGGGAGCGGTGGTTAGAGCGATGGGAGTGGTTGCACCGAACGGTTTTTTTAAGTCTTTCAACACTTGTAAAGCTTCCCCTGCATGGGGATATCGCTGTCGAAAATCGTAGCGCACCATCGTATCTAAAATTTTGGCAAATTCTGGACTTACTGATACTTGGCTATGCCAAATAATTTCTTCTGTATCGGGATCTTTTGGTAATTGGTGGGGAACAATACCTGTAACAGCTTGAATTCCTATCATGCCAACCGCATAAATATCACTACTCAGTTTGGGGTTGCCGTGAGCTTGTTCGCTAGGCAGATAACCAGGAGTTCCGATACTAATGCTCAAGCTATTACTTGCTTGCGGATTGAGCATTTGGGTGGTAATTTGTTTCACCGCTCCAAAGTCAATTAAAACTAATTTTCCATCTCGCTGCCGGCGGATAATATTACGAGGGTTGACATCGCGGTGAATCACATTTTGTTGATGCACGAAGTCTAAAACTTCCAAAATTTCTTGTAAAAGCTCAATTACTTCCTCTTCACTTAATCCCAGTTGAC
>JBLNEP010000001.1:0-11142 GCA_050262755.1 Actinomycetota bacterium | reverse complement strand
GATGCCATAAAAATGGCTGAAACCCTTATCAATACTAGATTCATACCCATTTTATCTAAAAGCCTTTCCCCATATAGATTTGAAGTCATTTTAGCCTCAGTTTTTGTCTAAGTCCCGTTAGGATGGGCGAATTTCTAAGTCACCCAATATTCACAGATTGAAAAATGGTGGGAAATCATTTGTAGTGCTTACCTGATGATCGGCCTCTATAGTAGGTCTAATACAGCCGTCAACTCCCGGACTTCATTACCCAACACTTCATCGGCAAAAAACTGCCCAATTCTCCACCGCTTTGAGCAACATCAAGGCGCTTGATGAAAAAAATAATTGGAAAAGCCATCTCAATAACTTGAGATTAATGCTGCAACCTTTAATTAGCTTCAACTTGATATAACAGTGGCTAAAAGTCTTTCCCATTCCACAATTATCTACAGGTTTGACTCGATTAAGAGCGTTAATGAATTTTTACCCAAATCCCTTCTCTTACTTGATGAATGAGAGGGAATTCTTATTTTTTCCTGCCTAGAGTGACAGAAGAGGGATAGTAGCAATTGCCATTTTTTCATAAACTCTACTTTAAGAGCGTTGCTGTTATTTCCATTTATATCTGGCTCTTAGCAACCTATGCAGTCTCAAGTAGTGGAACCTTCGCAAAAGCACGGAATTCCTCGTTTTTCATTTGAAACCTTGAAAAAATTTAGAATGACATAGCCCTGCTAAAAAGTAAACGAATCCGAATCGCCCTTGGTTCCGTTCTGCTGGAAAGGAGACGGTCAGCCCATCACAAAGGTGAACAGGACTTACGCAACTGGCACAAGGTGAAGAAGATTTCTTCCGCCATCTTGCATTAGACGAGTAACATCGGAACGTCCGGCCGTTTCAGTTGTTCAATTAAATAATTTGACAGCAATCCGTGTTTAATTTGATAGACAGTTTGACAAGTTTTAGAGGCTAAAAAGTTTAGCCTCACCCACACGCTTTTAAGCGCAAGCAATGTGATTCCTTTGAATTCGAGCTTTGCAACATTGACAGGACTCTATTCCTGTTAATTGTTTAAGTTCCCTGTGAAACTCTTCAATCTTCCAACGAATGGCACACACTTCTTGCACATCATCCGTATTCGATTGAGTTAAATCGTTGGTCACAATATATTCCGTCTTGTTGGTAGAAACAATGACTCGGAATAGTTTCACTTTCTTGTCTTGAGGAAACCCTTTAATTTTAATAAGTTTTCCCATTTCTGACTCGGCTGGTGTCCAGCTTAAAGATGCCACTGATTTATAGCCTTCTTTACCTCCCGTATCATCCACCAATCGGTTCTTCTTTAAGGAAGAATAATAGATTTTCCTCAGCTTGTCAATCGCTTCCATCACTTTTTGACTCGCATACCAACTGTCCATTAACACGGTTCTCCAGCTCAGACCCTTAGAAAATACAACCCCTTGCAGCATCTCTAATAAATGGTCGATTTTCGTTTGACCATCTCCCTCTGGGTCATAAATTTGATAATCTATTACCCAAGATGACCTCGTTACTGGATTCACATAGATACAACTGACTAATCCAATTCCGTCGCGCGGGTACGCGCGCCCGCTTCGCTAACGGATGACTCTGTGTTCATTTCCGCTATATTGCCGTCTCGTCAACTCAATATCTTCGCCGTATGTTTTGTCTAAAACTGTATCATCAAAGATTAAATAACCTTCAATATGAGTTTCAATCAGCGGCGCTACATTCTCCCATAGTAACTGAGGCGTTAATTTCTCTCGTCTCAGGTACCGATTGATGAGGTCGTGACTGATTGTTTCTACATGGTTAGCTAAATTTGTTAGTGTATAGTTAATGTGACTGCTTAATAAATATCGACAATAGTTAAGTTTTGTGAATTTCATGACGACTATGATTAAAATATTCTGATTATCAATCCTACCTCTGACTCGACAAGCGGGTAATGGATGGTTGAAGGCGAGCGCTACTCAAGCAAGCGGTCTGTCTCCCAAGGCTCACAAGCCAGGGGAGTTCAACAGCCAGCGCCTTTTCTCATGTTTTGCCCAACAATCACGCTTACCTCGACGGTGCAGTGAGCCGTGAAGCTCGAACCCACCAATCGTGCCCCCTCGAAGACTGCCTTGCCGATGCGCTCGCCTACTTGGGTTGTGCCAGTTGCGTAAGTCCTGTCAGTGTCTTCGCTATTTCTGCGCCAAGTGGGGCTTGCTGAACAATTCAGGCAATAACATTCAGCAAGTCCTCATTAATGAGGGAGTCATATCCAGTCCGGGCGATCGCTCTTTTCTCAGTATCTGTAATATCTTCAATCATGAGATCGCCACAAGTTTTATTACTTAATGTTAAGTTTAACTTCAGTTTTGCTTAAACTTTAGGATAATATTATGTATTAGAAGATACATCTACTTAACAAATTGACACTTTCTAAAAAAAGAGTATTAATACTTAAAAGAGGCTGCAAAAATGATTAACTTAGCTGGCTACGAGATTACCAACCAAATTCATGAAAGTAATAATTCTTTAGTTTGCCGGGGACTGAGAAAGCAAGACAACCAACCGATCATTCTCAAATTTCTCAAGCAAGATTATCCGATGCCAGCTTCGCTCGTCAGATACAAGCAGGAATACGAAATTACACGCAATCTCACCATAGAAAGTGTGCCTAAGACTTATAGCTTAGAAAGATACCAGAATAGTTTGGTGATTATTTTTGAGGATTGTGAAGGAGAATCATTAAAGTTTTTGTTAGCTTCAAAAAAACTTACCTTAAAGGAGTTTTTGTCAACAGCAATTAAAATAACCAAGGCTTTAGACGAAATCCATCAACATCATATTATTCATAAAGATATTAACCCTAGTAATATTATTATTAACTTAACCACAGGGCGAGTTCAAATTATAGATTTTGGCATCTCTACTGTTTTAAATGGGGAGAACCCTACCCTTAAAAACCCTAATGTTTTAGAAGGCACTCTTACCTATATATCGCCGGAACAAACAGGCAGAATGAACCGCGCGATCGACTACCGCACTGATTTTTACTCATTAGGAGTCACTTTTTACGAACTGCTAACGGGGCAATTGCCCTGGGATTACAGCGATGCAATGGAATTAGTCCACTGTCACATTGCTAAACAAGCAGTCCCCCCCCATGAAATCAAGGTAGAAATTCCTAGAGCTGTTTCTGATATTGTGATGAAGCTATTAGCAAAAACCGCTGAAGCCAGATATCAAAGCACTTGGGGCATTATCGCTGACTTAGAAGAATGCCTGGAACAAGTAAACACTAAGGGAAGGATTGCAAATTTTGCGATCGCCCAAAAAGATATTACGGATAAGTTTCAAATCCCTCAAAAACTCTATGGTAGAGAACGAGAAGTTGAAACCTTATTAGCTGCCTTTGATCGAGTCAGCAATGGCACAACAGAAATCATGTTAGTATCGGGTTACTCTGGTATTGGGAAATCCGCCTTAGTACAAGAAGTTTATAAACCAATTACTAAGGCAAGAGGGTATTTCATTGCTGGTAAATTCGACCAATTTCAACGCAATATTCCTTATGCTGCTGTTGTTAAAGCTTTTCAATCATTAGTCAAGCAACTGTTAACTGAGAGCGAAACGCAACTGAATACCTGGAAAGAAAAACTTTTAGCTGCTGTTGGCGCTAATGGTCAAATCATTATCGACGTTATTCCTGAAGTAGAATTAATCATTGGTAAGCAGCCTTCCGTACAAGATTTAAGCGCTACAGAAGCACAAAACCGCTTTAATTTAGTCTTTCAAAAATTCATCCGTGTGTTTTGTTCAGTTGACTATCCCTTAGTCATTTTTCTCGACGATTTACAATGGGCTGATTCGGCTACATTGAAATTGCTGCAAGTAATGATGGCAGATGAGGAAACGAAATATCTATTTTTAATTGGTGCTTATCGAGATAATGAAGTTAACCCATCTCATCCGTTAATAATGACTTTGGATGAGCTGCAAAAGCAAGGTGCAAGGATCGAGCGAATTACTTTAGCTCCCTTACACCTTGAGCAGATTGGTAACTTAATTGCTGATACCGTGCATAAAGATAGAAAATCAGCGCTCCCCCTAGCCGAGTTAGTCATCAGTAAAACTCAAGGTAATCCTTTTTTTGTCAATCAGTTTCTCAAGACTCTCTATCAAGAAAACCTACTAAAATTCAATTTTCAGCAAAGAAACTGGGGCTGGAATATTTCAGAAATTGAAGCAGTCGGTATTACCGATAACGTAATTGAATTGATGCTTGGCAAATTAAGAAAAATGCCTGAAGCAACTCAGCAAGTTTTGCGTTTGGCTGCTTGCGTGGGTAATAGTTTCGACTTAAACACTCTCTCAATTATTAATGAAAAGTCTCTCGGCGAAACATTTCAAGCACTATTGCCAGCCATCCAAGATGGATTAATTCTAACTACTTCTGAGTTAGGGGCTACAGAAGCAGAAATAATTAATTCAGACTTGGTAATTACTACTTATAAATTTTTGCATGACCGCGTGCAGCAATCAGGTTACGCTTTGATTGACTCAAAGCTGCAAACAGCCATTCACCTGCAAATTGGTCGCCTGTTACTGGCGAATATTTCTGCTGAGCGACGAGCCGACAGAATTTTTGAAATCGTCGATCATTTGAATTCGGGTCGGCATTTAATCGCTGACGAGAGCGAGAAACTGGAACTCGCTATTTTAAATTTAACAGCTGCTCGCAAAGCCAAAGATGCAACGGCTTATGCTGCGGCAAGAGACTACTTAAAAATCGGTCTAGAAATTTTACCAGGCGATATTTGGCAAGAATCCTATGAACTAGCTTTTACTTTTCATAAGGAACTGGCCGAGGCTGAATATTTAAACGGAAATTTTGAAGAATCGGAAGCTTTAATAGAAATCGCCTTTGTAAAAGCAAAATCTGATATAGAAAAAGCAGAAATTTATAACATCTTGATCGTGCAGTACACTCTGTTGACGAAATATGAAGAAGCAGTTAAATCGGGATTAAAAGCCCTTCACTTGCTAGGCATAGACTTAGCTGAAGACAATTTGATAGAGGCGGTTAGTGCGGAACTGGCGGAAGTCAAAGCAAACTTGGCTAACCAAGAAATTGCTTCATTAATTAACGCAGAAAAAATGAAAGATCCGGCTAAAAAAATTGCCTTAAAATTATTGGGCAACATGGGGCCGCTAACATTCTTTTCATCTCAAGAGCTGTGGAAGTTGACTGTTATCAAAGCCATTAACCTTTCTCTCAAGTACGGTTTTGTGGCGGGAGGGTCTTATTGCTATTCGTGTTATGGAATTATCCTGAATTCAATTTTAGGGGATTACCAATCGGCTTATGAGTTTGGCCGACTTGCCCTGACTCTCAGCGAAAATTCAAATAATTTATCTCAAAATTGTCAAGATAGTGTCATCTTTGCCAATTATTTAAATTGCTGGGTTAGACCCATCAAAACAACTGCGGAAATTAATAACGAAGGATATAAAGTTGGCTTGCAATCTGGCAATTTGCAATGGACGGGTTATAACCGGATGTTTCAAATTATTACCTATTTCTTCCAGGGTATGAATTTGAATCATCTCTTGGAAGATATTGAAAAGTCTCTGCATTTCTGCGATCAAACTAAAAACTTGTGGGCAATTGATATAATTATTGCTAATAAATTAGCAATTTTAAATTTGATGGGACAAGAGGATGAACTTAGCGAAAAACAGCATTTAGAAAATTTCCACAGCCGTAAAAGCATGGCAGCACTGTGCGAGTTTTATGTTTTGAAAGCGCAAAGTTTCTATCTTGACGGACAGTATAGTGAGGCTCTGTCAGCATCAGATCGCGCTTCAGAAATTATTGATTATTTGATGGGTCACATTTCCAGTGTTCACCATAATTTTTACCGATCTCTGATCTTAACGGCTTTGTATCCAGTCGTTTCTGAGTCGGAGCAAAAAGATTACTGGCAGCAATTAGAAACGAATCAAAAACAAATCAAAATTTGGGCGGACAACTGCTCGGAAAATTTTGCACATAAATTCTGGCTAGTGGCAGCAGAAATGGCTCGAATTTCAGGTCGAGATTTAGAGGCGATGGACTTGTACGATCGCGCGATCGCTGCCGCTAGAGAGGGTGATTTTATTCAGAATGAAGCGATCGCGGCGGAACTCGCTGCCAAATTCTGGTTCGCGAAAGACAAAGAAGAATTTGCCCAAATCTACCTGACAAAAGCCCACTATGGCTACCAAAACTGGGGCGCTAAACGTAAAGTGGAGAATTTAGAGGAAAAATATCCCCAATTACTCGCAAGAACCTTAACAAAGACAGCAACTAAAGCACAACTTAACCAAACAGCGACAGCGAGTACGAGCAATAACTTGGGAGATACACTCGATTTAGCGACCGTCATAAAAGCTTCCCAAGCGATTTCAGGTGAAATAGTTTTGAGTAAGCTGCTGGAAAGATTGATGAAAATTGCGATCGAAAATGCGGGGGCTGAAAAAGGTTTTTTAATTTTAGAAAAAGCAGGAAACTGGGCGATCGCGGCGGAAGGTTCGGTGAAGGAAGATGAGGTGAGCGTATTGCGCTCGCGTAGCGACTCCGCAGGAGTATCGCTTCCCCTCAACGCCACAGCAGCTTCTGGAGAAATGCCTAAACTGGCTAGTGCGATCGCCAATTACGTTATTCGCACCCAGGAAAATGTGGTGTTAAATAACGCCACCCAAGAAGGACATTTTACCCGCGATCCTTATATTGCAGCCACTCAACCGAAATCGATTCTCTGCACTCCTCTGCTGCACCAAGGCAAGCTGACAGGCCTTCTTTACCTGGAAAATAACCTGACAGAAGGAGCTTTTACTACAGATCGGCTGGAGCTGTTAAAACTGTTATCTGCCCAAATTGCCATTTCCATTGAAAATGCTCAACTCTATAAAAACTTGCAGGAGTTTAATCAAAACTTAGAGCAATTAGTCAGCGATCGCACCCACGAATTATCTAATGCCCTAGATAATTTAAAAGCTATTCAAAGTAAGCTAGTGGAAGCAGAAAAAATGGCATCGCTGGGAGGATTAGTTGCTGGCGTCGCCCATGAAATTAATACTCCCATCGGCGTTGGCGTTACAGTTGCGTCAGCTTTGGCAGAACATACCACAGAATTTGCCTCTATTTATAAGAGTGGCAAAATGAAGCGCTCCGAGCTAGAAGAATTTTTGGATATAGCCACCCAGAGCAGTAACACCCTTCTCATTAATCTAAATCAGGCGGCCGCAATGATTCAGAGCTTTAAAGAAGTGGCAGTTGATCGCTCTAGCGAAGAACGACGAACTTTCCCCCTAAAAGATTATCTGGATGAAATTGTAATCCAATTAAAACCCAAATTCAGAAATAGCCAACATTCGATTAAAATTAAAGGAGATACCAAAATTGCCATAGATTCTTATCCAGGTGCTTTATCCCAAGTTGTCACCAATTTGCTGATGAACTCTCTGGTTCATGGTTACGAACCTGGCGAATTTGGGAATCTTGTTTTTGATTGGCAGCAAGATGGGGATCGACTTAGCTTTGAATATGCCGATGATGGTCAAGGCATTCCCCCAGAAAATTTAAGTAAAATTTTCGAGCCATTCTTTACTACTAAACGCGGCCAGGGTGGTAGCGGATTAGGATTGCATATTGTCTACAATTTAGTGACCCAAAAACTTCTAGGTGAAATAGAATGTAAAAGTGAGGTGGGTGTAGGAACCAAATTTATTATTAAATTACCCCTGCAAATAGATTCAAAACCTTAGTTTACCAAATCAAAATATTTGTAATTAAGAAAGGTCAGCAGCAATGAACAATAATAATTTCACCTTTTTGACTGAATCAGCATCTCAACAAGTGGTATTGGGTGAAAAAATTAACTCGGATGAAGAGTTATTTTTTGCAGATGAAGTAGCTGAAGATGCCCCGACGGAAAGCTGGAAAATTTTGATTGTAGATGATGAGGTGCAAGTTCACACAGCTACCGATCTCGCCTTAAGAAAGTTTGTTTTTGAAAATAAATCTTTAAAGTTTTTTAGTGCTTATTCCGCGAAGGAAGCTAAACTTTTAATCCAAGAAACCCCTGATTTTGCCGTCATCCTACTTGATGTCATCATGGAAACGGATGATGCTGGCTTAGAGTTTGTTAAGTATGTCCGGGAAGTGCTAGGAAATCAATTAGTGCGAATTATTTTACGCACGGGTCAACCCGGACAAGTACCAGAAAAAAGTATTATTATCAATTACGATATTAATGACTATAAAACTAAGACTGAATTAACGACATCAAAGCTATACACTACAATGCTAACAGCTTTGAGAAGTTATTCTCTAAGTCAGAGTTTGCAGTTGGAAATAGAGCGGCGCGAACAAGTAGAAAAAGCACTTCGGATTAGTCAAGAAAAAGAACACGAAAAAGCTCTTGCCTTAGAGAATTCCGTCAAAGAACTGCAAGAAACACAACTCCAACTTGTTCAAAGTGAAAAAATGTCTAGTCTCGGTCAATTAGTTGCAGGTGTCGCTCATGAAATTAACAATCCGGTTAACTTTATTTACGGCAACCTCTCCCACGCCAACGATTATATTAAAGAACTCATTCATATCTTGAACCTTTACCAACAACATTACCCGCAACCAAAAGCAGAAATTCTCCATGAAATTGAAGATGCCGAGTTGCCATTTATTATAGATGATTTACCGAAATTGCTTTCTTCTATGCAGTTAGGTATCGAGCGCATTCACGATATTGTGCAGTCTCTACGCAAATTTTCGCGGTTGGATGAAACTGAAATTAAATCAGTAGATATCCACGATGGGATTAATAGCACTCTGATGATCTTACAACACCGACTAAAGGCTAAGTCAGATCGTCCGGCTATTAATGTGATCAAAGACTATGGTGCATTGCCGCTTGTGAACTGTTATGCAGGTCAGCTCAATCAGGTGTTTATGAACCTTTTAGCGAATGCTATAGATGCTATAGAAGAGCGGATTAGTAAAAACGAGGGTGCAGTTTTTCAGCCTCAAATTTTAATTCGTACTGAAGTGGTAACGGGCAATTCCTATGATAATAATAGCTCTGATTCACGGATTATGGTAACAATTGCTGATAATGGTATTGGCATCAGTGAGAAAGTTCATTCTAAACTTTTTACTCCCTTTTTTACTACTAAGCCAATAGGAAAAGGTACAGGCATGGGATTGGCAATCAGCAAAAAAATTCTGCTAGAAAAACACTGCGGTCAATTGCAGTGTTTTTCTACGCCAGATCAGGGAACGCAGTTTATTATTGAGATGCCAGCTACCTGTAGAGCAACCAATTTTGCGGCATCTACGATCTGGCATTGAGCCGAGATAAGGGTTCTTGGCAGCTTTTGGTGATCTATATTTTAAGGCAGATGGCATTCGGGAGGAAGAAGAAAACACGAGAAAAAGCGAGCCTTCGGTCTTCAGCCTTCTCTTAACCTTCAGCATAACTGCCTTCTGCCTTCTGCCTTACTCAACCAGGATCACCAAAATTAGACAAGAGCCTTAATGTGGTTTCAAAAATCACCTTTTTGCAGTTTTGACCTCTGCTTTTTGCAGCTCGCTACATCTACTGTGGCGGTGAACTTACAGCGAAAAAGGGTTCGGTGAAAGAGCATCACTTTGCTCATACTGGGGAAACTTGCAAGCCCGTTACTCAGCGGATAAAAACTAAAGCTTTCCCCTCGCTGCCCCTATATGACAATTTCCACATCCAACTCAAGGGCGAGGAATTGGAGCAGCTCAAAGTTCTCTGGCGCGAGTACGGTCGGGAGCGGCTACCGATTCCTAGAGATTTAGTAAACTTGCGTTGGCGGTTGTTGTGACTTCCAGCATAAAGTGACCGAAACGGTCACTTTATACTGGAAAAGCTCAGAGGTCAAGATATACTTGACAAAGCAGATCTGAGTACAGAACTGCCACCCAGCGATCGCTATCGCAGCACAATTAAGAACCCACCGGATCGCGTTGCGGTTGGCGTTGACCGACGCGACGAGTAGACTTTTTCTTGGGCGCAGATTCAAGCGCCGCAGCTTCTGTGGTATCAAAAGTTTCAGTCGGGAGCTCCGACGAGAGAGGCGTCATGGAATCAGTTGGGCTAGATTGACCTTTCTTTCGGCTTTGTCTTTTCTTAGGTGCAATATCTTTAGAAGCTTCATTTGCCAGAACGGTAGAAGCATCATTCGTAACCGCATCCAAGACAGGAGGAACACAGACGTTGCGCTCGCTACCTCGACTGAGCAAGCGCCATAAATGTTCGCGACGACTTTCCATATAATCAAGTTGTTTCTCCCCTTCCACTGCATCAAGAGCCATACGTTCGCATTGAGCCAGCGTGAGAGCATGAGCTTGCAATAGAGACAAAGAAAGCGTATTACTGCCATCATGCAAAGCAGCAGCAGTAGAGCGCACCAACCAATCTTTAAGAACACCAACACAACCAATAGAACGTTCGTAAAAATAAGACCAGTGAAGCATTAAACTCTCAATGTCCACCTGCAAAGGCACTTGCTTAAGCAGGGCCAATAAGACCCCTTGAAAATCCTGACAGTCTGTAGAGTGCTCGAATAGATAGCGAGGAAAGTGAATATCCAAGCTGCGACGAGAAGCCTGACCGCTTAAATTTCGCAAGTTTAACAATTCATAAGTGCCAATCAACAGATGCACAACCCCTGTGACATTAGTAATAGATTTGATCCAGTCCAATTGATCTAACAACTTAGCACCTGTTGCACCGCTACCAATTTTCATCAAATGCTGGGCTTCATCTAAAATAACTGCCCGCACACCTCGCTTGTGGAGAGCCTCCTCTAAAGCCTGACGCAGCTCAGGAGAATCATTAAATTGGGCAGTCTTAGTGCGGGTACGCCCTTTTTTCTCCCAAGTTTGTTCAGAATCAATATCCACTAACATCCGGCGCTCGTAGAAATTTTCGCCCAACAACTTGAGGGCAGTACGATAATCCCTCTTCTGTCACTACGGGGAGAGTAAAAGTTTAAGCAACTAGTGAAGTCTTAATAGAAAAAGGAAGCACTCGACTGGGAAAAGTATTCATGAGTTCAATTAATTCACAAAATTTT